>NZ_JARFNM010000001.1:550000-1150000 GCF_029167365.1 Amygdalobacter nucleatus
AAGGATGTGAGTTTGCATAGACAGCTAGGATGTTGGCTTAGAAGCAGCCACTCATTAAAAGAGTGCGTAATAGCTCACTAGTCGAGTGAATTTGCGCCGAAGATAAACGGGGCTAAGCTGTATACCGAAGCTACGGAATCGAGAGATTGGTAGGGGAGCGTACTGTAAGCAGGAGAAGCATGAACGGAAGTACATGTGGATGTATCAGTAGTGAGAATGTTGGAATAAGTAACGAGAGCATAGTGAGAATCTATGCCGTCGAAAATCTAAGGTTTCCTGGGGAAGGTTCGTCCGCCCAGGGTTAGTCGGGACCTAAGACGAGGCCGAGAGGCGTAGCCGATGGAGAACAGGTCAAAATTCCTGTACCGCCGTTATATGTATAAGAGAGGCAGGGACACAGGAGGATAATTTAGCTCACTGCAAAAAGAGTGAGTTCAAGCAGAGAAGCTGGGATGTAGTAAAGAACGCATCCAAAGGCAAGCTGTGATGAGGAGGGAAATAAAGTACCGAAGTAAATGATTCCACACTGGCGAGAAAAGCTGCTATTTAGTATAAAGGCGCCCGTACCGTAAACCGACACAGGTAGATGAGGAGAGAATCCTAAGACGAGCGGGAGAAGCGTTGTTAAGGAACTCGGCAAATTAACCCCGTAAGTTCGCGAGAAGGGGAGCCTAAGCAATTAGGTCGCAGAGAAATGGCTCGAGCAACTGTTTAGCAAAAACACAGGTCTCCGCTAAATCGAAAGATGAAGTATGGGGGCTGACGCCTGCCCGGTGCTGGAAGGTCAAGGGGAAATGTTAGAGCAATCGAAGCATAGAACTTAAGCCCCAGTAAACGGCGGCCGTAACTATAACGGTCCTAAGGTAGCGAAATTCCTTGTCAGGTAAGTTCTGACCCGCACGAATGGCGTAATGACTTGAGCACTGTCTCAACAACGTACCCGGTGAAATTGTAGTACTTGTGAAGATGCAAGTTACCCGCAACTAGACGGAAAGACCCCATGGAGCTTCACTGTAGATTGTTACTGGGATTCGATATTATCTGTACAGCATAGGTGGGAAGCTGAGAACTTGAGTCGTCAGATTCAAGGGAGCTAACGGTGGGATACCACTCTGATGATATTGAATTTCTAACCAGTTGCCATAATCTGGCAATGGGACAATGGCAGTCGGGCAGTTTGACTGGGGCGGTCGCCTCCAAAAAAGTAACGGAGGCGTTCAAAGGTTTCCTCAGCACGGTTGGAAATCGTGCAACGAGTGCAAAGGCATAAGGGAGCCTGACTGCGAGACGTACATGTCGAGCAGATACGAAAGTAGGACTTAGTGATCCGGCGGTAGAAAGTGGAATTGCCGTCGCTCAACGGACAAAAGTTACCCTGGGGATAACAGGCTGATTCCTCCCAAGAGTTCACATCGACGGGGGAGTTTGGCACCTCGATGTCGGCTCATCACATCCTGGAGGGGAAGTCCCTTCCAAGGGTTCGGCTGTTCGCCGATTAAAGTGGTACGCGAGCTGGGTTCAGAACGTCGTGAGACAGTTCGGTCCCTATCTGTTGTGGGCGTTGGAAATTTGAGAAGAGCTGTCCCTAGTACGAGAGGACCGGGATGGACAAACCTCTGGTGTACCAGTTGTCATGTTCATGGCACAGCTGGGTAGCTAAGTTTGGACGGGATAAACGCTGAAAGCATCTAAGCGTGAAGCCTCCTTCAAGATGAGATTTCCTAAACCTTCAAGGTTATAAGATCCCTGAAAGACAAACAGGTTGATAGGTCTGGAGTGGAAGACAGTAATGTACGTAGCGGACAGATACTAATGATCGAAGACTTGACCACAATTTCAAAAGAGAGTAGTCTTAAAGATGACGAAGAACTTGAGGAAGTTATAGAGTTTACTAAGAGCTCTGTGTAGTTTTGAGGGTGTTTCACCCTTACCATTCCGGTGAAGATAACGAGGAGGCCACACCTGTTCCCATTCCGAACACAGAAGTTAAGCTCCTTTGTGCCGAAGATACTTGGCTGGAGACGGCCCGGGAAAATAGGTTTTCGCCGGATTTTTTTATGTCCTTTTTTATTAATATTTTTATTCCATTGCTTGCTACTATTGTGCGCAATGTTGTTTAGATAGCGTTTTTTTGCTATTATTTAAGTACTACGTAGAGGGTTATGGGTATGAGCTTTAAAATCTTAATTGTTGATGATGAAAAGAATATAGTTGATGTTTTGTCAACTAATTTAGAGCGTGAAGGTTACTTTACTCGTGCAGCTTATGATGGTTTGCAGGCACTTGAAATGATCGATAAGGATGTACCTGATCTGATTATTCTTGATTGTATGTTGCCAGGTATTGATGGCCTTGACGTTTGTAGACGTGTGCGCAAGAAGTTCCAAATGCCTATTATCATGCTTACTGCGAAGAGTGAGGAGATTGATAAGGTTTTGGGTCTTGAACTTGGAGCTGATGATTATATTACCAAGCCGTTTAGCATCCGTGAGGTTTTGGCACGTGTTAAGGCTTCTTTGCGTAGATCTAATCTTGGTGAAGTTGAGAACAACGATTCTAAGGTTATGAAATTCGGCGAGATTGAGATCGATTCTGACTGCTATGAAGTTAGACGTAATGGCGTAAATTTGCATTTGACTTTACGTGAATTTGAACTTGTACGTTTCTTGGCTGCTAATGCTGGACAAGTTTTCTCACGTGAAGATTTGTTATGCAAGGTTTGGGGCTATGAATATTATGGTGATGTTCGAACAGTTGATGTTACTATTCGACGTACCCGTGAAAAATTAGAGACCAATCAAGGTGATTATCGTTATATCATGACTAAGCGTGGTGTTGGCTATTATTTTGAGAAGAAGCCAGTAGTAGATTAGTTGGTTGAGGTTGCCTTGGATCCGTTATTAGTTGTTGGTTTAGCTTTGTCTTTTACAATTGTCTGTTTAATCTTGTTTTTGTTGCTCTTACGTAGGCATAAGCGACTTAGACAATTGTTTTTGCACTTTTTACCTTTCTTAGATTTCAGTTCGACGAATGATAAGGAGGCTAGCTTAGAGCTAGCAGCTTTTTCTGGTTTGCATTTAGGCATTATTTATTTTGATAAAAATGGTAAATGTACTTTCGTTAATAAAAGTGCTTTAGAGCTCTTATCTTTGCATGAGGAGCCTAGTTCTTTGACAGATATGTTGACTCTGTTTGGGCATGTACCTGGTATAAAGAGCTTATTTTTAATGCAAGTCAATCCAAAGTCTATTACGTTTACAGTTAACGATAAGTCTGTCAATTTAGCTGTTAAGACTAATTATCAGGATAAGCAACTTTTAAATACTGTAGTTGTCGTGCAGGATTTTACACAGCAAGAGTTACTAAATAAACAGCGAAAAGAATTTGTGGCGAACGTTTCACATGAACTTAAAACCCCGATTACAACAATTAAGGCTTATACGGAATCGCTATTAGATTGGGGCATTAAGGAAAAGGATAAGGCACAGATTAAACAAGATGTTGAAAAAATCCGTGATGATGCTTTTAGAATGGAAGCATTAGTCGGCGATTTGCTCTTACTGTCTAGTATTGATGGTAACAGACGTCAATCACACGTAGAACTTACTGAGGTTGAGCCTTTAATTAGAAGCCTGATTGATCGCTTTTCTATACAAGCTGCTGAAAAAGAGATTACTGTTAATTGCTATGTTTTGAATAAAGTGCCGATGATTTTTGCTGAACCTGATTCTTTATCTCGTGCTTTTGGTAATATTATAGGTAACGCTATAAAATATGGTGTACGCGGTGGCAAGCTTGATATTTATATCAGCTGTTTGCTGGAAGATGTTACAATTAAGTTTGCTGATAACGGTATTGGAATTTCTGAGGAGCATTTGCCTTACATATTTAACCGCTTTTATCGTGTGGATAATAGTGGAACAAGGCAAAGTGGCGGAACTGGTTTGGGACTTTCTATTGTCAAAGAACTGGTTAAGATGCATCATGGCGAGATTTTGGTACAGTCGGTATTAGGTTCTGGTACTGAGTTTACGATTATTTTGCCAGCGGAAGGTAGCATGTATCGTTCTATGATTAAAGCTGCAAATAAGAGTGATACGCTTACTGATCCATGGTTTATCGCAGCTAAGAATGAGTTGTTAGCGCAGGCCAAAGACTATGGCGTTGAAATTAAGAATATAGCTGATGTAAGTGATGCAGATTTGAAAATTGTTTTAGAACAGTAATGGTGTGTGACGATGACTAGTTATTATGTTAAAGGTGGACATAGGTTAAAAGGCGAGGTAACAGTTAGCGGTTCTAAGAATGCTGCTTTAGGTGTTATTTCTGCTAGTGTTTTATTGGATGGACCGTGTGTAATTGAAAATGTGCCCATGATTTCGGATATTGTATCTTTAGTTGAGATTATTCGTGATTTAGGCGCTGAAATAGAATTTAACAATGGTACTTTAAGAATAGATCCAACGACTATTAACACACATATAGTTACAAATACACGTGCTAGAGAGATTCGGGCTTCATACTATTTATGGGGTGCAATTTTAGGGCGTTTTGGTAAGGTACAGTGCTTTTTGCCAGGTGGCTGTAATTTTGGCACGCGTCCATTTGATTTGCATATTAAGGGCTTTAATGCGTTAGGTGCTAAACATTCTATTAGTTATGGCAAAATCAATTTTACAGTTGAGCGTTGCTTGACTGGTAATAAGATTTATATGGACAAAGTCAGTGTTGGTGCAACTATGAATTTGATGATTGCAGCAACTAAAGCTTTTGGCCGAACTGTGATAGAGAATGCTGCACGGGAACCACATATCGTTGATACAGCTAACTTTTTGAATGCTATGGGTGCTCAGATTCGTGGCGCTGGTACGGATGTAATACGTGTTGAAGGTGTTTCTTGTTTGCTTGCTAATGCTACATATTCAATTATTCCTGACCAGATTGAAGCTGGTACGTTTATGATTGCTGCAGCTATTACGCAGGGTAATGTTATTGTTAAAAATTTGATTCCTAAACATATGGAACCTTTAACTTCTAAATTTAAAGAGATGGGTATAGCTGTGATTTCCGGTGATGATTATTGTCATATCATTGCTGATTCAGAGAAAAAGTTTCATGCTACTTCTTTTATGACGTTGCCATATCCTGGCTTCCCAACTGATTTGCAACCGCAAACGGTTGTTTTATTAACTCAGGCTGTTGGTATCAGTAGGATGTTTGAAAACGTATGGGATAATCGTTTCCAATATGTGGATTATTTGCAGCAGATGGGAGCGCATATTCAGATAGCTGATCGTATGGCCTTGATTGAAGGGCCTTGTCAATTGACAAGCTCTGTTGTGGAAGCACATGATCTGCGTGCTGGAGCTGCGATGGTTTTGGCAGCATTAATTGCTAAAGGTGAAACTGAGATCTTTAAAGTAAGTTCCATTGAGCGTGGTTATGAGAATTTCGTGGAAAAACTGCAAGGTCTGGGTGCGGATATTTCAATTCGTAATGAATCTGAAGAAGCTTATTTTTCACAGGCAGGCGATTGATGCAGGTACAGATTGTAGCTGTTGGTTCTGTTAAGGAAAAATACATTCTCACGGGTATTAGTGATTTTCAGAAACGCTTAAGACGTTTTTGCAATTTAAGTATAGTTGAAATTACTGCACAGCCTGATCAGATGGAAGCTAGACGGGCACTCAAGATAGAAGCTGATTTAATTCGGCAAAAGTGGCTTACGAAAGCTTATAAGGTTGCTTTAACACCACATGGTAAAGAACTTAGCTCAGAAGAGTTAGCAGCGAAGCTACCTAAATGGTTGGAGCAAGGAAATTCGGAGCTTACATTGATAATAGGTTCTTCAAGAGGTCTTGCTGCTGATATAATTAAAGAATGTCAGGCGACATGGGCGTTTGGCCCTTTAACCTTAACGCATGGTGTAGCTAGATTTATTGCAATTGAACAAATTTACCGTGCATATAAAATAAATGCGAATGAAGCCTATCACAAATAGGCTGATTAGGTTGCGTAAAAGCTAAATTTTACGTGTTTTTTGGTCAAATTGGCCTTTTCAAAATACAAAAAGAAGATTATAATTGTGAAGATTGGTTTTGTGCCAATCTATTAGTTTTGCCTGTGAAAGGAGGAGTATTGATGCCAACGTTCAATCAGTTAGTTAAGCAAGGACGCAGCTCAAAGACTTACAAGCCAAAAGCACCAGCTTTGCATGTAAAGATGAATACTTTGAAGAAGCGTACAAGCAACGTTGTTTCACCACAAAAGCGCGGTGTTTGCACTGTCGTTAAGACAACAACACCAAAGAAACCAAACTCAGCTATGCGTAAGGTGGCTCGTGTTCGTTTGACTTCAGGTTTGGAAGTAACTTCATACATTCCTGGTATTGGTCACAACTTGCAAGAGCACTCAGTTGTTTTGATTCGTGGTGGCCGTGTTAAGGATTTACCTGGTGTTCGTTATCATATCATTCGCGGTACATTGGATACTGCTGGTGTTGCTAACAGAATGCAGGGTCGTTCTAAGTATGGTGCTAAACGACCAAAGTCAGCTAAGGTTAAGAAATAATCGGATCAGGTTGAACTCAAAGATCAGTACTCACATTTATACATGTGATGGCCTGACAGTCGCATTAGCGATTTGAGTACCTGTGATGGCGATGAAATTCGCACTATCATGTAAAGGAGGGAAGACAAGTGCCAAGAAAAGGACATGTCCCAACAAGAGAAGTTCTTCCTGATCCCCTGTATCATGATGTTAGAGTCAGTAAGTTGATCAATAACGTCATGTTGGACGGGAAGAAAGGTTTAGCCCAGAGAATCGTTTATGAAGCTCTTGCTATGGTAAACGAGAAAGCAAATACAGAGGGCTTAGAGATTTTTGAAAAAGCTTTAGAGAATACGATGCCACAATTGGAAGTTAAGGCTCGCCGTGTAGGTGGTGCTAACTACCAAGTCCCAGTCGAAGTAAGACCAGAGCGTCGTCAAACATTGTCACTGCGTTGGATCGTTGATTTTGCACGTAAGCGTAGCGAGAAGACTATGGTCGAGCGCTTAGCAGGTGAGCTTTTGGATGCAAGTAACAGTACCGGTGGTGCATTCAAACGTAAAGAAGAGATGCATCGTATGGCAGAAGCAAACCGTGCCTTTGCCCATTACAGATGGTAATTGCATTTAACAAAGGAGTAGTAATTAATGACAAGAGAATTCTCACTTGAGAATACACGTAACATTGGTATCATGGCGCACATCGATGCTGGTAAAACTACTACAACAGAACGTATCTTGTACTACACAGGTCGTATCTATAAGATGGTAGAAACACACGATGGTGGTGCAACCATGGACTGGATGGCACAAGAGCAGGAGCGTGGTATCACAATTACATCTGCTGCTACAACTGCACAATGGAGACATTGCCGCATCAATATCATTGATACTCCAGGTCACGTTGACTTTACAGTTGAAGTTGAACGTTCCTTGCGCGTCTTGGACGGAGCTGTCACAGTTTTGGATGCTAAGAGCGGTGTTGAGCCACAAACAGAGACTGTTTGGAGACAGGCTGATCACTATGGCGTTCCACGTGTCGTGTACATTAATAAGATGGATGTTACTGGTGCGGATTTCTATAAATCTGTGCAGTCAATTTACGATCGCCTACATGCTAATGCAGTACCTATTCAGATTCCAATCGGTACAGAAGATACATTCATTGGCGAAATTGATTTGATGACAATGAAGGCATATATCAGCCATGGCGAAGATGGCAAGGAAGTTGAAGAGACTGATATTCCAGCTGAGTATGTTGATTTGGCTAATGAGTGGCACGATAAGATGGTCGAGAAGATCGCAGAGTCTGATGATACTTTGATCGAGAAATACTTAGACGGCCAAACATTGACAATTGATGAGATGAAGGATGCTATGCGTAAGGCAACATGCCGTTGCGAGATGATCCCAGTAGTTTGTGGTTCTTCATATCGTAACAAGGGCGTTCAGAAAGTTTTGGATGCTGTTGTTGACTTCTTACCTTCACCATTAGATGTGCCACACATTAAGGGCGTAAATCCAGAAACTGAAGAAGAGGAAGAGAGACCATCCGATGATAATGCACCATTTGCTGGTTTAGCGTTTAAGATCGCTGTTGATCCGTTCGTAGGTAAGCTTTGCTTCTTCCGTGTTTATTCAGGTCATTTGGAAGCTGGTTCTTATGTTTTGAATGCAACAAAGAATAAGCGTGAGCGTGTCGGCCGTATCGTGCAAATGCATGCTAATCACCGTAAAGAGATCACTGATGTTTATGCTGGTGATATTGCAGCTATCGTTGGCTTTAAGGAAACAACAACTGGTGATACAATCTGCGACCCAGATCATCCAATCGTCTTGGAGTCAATGGAGTTCCCAGAACCAGTTATTTCTGTTGCTATTGAGCCAAAGTCAAAGGCATCACAAGATAAGATGATGATTGCTTTAGGTAAGTTAGCTGAGGAAGATCCTACATTTAGAACATATACTGATGCTGAAACAGGACAAACAATTATTTCTGGTATGGGTGAATTACACCTTGATATTATTGTTGATCGTTTGTTCCGTGAGTTTAAGGTTGAAGCTAATGTTGGCGCTCCACAAGTTGCTTACAAAGAGACTGTGCGTAAGCCTGCAAGAGCTCAGGGTAAGTTCGTACGTCAGTCTGGTGGTCATGGTCAATATGGTGACGCTGTTATCGAAATTGAACCTAATGAACCAGGTGCTGGTTATAGCTTTGAGAACGTAACAGTTGGTGGTGTTGTTCCTAAGGAATTTATTGCACCAATTGACGCTGGTGTTCAGGAAGCTATGAAGGCTGGTATCTTAGGTGGATATCCAGTTGTTGACGTTAAGGTTCGCTTGGTTGATGGTTCATATCACGAAGTTGACTCTTCTGAAATGGCATTTAAGGTCGCTGGTTCTATGGCTTTCAAGGAAGCTATGCGTAAGGCAGATCCAATTTTGTTGGAGCCTGTAATGCGTGTTGATATTACTGTACCTGAAGAGTACATGGGCGATGTTATGGGTGATATTAGCTCACGTCGTGGCCGTATCGAAGGTATGGAAGCTTTAACTGGTGCCCAAAAGATTAAGGCTATGGTTCCATTGGCTGAGATGTTTGGTTATGCTACAGCTTTGCGTTCTAAGACACAGGGCCGTGGTACATTCCAGATGCAAATTGACCACTTCGAAGAAGTGCCTAAGTCAATTATGGAAAAAGTATTAAAACAATAATCAAAGTGACGAAGTGACTTGCAAATTTTGTAAAAATCTTTAATATTAAGATATTGGCTTTTGCCGATTGTCATTTTAGTTGCGTTTAGCAAAAGGAGGATCCTTCATATGGGTAAGAAGGTTTATGAGAGAAAAAAGGACCACGTCAACATCGGCACGATTGGCCACGTTGACCACGGTAAAACAACTTTGACAGCTGCTATTACAAAAGTATTAGCTCTCGCTGGCGATGCAGAATACACTTCATACGATAACATCGATAAGACACCAGAGGAGCGTGAGCGTGGTATCACAATTAACTCTACACACGTTGAGTATGAGACTGAAAAACGTCACTATGCACACGTTGACTGCCCAGGGCACGCTGACTATGTTAAGAACATGATCACCGGTGCTGCTCAGATGGATGGTGCTATCTTGGTTGTTTCCGCTGCTGATGGTGTTATGCCTCAGACACGTGAGCACATCTTGTTAGCTCGTCAGGTTGGCGTTCCAACAATTGTTGTTTTCATGAATAAGACTGACCAAGTCGATGATGAAGAATTACTTGACTTAGTTGAGATGGAAGTTCGTGACCTCTTGAATGAATACGATTTCGATGGCGATAACACACCAATCGTTCGTGGTTCTGCTTTGAAGGTCTTGGAGAGCTCATCTACAGATATTAATGCTCCTGAGTATCAGTGCATTCTTGAATTGATGAAGAATGTTGATGAATACATCCCAACACCAGATCGTCCTATCGATCAACCATTCTTGATGCCTATCGAGGAAGTCTTCACAATTTCTGGTCGTGGTACTGTTGCTACTGGCCGTGTCGAGCGTGGTCAAGTCAAGTTGAACGAAGCTGCTGAAATCGTTGGTTTGAACGATGAGCCTGTTTCGACTGTTGTTACTGGTATTGAAATGTTCCACAAGAGCATGGAATTCGCACAAGCTGGTGAAAACATCGGTACATTGTTGCGTGGTATTGCTCGTGATGGTGTTGAGCGTGGTCAAGTTTTGGCTAAGCCTAACACAATTCATCCACATACTAAGTTTGAAGGCCAAGTTTACGTCTTGACACAAGCTGAAGGTGGTCGTCATAAGCCATTCTTTGATGGTTATCGTCCACAATTCTTCTTCCGTACAACAGACGTTACTGGTTCTATCAAATTGCCAGAAGGCACAGAGATGTGTATGCCTGGTGACCATATCAACATGGATATCGAATTGATTTACCCAATCGCTATTGAGCAAGGTTTACGTTTCGCTGTTCGTGAGGGTGGTCGTACAGTTGGTGCTGGTACAGTTGCTAAGATTTACGAGTAATCTATACTGTGTGATTATTTAAGGGTGGCTTACGCCACCCTTTTTTACTATATTGGTTGTTTATATGGCTAGGAAAAAGGTTAAATTAGATTTATTTGCTATTTATCAAGATGAGATGAATTATTTTGCTTCATTGCGTTCTAATGGGCAGACTTCTAACCAGCATGAAGTTTTCTTTAGGCAACTTTCAGAGCATGAAAAAGATAATGAACTATTGGTTATGCCTCAATTATCTGTGTATGAGAGTTGTGTTTTACCTGGAAGTAATGGTGTCTTTGATTGTGCTGATTATATTGCTTATCAAGGTGCGATGCGGAGCTTAGACGGTAATGGACTTGTTTTCATTGCTTCTTTGCTGGATGAGTCCGAGAAAGCTAGTTTAGCTGATTTTGCTAAATCTCAACATGTTACTAATAAAACTAAAGAACCTGAGTTTATTAGTTTCCGCGATAGTGAGTATAAACAACTTAAAGTCGGTGTGATTGGGCAGATTTTATCATTGCAGGACGATGATGATAATAATTCCACGCGTGTGATGATACAGGTACTTTGCCGTGCGGAACTAGTTGAACGGCAATCTGATGGGCAAATAGATCTGGTTCAGGTCAGATTGTTAGCTGATGATTATCAATTTAAAACTATCAATCGTTCGACTTTAGAGAAGCAAATCGGCTTTTCCTTACCTAAATCCGGTACAAAACTGAAAAACAATGATTTAGCTGCCTTGCAGGCTATTCTGCGCCTTTATTTTGAAAAATGGTTAGCTGAAAATAAGTCTGCGAATGATTTAGGCAAGTATCAGTCACTTTACACGAAGATGGATCTTTCTGCCTTGTGTGATGCCATTTCCGAGACAGTACCTGTTTCTTATATTGAAAAAGTTTATTTATTGGCCTGTCCACATGTGCTTGTGCGTTTGTATTTAACGTTGGATTTAGTTAAGCGCGATTTGGGTATGGCAAATCTAAGACGACAAATTGATCGTGAAACAGAAGATCTCATCAAAGCTGAGCAGCGCGATTATGTAATCAAAAACACAATAAAATTGTTGCGTAAAGAGCTGAGTAATGGTAAAGAAGATGATACGATTGCCAAACTTAACAAAAAACTAGCTGAATTTGAGCTCAAGCCAGATGTTCGTGCGCAATTACAAGAGGCGATCGATAAATTGGCCATTTTTGGTTCAACAAGCCCAGAAGCTGCTAATTTGCGTGATTATATTGATCTTTGTTTGAGTTTGCCATGGGGCAAAATGGTGGCTGAAAATTTTGATATTAAGCAAGTTAAGGCGAAGTTAGAGTCTGATCATTATGGTTTGGAGAAGGTCAAGAAGCGTATATTAGAATATTTGGCAATGCGTCATTTGCGTGTTGTCAAGCAAACGAAGGGGAAGACGGTTGAATTGTTGTGCCTGATCGGACCTCCTGGTATTGGTAAGACATCCATTGCGCGTTCAATAGCTGATGCACTTAAACGACCACTTGAGCGTATAAGTTTAGGTGGTGTAGATGACGAGTCTGAAATTCGCGGCCATAGACGCACTTATATTGGGGCTATGCCAGGTAGAATCATCAAGGCAATTCAAACAGCTCAATGTGACAATCCCGTTATTTTGCTAGATGAAATTGATAAGTTGGCTTATAGCAGTAAGGGTGATCCAGCAGCTGCTTTGTTGGAGGTTTTGGATGGCGAACAGAATGACAAGTTCCGCGATAATTACGTTGATTTACCATATGATTTGAGTAAGGTCTTGTTTATAGTCACAGCCAATGATTACGAAAATATACCGATGGCTTTGTACGATAGAATGGATGTAATTAATCTAAGTTCTTATACGGCAACTGAAAAGCTGCAAATTGCTAAGCATTATCTTTGGCCACAACTTTTAGCCTCAATAGCATACACTTCCAAGCAGATAAAAATTAGCGATAAGTGTTTACGTTACATTATTGATAATTACACGCGTGAAGCGGGTGTTAGACAGTTAGAAAGATGTTTGAAGACAATTTGCCGTACAATTGCGACAAAAATTTTGGCTGAGAGTGAAGATGCCTTGTTGCCTGTAAGCGTGAAAGTAAAAGATCTGGCTGACTATTTGGGAGTGGCGCCCTATATTGATGAAGGTGTGCATAAAGACGATTTAGTTGGCGTTGTTACAGGTCTAGCTTGGACTTATGTCGGCGGCGTGACGTTGGAAGTTGAAGTTAAGATCAGTAAGGGTAATGGTAAGATTCATTTAACTGGTAATTTAGGTGATGTGATGAAAGAATCAGCAAGCGTGGCTTGGACTTATATTATCAGTCAGGCAGATGAATTAAAGTTAGATGAAGTTAAATGGCAAGAATTAGATGTTCATATTCATATTCCTGAAGGTGCTACACCTAAAGACGGCCCTTCAGCAGGCGTAACTTTAGCAACGGCGCTTTATTCTGCCCTAAGTCATAAGAAAGTCAGACATGACATTGCCATGACAGGTGAATTGACTTTAACTGGACGCGTATTTCCAATCGGTGGCCTCAAAGAAAAATTGATGGCAGCTTATCGAGCTAAGATGCATACAGTTTTGATCCCAATTGCGAATGTTAAGGATTTAACAGATGTTGATAAGGAAGTAAAGGAAAACTTGCAGATTATCTCAGTTAAACGGGTCGAAGAAGTTTGGCAACATGCCTTGCTTAGTGAGTAGATATTTATGTTAAAAACAGAACTAGTTAAGGTACAGTCAGAAGCTACTATCAGCTTGACTATCAAACGTTCAGTTTTTATTGCGTATGCTGTACCCATTGCTAATTTAGCTGAGCTTGAGCAAAAACTAGCTGAAATTAGAACTAGGCAACCAGATGCCAAGCATCATGTCTATGCTTGGCAATTTTATGACACGCTGAATGAACAACAGTATGCCAAATTTAGTGATGATGGAGAGCCTAGTCAGACAGCAGGGGCCCCGCTTTTTCATGTTTTGACTGAAGCTGGAATAAATAACACGCTTTTGGTTGTTTCGAGAATCTTTGGCGGTATTTTGCTAGGGGCAGGTGGCTTGGTCAGAGCTTATAGCAAAGCAGGTAATTTGGCTTTACAAGAAGCTAGCTATGAACGTTTAGTCAAACGGGAAAAAGTGACATTTAGTTTGGATTATGCGCTTTATGATCAGTTCTGCTATTACGCTAACAAACAGAAGTGGCAGATATTTAGTAATGAGTTTGCTGCTAAAGTGACGTTGGTTTTGATCCTTAAACCTGAAGAAATAAGTGCGTTGGAAGTTTATTTAGATGAACTTAACGGCTCTAAACAACAAATTAAAAAGTTAGGCACAGAGCTAGTAACTATACCATATACACCTAATTTAAAAGGCGAAGATGGATAATTAATTTCTAGCGATTAGATTAACAAAATATCTATTTAAATAGATATAGCTAAAATGAATTATATGCTGGCGTTATATGGCTGAATAAGTCGGAGATGCTGGCTTTTTACGTCATTTGCTTGCCTTAGCTTTGAATTTTATGTAAAATGGACCAGTTATAGTGCTCATGTGAGCTAGAGGAAAGGATTAGGCTATGGCTAGAACTAAAATTCGCAAATCCCATAGTTGGAGTTTCTTTGTAGCTGTTTTATGTGTCGCTTTGGCAACCATTTTGTGTTGGACAGGTTTGACATTACCAGCTCCCAAAGGTAAGACTTTGCCGCTTTATGGCGCCAAAGATATTCGTTTAGGTATTGATATTAGAGGTGGTGTTGAGGCTGTATTTGCACCAAAGGATTACAGCGGGACACCAACTGATCGCGAGTTACGCTCAGTAGTTTCTGTTTTGGAGAAACGACTTGATAATTTGCAAATTCTTGATCGTGATGTTATTCCCGTTCCACAATCTGGACGTGTTATTGTTCGTTTCCCTTGGAAATCTAATGAACAGAATTTCAATCCAGAAGAGGCTATGCAAGAGTTAGGTCAGACAGCTCAGCTCACATTCAAAGATCCAGATGGCAAAGTTGTGTTGACTGGTAATGATGTAGCTAGCGCAGATGCTATGGCTGATACGCGGAGTGGTAGCAGTTTCGTTTCTTTGGATTTGAAACCAGAAGGCGCTAAGAAGTTTGCTGATGCTACATCACGCTTGTTAGGTAAACCTATTTCAATCAATATGGATGACAAGCTTTTGTCAGCGCCAATTGTGCAAGCTAAGATTATGGATGGTAAGGCTCAAATTACTGGTATGGAAGATGCACAGAGTGCAGCTCGTTTAGCTAACCAGATCAATGCTGGTGCTTTGCCTTTCTCAATCACAGCTATCAGTTCAAATGCTATTTCGCCTAAATTAGGTAATGACGCTTTGCGTGTGATGATTTTAGCTGGTCTTGTGGCTATGGTTATCATCTTTATTTTCCTATTGGAACGTTATCGTTTAGCTGGTATTGTTGCTTGTGTTGCCTTGGTTGCACAGATTGTTGGTATCCTATTGGTAATTTCAATTCCTCAGCAGACATTAACCTTGCAAGGTATAGCAGGTATTATTTTGTCAATTGGTATGGGTGTTGATGCTAATATCATCATTTGCGAGCGTATTCGTGAGGAATTGCGTTCAGGTACACCTACGCAAACAGCTATTCATTATGGATTTGACCGTGCCTTTGCTTCTATTTTGGATGGTAACGTCACAGTTGCTATTTCATCTATTTGCTTGATGGTCTTCGGCACAGGTTCCATGTTGTCATTCGGCTATTCATTGTTGACAGGTGTTATTTTGAACTTGTTCTGCGGTGCTTATTTGTCCAATACAATGATGCGCTCATTGGCTGTCTTCAAACCTTTGCGTAAGACAAGTCTTTATCGTGTAAGTGATAAGATGATTGCTAAGGAAAGCAAGATCAGAAGTGAAGAGAAGGACAATTACACAATTGCGAATCGTTTAGCACCTCTGTTTGGCTTTAGTTTCTATAAGAATCGTTACAAATTCTTGGCCGTTTCAATTGTATTGATTGCAATTGGCTTGGTCTCATGGGCTATCTTTGGCACGAAGTTGTCAATTGAATTTAAAGGTGGTTCAATCATTCGTTATACTGTCACTGGTGAGGGTGATATTAACACTGAGAAATTATCCGATGTAGCTAGTGAAAAATTGAGTGTGCCAGTCCTAGTGCAAGATTCAACTTCAGTTACAACTAATGAACGTTCATTGAGCGTTAGCGTATCTGGTAACAAAGCTTTGTTGCCTGAGGATTTGGTTGCTTTGCGTGACTTATTATCCAAGGAAGCTGGCGAAAATATCAAATTGACAGTTGCCGATTCAAACGTTGTCGATCCTTACATTGGTCGCGAGACTTTATTTAATGGATTGTTGGCCCTAATAGTTGCGTCAGTTTTGATCGTTTTGTATGTGTGGATTCGTTTCCGCCGCATTTCTGGTCTGTCAGCTGGTGCGTTCTCACTGTTGGCATTGATCCATGACGTTTTTATTGCTTTCTTAACTTTTATCGTGGCACGTTATGCCTTGAATGATACAGTTATTGCCGTTGTGCTTTCGATTTTGGGTTGGTCAGTCAATGATACGATTGTTATCTTCGACCGTATTCGTGAGAATTCCAAATTGTTTGGCGCTAAAGTTAGCTTGCCTGATTTGGTCGACTTATCAATTCGTGAATCTTGCTCACGTTCAATCTACACCTCAGTGTGTACGTTTATTGCCGTCTTAGTAGCCTTTGTCTTTGCAGCAGCAAATGGCATTACAAGTATCGTGCAATTTAGCTTGCCATTGATGGTCGGTATTATTGTTGGCTCTTACTCATCTGTTGCTTTGGCTACAGTATTCTGGGCGCAATATATTGTGAACAAGCGCAAGGCTAAGTAATTTTCTTAGTTAGCAATTTTGAAAAATGGACTAGTTCAAGTTAAACTTGACTAGTCTATTTTTTATTTTGAAAGAGAATAAAGATGCACTTTATAAAATATGATTTACATGCCACACAAGCTAAAGCTTATTTGACACCATTCCACGATTATAGTTTAGATGAGCCAATTACGTGGACAGATTCAATTTGTGATCCATTCAGATTACACGATATGAAAGCTACTTGTGAGAAGCTTATTTCAGCTTTAAGTAAGGAAACTAAAATTTTGATCTATGGTGATTATGATTTAGATGGTATGTCGGCAGCAAGTAGCCTTTATTTAACTTTTTTACGTCTAAGGGCTGCTTTGTGGCAGATGAAAGCTGAGCAAGCGACAGATTTAACTACTTTATTGTTAGATTTAGCCAAAAAGGATAATTGGCATGCCTTAATTAAAACTAGCAATTTTACAAGCTCACCTTTACAAAATGAGCGTTATAATTTGGCAGTTTATATACCTGATCGCTTACAAGAAGGTTATAGTTTAAGTCAACATGCTGTCGATTACATCTTAAAGAATCAATATGAATTGGTGATAACGGTTGATTGTGGGGTTAAATCTGCACCTGAAATTGCACAATTAAAGGCATCAGGGCTATGCGTATTGGTGACAGATCACCATGAGTGTCCAGAAATTTTGCCACCAGCAGATTTAGTCGTTAATCCTAAACGCTTAGATGAACAATATCCAAATCGTGATTTATCTGGCTCAGGCGTTGTTTTTAAGCTAGCGCAAGCTTTGGAAAAAACGTTAAATTTAGCTACAGGTTGCCTTACAAATTCAATTGTTGAAATAGCTGCTTTAGGCTTAATCAGCGATGTAATGCCACTTACTTTTGAAAATTGGCAGATCATTCGTGCCGCTTTTAATAAATTACAGCATGAGACTGGACAAATTGGCCTAAGTATTTTGCTTGCCAAATTAAATTTACAACGTAATTTGTTGACGTATAGTGATATTGCCTTTTATGTTTGCCCTAAGTTTAATGCTTGTGGGAGAATTGATGATGCTTATTTAGGCTTGCGTTGCTTACTTACGGATGACAAAGATCAGGTAGAGCAATATGTGTTAGATTTGCTCAAAGTTAATGCGAAACGCCAGAGTCTAACAGAAAAATATTGCGAAGAAGCAGAGGCTTTTTTGTATAGCCAACCAGAATTTTTGACAAAGCCGATTCTGTCTGTTCCACTTCATTCAGCTCATAGCGGTATTATTGGTTTGGTTGCAGCTCGTTTACAGACGAAATACCTAAAGCCCTGTCTTTGTTTCACAGAGGTTGAAACGGAGGGGCAGCGAGTTTTGAAAGCATCTGGCCGTTCTTATGGCAATTTTAACCTGTATGAAGCAATTTCTAATTTACAAGCTAAACAGCCAGATTTGTTTGTCAGCTTTGGTGGACATGCTTTGGCAGTAGGTCTTAGCATTTATGCAGCTAAATTTAATGAATTTAATAACTTACTTAATGAGTCTGTGCAGTCACAATTAGAAGCTGTGTCAGCCAAGGTAGAAATTAGTTATGATAGTTTAATTTCTGCTGAAAATGGTGAAGCTATTCTACCTAATGTCGAAGATTTAAAAAAGCAACTTTTAACTGAACCATATGGACCTAATCGACCTCTACCAATTTATTTATATGCTGGCAAATTAAAAAGTGCCAACTTAATTGGCAGTCAAGCTCGGCATAGCAAGATGTTGTTGGATAACGGTATAGCTCTTTTAGCTTTTAATCAGCCATTATTAGCGAAAATTGCCACGCAAACAGATACGCAGCTTAATTTATTATTTACAGCTAATTTGCACGAGTTTAGGCATACTATTTCAGCTCAGTATATTGTTAAAGGCGCTTATATTGTGGGCAATTTAAATCAAAATGGGCCTGAAACAGAAGTAGTTTCTACGCTAGAAGGGCTTAACGCTAAACAAATTTATACAATTTTGGCTGATTTCTATAACATTATTCAAACCTATGGTGAAATGAATTTGCTTTATTTAGATATAGCGGCTTTTGGTGAAATTTATTATCCTTGTTTAACTACGCTCAAACACAATGGCGAGCAGGCGTTTAGAATAGGTGTGAATGTAGTTTGCCAATGTTTGCAAATTTTGCGAGAATTAAATATCATTGAATCTTATAAACTAACTGACAAAGTTCAGCTACTTAAGTTTATGCCCTTAAAAAAACAACTATCTTTGCAGACGGCAGATACTTTTAGAATGTTAGTAGCCAAGTAGCCGTTAGCTATATTTGAAGATGTGACAAGAGGAAATATTATGGCGAATGAGAACATCGATACTGTCGAAACTAATCACGCCCACGAAGTGAATCGACATGAACATAGCAAATTACAACTTGAAGGGGAAGAAAGTTCTGCTTCGCATGATACAGGTGTGGACCAACTGACGCATGTTTATTATGGTCAATATCTGGAATTGATTCAGTCAACGTATATCAAATTAATTGAATCATATCAGGCTTATGCAGGTAAGGATACAGACCTAAGCTTGATTGAAAAAGCCTACATATTTGCCGCTCAAGCCCATGGCAATCAGAAACGCTTGACAGGTGAACCTTATATTATTCATCCTTTGTCAGTTGCGCAAATTTTGACGGGAATTGAGTCGGATGAAATTACAATCTGTGCCGCCCTATTACATGATACAGTTGAAGATACAGGTCGGACATTACAGGATATTTCAGAAAATTTTGGGACTGAGATTGCTAAATTAGTTGACGGTGTCACCAAATTAGGCAAGATGAGCTATGAGTCCAAGGAAGACTTACAGGCTGAAAATTTCCGCAAACTATTTTTGGCGATGGCCGAAGATATACGCGTTGTTTTGATCAAGTTGGCAGATCGTCTGCATAATATGCGCACGTTGAAGTCGCAACGTGATTACAAGCAAGAAAGAATCAGCCGAGAAACATTGGACATATATGCACCTTTAGCAGATCGCTTAGGTGTATATATGTGGAAATGGGAATTAGAAGACCTTTGCCTGTATTACCTTGATCGTGATGCTTACTATGAGCTAGTTGGCGCAATTACGCAAAAACGGGCTGAGCGGGAACGCTATTTACAAGAAATTATTGAACACCTTAGAGCTTTAATTAATGATATGCACATCAAGTGTGAGATTGATGGGCGCCCGAAACATTTTTATAGCATTTATCGCAAGATGAAGAACAAGTGCAAAAATTTGGACCAAATTTACGATCTATTTGCTTGCCGTATCATTGTCGATACTGTGGCTGATTGCTATTCAATTCTAGGCTTAGTCCATAAAACTTATACGCCTATACCTGGCCGTTTCAAAGATTATATTGCTATGCCTAAACCCAATATGTATCAGTCCTTGCATACGACGGTTGTTGGTCCTAAAGGCTATCCGTTTGAAGTGCAGATACGTACTTTTGCGATGCATAGAACAGCTGAATATGGTATTGCTGCACACTGGAAATACAAAGCAGGTCTCTTTGATAAACCAGGTTCTTTAGAAGCAGATAATAGCAATTTGCCATGGCTGAAAAACTTAGTTGAATGGCAAAAAGATTATTGCAATTCCAAAGAATATATGGATTCTTTGAAAACGGGCTTAATTGTTGAAGAGGTGTTCGTCATTACACCTAGAGGTGATGTTATTTCATTGCCGCAAGGAGCAATCCCTATCGATTTGGCATATGCGATTCATTCAGGCGTTGGCAATCATATGTATGGAGCTAAGGTCAATGGTAAAATTGTGCCGTTGACTTATGAACTACAAAATGGCGATATAGTCGAAATTTTGACTTCCGATAAAATACAAGGCCCAAGTCGCGATTGGCTGAATTTGGTAAAAAGCTCAACTGCTCGTAACAAAATTACGCACTGGTTCAAAAAAGAATTACGTGATGAAAATATTCAACGTGGTAAGCAATTACTGGAGAAGGAAATTAAAAAAATTGGTTTTAGTTCCTTGACACTAGTTAAGAGCGAATACGCCGATGCTATCTTGAAACGTTATAGTTTCCGTAATATTGATGACTTGTACGCGTCGATTGGTGATACTTCATCTGGCTTAACGGCAACTAAAGTAGCACCGAAATTGCGCGATTCTTATTTACGTAGCTTGAGTAGTACTGAATTAGAAGAGTTAGGCTATTACATTAACCGTTATGGCAATTTGATTTATAATCCTTTGGCCAAGCAGATCAAAGAAGAGACAGAAAACAATAGCCAGTCGACAAACGCTTTTACTTTGAACAAAAAAGAAACAAGTAAACACAAACATTGTTCGAATGATTTGGGTATCGAAGTTAAAGACATCGATAACTGTAAAGTCAGTTTGTCACGTTGTTGCTCGCCTGTTCCAGGGGATCTTATTATCGGCTATATTACACGGGGCCGAGGTGTCATGGTACATCGCCAAGATTGCGCCAATATTCGTTCAGTTTTGGAAAAGTCCGCTTTGAGTGTGATCGAGGCAGAGAAGGCTAGTCGATTGATTGAAGTTAGCTGGAATGTGGCTGAGCGTAAGGGCAATTATCCAGTTGCGTTGAAGATCATGGCCCACGATCGCTGGCATCTATTCGGCGATATTTCGAATGCTTTAGCTGATGAGAAGATAAATATTATTTCTGGTTCGATGAATTCAGTCAAAGATGTAACGGCTGTTTTGGATATTACGATTGAAGTTTGTTCACAAGAACAATATAACAGGGTAGTTGGTCGTTTGAAGGCTATACCAGATGTCATTTCAGTTAATCGCTCTAATTGAGCTAAACTTAAAGCTGATTTTGTATAAGCATGGTACAATTTATAGGGTAAAGAGTTGATGGTAGTGCCGGTGCAAAGGAGGAAAGAGTATGGAGTTAGTGGTATTAGTTTGTGACGATGATCCGATTGTGCACGAGTCATTACGCTTATATTTGCAAAAAGAAGGCATGAAGATGCATTCGGCGTTCAATGGCGAAGACGGCTTGAAGCTCGTTAAAGAATTGAAGCCGGATTTTGCGATAGTAGATGTTATGATGCCTGTTATGTCCGGCTTGGAAATGTGCCGCGAAGTGCGTAAATTCAGTAATATGCCGATTATTATGTTGACGGCTCGTGGCGAAGAAATAGACCGTATTTTGGGCTTGGAATTAGGCGCTGATGATTACATTGTGAAACCGTTTAGTCCAAGAGAAGTTATTGCTAGAATTAAGGCTATTTTGCGCAGAGTGGAAGAGACAAACGCGTATCGCGCCATTACAGCAGCTGGTAAGTTCGTCGAAATTCCTGGCTTAGAGATTGACTTGAAAAATGTGCAAGTAAAAGTAAATAGCGAGGAAGCTCATTTTACGAAGAAAGAGGCAGAATTGCTCTACTTCTTAGCTAAGTATCCGAATGTTACATTTAGTCGTGAGCAGATTTTGGAAAAAATCTGGGGCTATGAGAGCGTCGGACAGAGTCGTACTGTTGATACTCATATTAAACAGATTAGAAAGAAATTGAGTAATTATGATTTGCCATGGTCTGTGGAAACAGTGCACGGCGTTGGCTATCGCTTGAAGAGCACGAAGATTTGATTGAAATTAGCTCAGCATTAACAGTTTCGATGGAATTTTTAGTAGGCAGAAAGGAAAGCAATGAAAAAGTTAACTATTCTTCAGCAGGTTATTGTGCTGATTTTAACTTGCCTTTTGCTTTTCTCACTGCTTATTTTTGGCTTTTTTTCGTATGTAACGCAAAACTTATTTCAGAAAAATCAGCTTTCAGAATTGCAAGTGACTGTGCATGATATTGTTAAGACGGTCAAATCAATGTTCGGGCCAGGGACGGAAACTATTCATGGTCAAGAGATTTATCTGCACTTGTTACCCAATGCAATCAGCTCAGATATTTTTATTGTTTATTTTGATCCCTTGCGTGAAGTGCCTGCCAAAGGCCAAAAAGTAGGTCAAGCTTTATCTGCACATGTAGATTACAACGATACAATTACCTATTGCTTACGTGATCAGCATGGCTTTAGCGAAAAAGATTTAAGTGAGATTGTCAAGCAAATTAAGCAGACTATACCTGAACTTTTGCAGCAAAGTTATTATAATTTCAATTTAACTTTGCCAAAAACTAATAATTTATTGAATAAGCAGCACAAATCAACGCAGACTGAGTTACAAGAACAGAAGCAAGGCAATGAGTTCATGGTAATTTCATCTGCTTTTACAGTTAATGAAACGGTTAATAGCAAGGGACTAAAAGGCGCTGTTTACTTAGTTAAATCGAAGAAATTATTGCGCAGCAATGAAGTTGTGCTCAATCTCTTTTTGCTGATAGCGGTATCCTTGACCTTGTTAATTATGATTGTGCCAGTTGTTTTGATTGTTTCACGCTTGATCAAACCGCTTATGAAGACGCGCGATGTTGCGTTAGCCTTGGGCAACGGCGACTTCTCGCAGCGAGCAGATGAGAATGCCCCGGCTGAAATTGGTGATTTGGCTCGGAGCATGAATCAGTTGGCAAGCAATTTGGACATGACACTTAGCTCTTTGCGCTTCGAAAAGAATCGTTTGCAGCAAGTCTTGAATAATTTGGCAGAAGGTGTGCTTGCCTATGATTTGTCTGGGCATATTACACATCAGAATCCAGCTATGCAAGATATGTTTAGAGCCTATCTAGTTGAGAATGATTTATGGCCAGAAGATGGTAACGCTGTCGCTTGGCCACAAGCTTTGGGCTTAGTTAATGAATTTCAGCAAATTACCTTGCGTGGCGGCTCGCTAACTTTAAAACGGCAATACGGCAAGATGGTTGTCGAAATAGCTTTGGATGCGTTGAATAATGAATTAGGCAATATTGTTGGTTCCTTGGCTAGTTTTAGAGATATTACGGAGCAGGAAGAAAGAGAGCAGACGCAAAAAGATTATGTGGCCAATGTTTCCCATGAGCTTCGTACGCCTTTGACAGCTATTCGCGGCCTGATTGAACCGTTAAGTGATGGTTTAGTTGAAGAAGAAACTGAGCGGCATCGCTATTATAAAATTATTCTTGATGAAACTTTACGCTTATCAAGATTGATCAACGAAATTCTGAAATTGAGTCGTATGCAAGCAAATAGGGAAACTATTGAGTTAGACTATTTCCAAATTTCAGATCTCTTCTTGTCCCTGAAAAATAAATTTAGCATTTTGGCAACTGAAAAAAACATCACTTTCAATGTTCCGGATTTTTCTAAGCCATATATGTTCCAGGAACAAGAGATTAGACGCTTCAGGCGCTTTAATTTGAGCGACTTTATCGAGGAAGACTTGCTGATATGTTCCAGCTTCGATTATCTTGAACAATTGCTTGTTATTTTGATCGACAATGCGTTTAAGCATACACAATCTGGTGGAACGGTACAATTAATTCTCAGTCGAAATATCCATAAGCATTTAGTTATTTCTGTGCTAGATAATGGCGAAGGGATTGCGGCAGATCAACAAAAACACGTGTTTGAGCGCTTCTACAAGATTGATTCGTCTAGGGAACAAACAAAAGGTAACGGCTTAGGCTTGTCTATTGCCAAACAGATTGTCGAAAGTTTAGGCGGCCATATATATCTAGTTAGCCAGTTGCATGTTGGTAGTTGCTTTAGCTTTACAGTGAGGGAAAGGGAAGAAAGTGCAAAAAAATAAAACATTGAAAAAATTAGCTAATTTGACCGCACAGGTTAAGTTAGAACATTTGCCTAAAAATTTAAAAGAGCATAATTCCAAAGCTAAGCAAGCTTCAGCTTCTAAACTTAAAACAAATACAGTTCCTTTGAATGTAACTGATGAGCGCCTGAATAAATTTTTGGCCCGCTTGGGCATTTGTTCTAGGCGCGAGGCGGATGCGTTGATTAGTCAGGGACGCATACAAGTTAATGGCCAAATAGCTAGTTTGGGTAGCAGAGTGGACGTGACTGATACAATTTTACTAGATGGCAGGCTAATTAATGTTGAACGGCCTAAGGCCATATATTTGGCGCTTAATAAGCCACGGGGGATTGTTTGTACTACCGATTTACGCGAAAAGAATAACATAGTCAGTTATCTGAATTTGCCTGAGCGAATTTTCCCAATCGGGCGATTGGATAAAGATTCAAGTGGTTTGATTTTGTTGACCAATGATGGCAGTATCGTCAATTCGATTTTGCGTGAGCGCTATGGCCATAGCAAGGAATATGAAGTTGAAGTTGATCAGCCAATCACAGCTGATTTTGTAAAACAGATGCAAAGTGGTGTGCATATCTTGGGACAGATGACGAAGCCTTGTGAGGTCAGACAGCTTGGTACTAACAAGTTTAGAATTATTTTGACGCAGGGCTTAAACCGCCAAATTCGCCGTATGTGTGAAGCGTTAGGCTACAAAGTAATAAGTTTGGTTCGCTTGAGAATAATGGAGATAACGCTCGGCAATTTGCAATTGGGTGAATATCGCTATTTAACAGCTAAGGAGATCAAGCACTTAAAGGAAAATTTAAGCAAAGCTGAAGGGCAAGCTGGTGAACTTGATGACTGATTTAGCTGTCAGAGTTAAAAAACTCGTTTCTGAGCGTTTGGAAGCTAAACAAAGCCCATTACCAGTCGTTTATGAGGACAATCATTTGTTAGCTGTCTGCAAATATCCTTTCGTTTTGAGTCAGGCAGATGGCTCAAGCAAACTGGAAACTCTGAATTTAGAGAGAATGTATATCAGGCAGGAATCTGAGCGACAAGGCAGGCCTAAGTTAGGCAATATTTATTTGGTTGCATGTCACCGCTTGGATTACACAGTTGGCGGAGTTTTACTGTTGGCCAAAACAGAGAAGACAGCCAAACGAATGCAATCTGCAATTAAGTCAAGGCAACTTGCAAAATCGTATATTGCCATAACAGAAGCTAATCATTTAGCTTTAGCTAAACTCAAAGCTAAGGAAATTGAAGAAGGGCTTTATCATTTGGAGAATTATCTAGCTAAAGATGAAGAACATCTAAAGGCTCGTATTTGGCAAGCTAGCTCTTCTAATGTACCTGCTAATTATAAAAAAGCTAGTTTAACAATGCGCTTATTGGCTGAATACAAGGATGCTTTTATTTGGCAGATTAGTTTGGAGACAGGGCGTTTCCATCAAATCAGAGCCCAACTAGCTAATGTTAATTTACCTTTACTGGGTGACTACAAATATAATCAAGCACAGGCTCAAAAAAGTACTTTTGTAAGCCCCTTGCTTTGGGCTTACGAATTAGAATTTGAGCACCCTGTCAAAAAGATAAATATTAAGTTACAAGCTTGGCCGGAAGCTTTTTGCTTCCAAGCATATGCCAATTTTCCTTATGCAGATTATCTCGCTATAAGGTCAAACCATTAAGTTACAAGGAGATAAGCATGGCTTCGACAAAATATGATTTGCTAATTGTGGATGCAAACAGTTTGATTTATCGCACGCATTTTGCCTCTGCTCACAGTCAATTAAGTACAGATGGGCAAGCTATGGGAGCGACATATGGATTTTTTAATATTCTTTTGAAAGTCATGCAAAGTTACCCAACCCCTTATTTGGCTTTTTGTTGGGATGTAGCTAAAGAAACTTTTAGAAACAAATTATATAAAGATTACAAGTCAACTAGAGTCAGTATGCCTGAAGAATTGGCCAGCCAAATTCCTTTGGTGCGAAATAGCTTACAGTTAGCTGGCTTTAGTCAACTGGGCAAACAAGGTTATGAGGCTGATGATTTGATCGGCAGCTTAAGTTGCTTGGCTAAATCTAAGGGTATGCAGGTTTTGGTGTTATCAAGTGATAAGGACGACTTGCAATTGATAGATCCTAATGTTTCTATCTTAATGCCTAAGGGTGCTGGCGTTTATGAGCTATGGGATTTGGAGCGCTTACAAACTGAATATGGCGTAAATGGCGATGGTTGGTTACAGATGAAGGGCCTGATGGGCGATACATCTGATAATATACCTGGCGTTAAAGGCATAGGCATAAAAAGTGCAATGACCTTGATTAACAAATATCAAAACGTAGATAATTTGTTGGCGCACTTATCCGAATTAACTAAGACACAACAGAAGAAAATTAGCTTAGATCGTGACAACTTACTTTTATCACTAGAATTAAGTCGGATTAAGTGCGACTTACCTTTTGAGAGCAAATTGGAAAAAATCAAAAATCCAGGTTATTGGCAAAAAGATCTAGCCAATGTTTTGCAGAGCTTAAAATTTAAATCGCTTATCGAACGTTATCAATTACAAAGTTTAGCGACAACGACTTATAATTTTAGAGCTTTACTTACCCCGAATTTGCTTATAAATAGTCCTACGGAATTTGCACTTTGGCAGTGGCAGGAAAATATTACAGCTAATTATTTTACGCAAGAACCAGAGATTAAAATAGAAAAATTGGGCTGGCAGATTGGCCGTGAAAATATAAATAATAATTTACAATTAAGCAGTGCCTTATTGCGCGATTATATAGTTTTGAACTATTGGCAACTTTTGCAATATGATGAAGAAGCGCGTCAATTGCTACATAATTGGTTGCAGCTATTACAAGCTGAAAACCCTGAAATTAGCCCGTTTTATAGCTTAAATTCTGAGCTTCAACAAGCTTTTAAGAATTTGGCTAATTGGAAAATAAATTATGTGACAGAGTTTACTGACTTGCCACAAAATACGGAATATTTTTATCTGCCTTATCTAAAAATAACAAATGACAAGCATACCATCAAGGCGAATGAAATGGCCTTTATGTTGAGTAATTCAGTGACAGATGGTTTATTGTGGACTTTAGCTGAGCCAAGCACATTATATGTATTAGCTCCAGAAATTTTGCGTAAGCTATTATGCAAAGTCCAAACTGAACCTTTGACCTGTTTAGCTTCACAAACGCAAACATATGAAAAGGCTAATTTTTATAGTTGGCAATTAAAAGATTTATTGAAAGCACTTGATGTCTATAGCCTACGGCCAGATTTTGGCTTAGATTGCGAGAGTATCACACAAACTGAGTTGTTGAGGAACTCATGTGAAAATAAGCAAGTGAAAATGGTTAAAAGTGGTAGCGCTTACCTTGATATTGACCTTTTAGCCTACACTTTAGGCTGTTTACAGACAGATCTTTATCTTGAATTTTTTAATGAACACAAAAAAGAAGCTACAGTCACAGTGAAAGATATAGAGAGTTTGCTTGAAAATACGCTTTTCTATCTTGATGTTGCCTATGCACAGGTTATATGGACAAAGGCAGCCACATTGTTGTTTAGGATTGAGCAACCTTTAGTTGTAGTTTTGGCTAAGATGGAGAAGCAGGGGATTTTGCTAGATCAAGCTGCCTTGACCCAAGCGAAAGAGTTTTATCATACAGAGATGACGAAAGCTGAGCGCCAATTTATGTTTGCAGCTGGCCATCCAATCAACTTAAATTCACCAGAACAAATCAGTAACTTCTTATTTACGGAATTAAATTTGGTTAGTGGCGAGCAGAAACTGAACAAATCAGGCTTTATTTCAACTCGCAACGAATATTTGCAAGAATTAGCACCAACATATCCTTTGGTCCAAACTTTGTTAGATTATCGTAAGTATCAGAAATTGTTGGCATTTGCTGAAGGGTTACAGAAAGCTTGTAATCCAGAAACCAATAGGGTTTCAACAGAATTTTTGCAGACTAAAACAGCTACGGGACGTTTGTCTTCCCAAAATCCAAATTTGCAGAATATTCCTGTACGAGCTGAAGTTAAACATGGTTTACGGGAAGTGTTTGTAGCTGAGTCAGGCAGAGTATTATTAGATGTCGACTATTCTCAAATTGAATTAAGAATCATGGCTGCCTTGGCGAACGATCCTGTGATGCTGCAGGCGTTCAAAGACGGACGTGATATTCATTCTGAAGTTGCTAGTCATATCTTTCACAAAGAAATAAGTCAAATAACGCCGATTGAGCGCAGTCACGCTAAAGCAATTAATTTTAGCTTGATTTACGGTGCAACGGCCTTTGGTACAGCTAAACGTTTGAATATCAGCTTTAAAGAAGCCAAAACCTACCTTGAAAATTACTTCCATAAATTTTCAAAAATCAAAGATTATATGGACTTTTTGCAAAGTCTAGCTGCAAAGCATGATTATGTTGCAACTGTGTTTGCCCGCCGCCGTTATCTGGAAAAAGTTAGAGCGCATCAGCTTGAGAAAAGCAAATTTGAATTTACTAACAAGTTGCAAAGCCTAGCTAAAACTTGTTTGGCCAACATACAAGCCGATGCGGCAGATATGCACAATTTACCTGAACAAAAATTAAGCTTAGCTGATAAACGCATTATCATCAATACGCCAATTCAAGGTACAGGTGCTGATATTATCAAATTGGCTATGCTAAAGACAGTTTTAGCCCTGAAGGATGCTAACTTTGAAGCTGATTTGTTGCTGCAAGTTCACGATGAACTTTTATTTTCTGTCAAAAGTGAGGATGTAGAACAAGTTGCTAGCCTAGTTAAGAAAAGTATGGAGTCTCTAGTGGATATTGGAGTTAAATTAGAGGTCAAAATGGAATGGGGCGAAAATTGGGCAGAGATACATTAAAGCAGCTACAAAATAAATGAAAAGTCTAAGGAGAGGAAAAGAATGTTTGTTTTAGGAATTACAGGTGGCATAGGCTGTGGCAAGTCGACATTTTCCAACTTCTTTCGGGAAGCGGGCGTAAAAGTTGTTGATGCTGATGCAATTTCGCATGTAGTTACGGCTGTGGGTGGTAGCGCCTTAGATGAGTTACGTTTATGTTTACCAGCTACTTGCTTTCAGGCTGATGGCAGTTTAGACCGTGAACAAGTAGCAGCGCTTGTTTTTAATGACAAAACTTTGCTTGATCAAATCAGTTTGATTATTCATGAACAGGTGATCAATGAAATTCAAAAAGAAGTTGAGGCTGCCAAACAGGCTAGTTTACCTCTAATTGTCTTAGATGTACCTTTGCCTGTACAACATGGCTTCTTGGATTTATCTGACTTTGTGCTAGTAATTTGGGCAAATGAGGATGTCAGAATTGAACGCTTACAACAACGAGGCCTAGCTAAGTTGGCTGCTAAACAGCGAATAGCTTGTCAGATGACCAAAGAAGAGTATGCCAAATTGGCTAATTTGACAATTGATAATAGTGTAGATTTGGCAGCGCTTAAACAAAAGTTTAGTGAATTTGTTGAGCAAGAATTAAACAGTCGAGGCATTTTTCTCTAAGTATAATTACTTGGATTATCTTGCATAATCTGTTAGAATTGAAAAACTCAGATTAGTGAATAAACGCGCTACTTAGCTGAAAAGCTAAGTAGTGAGGAAAGTCCGAGCACCACGATCAAAAACGCCAGATAACGTCTGGTAAAGGTGACTTTAAGGATAGTGCAACAGAAATAGACAGCAGCTTAGGCTGTGATGGTGGAAAGGCGAGGTAAGAGCTCACCGGAACTGATAGGAGTCAGTTGCCCTGTAAACCCCGTTTGGTGCAACACTGTGGAAAGCGATAATATGATCGTAACGCTTTAGGAGGTGGCTTTCGAGCTAGTTGGCAACAACTAGAATAGATAAATGTTTATTCACGACAGAACTCGGCTTATAGCTAGTCTGAGATGAGCAGCTTTGGCAGGTCCTAGCTGCTTTTTAGATTTTTGTAACTAATACGCAAAACTTGTGCTATGTTCGTCAATAATTGCTCAATTGCCTGCAAAAAGTGTTATCATGAACGAGAACAAGAGTTCAAGGAGAAATCAAATGAAAAAAAGAAGTCCTATGGGACTGCCCCAAAATCAAAATCCTATGCAGCCTTATCCTGCTGGGCACGCAGATAATTATGTTGATTTTACTAATGATGTTAGGTCAACTCAGGCAGATAATACGGTTTTACAGAGAGACAATCAGTTGGCTAATCAGCCTAATCAAGCTACACAAGCATGGTTGGCTGCCAATCAAGATAGCAAAGCTTCACAAGCTCGGCATATGACTAGAAATAGGCAATTTAGAAGTCGAACAAGTAAGCGTAAACGCCGTCCATTGACGATTGCTTTGAACGTAGTCATTGTTTTGTTAGTGTTCATCGGTGTTTACTTGGTAGCACGTCCATTGATTCATCAGTGGAACCGTGATAGAAGCACACAGGCTTTGCTGGCTGGATTAGAGAAGAAGCAGCAATTGACTAATAGCACAGAAGAGATCAGCGAGACATTGTGGGTAGATCCTAATGCTAACCCTATCAATGGTGAAGAGTATGATTTGCCACCTGGAGTAAGTGCTGATGATTTAGTTGTCAACGAGAAGAAGAATGATAAGGGTCAGGTCTTGGTTGAAGCTATCGGTCGTATCGTGATTGATTCAGTTAATATCAACTTGCCTATTGTCAAGGGTGCAACTGAAACACCATTGAAGTATGGCGCTGGCTGGTATGATTATTCTTCAAAGATTGGTGAACAAGGCGGTAATGCTGTTATTTTGGCTCACCGTATGTTGACATACGGCCGTATGTTCAACCGCTTGGATGAAGTTAAGAATGGAGACATTGTTGAGATCAATTACGATAACAAGATTTATAAATACAAAGTTTATGATTCATTCTCAGTTGATCCTAAGCAACAAGATATGTATGAGTGCTTTAAGCCCCTAGATAATGGCAAGACTGTTATTACGTTGGTGACTTGCTCCAAGGATGATGGCCGTTTGAGGATCATGGTTAGAGCTGAACTAATCAGTTAAGTTAGAATTTGATTTAACAGAGCTCCAGGCATACGCTTGGGGCTCTAATTTTTAGTATTACGCTTTGAAACAGCGCTTGAAAAAACTCACTAAATAGATTATAATCCCCTCTGTTGCAAGGTTTTTGACCTAATATTTGCACTGAGAGGAGTGATTAAAATGGCAGTTGTACGCGTAAAAGAGAATGAAACACTCGAAAGTGCATTACGTCGTTTTAAACGTTCTTGCGCTCGCTCAGGCATTCTAGCTGAAGTACGTAAACGTGAACATTACGAGAAACCAAGTGTTCGCCGTAAGAAAAAACAAGAAGCAGCTCGTAAGCGCAAGCACTAAGTATTGTTGAGCATTCACTTGATGGTGGGTGCTCACTTTTCAATTAGCAGACGGAAACGTATCGAAGTGGTCATAACGGGCCTGACTCGAAATCAGGTAGTCCTCATTCGGGGCTCGAGGGTTCGAATCCCTCCGTTTCCGTTTTTTGTTTAATCAATTTTTAAAGAAATTTTCGCTTATATAACTTAATAAATCTACTTATTTTTAGCAAAATCTTGCAAAATGTAGCCTAAATCAATTTAATTTTAGTTCGTTTTATTTTAGATGATATAATTAAAGTATCATTACAGTATTAGGACAACGATATAAAAAGCGCATAGATTGCGTGACATAGATTAGCTGGTTAGGAGTTATGGTGAATTACTAATCAGACATAAGATAAGAGGTGAAGGATACATGAAAGCGAGAGTTCATTCTTTTGAGAGTTTCGGTACCGTTGATGGACCGGGTATACGCTTTGTCATCTTTATGCAGGGCTGTCCTTTGCGTTGTTTATACTGTCATAATCCTGATACGTGGACATTGAATGCAGGTACAGAGTATGATGTCGAAGAACTTGTACAAAAAGTGCTTAAGTACCGTAATTACATTAAAAGTGGTGGCGTGACAGTTAGTGGTGGCGAGCCATTATTGCAAATTGATTTTTTGATTGAGTTTTACAAACGGATGAAAGAAGAAGGAATTCATACTTGCTGTGATACTTCAGGCTATGTTTTCACGCCTAGAGCAACAGCAAAGTTTGATGAACTGATTAAGTATTGCGATTTGTTTTTACTTGATATTAAGCAGATTGATCCAGCTAAACACAAAGTTTTAACTGGTGTTAAATCTGATAATATCCTTAAGTTTGCACGCTATTTGAGTGATCATAATAAAACAATGTGGATTAGACATGTTTTAGTACCTGGTTATACAGATCAAAGAGAAGATTGGATTAAACTTAGACAATTTATTGATACGTTGAAGACAGTTGAGAAGGTCGAAATTCTGCCTTATCACACAATGGGTGTTAATAAGTATAAAATGATGAACATGAGCTATCCTTTGGAGGGGGTAGAACCGCCTAAGAAGGATGTCATAGAAATGGCACGTGCAGTTGTAGAAAGAGGAGAGTATGACAAAATCAGTTGAAATTGATAATGAGAACTTTCAAGAAGTTGTAGCAAACGGTACTCACTTGATTGAGTTGGGCGGTGATGGTTGTTCCGGGTGCATAGCTTTAAAGCCTATTGTTATGGATTTATTACCTAAATATCCTGATGTTATCTATCATAATGTTGTTGTTACACACCGGACATCTGAAATTTGCCATCGCTATGAGATAGATAGAATACCAGCCTTGCTCGTAATTCATAATGGTGTTTTAGTAGCTTCAGTTAAGGGCTTCCAACCTGCTGAAATCTTAGATTTGTGGCTTGAAGATGTTATCTCTAAATTGAAGTAAGCGTGAAAAAACTATAAAGCGTTAACTTAAATGCACAATATGTAGAAATATAGTAAAAAACACGCTTAAGGCTTGAAAAAAAGTAAGCTTATGTGCGAAAATAACTAAAAGTTGTGATGTGTCACAAAAAAACTTGGGCAAAGGTTACATTGTAATTGCCGTCATATTTTGTTAGCGATTACCTTGTTATACTAAAACCATCAGGTTAACAAAGCAAAACAATAGCCTGTATGCAGGCATAGGAGGAAATATGGAAGCTTATAGAAGTTTCAAAAAAGGTCATTGGATGGACACGATTGATGTTCGTGACTTTATCCAACACAACTACACACCCTATGAAGGCGATGATTCATTCTTGGAAGGACCAACCGAGGCAACTAATCAACTCTGGTCACAAGTAATGGAATTAAACAAGCAAGAAGCTGCTAAAGGCGGTGTCCTTGACGCTGATACAAAGATTGTATCAACAATTACATCACATGGCCCTGGTTATCTTAACAAAGATTTAGAGAAGATCGTTGGCTTCCAAACTGATAAGCCTTTCAAGCGTTCATTACAACCATTCGGTGGTATTCGTATGGCTGAGAGTGCTTTATCTGCTTATGGCTACACAATTGACCCTGAAGTTGAAGAAATTTTCACTAAGTATCGTAAGACACACAACCAAGGCGTTTTCGATGCTTACACACCAGAAATGAAGGCTGCACGTCATTGCGGTATCATTACTGGTTTGCCAGATGCTTATGGCCGCGGCCGTATCATTGGTGACTATCGTCGAGTTGCTCTTTATGGTATTGATCGTTTGATCGAAGATAAGAAAGAACAATTACATATTCTTGAAGCTCCAACAATGACAGCCGATATTATCCGTGATCGTGAAGAGATCAGCGAGCAAATCCGTGCTTTGGATGAAATGGCCCAAATGGCAGCTACATACGGGTTTGATATTCGTCGCCCAGCTGAGACAGCTCAGGAAGCTATTCAATGGCTCTATTTCGCTTACTTATCAGCTGTTAAGGAGCAAAACGGTGCTGCAATGAGCTTAGGCCGTACATCTACATTCTTGGATATTTACATTCAACGTGACTTGGAAGAAGGCCGTATCACAGAGAAGGAAGCTCAGGAATTCATGGATCACTTCGTTATGAAGTTACGTCTTGTCAAGTTCATGCGTACACCTGAATACAATGATTTGTTCTCTGGCGATCCTACATGGGTTACAGAGTCAATCGGTGGTATGGGTATTGATGGCCGTACATTGGTTACAAAGAACTCATTCCGTGTTTTGCATACATTGTCTAACTTAGGACCAGCCCCAGAACCAAACTTGACAGTTCTTTGGTCCCCACGTTTGCCAATTGGTTTCCGTCGCTTCTGCGCAAAGACATCAATCAACACATCTTCTATCCAATATGAGAGTGATGAATTGATGCGTGCTGAGATGTTCGATGACTATGCAATCGCTTGCTGCGTCAGCTCAATGCGTGTTGGTAAAGAAATGCAATTCTTTGGTGCTCGTGCTAACTTGGCTAAGTGCCTACTCTATGCTATCAACGGTGGTATGGATGAAAAGAAGAAGATGCAAGTTGCTCCTAAGTTCGCTCCTATCACAAGCGAGTATCTCGATTATGATGAAGTTATGGAGAAGTACACTCAAATGATGGAGTGGTTAGCTGGCTTGTATGTGAATGCTTTAAACATCATCCACTACATGCATGATAAGTATTGCTACGAGCGTTCAGAGATGGCTTTGCATGACCGTGTTGTTAAACGTTATTTCGCTACTGGTATCGCTGGCTTGAGTGTTGTGGCTGATAGCTTGTCTGCAATTAAGTATGCTAAGGTAAAGCCAATTCGTGACGAAGATGGTGTTGCTGTTGACTTCGAAATTGAAGGCGACTTCCCTAAGTATGGTAACAACGATGACCGTGTTGACTTGATCGCCGCTCACTTGGTATCTACTTTCATGAATATGATTCGTAAGCATCATACATATCGTAACAGTATCCCAACTATGAGTATCTTAACCATTACATCTAACGTTGTTTATGGTAAGAAGACAGGTACAACACCTGATGGCCGTAGGGCTGGTCAACCATTTGCCCCAGGTGCTAACCCAATGCATGGCCGTGATAGTAACGGAGCTTTGGCTTCCTTGGAGAGTGTTGCTAAGTTACCTTACAGCGATTCTCGTGACGGTATTTCAAATACATTCTCACTTGTACCTAACTCATTAGGTAAAGAGGATTAATTAGTTAATAAGTTAACTTATTTAAGTTATAAATTATTGTTTGGAGGAGATAGACTATGGCTAAAAGAGAAGACAACCTAGTTGAATTAATTGATGGTTATATCATGGATGGCGGTCACCATTTGAATGTTAACGTTTTCAATCGCGATACATTGTTGGACGCTCAAGCACATCCAGAAAAGTACCCACAATTGACAATTCGTGTCAGTGGTTATGCTGTTAACTTTAATAAGTTGACAAAGGAACAACAAGATGAGGTTATTGCTCGTACAATGCATGAGCATATGTAATCTTATTACTTGTTTCAGAAAAGGCGTTGCACTAGCAACGCCTTTTTTGTATTATTAGCTTATAGCCTTAACTAGTGGAGGTATCGTATGAATAACCGTCCATCCTTAGCCCCTTACATGAACTATAAGAAACGCTTTGCGCTTGAATTGCACATTGCGCGCAGTCACAAGCATATGTCACAGCGAGTTTTAGCTATGGAAATAGGTACAACTCAGAGTGAGGTTTGCAACTGGGAGCGAGCTAATATTTTCCCTAATCTATTCACGATCTTAGCTTTACAGCGCATCCTGAATGCTGATTTTTTAACTAATATAGTTGCAGCATATGATCAAAAAATGGAAGAGGAAGAGAAAAATAAGGCTGAGCATGGCGTTAAACGTGATTTTGTCATATTGAAAAGGTGACGGCCTTTTGCTTTAATAGTTTTGACAGGCTCTATGATTGCTTTTGTGACATGTTTCATAGAAGCTTAGAGGCAAATTTGCGTGTGAATGCAAGAAATTTGACATTGTTTAGCCTAATAGGTATAATTTAACTTGCTGTTTTAACAGGCTGTATTTGAAGGAGAAAGACAATGGTCTATGTAATCGCAGTATTAGATGTAATTATCTGTGTCGCATTGGTGATATTGGTTATGATGCAAGAAGGCAATACGAATGGTCTTGGCGTTATCGATGGTGGCGCTGGCACATTCTTTGGCCATAACAAAGCACGCAGCGTGGATGCTTTACTGAAGAAGGTTACAACTATTCTTGTTTGTATTCTAGTTGTGTTGACTATCATCTTGAACTTCTATTTGAACTAATACAAACGTTTAGGGAGATTATTTAAGCAGTCGGTTATACGGCTGCTTTTTTCGTATATTATATTGTTGAGTGAATGGATGGGAGTTTAATATTTGTTAAAAGAAAGAATTGATTTTATTCGTGATTATATTGAAAAGCAACAGCACTTTTCAGCTAAATGCAAGGCGGAAACTGAGCGCTTCCAGCCTAAAATAGATGGCCGCAGTTTCTCTAAGCGCAGCCCAAGACGTGATTTAAGAAATTTACCGACATTGACAATTGACGGTGCTTCCGCAAAGGACTTAGATGATGCTATTTCTTTAACTTTAGATGAAGCTGGTTTGCGCCACCTTTATGTTCATATTGCAGATGTCAGCCATTATGTGCAGGCAGGCACTTCGTTGGATGAAGAAGCTTATGCACGCGGCAATAGCTTTTATCTGGGCGAAATTGTCTTGCCGATGCTACCGAAGATATTAGCTAACAATCTTTGTTCTTTACAAGCAGGTACCAATAAGCTAACTTTGACAGCTGAATTAGTTTACGATCAAGAAGCTACGCTTGTCAGAACTGATTTTTACGAATCTGTCATTAAGAGTGATTTACGGGCGACATATGAAGATATATACGCCTATTTTCAAAAAGGTGAATTAGATGATCCATTAACGTATGAACTTTTAACAGAGGCTGATTTAGCGAATATGCCAGCAGCTTATCGTAAGCTGGCAAAAGAAATATGTTTGGCCAAACAGCTGGCAGCTCAGCTCAGGGCTAAAAGGATTAAACATGGTTCGATCATGTTTGAAGTGCCAGAGCTAGAGTTTACATTTAATGCCGAGCATGAACCAATTAAGGCTGGATTACACGTTATTACATGGACAAACCAACTGATTGAAGAGTTCATGATTGCTGCGAACGAGGCAGTAGCTGCTTATGCGAAAGCTAACAATATAGATATTGTTTATCGTACACATGGGCAACCAGAAGCTGAGAAATTTGCAAACTTTTTACAGCTAGCTAAGGCCTTAGGCGCAATTATTCCACGCTCGTTTTATCGTGGCGTTAAAGCAATCAAGCCAGTTGATATTAATCATTTCTTAACTAGGAATCAGACTAACGCCGCTTTTAGCACATTGGAGACCATGCTTTTAAGAAGTCAAGCTAAAGCTTGTTATCTACCGCAAGCTAAGGGCCATTTTGGTCTAGCTTTGGCTGATTATTGCCATTTTACTTCTCCAATCAGACGTTATAGCGATTTACTGACACATCGGGCCTTAAAAAATTATTGGCATAGGAAGAGTAACAAGCACTTAGCTAAAAATCTAAGTAAACAGTGTGAACATATTTCTGAACAGGAACGTATGGCGCTTATGATGGAACGCGATGTAGATGACATTTTATCTGCTAAGTATATGCAGCAATTTATTGGAGAGCGTTACACTGCAACTGTGAGTGGAATTGTTGCACATGGTGTATTCTTGGACTTGCCTAATGCCATTGAGGGCTTTTTGCCTTTTAGAGATTTAGCCGACCATTTCATTTTTATGCCTGAAAAAATGCTGGCGTTAGGCTTGCGTACGCGTAAAACTTTACATTTAGGTGATAAAATCGAAGTGGAGTTAGCTAGAGTCGACCTTGAAACTTATTTGATTGATTTTGTAGCACTTGATCCTTATTTAGGCGTCAAGAAGTCTAGTTCTAGAGTCAAAAAATCTAGTGCAAAAGCGAAAAAATCACATAAGGCTAAGGGAAAAGCAGTCAAGGTTATTCAAGCAAAACCGCATGCTAAAAAGCACAAAGTCATTAGGAAGCAAAGAAAAAAGGCTGGGAGAATTAATGACAGACACAAACAATAAGCAAACAGAGCGCTTGATTTTCAAGCTGGTTACCTTAGGTTGTCGAGTTAATCGTTATGAGTCTGATGCTATTAGCCAAGGCCTACAAAGCTATGGCTGGGAAGATCACGATTTAATTGAAGATAATGAGAGCCTGCCAGATGTTTATGTAATTAACACTTGTGGTGTTACCAAGGAAGCTGCCAGAAAATCTAGGCAGATGGTGCATAAGTGCCTGAAAGCTAATCCTAAAGCCTATGTTGTAGCTGTCGGTTGTCAGATTGATCTTGCACATGATACTTTGGGTGCTCATTTGGGTATCAGCAACAATGACAAAGCCAAAGCGGCGCAGATTGTCTATACACAATACAAAGATTTCTTAGCCCAGAATGGGACAGAATATCCTAAACATTTGCTACCTAGACGCCAGGCCGCCTGCACCTTTTCTGATTTTGGTATTGTTAAACAGCAGAGTGAAACGAGAGCGTTTATTAAAATTCAGGACGGTTGTCAATTAAATTGCTCGTATTGTGCTATTCCGTTAGCACGCGGACCTGTGCGCAGTCGGCCATTAGACGTAATTGTGGATGAAGCTAAGGCTTTATTAGCAAATGGCTTTAAAGAAATAGTTCTAACTGGCATACACATATCATCCTATGGACTAGACTTAAGGAAGCAGGCCGAAAATGTTAGCTTGATCGATGTGATGAGAGCAATTGATAATTTGCCAAATATCGAACGTTTACGTCTAGGCTCTTTGGAACCTCGTTTAATTACGGCCAAATTTGTGGAACAGATTGCAACTTTGAAGCATTTGACGCCGCATTTCCATTTATCTTTGCAAAGTGGCTCAGATTCAGTTCTGAGAAGGATGCGTAGACGCTATACAACTAGAGAATATAGTAAGGCAATTGATTTATTAAAGAACTTATATCCAGAGTTGAATTTAACGACGGATATAATCGCTGGTTTCCCAGGCGAAAGCCTAGAAGAACATCAGGCAAGCATGCGTTATGTCGAAGAAAAAGGCTTTACCCATTTGCACGTTTTCCCTTTTAGTCAGAGAGAGGGAACTTTGGCCAATACTATGCCGAATCAACTGGATAACAGTTTGAAACGAGCTCGGACTAAGGAGTTCATTAAGTTGAACAATATGCTTTGGCGCAAGCGTGCGAATTTGGAGATTGGCCGTCAGCATGAAGTTTTGCTGGAGTCTAAAATTGCCAAAGAGGATGCTTTAACAGCTGAACAACAGAAATTCTTCGGCCTTGAGAATGTTTTTGCTGAAGTTAGCGGCTACACATATAACTATTTGCCAGTTCGTCTGTTCTTTACGGATGAGGAGCAATTTAGGCAATGTCATTGCAATGATTTGGTCAAAGTTGAGATTTTTAGTCATGATGGTGATGATTTGTTCGCTAAATTGCTTTAATTCTGTTATAATATAGTAATATTGTAATTTTGCTTTAACAAGGAGTGAATATGACAAATAATAATACTGCTCGTTTCGATTTGCGCCTGGACAAAAATAGCGAGGCTGAACAGATTATGCAAGAGGTGTTGTTAGCACTTGAGGAGAAGGGCTACAATCCAATTAATCAATTGGTCGGATATTTCTTGTCAGGAGATCCTACTTATATTACGAATCATCGAGGAGCTAGAGCTGTGATTCGCCGGATGGAGCGTGATGAACTCTTAGAGGTTATCATTCGCTTGTATTGTGAGCAGCTCAAGAACAAAAGATGAGTCGAGTATTAGGTATTGATTTTGGCTTGGCACGGATAGGCTTAGCTTTAAGTGATCCGCTTGGTATGTTCGCCCGTGGCTATAAGACTTTGCAGAATAAGCCGAATTTGCAGGCTGAGATTATGGCTGAGATTAAGGACGTGATAGCCAAGGAAGATGTGACGGAAATTGTCTTAGGTCTGCCTAAGCGCACAGATGGCAAAGCTTCAAATAGCGAAGCGTTAGCTAGAGAATTTGGAGCTATGTTGGAAGCTGTCTGCAATTTACCTATTCACTTCTTTGATGAGCGCTTTACAACTGTTATTGCGCATCAAATTTTGAATGCGAGTGCTAAGAAGCGTGACAGTCACGCTAAACGCAAGGTCGTAGATCAAGTAGCAGCTGAGATAATTTTGCAAAACTATTTGGATAGTCGGCGCTGATGAGGCGCCTTTTTTATTGGCGCATTTACATTGCTGCTTAGAAGTAGCATATTTATGAATTTACAGACAATTGATGAATTTTTCGAGAATTAATTACTACAGTAGAGAAGACTTATATAGTGATGTCTAACGGAAGTTAGTAAAATTAGTTGACTAATAGCAATTAAAGGTTTAAGGCATGCAGAAATTTATACAAATACGAGGTGCGAGAGAGCACAATCTAAAAAATGTCAATTTAGATTTACCACGTGAAAAATTAATCGTCCTAACTGGCTTGAGTGGATCTGGCAAATCATCATTAGCTTTCGATACGATTTTTGCTGAAGGTCAGAGACGCTACATTGAATCTTTGTCGACTTACGCTAGGATGTTCTTGGGCCAAAGTCACAAGCCAGATGTTGATGCTATTCATGGCTTAAGCCCAACTGTGGCAATCGATCAAAAAACAAATTCACATAACCCACGTTCAACAGTTGGAACAGTAACAGAAGTTTATGATTATTTACGTTTGTTGTACGCAAGAATTGGTAAGGCGCATTGCCCAAATTGTAAGCAACCAATTGAACATTTGGCCAAAGACCAGATTTTGAAGTCAATCTTAGATCTAGGTGAGGGCAGTCGACTCTTAATTTTAGCGCCTTTAGTTTTGCAAGCTAAGGGTGAATACAAGAAATTATTTAGCAATTTTCATGATCAAGGCTATGTTCGTTTCTTTGTGGATGGCGAAATTTATGATCTTGATGATGGTCCAATTAATTTAGACAAAAACAAGAAGCATGTGATTGCCTTAGTTGTCGATCGTATCGTTTTGCGTCTGAATGATTTGGAGCGCATAAGCGCAGCTGTTGAGTTAGCACTAGATTTAGGTAAAGGAATGCTCTTTGTCAAAAAAATTGAGCGTAATTCAGAAGCTATGGTGAATAAGCTGCCTGAGAAAGGCAAAAATAATGTGCTAAATTTGCCTGAACTGGGTACATTGTATTCTACGCTTAATTCTTGCCCCAAATGTCAAATTAGCATCGGTAATATCGATCGGCCACTTTTTTCTTTTAATAGTCCGATTGGCGCTTGCCCAGAATGTAAGGGATTAGGTTCCTTCAAAAGCGTTAATTTGCAAGCAGTCGTGCGTTATCCTGAGCGTTCGATTAAAGATGGCGCAATTCAAGCCCCAGGCTGGAATTATGGTAGCAATAATTATGCGACAACTTTATTTGATGCCATAGCTAAACATTATGCCATTGATTTACAACGCCCATGGTGTGATTTATCTAAGCAAGAACAGGCAATAATTCTTTATGGTAACAATGGCGAAAAAATTGACGTAGATCCAAGTAAGTTGCGCTTCAAGACAAGTCAGACCAAGCGCGCGTTCGAAGGCGTAATTCCGTCCTTAAATCGCCGCTATTTGGAAAATTTGACGAACCCTGATGCCTTAGCTATTTATGAGCAGGTGATGAGTGAAACAATCTGCCCAATTTGTCACGGCCAACGTTTGAACAAAACGGCCTTATCTGTTTATTTCCTTGGCAAAAACATCGCAGAATTATGCGCTATGCCGATCAATGAATTAGCTGATTTTTTGGAACAGGGCAAGACAACTTTAAGTAAGAATGAGTTGAAAATTGCCGATAAGTTGCTTGGAGCTATTTTGAATCGCCTAGGCTTCATGTTAGAAGTTGGCCTTTCGTATTTAACTTTAGCTCGTTCAGCTATGACTTTAAGCGGTGGTGAATCGCAACGTATTCGCTTAGCGACCCAAATTGGTGCTGGCTTAACCGGTGTAGTTTATATTTTGGATGAGCCGTCTATCGGTTTACATCAACGCGATAATAGCAAACTTTTGCAGAGCTTAAGGCGTCTACAGGAACTTGGTAATACCGTTATCATCGTGGAACATGATGAAGAAACGATGCTGTCAGCTGATTATTTGGTTGACTTAGGTCCAGGTGCAGGCAAAAATGGTGGCGAAATTATAGCTTGTGGTACGCCAAAAGAAGTTATGGCTAACCCTAATTCATTGACAGCAGCTTATCTATCAGGCCGAAAGTATATTCCTTATAAAGCTGAAAAACGGGCTGGTAATGGCAAGTCCGTTTGCTTGGAGGGCGCAAGCTGCCACAACTTGCAGAACGTGACAGTTGATTTCCCGCTTGGCAAATTTATTGCCGTAACTGGCGTTTCTGGCTCTGGCAAATCTAGTTTGATTAATAGCACTTTATTACCAGCTTTACAGGCCAAACTCAATAAGTCCGATATTTTGCCAGCTAATTTGCAAACGATTAAGGGCTTTGAGCATATTGATAAGGTTATTAATATTGATCAATCACCTATCGGCCGCACACCTAGAAGTAATCCGGCTACTTATACAGGTGTTTTTGATTTGATTCGTGAATTATTTGCTATGATGCCATTAGCCAAAGCTAGAGGCTATAAGCCAGGCCGCTTCAGCTTTAATGTCCCAGGTGGCCGTTGTGAAGCTTGCAAAGGCGATGGCGTTAAGTGTATTTCGATGAATTTTTTGCCAGATGTCTATGTGAATTGCGACGTCTGCCAGGGCAAGCGTTATCAAGCAGATACTTTGGAAGTTAAGGTTAATGAGAAAAATATTTATGAAGTTTTAGAGATGGACATTGCCACAGCCTATGACTTTTTCCAAGCTTATCCTAAAATTGAACGCAAATTGAAAACTTTGCTTGATGTTGGCTTGGGTTATCTCAGTTTGGGCCATAATTCAACCCTTTTGTCAGGTGGTGAAGCACAACGCATCAAATTAGCCAGCGAATTAGCTAGACAGGCAACAGGTTCAACGTTCTATATTTTGGACGAGCCAACGACTGGTTTACATATCGATGATGTAGCGAGATTGATTGCAATTTTGCAAAAGTTAGTCGATCAGGGTAATACAGTTTTAGTGATTGAACATAATTTGGACGTGATAAAAGTGGCTGACTATATCATCGATTTAGGCCCAGAAGGTGGTAAAAATGGTGGAACTGTCATAGCAACTGGTACACCTAACGACTTGATGAAGACAGAAAAATCATTTACAGGTCAGTATTTGAAAAAACTTGATTTAAGGCCTTAGTTATTTCATTGCTGCGAAGAGCGTGTTAAACTAACAGTTAAATTTATTTTTGCTGAGAAAAGAGGAGAAGATGAATCCGCTAAACGGCTTAGGAAAAATTGAAGCTTGTGATAATTGCCATGAATATGTCGCTGTTATGCACATATTTAAGGGTAATAAGAATATGAAGCTGTGTATAAGCTGCGCTTATAAATTGGGTTTAGCTCAAGAAAATAGCGATATTGCCAAAGCCTTTGCTGCGATGGGCATTACGCAAGAGAATGCTGATATGTTCAATACCAGGATAGAAGATGTCCAAGATATGTTCCCAGATGGCGATATTTCAAGTGCTGTCCAAGAAACTTTTGGTACGACAAATGGCGCTGAAATTCAGAATATGTTAGGCGAATTGCAGAAAAATCTACTTAACAAGGCTGACAAAGACGAACAGACAGCAGATGATGCTTACGATGAAACTAGCGATGGCATGAATGAATCGAACTCACTTTTTGCGAATTTTCCGCTTTTTAAGCAGGATAAAAAGCCAAAGGGAGAGAATAAAGATAAGAGCAATCTTAAATTTTTGAGTAAATATGCGCTCAATTTGAATGAGCAGGCCAGACAAGGCAAGATTGATGCAATGATTGGTCGTAAAGAAGAATTGAGTCGTTTGATTCAGATTCTAAATCGGCGCAACAAAAACAATCCTGTCTTGTTGGGTGAACCTGGTGTTGGTAAAACAGCATTAGCTGAGGGATTGGCGACAGCCATTGTAAATGGTGAAGTGCCAGGTAAGTTGGCTGACTTTGAGGTTTATTTACTAGATATGACGGCTTTGGTAGCCGGGACACAATTTCGTGGCCAATTTGAAAACCGCTTAAAAGGTGTTGTGGATGAAGTTAAGCGCTTAGGTAATGTAATTTTGGTTATAGATGAATTACATAACATAATGGGCGCTGGCAATTCAGAAGGGGCAATGAATGCAGCTAATATCTTGAAACCAGCTTTGGCAAGAGGCGAAATTAGAATTATCGGCTCAACTACTTTAGCTGAATATAGAAAGTCAATTGAAAAGGACACAGCTTTAGAACGCCGTTTCCAGCCAATCATCGTGAATGAACCTAATCGCGAAGATACTCTAGCTATGCTTTATAGCAAGCGTGCCTATTTGGAAGATTATCACTATGTAACTTATTCTGATGAAATATTAACAGCCACGTTTGATTTAGCTGACCGTTATATTACCAATCGTTTCTTCCCAGATAAAGCGATTGATATTCTTGATGAAGCTGGCTCACAGGCCAATTTGAACAACAAAGATTTGAATATTTATCAAAAGGTGTTCAAAGCCTGTATTGAACTGAAGAAACAGATAAGTCAGACAGAAGAACTCGTAGATAAAGCCCGTGAGTCAGGTAAAGTTAATATCACGGAACAAGCTGATTCAAAACAGGGTAAATCAGCTGAACTTGATATTAACAAGTTATATGCAACTTTAGCTCAACTTAAAGCTGAATTAGCTCAACAAGAAGAGGTCAAGACAGCAGCTGAACAAAAGATGACGAGAACAAAGATTAAGTTCAGCGATATTGCAGCTGTTATTGAGAAATGGACGCATATTCCAGTTAAAGAAATCAGTCAAAGTGAATCAGAGCGCTTGTTGGCACTTAAAGAACGCTTAAGTTCTAAAGTTATTGGCCAACCTGAGGCAATTAATGCTTTAGCTCAAGCTATCAAGCGTAAACGCCTAGGCTTAGGCAAACCTGGCAAACCAAGCTCCTTTATCTTTGTTGGCCCAACTGGTGTAGGTAAAACAGAGTTAGTCAAAACTTTAGCAGAGGCAATGTTTGGGCGCAAAGATGCCTATATTCGCCTTGATATGTCTGAATACATGGAGAGTCATACGGTATCTAAGTTAATCGGTTCGCCACCAGGTTATGTTGGTTATGAAGATGCCGGCCAATTAACTGAGAAAGTTAGACGTAACCCATATAGCGTTATTCTGTTGGATGAAATAGAAAAAGCGCATCAAGATGTGTTTAATATACTCTTGCAAATTTTGGATGATGGTCGCCTAACTGACAGTCAGGGCCGCTTGGTCAATTTCAGTAATACCATTATTGTTATGACAAGTAACGCTGGTACAAGCTTGAAGCAAGCTTCAATTGGCTTTACGCCTGATGCATATACTTCTATGGAGCAAAAGGTGCAAGAAGCTTTGCGGCAAGTGTTTAAGCCAGAATTCTTGAACCGTGTGGATGAGATCATTGTCTTCCGCCAGCTTAAGCTGCCACAAATTAGAGAGATCATTGATTTGATGCTGAATGAGCTTAATGAATGCCTTGCTAAACGGCAGATCAATCTGACAATTAGCAAGGCTGCCAAAAACTTATTGTCACTTGTCGGTTATGATGAACAGTATGGCGCTCGCCCATTACGGCGAACAATAACTCGCTATATTGAAAATAAAATAGCTGATTTGTACTTGCTAAACAAGTTAGATCATGTGCATGAACTGTTTATCTCATTGCCAGAAGAACGAGAAGCAGTATGTAGTGATTGTGCAAATCTACAAAATTACTCTAAACAAGAATTAGCAATATGGGCAGCTGAAATTGTCTTTTCGGCTGATGGAAAGCAATTATAAACAGATTTAAGAGCGGTCGGATTTGCTAGCAAATTCGGCTGCTTTTTGTTGCTCTGATTTGAAAACACTATGCAAATAGTGCTCAAAATTATGAAACGTAAGGCAACAAATTGCATTAATAAAATGAAATAATTATGAACTAAACGACCTGATATGTGCATATTGCCCCAAAAATAGGGCTGAACTTGTCTGCTTTATCAATTTGCACTATTTTTTTGAAAATTGCTTGCAATTCGTTGCAGTCGCAACGTTATTAGCTTATAATATGGCCGTTTCATAAATTTATTTAGTTGCCTTGCTCATGGTAACGAGGCAATAGAAAGGTCTTTTATTATGAAGAAGAGTTTAGCATTAGCATTGTCTTTAGTATTGACAGCAGGTTTATTGGGCGCTTGCACAAGCGACAAGAAAGCTAAGGAAACAAAGAGTTCAGTTGCTGCTACAACTGTAGCTGCTGACAAGAAGGCTGAAGAGAGCAAAAAAGTAGAAGTTAGCGCTGCTCCAAGCAAGGAAGAAGCTAAAAAGTCCAAGGAAGAACAAAAGGAAAGCAAGGAGAGCAAGGCTGAAGCTACAAAGACAGCTGAGTCTGTCAAAGAGACTAAATCAGCAAAATAAATTTTTATAGGGGTGTTTATATGAAAAAACATATAGCATTAGCATTATCTTTGGTTCTGACTGCAAGTTTGTTTGCAGCATGTTCTAAGCAGGAAGCTAAGCCGACAAAGGCAGCTAAGGAAACAAAAGCTGCAGAGTCAGTGGCAGCTACTAAAGCTGAGAGCAAGGAAACAAAGTCATCCGAAGCTGACAAGAAGCCAGCCAAAGCCGAAGAGGTTTCTCTTGAGGATTGGAAGGGTACTTGGAATAGCATCGAGGGTTACTATGATGAGCCTGAAGTCAAGAAGGCTATGGAAGAAAAGGCTAAGGAGATCAAAAAGAAGTTTGATGATCTCAAGGCTGAAAAGTCTAAAGAATGTCATGTTGATTGGCTTGGCTTGAAGATCGACGGCAAGACGATCACTTTCTTAGACAACTTTGCAAGCAAAAACGGCAAAGAGCTTGAGAAGGTCGAATATGTCTTCAAAGAGATGAAGCAAGTCGGTAAAGAGGGCGAAGAGCACTCCAAATGGGCAGTGTTCGAAGCTAAAGACAAGAATGCAAAGCATCCTTTGTTGTTGATGATGCCAGTTCATGGCGAAGACGAAATTACACATTTCCATATTCGTTATGGTAAGAGTGTTGATGAAATGTTGAAGATGGATGAGTGGTGGCCTGTAATGGCTAAGGACTCCAGCACAATGGAGCAAGTTATCACAGAAGTGACACACTAAGTCCAACACTTTTATAGCTTAACAAAGGCTCGCTTTGATGCGAGCTTTTGTTGCATAAAAAATAAATTGAGATTTATCAAGTAATTGTACTGCTATTTAGTATAAAAGCTTCCTAATATAGATAGAAAAATATGAAAAATAGATTGATTCGCATGCTGGCTGTTTTGCTGGCTGTTACTTTTAGCCTGGGTGCTTGTCAAGCTAAACAAGATGCAAACAATGGTGAGCATAAACCAATTGTTTATGCTTCTTTTTTCCCAATTTATGATTTAGTTAGACAAGTTTCCGGCGATACACTTGATGTGCGTTCGTTTATGCCGACCAACACCGATTTACATACCTGGGAGCCAACTGGTCGCAATATGAAAGAATTAGCTAAGGCTGATATTCTGTTTGTGAATGGCGCTAACATGGAACGGTGGGTCGACAGTGTTAAACATAACTTCCCCAATTTGAAGGTTGTCAGTTTGGCTGATAAGGTACAGTTAATTACCTACAAAGGCGCAGCTTCGATTGGTGACTTTCAATATATGACTGAAATTTCTGCCAAGGCAGATACAACCTATAAGTTTGAGTTCGGACATACCCATGAAGATATTATGCGTGTGGCATTCATCCGCAAAGATAAAGATTATGCTTTGAAGGAGATCATTAATATCGGTAAAAAGGTGATGGAACAAAAAGGCGAACTTATACCGCAAGAGCAAGAAATTGCTGTTACACCCGATAAAGTTTATGCCTTAGAGATGGGGCATGTGAGCGGCCGTGTCTATTTCAAATTACCTGAAGATGGCGATTGGTATGTTTTGTCAGGTCGTGTGTCTGAACGTTTGTTGCCATATACTTTACAAACTAAGGCAGGCGAGAAGATTGAGCATAATGATTTGGTCACTACTTCCACTAATGGCCATGATAAAGTCACTTATGATCCGCATTCCTGGCTTTCATTAAATAATGCCAAGCGTTACTTGAATTATATTTATGACACGTTGAAAACAACTTATCCTGATAATGCCAAATTATATGGCAAGCGCAAGTTTAAGGCTGTTGATCGCCTAACTGATATTCAAGCGCAATATAAAGAAAAGTTCGCAAGCTTAGACAAAAAGGCGTTCCTAGTCACTCACTATGCTTGGGAATATTTAGCTAAGGAATATGGCTTGATGCAATATCCTTTGCAGGGCTTAATTTCAACAGAATCACCGAGTTTGAAGACAATCAAAAAGGCAATCAAATTCTGCCGCGATCAAGAGGTAAATACCGTTTTCTACGAGAGCAATATGCCGCCTAAAGAGGCGCAAGCTTTAGCCCAAGAGATAAACGGCAAGTTTGTTGATCTTACCAGTATGGAATTTGTGCCTAGTGATGATCAGGGCGAAATTGGTAGCTATACGAAGATTATGGAAGCTAATTTAGCTAAGTTGTATGCAGCGTTGAGCGGAGAGACAAAATGAAACAGATAGAAATAAATGATTTAAGTTTTGGCTTTAATAGTGAGCTGATTCTTAAAAATATTAATTTTGCCGAGGAGGCAGGCGAGATTGTCGCTATTCACGGCGAAAATGGTACGGGTAAAAGTACCTTATTGAAATTGATTTTAGGTGAATTAACCGCAACTAGTGGCGAAATAAAGGTACAAGGCCAAAATCTTAGAAAAATGAAAGATTTTTCTAAGATTGCTTATGTTCCGCAATTACAGACATTTGATAATATAACATTCCCAATTACCTGTACTGAGATTGTTGCTTTGAATTTGTATCGCCAATTTGGTTTCTTCAAAATTCCTAGAGCTTGTCATAGAGAAGCGGCTAGAAAAATTTTGACTGAGATGGGTCTACAAGATTATTTAGATACACCATATAATCAGCTGTCTGGTGGCTTCAAGCAACGTACACTCATTGCTAGGGCTATGATTAACAACCCAGAATTGTTGATTTTGGATGAGCCGACAGCTGGCGTTGATCAGGCAAGCAAAGTGAACTTCTTGCAATTAATTAAAGAGACGAATCAAAAGAAAAAGACAACTGTTTTGATCGTTACGCACGAGATGACCTTAGTTGAGCAGCAATTGCCGTTAGATGCTGTCTACGAGATGAAGAATGGGGGTCTCCAAAAATGTTAGAATTTGCTTTCATGCGTCATGCTTTGTTGGCTGGGTTCTTCCTGTCAATCATTATTCCAATGATCGGTATCGTGATGGTCAATCGCAAAACCAGTATGATTGGTGATGCCTTGTCACATACTTCTTTGAGTGGTGTAGCTTTAGGCTTGATCTTTGGCTTTAATCCAGTTTGGGGCGTCTTGCTTATCTGCCTGATTGCTGCATATGCAATTGAATATATTCGCGCTAAATTCCCGCATTATGGCGATATGGCTACGGCTGTTATTACAAGTACAGGCTTGGGCCTGGCAGCTGTATTAACGAAGTTTGCTGCAGGGGGTAACAATTTTGAAAGCTATCTATTTGGTAGTATTTCCGCTGTTACTTTGTATGATGTGGTGAGCGTGGCAATTGTCTTTGTGGCAGTTGTAGTTGTCAGCATCGTTTATTATGCCGCTTTACTTGATTTGGCAATTGATAGTAATTTGGCTCGCTTAGCTGGCGTCAATGTTAAATTGGTCAATGCTATTTATACATTCTTGTCAGCTGTGACAATTGCTTTGAGCTGTAAGATTGTTGGTGCCTTACTCGTTTTGTCAATGTTGGTATTACCTGTTGCGACAGCTTTGATTATTTGCCGAAGCTATAAGACAACTTATATCATGTCAATTGTTTTGGGCGTATTTTACACTATGTCAGGTATCATCATTTCCTATTATTATGATGTGCCGACAGGTGGTGCGATTGTTATCTTGGCCGTACTTGGGATGCTAATCACAGCCATCTATCGTAAATGCTGCCGTAAGAATTAATTACAATTAAGTTAAAGCTGAAAGCCGACTTATTTTTTAGTAAGTCGGCTTTTTATGTTATAGTTCAAACATAGAGCGTTTGAGAGGAATTTAGGGCATGGACAAATTAAAGGCTGAACTTTTAGCTTTAGGTGTTAAGAATTTGATTTTAAAAGAAGCTGGCAAAGTAGTTTGGCAATTTCAAACAGAGCCTAATCGCTTGTTCAATCAATATTCTGTGACAAAGGCTTTCACAGCTTTAGCCTGCTTAGCAGCGTGCAGAGCGGGCTTTTTGAGCTTAGACAGTAATGTGACAGAGCTTCTTAAAAAGCTAGAAGCGGCTAATAAAGCAAATTTAAGTTCGACTAATACTGAGCAGATAGAAACTCACATAAAGGCTAATTGTGTGGAGAATTTAGCCATAACAGCCAAAGAGGTTAGATATGATGTTTCTGAATTAAATGCGCTTGCTATTAAGTTAGAACAGGCTGAATTACAGCTTTTATTCTGCAATTTACCCAAACGTGCTAGGCTTGAGCAATTAACGATTAGACATTTATTGAATATGACAAGCGGGCATGGGCAGACGCATATGTTTATAGATGAAAGGCAAAAACTTAGTCTGGGGACAAACTGGTTTGATTTTTGCTTGAATTTGAGTTTTGCTAGGCGGCCTGGGACGCATTTTCTCTATACGAATGCTGGCCCTTATATGGCAGGTGTGCTTGTGCAAGCTTTAACAGGTAAGCGTTTAAGTCAGAATTTAGCTAATTTGTTCAAATTAGGCTTAGGCATGGAGCATGTGAAATGGCAGCAAGATCCGCTTGGCTATGAATTTGGGGCGAGTGAACTGTTTATGAGTACAGAGAAACTGAGTGAGTTCGCTGAGATTTTGCGTAAAGGTGGTCAAGCCTATACTTCAGAAGAAGCGGTTAAATTAGCAACGAGTGTGAGTTATAACAATGCTGAAAAAGGTATTTACTATGGCTATGGTTTTTGGCTGTATCCTGATGGAGCTTATAGAGCAGATGGTAGCCATGGCCAGTATATTATGGTCGATGCCAAGCGCAATTTAAGCTTAGCGGTGAACAGTGACGCAACAGACGAAAGACAACTCAAAGAGTTGTTGTATACAAGTTTAATTAAGCATTGATTAGCTTAAAGTAATTTATAAGACAATAAATAAGGGGCTTACAGATGTTTGCAAACATGCTTGCAACTTGTAAGTCCCATTTTGTTTCTTAGTTATAGTCAGGCAATTTCCAGTCGATAGCTTCTAAGTTGTGAGACACTAGAAAATCATTAGCCTTTTGAAAGTGTTTACAACCGGCAAAGCCACGATAAACAGCTAAAGGACTTGGGTGACTCGTCATTAAAAATAGTTGATTTTCTTTAGTTATAGCTGGCTTTAGAGCTTGGGCAGCTTTACCCCAGAACATGAAAACCATGGGCCTATCACTAGCATAAAGGTAGGACAGAATGTTGGTCGTAAAAGTTTCCCAACCTTGGTTTTGGTGGCTGAAGGCCTGGCTATCTCTAACAGTTAGCACTCTGTTTAGAAGAAAGACGCCTTGCTTTGCCCAATAGGTTAAATCGCCATGCTTAGGATTTTGCCCTTGTTCTTTGAAAATATTTTGGAGCGAGGGTGGAATTTGAACTCCACGATTCACCGAGAACGCAAGTCCCATGGCTTGGCCTTTTTGGTGATAGGGGTCTTGGCCGACGATAACGACTTTCACTTTGTCAAAGGGGCAGAAGTTGAAGCTGTTGAAAACTTGTTCTGCTGGCGGGTAAACAGCATAATGTTTACGTTCTTCTGTCACAAATTGGCGTAAGTGTGCAAAATAGGGCTTAGTCATCTCATTTGAGATAATATCGTACCAGTTATCCACTTCTTTGTTCCTCAACTATATTCGCATTGCTCGTCTTGCTGTTATTGTGCAAGATACTATCTTGCATAAGTATACGCATTTATTTATAAAAAGAGCAAATGCACTTGGCATTTGCTCCATAATTATGATGCTATCAAGCTGAGTTATTTGCGTCTTTTGGCAAGGATATAAGCTACACCGATAACCAAATATGCTAGATAATTTGTGGAGTTTATTAATTCACCCGTTTTAACAATTTGTCCACGTTTAGCTGGCGTAATTGCTCTCAATTCTACTGTACCGTTTGTGTCACTTGTGTCGCTTGGAATATAATTTGGCAAGTGAGCTTGTGGAGCTGGTTCAATTGGAACTTGACCTGTGCCAATCTCATGCTTTGTGCTATCACCGTTGCTAGACCATTCTGCATATAATTCAGTGTGCTGATTGTTGAAATCTAAATTAGTGAGATTAAATTGGTTGCTACCTTTCCAATCGAATTTTTGCGTTCCAACTTGATCCGTGGTCCACGCCATGAATTTATAGTCTTTGAAACTAGGATTAATTAGCTTAGCAAGATCAATACTAGGATCATTACTCAGTTTGCCATCAACAATAGAATTAGTAGGATTTTTTTGCCAGAAGCACTGTTCTATAATTGGCTCTGTTTTAGAGTTCTCCTTTTTTAGCTTAATATAGCCAACATATTTGTCTTCAACTTTTCCATCTTCGGCATTGTTGAGGTGCAGGGTGAGCTTCATGGGTACTCTGACGAAAGTCAGTTTATCTTGCTGAAGATTCTTTAATTTTGCACTGTATTTGAACATTTCTTCAGCTGTCATAGGCTCACCAACTGGATTTTCTTCTGTACCAGAGCTTGTTATAGTGCCTGTATTTTCGTCAATCTTATTAACTGCTCGCCATATGTTACCTAAGTCATCTTTAGAATATAGAACAGGATCTTTGCCAGCTATGTTCATTGTAACCCAATTACTTGGTATGTGAGTGCTAAAAAGAGCAGAATTTTTGCCAAGATCAATTTTTTGCAAACTTGAAGTGGCACATAGTAGCATCACTCGATTACAATTCTCTTGAATTTGCCATTTGCTTAAATCTAGTGAGCGTAAATTTTCTGCATACTCGAACATTTTTTCTATAGTATTTACTTTTCCGACATCCCAATTGCTGACATCGATAGCTTTTAATTTAGTACAGCTAAACATACACGCCATATCTTCTACATTTTGTGTCTGCCATTTACTTACATCTAAAGTTGCCAAATTTGTTTTACTGCCTAGGTGGGGGAAGGCATTACGCATGGTTGTAACTTTGCTGACATCTAAGTTGCTTACATCTAAGCTGTTTAGATTTTCACAATGCGCAAAGATGTTCTCCATATTTGTTAATGCTGTAGTTTTCCATTTGCTGATGTTTAAGTTCTTTAATTCCTGGGCACCTTTAAACATGTTCATCATGCTTGTGACCTTACTAACGTCCCAATTTTCAGTAGCTAATGTTGAAACATATTTTGTATTATTGAACATGTAGGTCATATCAGTAACATTAGCTGTTTGCCAATTACTGACATCAATGCTTTCTACTTTATCAGCTTCTGCAAACATCCTGTTCATGCTTGTAACTTGGCTACAGTTCCAATTTGCTGCATTAAGCTTTTTAAGTTGAGAGCCACCAAACATTGAACTCATATCTGTGACTTTGCTGACATCCCAATTTGTTAAGTCCAACTCACATTCACTAATTGAACCTGAAAAAGTGCTTATCATATTAGTAACTTTGCTTGTATTCCAGTTAGCAATATCATTGAGATTTCTAATTTTAGATTTATAGAATGTTGCTTCTAAGTTTTGAACTTCATCTGTTTTGAAGCTAGATAGATTATCTAGATTTTTTAAGCTGGGTGTGTTACAGAAAAGATAGCTGAAATTAATGACCTTAGAAGTATCCCAATTACTAATATTTAGCGTTTCTAACTTTTCCATATGAGCAAATGTACCACTTAAATCGGTGATATGGCTGATGTCCCAACTGCTTAAATCTAGCGACTGTAATTCTTTACAGCCTGCAAACATATAAGCAAGGCTCGTTAATTCACTGATATCTAAATTTTCTAAGCCAATGATTTCTTTAACAGCCCCTAAACCTGTGAAAGTATTATTAGTGCCAACAAATACAGAGTTGCCACCTTCAGCAGCTTTTACTTTTATTTTTCCACCACCAGTTTTTGTTTCGAGGATGATTTTTGTGATACTATCACGTTGTTCAAACCAGGGTGTTGCTTGCCCTCGCTCGAAGCCATATTTCCCCAAAAGAGAATCAAAGGCATGAAAATTTTTGGCTGTAGAATTAACCGAATACACCGTCGGACAAGGCAAAACGTCTGCGCTTATTGTTAAAGTGCCATTTTCTAAACGCCATTCTGCTGAGTTGTTATTTTTGTCAGTCCATGTTTGCCAGCTTGTGGCACGATCAGAATATATTGAGGCGTTGCTTTCCACTTTTACACCACTTAGAGCTTGATTTTCTGAATTATCAGCAAGTTTAGCACTGTTGTCATTTGCAAGCTTAACAATGTTAGAATTTAGCTTAACCTCAGTATCAGCTTTATCAATTTCTTGTGAATTAGGTTCATCTGAGGCTTGAACAGAATCAGACTTATGCTGACTATTATCATTTGAACTAGCTACATCTAAACTAGGCTCTTGCATGTTTAGCGACGTAGTTGCAGTACTGTTTTGTTCGGCATGTGTTTGAATACGATTGTTTACAAAAAGTGAACAAAAAAATAAGCTTGCAATGCCAATACTTAGTAGTTTACGCATAATCCGTACCTCTTGTGTAGTGTTATTAAACACTAACTTGCCAGACAGGGGCAACTAGGTAACAACTGTGTTACAAGCAGACTACATGTTTAAGAGGTACTGTTTGATAGCTAGTAGTATTACTATCTAGGCTTTGAAAGGTGAAGGAAGATAAAAGTTCAGTAAAGCCCCTAAATTTAGGGATAAATAACTGCATTTTTACAAATTCGATGGCTAATTTTTATGGTGATATCCGTCTAAATACGGGGTTTTAGTGAAATTTTAAGACATCAATTTCGGGTCAATTTCATGCCTATACGAAGCAAAAAGCTTATAAATTTAATTAGAACAATTGACTTATTCAGCGCCTAATCACTAACTTTTTACCAGGGATACAAAGATGGTGAGAGTAAAATAGAGAGGGAAGCAGATACCAAGATAAATAGAGGTACTTTAATTACAAGCTACTAAGAGGATTGAAAGTAAGTGATTTTTTTCGTGCTAAGCTCCAAAGCTTGGCGTTCCACAACAAAGTTGCATTGTATACATTACGAGTCAAACTATAACAAGCATTTGCTAAAAAGTTATACTTGAACTTATAATAAGTCTGTTCAAGTTCCAATAGCTCAGCTGGATAGAGCGACTGCCTCCTAAGCAGTAGGCCGGAGGTTCGAATCCTCTTTGGGACGTTAGCTTCCTGTTAAGCAGGGAGCTTTTATTTTAGCTGTATCGAAAGCTTATTGGCAAAAGTTATTTTCTAGCTTAAAAGATAGCCAGTTTTGAGCTAATTGTGCTAAACTAAATGGACGCAAGGAGAGAGATATGAAGATAGGTATTGTCGGTTTACCGAACGTCGGTAAAAGCACTTTATTTAATGCAATTACACAGGCTGGAGCTGAGGCTGCCAACTATCCTTTTTGTACAATTGAACCTAATGTCGGTATCGTTAGCGTACCAGATGAGCGTTTAGAGCCACTAGTTAAGCTTTATGATGCGGAGAAGTGTACGCCAGCTGTTGTTGAATTTGTCGATATTGCTGGCTTAGTTGCTGGTGCAAGTAAAGGTGAGGGCTTAGGCAATAAGTTCTTGTCCCATATCCGTGAATGCGATGCAATTTTGCAAGTTGTCAGATGCTTCGAAAATGAAAATATCGTGCATGTGAATGGTAAACCTGATCCAATCCGCGATATTGATATTATTGAAACTGAGTTGATTCTAGCTGATTTAGAATTCTTGGCTAAGCGCATTAGCAAGGTTGAGAAGCTTTGCAAAGGTGGCAACAAAGATGCCAATAAAGAACTAGCCTTCCTTGAACGTTTGCAAGCTTGGTTGAATGATAACCATTCAGCTCGCTCATTTGCAAGTAGCGATGAGGAAGCTGACTATTGGAATGAGCTTTATCTATTATCCCGTAAGCCAATTTTGTTTGTGGCTAATGTTAGCGAAGATGATATTCATGCCACAAGTGAAACAAACGACTTCATTAAGGATGTTAGTGAGAAAGCTAAAGAAGAACAAGCAGAAACTTTAGTAATTTCAGCTGAAATTGAATCAGAGATAGCAGCTTTAGATGATGAAGATAAAGAGATGTTCCTCAATGATTTGGGCCTCGAACAAAGTGGTTTGAACAGAATTATCAAAGCTAGCTACAAATTACTCGGCTTGATGTCTTATTTGACAGCAGGCCCAAAGGAAGTAAGAGCTTGGACGATTCCAATTGGTTGCACAGCGCCTAAGGCCGCTGGTAAAATTCACTCTGACTTTGAGCGTGGCTTTATCAGAGCTGAAGTTGTCAATTACAAAGATTTGTTAGAAGCTGGTTCCTTAGCCAAAGCCAAAGAAAAAGGCCTTGTGCGTTCAGAAGGTAAAGAGTACGTTATGCAAGATGGAGATGTGGTTCTCTTCCGCTTTAACGTTTGATTTTAGATTGAATAGATTATTTAGATTGGCCTAAGTTATTGCAACTTAGGCCATTTTTGTGCTGTTTTTAGGCTGCTGATAAGGGCCATTGATGCAAATTTTTAGCTTGCGAATTTACGAATTTTTGTTCGAAAATTCCTGCAAAAATTCGTTCTATCTAGTTTAACCTGTAATTAAGCCTTAATTAGGAATGGTCAACTGTTTCTAACTAGAGCTTAATAGTTATGTGAGGATAGAGAAATGGCCCATATCAGCAATGCAAGTATATATAGTTTGTATCGTAATGCTAAAAATCAGTTGCAACTTTGCCAAGTGGCAGTCAGCATCAGTAATGGCTTAAATGGTTGTCAAATTATAGGTGGCGTAGATAAGACGATTAAAGAGGCTTATTTTCGTGTGAAAGCAGCCATAAAGGCTAGTGATTTTCGTTACCCACCAGGTAAGATTGTGGTCAATTTAAGTCCGCTTGCGGCGGCTAAAAAAGGTAGTTGTTTTGATTTGGCGATTGCTTTGGCTTTATTAAAAGCGAGTAAACAGATTAAATTACCAGCAGTCTGTTTGGCCTATGGTGAATTGAGTTTAGCAGGTTCGTTGATTGAACCGAGTAATTTGTTGAGTGATGCAGATTTAGATTTGGATTCTAAGCAACTTAAAGCTTTGGTGACTTCTTTGAGACAGCTTTGCCCGAGTGAAACGATTGTCTGTTTGGGACCAGATTTGGATAAAACAGGTAGAATTACTTGCAATGTGCTTTGTCTGTTGGCTAAGTTTCAGAAAATTTCTGTTAAGACGGAAGCGATAAGTAACTTGAAAGATTTTAATTTGCTTAAATTTGCTGATGCCAAGCTTAATGCGAATGGTATGTCCTTGCCGGTGCCGTATATGTTGGATGTTGAGATAAGCTCTAAATTAGCTAGTTCAATAGATAGGGAGGAATTATTGGCTGAATTATCAGCTAGATCGAAAATAGCTTTGCAAACTTATTCAGCTCTGCGAAATATTGCTTTTTGCAAAGAAGTATTCAAATTGGCTTTGGCTGGCGGGCATAGTTTAGCATTGATTGGTTCCAACGGTTCAGGTAAGACTGAATTGTTGCATAGCGCAATTTATTTTTTAGCAAATGAAATAAAAGCACAGATTGAGCGAAAACAGTCTAATTTGATCGAGCTAAATAATTATGTACTTGACTTGGATTTTATGACTTTGCCGAGCAAATTATTGAATTACAAATTACAAACAGGTAAACTTTGGCATTTGCAAAATGGGCTAATTTTTCTATCCGAACTTAATAAGTTCAGGACTAAATCACTTCTCTGCTTGGAACAATTTTTTAAGCAGCAAATTGATTTGAGTCAGAACTGTAAACAGCAACAAATCATGCAAGCTGATCAACTAAATATAAGTCCGCATTGCCAAATGTTGGTAGATTTTAACCCATGTCCTTGTGGCAATCTGTTTGAGCCATGGCTGACTGCTTGTAGTTGTTCAAATTTCCAAATTAAGCAATTCAATCGGCGTTTAACAGGCGCTATTTGGGATAGATTGGCCTTAATTTGTATTGCAAGACGCATAACAGCTGAGGAGACAAAAGGCGAAAATATGCAAGTTCAATCTAATGGTAAGGAAGAGAAGCTGGAAGAATCTGCTAGCCAGGTTAAATATCAGATTGAACAATGTCGAAAATGGCAACGCGAACGAAATGGCAAAACGTGTATGCATGCTTGTTTGAACAGCCAATTGACGCTTGCTGAATTAAATACTGTACAGTTACTTTCAAATGATATGCATGACTTCTTGCATTTAATGCGTCTAAGTCGGCACTATTCTTATCGGCGCTTGTATTTTGTAAGAACGACAGCTTTAACGTTAGCTGATTTAGCTTGTGAAAAATGTCAACTTAAACATTTTTTACAAGCCAGCAATTATTGCTCGGTACCGGAGGAATTTAATTATGCTTAAGGAGTTAGATTTGGCGAAGTATCTAGCGAGAAATGGTCAATCTGAATTGTTAAATGTTTGGTCTGGCTCCTTTCTTTGTTTATTGGCTAGCACTTTGAAGATAGCAAGAAGCTATTTAGTCAAAGTCTTAGAAGAACAAGCAGATAGTCGCCCAGAGCTAGGTGAAAATTTAATAGTGTGGGCTAAGCGTTTTACAGTTTCAGTCTTAACTTATTATGCAGAAGATTTTAATAAGAAAGCTGGGACTTTTAGTAAGCTGAATTTGCTCTTTTCAGAGGCTAAAATTAGTGAAAATGCTTGTCATTTATCTAATAGTATATTAACTGAATTAGCGCAAATTGAGATTGATGTTAGAGAACTTTATGATATTAAGGTGATGCTTTGTTTTGAAAACAGATTCCCACGCCTCTTAAAAGAAATTGCCAATGCGCCAGCTTTGCTGTTTTATATTGGTAAAACTGAAAATATGCAATATAACTGTCTGCCAACTGTAGCTATTGTTGGCTCACGGCATATGACTAATTACGGAGCTATGGTTATTCGCCAACTTATGCAAAGTTTAAGTTTGTATAAGCTAAATATAGCTAGCGGTTTAGCCTATGGCTGCGATATTACAGCCCATAACAGTTGCTTAGATAACGGCTTAATTCCAATTGCTATCTTACCCAATGGACTTGCTAAATGTTATCCAAGTGAGCATCGGCCTTATTTGAATAAAATTAAGGAAAAAGGTTTTGTGTTTAGCGAGTTTTTGCCGTGGCAGATGGCACAGCCGAGTTTTTTTGCAGCGAGAAATAGATTGATAAGTGGTTTGGCACAGCTTGTAGTTATTATCGAGGCAGCCCAAAAGAGCGGCAGCCTAATTACAGCGTCTTTTGCAGCTACACAAGGTAGGGAAGTTTTAGCTGTGCCTGGTGCAATTACGCAAGCATATAGCGTTGGTTGTAATAACTTAATTTTAGATGGCTGTCAGCCATATTTAGGAGCAGAGCAAGTAACTAATATTCTAAATGCCAAATTTGCTATTTATCCTTTGCAATTAAAGGAAACTTTCACCTTGGATGCAGATGAAAGGAATTTGGCAGCTGACAAGCTACCAATTAATGAGGTGACAAATTTATCTAAGCATGCTAAATTAGCGGCATTGATTTGCCAAAGCTTACAAGAAAATGTTAGTATGCTAAGTCAGGATTTGTATGCTTGCGTAAGGCAAACAAAAGAATTTACGAATAATTTAGAAATTGGCGAATTTCTGAGCACTTTAGAACTTTTAGAATTAACCGGTAAAGTTAAAAAGCAGAGAATGCAATATTATTTAGCTTCAGGTTAGGTTGATTAAGCTTAGTAATTTGTATTAATGAGGATGAAAAATGGGGAAGAAACTGTTGATTGTTGAGTCGCCTGCTAAGGCCAAAACGATTAATCGGTATCTGGGTGATGATTATATGATAGCGGCATCAGTAGGCCACGTACGGGACTTGCCATCTATGAGTTTAGGGGTTGATGTTCGCCATGATTTTAAGCCACGTTATATCAATATGCGTGGTAAAGAAAAGGTAATTAAAGATTTAAAAGCTAAAGCAGAACAGGCTGACTGTATTTATATCGCAACCGACCCTGATCGCGAGGGAGAAGCGATTGGTTGGCATTTGGAAAAATTACTAAATTTAGACGAAACAGAGCCAGTTAGAATTACGTTTAATGAAATTACCAAAAATGCTATACAAAAAGCTGTTACAGAGCCAAGAACGATTGATATTAACTTAGTTAATGCGCAGCAAGCTAGACGTATTTTGGACAGATTAGTTGGCTATGAACTTAGTCCAGTTCTATGGCAGAAAATTCGTAAAGGTTTGTCTGCTGGTCGTGTGCAATCTGTTGCGACCAAGATCATAGTTGATCGCGAAAGAGAAATAAAAGCTTTCGTGCCAGAAGAATATTGGTTACTGAACGCAGAATTTGCTAAAGCTAATAGCCAAGCCTTTGCAGCTGAATTTTATGGTCGTTTACAAGCTGGCAAGATCAGTAAAGTCGAACTAAAAAATGAGATACGGGCCAAGGAAATTTATGAGCAGATTAAAGGTCAACAGGCTGTTGTTAAAGAGCTGAAAAAAGGCGAACGCAAACGTTCAGCAGCTCCGCCTTATACAACTTCAACTTTACAACAAGAAGCATCATGGCGTTTAGGCTTCGGTTCATCTAGGACGATGAAAATAGCGCAACAGCTATATGAAGGCGTTGAGATCCAAGGCTTAGGTCAAATTTCTTTGATCAGTTATATCCGTACAGACTCTGTGCGTATATCTGAGGAAGCTTTGAAAGTTGCAAGAGAGTTGATCAGTAAAAAATTTGGCGAAGCAGCTTTGCCAGCTAAACCGAATTATTACAAAAACAAAGGTGCTAGTCAGGATGCTCACGAAGCAATTCGTCCAACCCATTTTGAATTGGAGCCAGAATTTGTTAAGCACAGTTTGACCAATGAGCAATACCAATTATATAAGCTTATTTTCCAAAAATTTCTAGCTTCGCAGATGTGCCCAGCTGTTTTTAGCACGCAAAAATTAGACATTTTGGTGGCTGATGAATTTGTCTTCAAAGCTAAAGGCGAACGCTTACTCAAACCAGGCTTTTTAGCTGCTTTTAATAGCCGTAGTTGGGAAGAAAACCAAAAAGAGGGTATGCAAGATAATTTGTTACCTGAACTTACAGTTGGCGAAAAGTTGGAAAGCAAAAAATTGCGACTTGAACAAAAATTTACAAGTCCACCTAAAAGATATACGGAAGCTTCACTGATTAAATTGATGGAAGAACAAGGTATCGGCCGACCATCTACATATGCGCCAACGATTAAAACAATTATAGAGCGTGCTTATGTTGAGAAAGTTGAACGCAGCTTACAGCCAACAGAGCTAGGCATAATTGTTACAGAATTTTTGGAAGCTAATTTCCCAAAAATCGTCAATGTTTCTTTTACAAAAGCAATGGAAGATGACTTAGACTTGGTCGAGGCTGGTAAAAAAGATTATCCGACAGTTTTACACGAGTTTTACGAGCCTTTCAGCAAAGATATTAAAAATGTCAAGGAGAATATTGCTAAAGTTGAATTGGCAGTTAGCAAAACTGGTGAAAAATGTCCAGAATGCAAAGAGGGAGATTTGGTGTATAAAGAGGGGCGCTTTGGTAAGTTTATTGCTTGCGAGCGTTTCCCAGAATGTAAATATACACATAATGCTTATACAAAGACGGAGGCAATTTGTCCCCTTTGTGGCTCACCTATCATAGCCATGCGCTCGCACAAGCGGAAGAAAATTTTCTATGTTTGTGATAAATCCAAACAAGCAGATTGTGCGTTTATTAGCTGGAATTTGCCGTTAGCTGAGAAATGCGAAATTTGTGGCGCCTATAAGGAAGAAAGAATATTTAGACGGCAGAAGAGTATTATTTGTTCCAATGAAGAGTGCCCTAGCAGAGTGAAAAAAACCGATAAGACTAAGCAGACAGAGACAGATAATGAGGTTGAAAAGGAGCCTAAAGCCAAGAAAACGACCAAGGCTAAAAAGGCAACTAAAACTAGAAAAGCAGATACTGTAGAATCAGAAAATACAGCTGATTCTGCAAAGACATCTAAGACTAAAAATCTTAAAAAAGCAGCAAAAAAGGCCGCTTCTAGCAAGTAAGCTGAGGAAAAAACAGAATGAGAGTAATGATATATGGTGGCGGCTTAGCAGGATCGGAAGCTGCTTTGACTTTAGCTAAGTTAGGCGTAAAAGTTGATTTGTATGAGGAAAAAACGCTCACTGCTAAACCTGTATACAAGACAGATAAATTTGCAGAACTCGTTTGTTCTAATTCTTTGAAAGCCAAACGGCCATATGTAGCCTCAGGTATGCTAAAAGGTGAAGCTTTGGCCTTAGGTTCAACTTTGTTGCAATATGCGAAAGAGTCAGCTGTTGAAGCTGGCGGGGCTTTGGCTGTTGATAGAGACTGTTTTGCCGACAAAGTGACAGATGCTATTCAGGCTGAACCGTTAATTACGGTTCATCCAGCTAGCATAAAAGCTTTATGTGATGATGAATGTTACCAATTAGTAGCTACAGGTCCACTTACAGACATGGATTTCCTGACTAATTTGCAAACTTATTTGAGTAGCGCTGATAACAAAGTGAAATTAGCGTATTTCTTTGACGCTCAGGCACCTTTAATTGAAAAAGATTCAATTGACTTTGAGCATGCCTTTTACATGTCAAGATATGAGCGTGGCGAAGCGGCATATTTGAACTGCCCGATGAATAAGGCTGAATATACAGCTTTTTACGAAGCCTTAATTTCAGCTGAACGTGCAGAAGTGCATGACTTTGAGCGAAAATTATTATTTCAAGGTTGCATGCCGGTTGAACAGATAGCTATGACTGGTTACAAATCATTATTGTTTGGACCTTTAAAACCAGTTGGATTAGTGGATCCAGTAACAGGCAAACGGCCCTATGCTTGCGTGCAATTAAGACAAGATAATATGGCTAAGACTTTGTACAACATAGTTGGTTTTCAAACGCAATTAAAATGGCCAGAGCAAAAACGCGTGTTTGGCTTAATTCCAGCGCTAAAAGAGGCTAGTTTAGCCCGCTATGGAGTTATGCATCGAAACAGTTATTTACATAGTCCAGCTTTCTTAACTGACAGTTTGGCTTCTAAATATGCTAAAAGTGTTTATTTTGCTGGCCAAATTACAGGCATGGAAGGCTATGTACCAGCGATAGCTTCTGGTTTGTGGGCTGCTTTGAATATATATGTTGCCTTGCAAACTAACAATTCTAAGAACTTAGAATTGCCACAAGTTTGTATGTTAGGTTCTTTAATTAGATACATATGTACAGAGCAGGCTAATTTCCAACCAATGACAGCTAATTTGGGTATATTGCCTGAACTTGCTGAAAATTATCGTGATAAACGCTTGAAAGGTAAGGCTTATGCTAAGCGGAGCATTCAAGCATTAACAGAGTTTTTCCAAACAGAATTATGGCCTTTATTATCTGAACATACAGAATTTATTAAGTGCCAAACTCAGGCTTTGCAAGCTTGGCAACGAGCATTGGATACAGATGCAGAAGAAATTGCGTAAATTAGCTCCATTTCTGCGCTATAATGATGAGATGTACAGCTTAAAAACTGCAATTGAACTTTAGTAATCGAGGAAAAAGAAGTGAAAACGAGTGATTTTGGTTATGATTTGCCGCTAGAATTAATTGCCCAAAGTCCAACTGAACGGCGTGATGAATCAAGGCTTTTGATTGTAAATGGTGTCGGTGATGTAGATGATAGCCATTTTTATAATTTGCCGAATTATTTAAGACCAGGTGATACTTTAGTTTTGAATAATACCAAGGTTATGCCAGCACGTTTGATTGGCGCCAAAGAAGGCATGCAAAAACCAGTTGAAGTATTGCTACTTAAAAGAATTAATACAACAGATTGGCAATGCTTAGTTAATCCTGGTCGGCGCTTGCGTCCAGGCTGTCATATCGAATTTATTAAAGATGAGTTAAGTGCCGAAATCTTAGATTATAGTGATGATGGATCACGTATCGTTCATTTCAATTTCACTGGTGTGTGGGAAGAAATATTAGATAGAGCAGGAACAATGCCTTTGCCACCATATATCCATAAAAAGTTGGAAGACCAAAACCGTTATCAGACAGTTTATGCTAAGGAGAATGGTTCAGCAGCTGCCCCAACAGCAGGCTTACATTTTACGAAAGAGCTGTTAAAAAAATTAGCTGATATGGATATTTTACCAGTTTATCTGACTTTGCATGTTGGCTTAGGTACGTTTAGACCAGTTAAGGTGGAAAATGTAGAAGAGCATCATATGCATACTGAATATTATGTGATGCCAGCTGATACGGCTAAGATTATTAACGAGCGCAGAGCTAAAGGCGGACGTGTAATTGCAGTTGGTACTACATCTTGTCGTGTGCTAGAAACAGTAGCTTCTGAAGATGGCCACATAGAAGCTCAACATGGCAATACAAGTATTTTTATCTATCCTGGTTTCAAGTTCAAAATTGTCGATGCGATGATTACTAATTTTCACTTGCCTGAATCAACTTTGATGATGCTTGTTTCAGCTTTGGCAGGCAAAGAAGAAATTTTTAGTGCATATGATCATGCTATTAAAGAAAAATATCGTTTCTATAGCTTTGGTGATGCTATGTTGATTCATCGAAAAGGTATTGGTGCTTTTCGTGTAGAAGAGAAGAAGTGATAAGTGAGAAGAGAGGAAGATATGCTGAGCAAAAATTTGACAAAGGAAGAGTTGGCTAAGAAATATCCAATTTGGTTTGAATTAGAACATGTGTGTAAGCAAAGTGGCGCGAGAGCTGGTATTTTGCATACACCACATGGCGATATAGCTACGCCAACTTTTATGCCAGTTGGCACGCAGGCGACGGTTAAATGCATGGCGCCAGAAGAAATTTGGCAAATGGGCTCACGCATTCTATTGGCTAATACTTATCATTTGTGGATGCGTCCAGGAGAAGATATTGTAGCTGAAGCAGGTGGCTTGCATAAGTTTATGAATTGGCCCGGTGCTATTTTAACTGATAGTGGCGGCTTCCAAGTTTGGAGTTTAAGTGACCTTAGAAATATTAAAGAAGAGGGTGTTCATTTCCGCTCTGAATTAGATGGCTCAGCCCAGTTCTTGTCACCTGAAAAGGCAATCCAAATTGAAAATAAATTGGGTGCAGATATTATCATGGCTTTTGATGAATGTGCGCCATATGATGCAGATAGAAACTATATTATTGATTCAGCTAGTAGGACAACACGCTGGTTGGAGCGCTGCGTCAAATCACATAGTCGTTCGAAAGAACAAGGTTTATTCGGCATTATTCAAGGCGGTATGTTTGCCGATTTGCGTGTACAGTCAGCTAAAGAGATAACGTCATTTGATTTGCCTGGTTATTCAGTTGGTGGCTTAAGTATTGGTGAACCACCAGCGTTGATGAACTCAATGTTAGATGCAGTTCGGCCATATCTACCAGGGAATAAGCCGCATTATCTTATGGGTGTTGGCACACCAGATTATATTTTGGAAGGCGCCTTACGTGGTATAGATATGTTCGATTGTGTTTTGCCAACTAGAATTGGTAGAAATGGTTCGGCTTTGACTTGGCGAGGCAGAGAAATTATTCGAGATGCGAAAAATGCACGTTGCTTTGAGCCGATTGATGCTAATTGCACATGCTATGCTTGCAAAAATTATACACGTGCTTATATTCGTCACTTGCTGAAATGTAAAGAAATATTTGGTTTGCGCTTGATGTCGTGGCATAATTTGCAATTCTTGCAAGATTTCACAGTTGCGTTGCGGAAGGCTATTTTTGCAGATCGCAGCATGGATTTCAGGCATGATTTTTATGCAAATTCTAACTATGGTGCTAAGCAGGATTTTCAGTCGTAGAGCGGGAAAATACAGGCATTGTAAATATTAATTAATTGATTTTAGAGACAATTAGGGTATTTATAGCGCTTGATAGTAACAGACATTTCCGTTAGAATATATTCAGTAGTTTGATCAAGAGGTTTTTAATATGTTAGGAAACGCACAACATTTGGTTTTAGCAGCTAGCCCAACGGCTAGTATGGTAACAACACTTGGATTTACTATTTTGATGCTAGTTTTGATTTATTTCACGTTGATTCTGCCTCAGAAACGTACTGAGAAGCGCCAAAAGTTGGAACGTTCTCAACTTAAAGCCGGTGATCAGGTTATTACAATTGGCGGCTTGGTTGGTAAAATCGTTAATATTAAAGACGATGATATCACTATTGCTAGCAGTGTTGCCCAAACTATGGTGACTTTCCGGCGCGATGCAGTGAACCTGCTCAAACCAACCACAGCACAAGCGACCAAAACTGAAAAGAAGTAAGTAGAGGAGGCTGTAAAATGACACATTTTACTATGATTAGTAAAGGTTCTACAAAACTGTATGCTGTAGGCGCAGCTTGCGGTGAATGCCAAACGTCTTGTCAATCAGCTTGCAAGACCAGTTGTACGGTTGGTAACCAACCTTGCGAGAGAATTGCTGACTAAGGTCAACGGTTATTTTAATCTAAGCGAAAGAGAGCCGTTTTACGGCTCTTTATTTTCTCAAAAATTAGTTGCATCAGTAGTTATTATTGATGAGGAGGATTTGCGAATGTTACATTGCTTTGAGATGCAGGGCGATAAGCTCGTCTATGATGCAGAAACACAAGCATTAGTTTGTTGTGATGAATATGCCTGGGCCTTGTTGAAGGCTGTTAGTGAATTGGTTAATTGCAATAATCCGCCTCAATTATCTGATGATGAACGTAAATTAATAGCGGCAATGAACCATTTGGATTATGCCGAATTAGAGAAGTGCTGGGCAGATTTAAAACCTTTTATTGAAAGTGGCCATATTGGCGCTAAAACAGCTGAAATTAAACCTGAGCAGCTTTATCCAGCCGCACCACGTATTAAGTCAATGTGCTTGAATATCAGCCATGACTGTAACTTACGTTGCCAGTATTGCTTTGCATCTTGCGGTGATTATGCAACCGGCCACAGAGAGATGTTGTCATATGAAACAGGCAAAAAGGCGGTTGATTTCTTGATCAAAGCTTCCGGCCCACGCCGTAACTTGGATATTGACTTCTTCGGTGGTGAACCTTTGATGAACTGGAAAGTTTTGAAGGCTTTAACACTTTATTGTGAGGAAGAAGCACCAAAGCATAATAAGAAGATAAGATTGACTGTTACAACTAACGCACTTTTGTTAAACGATGAGCGTACAAAGTTTATCAATGAGCACATGAAGAACTGTGTTTTGTCAATTGATGGTCGTCCTGAAATTCAAGATAAGTTGCGCCCAGCTGTTGGTGGTCATGGCTCATATTCACACGTTATGCCAAAGATAAAGAAGTTCGTGCTAGATCGTGGTAACAAAGAGTATTACGTGCGTGGTACGTTTACCCATTACAATACTGACTTTAGCGAAGATGTTAAACATTTGGCTACTTTAGACTTACGTCAAATCAGTATGGAACCAGTTGTTGCGAAACCGACAGATGATTTTCGTTTGCGTGACAGTGATATACCAAAAGTTTTGGAAGAATATGAGAAGTTAGCTGTGCATTACCAACAGACCAAGGATGGTGAACATCCTTATCGCTTCTTCCACTTCAATGTGCAATTGGAAGGTGGAGCCTGCGCTTTCAAACGTTACAAAGGCTGTGGAGTTGGAACAGAGTATATTGCTGTGACACCTAACGGCTCGATTTACCCTTGTCACCAGTTCGTTGGTGAAGAACAGTACATCATGGGTAACGTCAATGATACGCAACCAGATGAATTAGATAAGAAAGTTCAAGCTAAATTTAAGGATTTGTTCACTTTGAATTCGCATGATTGCTTGAATTGTTGGTCACGTTACCATTGCGGTGGTGGTTGCCCAGCTAATAACTGGCACCAGAATAGCGATTTGCATAAAAATTACAAAATCGGTTGTATTATGGAGCAGAAACGACTTGAGTGCTCACTTTGGTTAAAGGCCAAAGAGCGTGGCGGTTTGCAGGCTCAAATTCAACCTGACATTGACGAAGTAGCTATTTGCGGCTCTGGCTGTGGCGGTGGCTGTGATACAGAAAGCAGTGCTGGCCCACATTGCTAATTAATAGCTATGTTTTGTTTGAGGAGCTTTAGTATTGACTGAGTATGCTAGAAGCGAATTGTATCAACAGATTAAGGACCAAATCGATATAGTCGATTTGGTTTCTGAATATGTTACGTTACAAAAAAAGAGCTCAAATAATTATTTTGGCATTTGTCCGTTTCATCAGGAGAAAACAGCCTCATTTAGTGTTTCAGCTAGCAAGCAAATTTATTATTGCTTTGGCTGCCATAAAGGTGGCGATTGTGTTGCCTTTATCCGCGATATTGAACATATTGAGTGGAAAGAGGCTCTAGCTTTTCTAGCTAAGCGTTTGCATATTGAATGGAAGTTAGATACTTACAAAGAATCAAAGGCTGAGCAAGTTGAGCAAGCCAAGGACAAACGCCAGTTTTTATTGGCTAATTTAGCAGCTAAATATTATTACGCTTGTTTGCAGAGCAAGTATGCAAGTCAAGTCCAAGCTTATTTACAATCTAGGTCTTTAGAGCAAAAGGCTGTGCAAGCTTATGGCTTAGGTGCAGCTTTGGGTTCAGGCCATGGCTTAACTAATTTTTTACTTAAACAACATTTCACCAAGACTGAGATGCTAGATTCAGGGTTGGTGCGTGAGAAAAATGGCCAATTGTATGATCTGTTTAGAAATCGTTTGATATTTCCAATTATGGATCGCTATGATCGTGTAGTTGCGTTTGGCGGCCGTGTTTTGGATCAGAGCAAACCCAAATATATTAATTCACCCGAAACTCCAATTTATGTCAAAGGACAGCATCTTTATGCTTACAACTTTGCTAAGCGCTCAAATGCAGAGGAAATTCTTGTTGTTGAAGGCTATATGGATGCTATCAGTTTATTGAGCCGTGGCTATCAGCAGGTGGTAGCTTGCTTAGGGACGGCTTTGACGAACAAACAAGCTCATTTATTGAAATTGTTAAATCGGCAAGTAGTTTTGTGCTTTGATAGTGATCAAGCTGGTCAAAAAGCCAGTCATCTTAGCTTGTTACGCTTGGAATTGCAGGGCTTACAACCGCAAGTTTTGAAAGTTAAAGATGCAAAAGATCCTGATGAATATGTGCGCAAATTTGGTATAGACGCGTTTCAGCGCCTAGTCAAAACAGCTGAGTCTGCTTTAACGTGGCGTATAAATAGTGCTTTTGATAATGCTAGAACAAGTAACGGGGCTTTTGATGAGGTTGTTTTTTTCAAAGAAGCAATAGCTATTTTGGCTAACTTGCGTGGCCCTATTAATTTTGCAAGAGGTTTGCAGGAAGTTAGAAAAAAAGTTGCTTCGTATAGCGAGGAAACCATTAAGCAAGAAGTTTTGCTATACAAAAAATCTGACGAGTATCGGCAGTTTTTGCGTAACATGGAGTACGAAGCGAAGCAGACACAAACTTTGCCTAGTCAAGTAGTAAAATTGCCTAGTTCAGAGAGCAATGTTAAGTCAACTTCTTCGATTGATGAACAAGCTATTAGATCGAAAACTGAACTTACAGCTAAGCAGAATAAAGATTTACCACAGCCTTTTTTGAACATTTTATGGTTGTTAATCAACGATAATCTACTGTATCAAGAATGTGCTGAGACTTTAGATAAAGAGTTTTCGAAATTATCGACAATAAAAGATTTGTGGCTAACTTTGAAGCCGCTATTAGCTAAAAATCAGTTAGATACGGCGACATTGTTGCATTTACTTGCATTTAATTCAGTAAGTACTAAAACAGCCAGTGAGATAGCTAAATTGTTTATGCAGGAAAATGAAATTACAGATAAAAAAGCTAGTCATAACAGCTTGCATAATAATTTACTCTTATTGAAGTGTGAGAGCTTGCAGAAGCAAATTAACAAGCTGTCATGGCAGATTAGAAATAAGCTTTATGCCTCAGATGAGGAAAAGGCAAAGCTGAGACAACACTACCAGCAATTGAACCGAGAATTGGCGATTCTTAGGCGTTAAATGGCCAAGTAGCGATGAATTATGGTATAATAAACGCTAACTGTCTAATAGTTATTTAATGAAAGCAGGTGTCTTATGGCGAAAAAGATTACGATAAAATCCACCGAAATGGAGACATTGAAGGATAAAGTAGCTAAGGCGAAGGTAAAGCCCGAGAAAGTGAAGGGTACTACTAAAAAGACAAGCAAAACTGTTACTAAGAAGAGCATAAAAAAAGACACGCTGACAGATAATTCAAGCGAAGAATTGTTGGATGATGATTACTCGGTGGCTCAGCTAAAAGACGAGGAAGAAGAAATCGAGTTTGACGGCAATATTTCTTACGAGGATGAAATAGTTGATACGAATTTAGATTTGAATAGTTTGTCTTCTTTAGATGATCAAGTTGCAAAGTCTGAAGATGACGATGATGATGAACTGATTGAAGCTACTGATGATGAGCGCAAAAAAGCTTTGTTAGCTTGCAAGCGTTTGGCAAGTCATGATGCTAAAGGTTCTGTTTTAGATGCTATCGTTGAATTAGCTAAGAATAATGATAATCACGTAAGTATGCGTGAAATTAACGAACAGTTTGAATTGTTCGATTTGGAGCCAGATGATATTGCTAGCATTATTGAAGAACTGAATGAACGCAACATCGAGGTAAGCGATGAAGATGAAGAAGAGGAAGAGATCACCGAAGAAGAGAAGGATAATGCAGCTAACTATGATTTAGTTGGTGTTGATGATCCTGTTCGTATGTACTTGAAAGAGATTGGTAAAGTTAATCTATTGACAGCTGAAGATGAGAAGGTCTTAGCTCAACGCATGCAAGCTGGCGATATTGAAGCTAGAGATCACCTCTGTGAGGCTAACTTACGTTTGGTAGTTTCGATTGCTAAGCGCTATGTCGGACGTGGCATGAGCTTCCTTGATTTAATTCAAGAGGGTAATTTGGGCTTACTTAAAGCTGTTGAAAAGTTCGACTATACAAAAGGATTCAAATTTAGTACCTATGCAACCTGGTGGATCCGCCAAGCAATTACACGTGCGATTGCTGACCAAGCACGTACAATTCGTATTCCTGTGCATATGGTTGAAACGATTAATAAGCTTGTGCGTGCACAACGTACTTTGTTGCAGGAATTAGGCAGAGAGCCAGAAGTTGATGAACTAGCTAAGGTGTTAGAACTTAAAGAAGATAAGGTACGTGAAATTATGAAGATTTCGCAAGAGCCTGTATCGCTTGAAAAGCCAATTGGTGAAGAGGAAGATAGCCACTTGGGTGACTTTATTCCAGATGATGATGCACCATCACCAGAGCATCAGACGGCTTTCTCATTGTTGAAAGAACAGCTTAACGACGTCTTGTCAACATTGACACCACGTGAGGAAAAGGTTTTGCGTTTGCGCTTTGGACTTGATGATGGCAGGACACGCACGTTGGAAGAAGTTGGCAAAGAATTTGATGTTACACGTGAAAGAATTCGTCAGATTGAAGCCAAGGCTTTGCGTAAATTGCGTCATCCAAATCGTTCAAAGCATTTGCGTGGCTATATGGATTAGGCATTAATTTTTTAGTTTATGGCAGATAAACAACTGGAACCTAGATTAGCTACAATCGTAGCCATTTTAGAGGCACTAGCTTGTTATAGGGTGCATGACTTAGCCTGTGATCATGGCTTGGTCAGCGCAGCATATGCTAGTGCTTTTCCTTTGTCTGAAGTTTTTGCCTCAGATATTGCAAGTAAACCTCTAGCTCGTGCAAAAGACTTATTACTAAGCAAATTAAAACTTAACAATGTGCATTGTCTTTTATCTGATGGATTAAGCAAGCATGAGAAGGTGGAGGCTGGTGATTCTGTTGTTTTAGCTGGTTTAAGTGGTGAAACGCTTTGGCAGATTATCTGTAACGACAAGCGCCTGGCAGCTTTAGATTATAAAGATAGAGTACCGTTGTTTATAGTAGCGCAGCCTATGCAGTTAGCGGCCAAATTCAAATTAGCAGCTTATTTGCATGACTTTTCCATTTTGCATGAGTCATTAGTCCTTGACAAAGGACGGGTGCAAGAAGTTATTTTATTGCAAAATTACCCATATCAGGCTTTACAAATTAAACAGGCACAAACAGATAGATTGCTTAAATTAGCTAAAAATTGCGGTCAAGCGATGCTATTAGCTGATAGAGCTAAGGTGAAGCAACTTGCTTTATGGCAGCAAACTTGCAAGGCCAAAATTGGCCTTAATTCTAATTGGCGTAGCGATGATGTACAAGTAATTTTGACTGAAATTACGAAATTATATAATCAAGCTAGTCAAATTGAACAAAAGGCAGATTACTGGCAATATCTGTTAGCTTTGATTAATTGTGGATTAACGGCGCTATTAACAGTCGGAGAAGCTAATTTGCCGTTAGAATTTCCCAAATGGGTTAATTATCCAGCTTTGTGCGGAGATAAAACTTTGAATTTGGCTGGACCAAAGGTGAGTGCCAAGGCAGAATACCTTGATGTTTTACTTAAATATTATAAGCATAAATTAGCTTATCTATATACAAAAGTTGAGCATGTACCAAGTGAAGAAAAAGCGCTTTGGCAAGCATTTTTGCATTGCTTAAATTGTTAGATGCTAAATGTCTGCAATAGGGAGCTGCAAGACTATATAAAATAAAAAATCCAGACTCAAGTCTGGACTCAAAATGCGGTCGACAAGATTCGAACTTGCAAGGATTTTACTCCACAGCGACCTCAACGCTGCGTGTCTACCAGTTTCACCACGACCGCGAAACACTATAGAATAATAGCTAATTTTTAGAGGAAAGTCAAATTTTTATAATCTGCGTGCTTTCAGCTAAATAAGTAGTTCTATGCATTTCTCGCGTCGACCTATTGTGTCTGTATAAGTTGGAATTTCACGCGCATATTGAGCTTGTACAAGCGTGTTCATGATTCTTGAAGCAGAACGCTTGGTTAAGCCTAGAATGATTGCTAGTTGTGAAGTAGTGAGTTTACAGTCTTCATTATTCTGCATATAGTTTACGAGATTATGAAGATGTTTGCGTAAAAGACCAGTTTTACTAGAAATTTCGCTGATTAAATCAACAGCCACCGATTTTTCATTCGCAGTTAGACTATAACGTTGCACTTGATGGTCAGTATACAAAGCAAGTGGATAGTGCTCATCAATAAAACTACGTGCATAAATTGAGTTATCAATGCAGTTTTGAACATTACTGCCATCAGCTATGCTAATACTTAATTGACCAGCTTGCTTTATTCCTAATGTCTCCAAAAGGTAATACCGCAATTGATCTATATTGAAGCTGTTGTTACTGATAACTAAATGTTGCTCAGTATTGGGAAGATAGATACCCTGGACAAAATTAGCATAAGCTTTATAAAAATGCATTTGTTCACCTTTATCGCCTGAAAAGTGAAGATTATGCACGCTGATAGCCTTGTGCTTATTTTGCTGTAATTCAATTTCACGCATCAGATTTTGAAAGTCAGCCAGTAAATCATACTTGGTAGCTGGGATACGGAAGCAGGGGATGTTTAAGGTTTTTAACATGTCGTAAGTATAGCCAAAGGCTGTAAAGATGACGTCTACTTCAGCAGTTTTGTACAAGTTTATGTATGAAAGTAAATAATGACTTTCACTTACTCTCTGATCGTATTCAATAATTGTTGTTTTCTCAAATTCTAGTTCGTATTGACTGATTAAATATTCAACTAGTTTTCGATCAATAATGTCAAATAATGGCCTCTTGTAATTTTTTTTGCTCCTTAAATAAGCGACAATGCTTTTACTAAAGCCTAAGACCAATCGTTTAGCGTAATAAATTGGAACGGTTGGATGATAATTATTGATAATTTCGTAATATACAGCTTTACCACTTGCGAAAATACCATCGATATTAGTTGGTAAAGCTGCTAGCTGATTTTTAATTTCAGAAGTATCTTCAGCATAGCAACAAGTGGTTTCGACGGGAAAGTCTGCAACCATATTTTTTATTTCACGTACAGACTCTGCCGTACCAATTAGTAAGATGTTCATGACTAAATTATAGCAGATTTACCTAAAAATGTGCTTGACGTCACAACAAAGTTGTATATAATTTTAATTAAAGACAAGTTTAAGACGTGATATAGACGCGTTTCAGAAATTGTTCTTGTGCTTGTATATCAGATATAAATGGAGAAAGTGTGATTGGTATGGCTATGAAAGCGTTAGCATTAGCCCAGGAATATTCAGAATTATGTAGAAAGTTTAGACGAGATTTACACCAAATCCCCGAACCTGAATTGAATTTACCAGAAACAAGTCAATATATACAGACTGTTTTGCAAAAATATGGTATTGAATACAAGCTTCTATTGGAGGGTAATGCCATTGTAGCATTAGTGAAAGGACAAGATCCTAATGCTGATGCAGACCATAATTGCTTAGCTATTCGTGCTGATATGGATGGTTTGCCAATAAAGGAGGCAACTGGATTAGAGTTTAGTTCGAAACATCCCGGCTTTATGCACGCTTGTGGACATGATTCGCATATGGCAATGGCTCTGACAACAGCCGTAATTTTAAGTCAGCATCCTAATTTCTTTCATGGAACTGTGAAATTTTTGTTTCAACCTGGTGAAGAAATTCCAGGTGGGGCTTTGCCAATGATTAAAGAGGGAGCAATGCAAGATCCTAAGCCAAATGCAGTTATCGGTTTGCATGTCGGTAATTTATTGGAAGGCGTTAAAAATGGCCAAGTTGCTTTTAAGAGTGGAGCGCTGATGGCAGCTATGGATAAGTTTACATTGACTATAAAGGGCAAAAGCGGACATGGTGCTAATCCTGATCGCAGTATTGATCCGATTGTGATAGCGGCTGAAGTTATTTTAGCTTTGCAAAAAATTGTTTCAAGGGAGATTCCACCAGTCGAAAGAGCAGTTGTTTCAGTTTGCAAAATAGAAGGTGGTTTTACCCAAAATATTATTCCAGATCAAGTGGTTTTGACTGGTACATCACGAAGCTTAAATGCGAAAGTACAGGATTTAATTGAAAGACGAATTGGAGAAATAGCTCAGGGTATAGCTCAGACATATGGAGGGTCAGTCGAGTTAAATTATGAACGTTATTATCCAATCCTAAATAATGATAAGAATTTTACAGAACGAGTCAAAGCTTTAGCTAAGGAGATGTTCCAAGATAGAGTTATTACTATTGAAAATCCAACAATGGGTGGCGATGATATGGCCTATTTCTTAAATGAAGTTCCAGGTACATATTTCTTCCTTTTGAATTCAATGACAGATGAAAATGGACATTATTACTCTAATCATTCAGATCATTTCACGATTGACGAATCCAGTTTAGTTACAGGTATGGCAATCTTTTTAGCGACGGTTGAGGACTTTTTAAATTAAGTTAATAGCTAGATTAGTTTATGGCGATTGTTTTAGTCGACAAAGACAAAAGCTGGTAGATGAAGCTAGTTAAAAATATAGCTACGGCTAATTTAAGGGGGTTATTATGAATAACCAATGGTATTATGCGCACCATCCTTTAATGTATTTGGTGTGCGGATTAGGTATTTTGCTTATCTTGGTTCAAGCAACAATCATTTTGCAAAAATCTTTGCAATGTTCTAAAGAAATTGGCATGGATCAGGCTCAAGTTAAACAAGGTATGAAAACAGCCTTTTTGAATTCTATTGGACCTGCACTAGGGGTTGTTGGTTCGATTTGGGCGCTAATTGTAACATTGGGTGCCCCTGTTACCGCTTTACGTATGAGCGTTATCGGTGGTACTAACTATGAAACAATGGCTGCTAATTTTGGTGCTAAAGCAATGGGTGGTGAATTAGCTACAAGCATGGATCCAGTTGTGTTTGCGAATGCTTTGTGGACACCAGCTTTAGGTGTTATGGGCTGGCTCATTTTTACATTCTTCTTTGCACATCGTATGGAAGCTGTTAATAAGTTACTTACAGGCGGACGCAAAGCTCTTTTGCCAGCAGTTAGTGTTGGCGCTATGCTTGGTGCTTTTGCTTATTTCAATGTCGACAATATTTTGAAAGTTACAGTAAATCCAGCTGTTACAGTTGCTGGTGCTTTAGGTTTAGTGATTATGGTTGTTTGCCAAATGATGGGTAAGAAAATTCCATGGCTTAAGCAATGGTCATTAACATTTGCTATGTTCGGCGGCGCTATTATCGCTGTTTTGTTCTTCTAATGGAGGTGTAAAATGGATGCTTTTGAAAAATATAATCGCGGCATAGTTCGAGTCGGTCGAACAACCATGGTTTTGGGTGCTATTGCTTGCTTATTACCACCTTTGTTGATGGCAGTCTATTTTGGCTATTTCCCAGGTTGGGCAGCTGTTGTAGCTGGTGCAATTTCCCAAATTTCTGTTTCAGGCGCCTTTTATCTGAGTGAACCAATTTCTTATTATCCAATTGTTGGTACAGCTGGTTTGTATCTTTCAACCTTGTCTGGTAACTCTGTAAATATGCGTATTCCAGCAGCTGCTACAGCTATTGAAGGTTCTGGTTTTAAAACTGGTACACGTGAAGGTTCGTTGATTGGTACTATTGGTATGGCAGTTTCAGTTTACGTTGGTATTTTCTTTGTATTCTTGGCTACAGTTTTAGGTCAGACTATCATTTCAAGTTTACCAGATAGCGTTTCTAGAGTGCTTGGCTTAATTATTCCAGCTCTATATGGTGGTATCTTTGGTCAATTTGCAATTAAATCCTGGAAGACGGCTGTCTGGGCTTTAGGTATTTCACTTGTTATGACCAAGATTGTGCAATTTATACCTGGCAATTTCTCGTTCTTAGTGACTTTAACAGCTGTTTTCAGTTCAATTATGGTTGCTAAAACACAAATTGAAGAAATCAAAAAACATAGCTAATAACACATTAGGTGTCTAGAAAGAGGTTAATATGGAAAAGTTGAATAGGCAGGAATTAGTGGATTTATTTAAAACACTGGTCAGCATTCATTCACCAGCAAAACATGAAAAGAATATGGGCGATTTTGTCACCAAGTTCATGCGTGATCTAGGCGCTGAAATTTATGCTGATAATTCCAATGAGAAATTCGGTGGCGATTTAGGCAGTATTTTCTGTAAATTAGAGGGCACAGTGCCAGGTGAAGGCGTTACAATTTCTGTACATCTGGACGTAGTACAACCTAATGAGGGCGTTAAGCCAATTGAAGATGGCGATATTATCAAAACAGATGGTACGACAACTTTAGGTGCTGATGACAAAGGTGGCGTAGCTTGTGTGCTTTATGCACTTAAATATTTGGTTGACCATCATTATGATCATGAGCCAATTTGGGTGATTTTCACACCTGGCGAAGAGACAGGCTTAATTGGTGCGCGTAATATTGATTGGCAAGAAGTTTACAAACATATGCAACCAAGCAAGCGCGTAATTGTTGTTGATAATGCTGGTCCATCCAAGTATGTTGCTTATAAGGCACCAACTGCAACAAATTATCGTTTGATTGCTCATGGTAAGGCTGCACATGGTGGTATCGAACCTGAAAAAGGTATAAATGCAATCATGATCTTGGCTGAAACTATTTTGCAATATAAGACAGCTCGTGTTGATAATGAGACAACAGCAAACATTTCTATTTTCAAAGCGGATGGTCCTACAAACGTTGTGCAAAATTATGCTGAGGCTTACGGCGAGATGCGCTCACATTCAGAAGAGAAGATTGAGAAATACTTAGCTGAATATGAAGAAATTGGTAAAAAGACAGCTGCTAAATATGGTGGTAGTTTTAAACTTGTTAAGGAATGGCAATATCCACGCTTGAATTCACCAGATGATTGTGCTTTTGCAAAGGAATTTATCGAAGTTTACAAGCAAATTGGTGTTGATGCTGAGTTACAAGTTATTGGTGGTGGATCAGATGCAAACTTCTTCGCTTATGAAGGATTTAACTCAATTATCATTGGCGTTGGTATGATTAATCCTCATACTGTGCGTGAAGCAATTGATGTCCGTGAAATGCTAGTAGCTTGTCAGGCATTGTTAAAATTCTGGAAGAAATAAAATTTGCACTTTTTTAGTGCTCCACCTAGAGGTTCGTCAGTTTAAACTGACGAACCTTTTTATATATTATAAAACTTAGTTTTAATGCTTCTATATATAGATTTTTTAGTGTAAATGGTAAGAGCAATTAGGAACAGTACAAATCCATTTGCTTTAGCTTTTAGCTCACCTATTTTACTGACAGTCTTTCGTTAGGGACATAATTCGGAGCAGGATTTGGCTTGCTTTTGTCGTCATCGTCGTCAGAAACTGGCTTTAGCGGTGAACTTGCGGTAATTTCGTAAGAGAAATCAGCGTTATCGATAAGCTTATAATTCCCGTTAGATTTCTTATATAACATACATTGACCATCTAATTTGCCAGCTTTACTAGCTATATATTTTTGGTTATATTGTTTGAAAAAGGTTGAATTTTGCAATTGTACAGGTTTACCATTTTCCTTAAATCCTTCCAAATAGCTTACTTGATAATTATTTTGATCCGAGATAGTAAGAGACTGTGTATAAGCAGCGCCCACTTCAATTTTAGTTGTTCCGAGAGTTTGGTTAGAAAAGGGTGCGCTCCCTAGATTATTTAAATTTTGTTGGTCAATATTGAATTTTATTTTGGCAAAATCACCTTAGGCTACAATTTCACTAATTTTGTTATCTGTAAAGGCTTGTTCGCCTAGGCCTTCAGCTGTGTCAGAGGATAAACTTGCAGGTAAGATAACCTTGCTTATCTTGTTACTTTGAAATGAGACACGTCCAACATACATAATATTTGGCGGTAAAGTTAAAGTTCCCTCTATGCTATTTCCAAAGAAAGCGCCATATGCAATTTTTTTAGAGAACTAGGAAAAATAATTTGCTTGATAGTTTGTTTGTGATGGTTAAAATTGAAAGCATTTTCATCAATGTATTCTACCCCTTCAGGAATGATATGTACCCAGAATACTGGACACATATTTATGAACTAGGCTGGACACATGGATGCTATCCTGTATTGTACAGGAGGCATCCATTTTGTTTTTGCCTGAATTCTTTTATTATTATAGTAATCTATATATTCTTCAACTGCTTTTGAGAATTCTTCGAAGGAGGAATAATCTTTCTCATAGCCGTAATACATCTCATTCTTTAGTCTTCCGAAGAAGGTTTCCATTATACAGTTGTCATAACAATTACCTTTTCGCGACATAGACTGTACAATACCGTGTTTCTGTAAGGTATTTCTAAAATAGGCATGCATATACTGCCAACCTTGGTCTGAATGAAATATAAGCCCTTCAACAGATGGGAATTTTTCAAAAGCTCTATCCAGCATTCTTGATACCTGCTCAAGATTCGGGCTTGTTGATAAATTATATGAAATGATTTCATTCGTATTCATATCCAGTACTGGAGAGATATAGCATTTCCCCCATGAAAAATTAAACTGAGAGACATCTGTTGTCCATTTCTGCAATGGTGCTGTTGTACTGAAATCCCTATTTATTACATTATCAGCAATCTTACCTACTTCGCCCTTATAAGAATGATATTTTTCCTTTGGACGCTTACCAGCTAATCCTGCTTTATGCATAAGGCGTTGAACTCGCTTATGATTTATATGATATCCACGATTTAGTAATTCATGATAAATTCTACGAACACCATATCTATGCTTGTTTTTTTCAAATATTTCTCTAATAACAATCAGTAATTCTTCATTGCGATCAGCAACTACATCTGATTTGTTAATCTCAAAATAATAAGTTGATTTAGACATGCCAATAGCTTTTAAGAGATATTTTAATTGGTATCCTTTTTCACGGAGTTCTTTGATGATTGCTGCTTTTTCGCCTTGAGTTCCGCAGCCCATTTTTCGTGTCTCAAGGCGATTAATTTTTTTATTGCTTCATTCTCCGTTTTTAAGTATTCAGTTTCTGCTCTAAGACGAATTAATTCTTCACGTTCTGATGGGGTTAAATCAGTGGGTTTGGATTTCTTGCTCACGTTTGCTTCCTTCTTACTTTTTCTGCCTTTTTTGAGATTTAATCCTTCATACCCTTTAACTTTATATGTCTGAACCCATTTAGACAATAATCCACTATCAATTCCTGCACTAATAGCAACAGATTTTTGTGATTCACCAGCAAGTACACGAGCTACTAACTGATATCTACATTCAGCCGAACGTTCTTTACATGTAGTTGGATGCCGAAGAGAATCAAGACCATATATATCTGCAATTCTTGACCATTGTACAATTCTTTTTCTAAAATTCTTTTGACTTATACCTTCTGGTGTCTCAATCCACTGACCAGAGCGATATAGTTCTACAGCATTAAGTTTAAAAGCATAATCGTATTTCATACAAAACCCCTTTCACTGGTTGTGTCCAGTAAAAGGGGTACATATCAGAATGACAAGCGTATGGGGTTGCTTTATTTTTTCCATCTCCTGGTCACTGAACGGGTTACCATAAGACGATTCGTTTGCTGTGACAACACGGGCAGTAATGCCTTTCTTGTCTTGAGCAAGTCTAAAATCACTTAGTTCCCAAGTTAGACTATTATTTGCAGGTGGGGGGGAGTTTCGTTATCAGCTTTGACAGTTATATTCATGACTGAAAGAGTGACAAGTAAAGTAAGTAGTTTTTCATCTAAAAAATTCCCTCTCTAATTACTCTAGAAAATTATACATACTTATAAAAAATATAGTCAATATAAAAATGTGATTAATGTACGTATTTTTTGACAAATTCCTATAAATAGCCTATTTTAAATATTTGTGCATATTAAGCTATTTGCTTACCATTTAAGCACATGACAGGAGATAGTATGACTAATATAGATGAGTATCGTTTGAATTTAGCTAAACAAGCTTATGGACTTTGGGGCATTAAGCCTGAATTAGTTAGTGAAGCTGAAACAGTTGAAGCAGAATTAAGCGAAAGCTTCGCCAGAATCGAGGCTAATAAGGCGTATAATCAACTGAAAGTTTTACATGCTATGCAGGATGCGAAGTATGCTGAAACTGATTTTGTAGCTAGCACGGGCTATGGTTACAATGACAGCGGCAGAGAAAAATTAGAACAAATATATGCTAAGGCATTTGGCGCTGAATCTGCTTTGGTGCGCTTAAGTATTAGCTCTGGCACACAGGCTATCGCAACAGCCTTATACGCTTGCTTAAGACCAGGCGATGAGCTATTAGCTGCTTTTTCCAAGCCATATGATACATTAGACAGCATCCTTGGCTTTGGCGAGGCTGCTAACAAAGATTTAGGCTCCTTACGTGATTTAGGCGTAACTTATCAACAAGCAGAATTAACAGCCAAAGGTTTACCTAATATTCCTGAAATACTCAGTAAGATCAATGAAAAAACAAAGGTCGTGCATTTGCAACGCTCACGTGGCTATCAACGCAGAAAGGCCTTTACGATTAACGAGTTGAAAGAAGTAATCGCAGCAGTTAAAGCTAAAAAGCCAGAAGTAATTGTTTTTGTTGATAATTGTTATGGCGAATTTACTGAAACTATGGAGCCAACTCAAGTCGGCGCAGATTTAATTGCCGGCTCTCTAATCAAGAATCCAGGCGGTGGCTTAGCTCCTTGTGGCGGTTATGTGGCTGGTAGAGCTGATTTAGTAGAAAAAGCACATGCACATTTGACAGCACCGGGCTTAGGGGGAGAAGTTGGACCTTCACTTGGCTTTAACAGGAACTTGGTCCAAGGCTTCTATTTTGCCCCGCATGTCGTGGCTGAGTGCCTTAAAGGTATGGAATTTGCCGCGTTATGGTTCAGTAAACATGGTGTTGTTTCGCAGCCAAAAGCAAAGGGTATCCGTTCGGATATAGTGCAATTATTGGAATTTGCTAAACCAGAAGAACTTGTAAAGTTCTGTCAGGCAATTCAAGCAGCTTCTCCAATTGATAGCCACTTTAAGCCAATCCCTTGGGCAATGCCAGGCTATGATTCAGAAGTTATTATGGCTTGTGGCGCCTTTGTTCAAGGCTCTTCTTTGGAATTAAGTGCCGATGGCCCAATCAAAGCACCGTATACAGCCTATATGCAAGGTGGCTTGGTTTATGAAAATGTCAAACTAGCTGTTTTGCTAGCTACTAACGATTTGCTTAATTCATGATTTAATATGTTTTAAGATAATTAAAGTCTACCGAATAGATTGATGGTATACTTAACATACTTGTAGGCTGTTACTAGTCAGCCTCAATTTATAGTTGATGTGGTAAAGATGGCGATAGGGAAGAAGAACAAGCGATTTAAGGCCATTCAGAATTTGGCTAATAGTTTGCAAGCTAAACTTAGCAATAAACAAGCTCAGATCGAGCAAGATGTTGCTAAGCAGGATGCCTTGCGCCTTGAAGATTACCTTTATGAGCAGGGACAAGTTAATAGTTCGGCTTTGGCTAAGCGCAAGATGCAAGAGCGCCGTGGCTTCAAAGCGTTCGAGAGAGAATTCTATTCAGGTTATCCGCAATCTAACTACCCTAAGCAGCAAGTTACCAATTATAAACCTGAAACAAAAAATCCTGTTCGTTTAGCGGAAACTATGGGCGTAACGGGGCAGCTTACTTCCGATTCGTCAAAAAAGAAGCATACCATTAAAGACAGATTAGACGGATTTTTTCAGAGATTTGCGAAAGCTAAAAATAAGCGACAACAGATGGCTAAGAAGCAGCCTGCCTTGGTCCAGACTGTTAATAAACAGTCTAATTCTAAGGCTTGGCAGCCACCTGTTCCTAATTTACAGAGTAGACAAGCTACATATATGCCTGAGCAGATGCAGAATTTGCAAACAGCTTCAGCCAATATAGGTGCAAGTCCCAAAGCATTATCCAAACAGCCAACTAAGCCTAACAAATTTACAGACCAAATTTTTAAGCTTTTCTACACCATAGTTGCGATATTTATGAAGCCTAAGAAGTTGGATCTGTCCAAGCAAAATGCTGAAGAACCAGCTACAAGTGGCAAGTTGCCAAAATACGATTTAGCAGATGTTAATCGTAAGATTGATTCAGCTATTTTTAAAATGCAACGCCAAGAGAAAAGAAGACGCTTGATAACAGTCTTTTGCTTTAGCTTTAGCTTGCTACTTTTAGCAATTGTGATTGGTAAAGTCATTCTTAATCAGACAAGCGCCAAGATGGAGCTGCATATTTTGAAAAATGGCGATTTGGAGCAGCAGTTTCCAGCCTTTGGCTTTGTCGCAAGAGAAGAAAAAGTTTTGTATTCGCCAGTGGCAGGTGAGATTGAAGCTATCAAGGCAGAAGGCAGTTTGGTAGCAGCTGATGAAGAGATTGCTAATATTGTGACGAGTGACATTAGCGAAATTAAACACAAAAATGACAACATTGAGCGCCAAATTTCAGAGCAGATTTTAACTTTATTGAAACGTGGCCAAAACACACAGGCTAACCAATTGTTTGCCAAGGCTGACGTTGCTATGTTGCCAACTTTGAATTTGTTAAGGCAAGATTTGGCTGAGAATAAACTAGGACATATAAACAATTACGTTTATACATTGCAGCCTTTCTTACAAGAGCGTAATTTCTCTCTGCGCCAAATGAATTTGGCTGACCCTATCATTGATAGCTTAAGAACAGAGCAAAAAGTTTTGGTTCATGAGTTACAAGAAAAGGCGCGCATTATTGAAACACCATCAGCTGGTTTGATTTCATATAAGATAAATCCGCAATTGATAGATATTAACACTGAAACGATTCAAAGCATGAGTTATGATCAGTTTATTACCTATTACAATGCTGCGAAGCCATCAGCTTCCAGTAACGGCAAGAAAGTTAAGGAGCAGGTACCAGTTATCAGATTGGTTGATACACGTTACCAGTATTTCTTGTTACAGGTTGCAAATGCTAAGAGCAGCGACTTTACAGTGAATAAAGCCTACAAATTGCTCGTTGCGGGTGTTGGTCAGACAATAGAAAATTGTACGGTTTTACGTGTAACACCTGATAATGGTGGTGTATTACTCTTGTTGAAGAGTGACCGTAATGTTGAAGTCTTGCTAGATCAAGTAGCTATTAAAGCTAAACTCATCAAAGCGACAAAGAGCGGCTTGATTGTCCCGAAAGTTGCGCTTGTTTATGAAGATGCTAAGCGTGAAAGTACAGCTTATGTTGAAGTGTTAAAAGGCGGTTTTGTCGAAAAAGTTAGTGTGAGAGTTGTTGATAGCAATGAACAATACGCCATTATTGAAGGCTTAAACGAAAAAGATAATGTAATTAGTGAAAATGCAATTGTTGTGTTGAATCCACGTCAAGTTAAAGTGGGGCAACAAGTTACATAATTAGAAAACAAAAGAGAATCGAGGAAAATATGGCTTTTTTTAAAAATATTTTGAAACCAGTAGATGGAGAGGATGCTACTTATGCTGAGAATTATGCAGCTAATCAGGCAGATTATAGTAATGCTGAAAGTCAGGCAGCTGGTGCAAGAAGAGTAACACCTAGCAATATGAGTGCTGGTGCAGCTTATTTAAGAAATATGCCAAATAGTGGAGAGATTGTTTTAGTTGAAGCTAGCGATATTGCTGGAGCCCAAGAGATTGCTTTACATTTTAAACGGGGAGCATCAGTTGTTTGCGATTTAAGTAACATGAATGCGACTGATTTTCAGCGTAGCTTAGATTTTATCTCAGGTGTTGCCTTTGTTTTAGAGGGTAATTTTACTAAAGTTAGTCGTGAAATTTATTTATTAATGCCTAAAAATGTAACATATCGTACAGATAAATCTGCAAACGATATTGAAAATCAGACACAAGCTCCAGCTGAATATTAATTTAAGTTGAAGGAGAACTTTATGCCTGCAGATTTAAGTAGATTTGAGCCACGCGTACCGAGAACTGAGTTATGTGATGGTAAAATATTGACCATTGCCGTGCCTGCATATAATGCGGCCAAGTTTTTGCCGCGTACTTTGGGCCCATTTATGGATTTAGATGAGCAATATCGGAAATTGCTTGAAATTATTATCGTCAATGACGGATCTAAGGATAATACAGCTGAGATTGCGCAGACTTATGTCGATAAATATCCAGAATTGTTTGTGTTGGTTAATAAAGAAAATGGCGGCCATGGTTCAGGTGTGAACTATGGTATGCAACATGGCCGTGGACTTTATTATTATGTTTTAGATGCTGACGATTGGCTAGACATAACAAGCTTAAAACACGTTATTGATTTTTTACAAGTCCAACGTGAGGCCTATCTTGATAAGAAGTCTGATAAGCTGACTGATTTATTATTGGTCGATTATACTTATGAAAATATCGAGGAAGGTCAAAACCGCATCTCCTTGAGACGCCAATTGCCAGTTGAAAGTTTCTTTGAATTTACTGAAACAAAACACTTTACGCAAGGCACTTATTTGACCATGCATTCGATGATTTATCGCATGGACATTTTGGCCCAAGCAAAGTTAGTTTTGCCTGAGCATTGTTTCTACGTCGATAACCTTTTAGCTTATATACCGCTACCATATTGTCATAGCTTTTATTATTTGCCAGTTGAACTTTATCACTATGAAGTTGGCCGCAATGATCAGTCGGTGAATGAACAGATTTTCATTAAGCGGATTGATCAGCAAATTAGAGTCACTAAGCTCTTAACAGAGGCATTCCACCTTTATGCAATTTTGCCAGGTAAAACAGGCAAGTGCTTACGTAGCTACCTGTTACATTATTTAGCTGCGATGTATACTGTAAGCGTGGTGCATTTAAGGATAATTGCTGATGATGTGGCCAAGGCGAAAATTGAAGATCTGTGGTCATTTTTGCACGATTTTGATGAGGAAATGTATCAGGCTGTGCGCCATTCACCAGCCAATTCTTTGCTGACATTGCCTTTGAGCAATGAGATTGTGACGATGATTTATCGCGTAGTAAAGAAATTTTTGAAATTTAATTAGTTTTATAGCTACTAGCTAGAAAGGATGTAGACATGCTGAACAACAAATTAATCAAACGCTTGTGGCAATTATTTTTAGTTGTGTTGCCTGCATTAGTTCTAGCTTGTGTTGGCTACATTAAGCAGGGCGATGTAGCCTTCTTTGAAAAAGTTGCGAAATACATTGCACCTTTTGTTGCTTGGCCAATTCGCTTTATCAGCAATCTCATGCCTTTTTCTGTAACAGAGTTGATGGCCTGGTTTGTACCGTTAGCTTTGTTAATTGTTGTTTTATTGCTTGTTTCAAGAACTTTAGTCTGGGTCTTACAAAGTTTGTTGGCTATACCTAGGATTTTCAATAACAAATACATTGCTTATTGGCAAGAGAAGACACTATTTTATTGGCGTTACATTGGCAAATTAGCTTTCGTGTTAGTTTGTGTTGCTTCTTATGTTGTTTCAACTTATCTTTTATTTCATGGCTACAATTATGGCCGAGAGCGTATCAGTTCCAAATTGAATTTGCCAGTTGAACAAGTTGATGAAACTGATTTAGAGATGGCAAGTATTTACGTTTTTCAAAAGTTGAGCGAGTTTAGTGCTGATTTTTCTGAACCAGCTGATTTAGCTGAAACTAAAGAAACTGAGTTGGAAACAAGTTCAACTACGCAAGCTGAAACTGAGATAATTACTAGTAAGTCTTTGCCAACTATTTCAGGTGAAAAAACATTACCGAGTGCTGATTCAAGTGAAACTACTCCAAAAATTCCAACAGAATCTGTAACCAAGCCTAGCCAGGTGCATCTTACCTTTGGCGAGAATGCAGCAGTGCTAGCTGATAATATGAGTGAATTAACCTTGTCAGATACTGGTGATGTAGTACAAGGTGCAGAAAGTCCAAATCAAGTTATGCCAGTTGGGGCAGGCTTAGATGAAACTGCTAATGAAGCTAATTCAGATAAAGTTGTTGTTGATGGCTCTGTCATCGACAGAGATAGCCTAGATAGTGCTACCATAGATGGTGCTAATTTGGATGAATCTGAGCAAGCAGCCCCATTAGTTCCAGCTTTTACAAAGGTTGCTACAAATAATCCTGCACCTACGTCTACAACAAGTATAACGACTAAGCCTGAAACTAGTAAAACAGAAACTAAAGCTAGCGAAATTGAAGCTGAAACAACTAATGAGAGTGAGACTAAGCGTGAAACAAGTTCGCAGACTGATGACAGATCATTAGTAAATTTAAGCACTCAATTACAAGTGCCAAGCTCTAATCAAGCGTTGTTTAATTTAGCTTTGCAAGCTTATCAAGAATCGGCTAGATATTATAATTTCTTGGATGGTCAGACGTTAGCTTTGAAGGCAGTTACAATGTCATATTATTGGTCTTTTACTCATACTACTGGTATGTATATGCCACTATTTATGGAAGCCAACGTTAATGTGAGTCAATTGCCACCTTACATTCTGTTCACAGCAGCGCATGAATTAGCTCATCAGCGTTTCTTTGCCCGTGAGGATGAGGCTAATTTCTTAGCTTTCTTTACACTAAGTAAAAGTCAAGATAGATATGCTAATTACAGTGCTTATCTTAATGCTTGGACCTATTTGAGCAAGGATTTATTTAAGGTTAATCATAATTTAGCAATTGAATTATATCGGGCCTTGCCAGCTGTATGTCGTCGTGACATAGAGCTAGAGGATGCATATTGGCAGCAATTTAAGACACAAGTTGCGCGTGACAGCCAGCAGCTTAACAATGAGTTTATCAAGGCGAACGGTGATGAGCGTGGCGTTGTAGCTTATGATGAAGTTAGCAAATTGATTGTTGCGCATTTTAAAGCTACGGGTCAATTAGATGAAGTTAAGCAGACAAAATTAGCTAAGTCAGCAAAAGGGTTGAACTAAACTGATGGCAGAGACAAAAAATATTCGGCTTGAGTTATACGGCCATCGTGATTTTTACAATCTCCAAGATGTAGTGCGCTTGTTTTATGGCTTGAGTATCTTGCATGAAACAGCCGAGCCAGCTTATTTGGACGTAACACTTTCAGTAAATTCCAAATTGTATAATTTGTTGGAACAGGGCGAAGTTAAGCTCATCAGTGCGTATGATCAAGCAAATGAAACTATTACGGCGAAGCTCTTGTTAGCTGACAAATGCCTACTAGTTAAATCAGCCAAAGTTGCAGATTTTAAGCTTTATTGGGCTGAAGTAATGCATACTTTCTCGCAGTCTAATTCAGCTGAACAAGCAACTTATATAGCTACAATTGAGGATAAGCTAGTTCAAGCCTTGCTTACGCCTAAGCGCCTAGTCAAGAAATTACTCTATGATTTATTGTGCGAAATTGAGGGGCTATGTTTTCCGTGGGGAAGTTTGACTGGCATTCGGCCAACTTATATGGCAACTGAAATTTATCAGTGCCTATATAATTGGCGGGCGCTTTTAGATTATAAATTAGCGAAAGAAACAGCTTATACTTTAGAGCCGAATTTAGCTAATTTAAGCGAGAATGCTTGCTTGAGCAAAGAAATGTTGGCCAATTTATCTACTTGTCGTTTGGCCATGACCAAATATGATTGTGTAGATCTGTGGCAGATAGTATCTAATTGTTTACAGTCGCTTTATGGCCTCAGCGTGGAGAAGGCGGAATTAGTTTGTAAGACAGCTTCTAATGAAAATAAATTGTTGGCTAGAGCTTGTTATAAGCCACTAACTAATAAAGTTAGCACCAGTTCTTCAGAAAAAGTAGGGGATATTAAATTAGCCGTAACTAAATTAGAAACAACTAAATTAGCCTCAAAAGATGAGCGTTTACTATCTATTTATATTGGTATCCCTTTTTGCTTCACACGTTGTGCTTATTGTTCATTTGCACCTAGAGACGGAATTAAGGCCAAAACAGAATTAGTAACAGCCTATGTCACAACTTTGATTAAGGAGTTACAGACATTATGGCCGTTAATTCGCGGCAAAATTCAGACTTTGTATATTGGTGGTGGTACGCCGTCAGCTTTGGATGAAGCTAATCTAGAGCGTCTGTGTAATTGCCTAACTAGCCTTCCAATGTGGAACGAAATTTCAGAGAAAACGTTCGAAGCTGGTCGGGCTGACACGATCACTAAAACAAAGTTGGAAATTGTTAGACAAGCTGGCTTTCAGCACGTTTGTGTTAATCCCCAGTCATTTAATGTAGAAACTTTGAAACATCTCGGGCGGCCTGCTTATGCTGATGAGATTAAAAATGTGATGCAGATGGTGCGCGATTTGAAGTTTCCTGTTTGCAATATGGATTTGATCTTTGGTTTGCCAGGTGAGAAAAGACAAGATATGCTCTATTCTTTGGAGCAAGCTTTAAGCTTTGCACCAGAAAATATCACCATTCATACCTTAGCTTTCAAACGAAAATCATGGCTAGGCCAATTGCGTAATTCTGAGCGTTCTGTGCCGGAAACTGTGCGCCAAGACAGCACCTTGCAAGCTTTTGCCCATGGCTTAAACCAATTACAGTTTGTGCAAAGTGAGCTACATCAGACGCTAACTGATGGGCAAAATTTGTTACAGGCACACGCCTATTTGCCTTATTACATGTATCGGCAAAAAGATGCCGTTTCAGCTCTTGAAAACACTGGTTTTGCAAGGCCGGTTAAATTGGAACAGGCTGGGACGTCAACTTATAGCCTTGGCAATTTATATAATGTACTGATGATGCTGGATCAAACTTCAATTCTAGGTTTTGGCTGTTGTGCGATGAGCAAGTTCGTCAACAAAAGTCAGGTTGAGCGCTTCAGTAATGCCCGCTCCGTTGCTAGTTATTTAGAAAATAGCGAGGCACACAACCTCGCTAAAGCCAAATTAATTGAGCGTTATTTTGGTGCTTAATTAGTTCACTTTTTGTAGTTTCTTAAATTTTAAGTTATCTATTTCAAATTTATTGTCATTAACTCGCTTTTCTAATAAGCGCTGTTCGATGTATTTATCAGTCATACAAACTAGATATTGCTGATTAAATGTTGTTACCCAATAATAATCGTGACTTAAATTTTTCAGACCTTCGATTGCATCGGGAATAGCAAAAGGGCAATGCCTAAAAAGCCAATGGCGTTATCAATTAGCTTTTCTGATTTGCTCAGCTTGGGTACAGCCATCAGGTTGTAAATTTCATCATCTGGAAATTTTTTGCAGATCCAGTAATCTTTTTTGACCTTTTTAGTTTGACCTAAAGCAAGTTCAAGCTCATAATTTTCACGTGTAGTTAAAGTTTGCGTAAGCTCGTCATTATTGAGTAAGTCATCTAGACTTGTATTGAGCAATTTAGATATTGCCTTTATGTTTTCAATGTCAGCATGCCTGTATCTGTTTCCTATTTAGCAATCGCTGAGCGTGAAACACACAGCTTATCTGCTAATTGTTCTTGTGATAAAGCAGCTTTTTTCCTAGCTAGTTTAAGTTTGCTAATCAGAGTCATAATACACCTCTGAAATGACTAAATTTTCCAAAGAGAATTATCTGTTGATTCAACTATAAATATTGGCATGCGTTGACTCAAGCTACTTATCGAAACAACGCTGTTACGCTACGTAACAACAGAAAAGCTGGCTACAAGCGCCAGCTTCTGACTTAATTCACCACTTGAATTACTTAGCAAAATTACCTAGCCAAATCCTTAACTTCTTTGACAGCTTGGGCCAAAATAGATTCAGCTTCTTTTTCAGTTCCCGCCAGCACATCAATATAGAATTTTAATTTAGGTTCTGTGCCAGATGGCCTTAGAGCGACAGTTAGATTATTATCGTAGCGGAATTTCAAAAGATTTTGCGCTGATAGATGTAGCTTTAGAACATGACTTACTGTTGCTGTTTGGTCTACCCAAGTGTAATAAGTTCTAGTTAGAGGTAAATAATCCTCAACATATGCCAATTTACCGCCTGCCAAATTAAGAGGCAGATTGCTTCTGAATTTCTCAACGATGCCTTGAATGATTTTAACGCCTTCTTTTGTAGCATTGACGATATTGAATGGAGAAGAGAGGAAGTAACCATATTTTTTACGCAAACTTGTGAAGAATTGCCACAAACTGGATCCTTCAGCTTTTAAGTTAGCAGCAGCCATAGCAAGGGTATAACAGCTAGCCAAACCATCTTTATCACGGACAAAATCAGGATAAGCATAACCGATACTTTCTTCATAGCCCATGAAGAAAGACTTGCCTTCTGCTTTTAGATAAGGAATGGTACCACAGATATTTTTGAAACCAGTTAAACTCTCTTTGACACCTAGGCCATGCTCTAGGGCGATAGTTGCGCCAAAATCATTAGTGACAACGCTTTTTACAAGCACATCGTCAGCTGTTAATTTTTTGCCACAAGCTTCAGCATTATGTAAGCGGACAGCCAAAATCAAAGCGCCAATTTCATTACCACTTAGAATATGCCAGTTTTTGGTTTGATCAACTAAGGCGCAGGCAGAGCGGTCAGCATCAGGATCAGAAGCAACGACTAATTCTGCATCACTTTGTTTAGCCAAATTAATCGCCAAGGTTAAAACTTCTGGATATTCTGGGTTAGGTTGAGGTGCAGTTGGAAAATCTGCATCAGGCTCTTTTTGTTCAGGTACAACCTGCAAATTGCTAAAACCAGCTTGCGTAAGTAGAGGGACAAAATATTTAGCACCTGTGCCGTGAACTGGAGTGTAAACGACTTTTAAGTCATGCTTAGCTTTAGTAAAGGCTGAATTATGCGAATGGACTTGCCACAATGTTTGAATATCACGCAAATAGTTGCTGACAATTGTTTCTGGTACGAAATTAGCCTTAGGCAATTTTTTAATTAAATTGTCTTTACAGTTACCATTTACAAAATATGTCGTATTAGCTTTGGCCATTTCCATAGCGTTAGCGACAAAGTTAGCAGTTTCTTCGCCAATTTGGATACCATCAGCGCCATAAACTTTGTAACCGTTATAATCTTTGGGGTTATGGGAAGCTGTTAGCACGATACCACAGTCGCAGCCTAAAGGCCGAATACTGTAGGCTAGCATTGGTGTAGGGGCATATGTTTCAAAGATATAAACTTCATGTCCCTCGTTAGTGAGGATAGCGCTTGCTAAAGTAGCGTATTCTTTTGAGTGATGGCGTGTGTCATAGGCTAAAACAACTTTAGTAGTTTGATTGGGCTTAATATGTTTGAGCCATGCTGAAATACCTAGCGTTGCCAAAGATACCGTGTATGCGTTTAAGCCATCTAGGCTAGGCTCCATCAAGCCACGCAAACCGGCTGTACCGAATTTGATCATGAGATTGCCTCTTTTCATATACATTAAGTATAAAATTTATTAGGTCGTAAACAACTTAGGCTAGAAAATCGTAAGCCAGTCGTTCGCCACCGTGCTTAATGAATATTTTACCGCAATAAACAAAGTGTGTTCGCTTAAGTGCAGCTTGCATCGGCTTATTGTCAGAATGCGTGTCAATGCGTATATAGCTGTAGCCATACAGTTCCTTTGTTTTATATAAAGCAAATTTAACTATCTCGGAAAAAGTATGCTTAAGCTTGTGATTGCTAGCTACACGATGTAAAGTGACATAATTAAGTTCATTATTAGACCATTGACCATGAATTTTTTGATAGTTAGGTTCTATGCCTAATTGAAAGACGAAAGAAGCTAATAGACTATGATTAGATTGTAAGACATCAGTTTCTACTGCTTCGAGGATATAGAGCTGTTTCTTATGAATATCTTCTGTTAAAATTTCTTTACTAGGATAGCCTTGCCATTGGGTGGGATTGCCGCTTTCTATCATATAGAGTCTAGTTTGGTGATAATGTTCTAATAAATTGGGCATATCTGTAAGCTGAGCAAGCCGAATTTGATAGTTAAGAGAGTCTTTACTTGCCCGATAAATCTTAGTTTGCTTCATATGAGAAAACCTCTAATTACATTCTGCCACTTTAGTTGTATTCTTTAAGTATAACAGACAGAAGCATAAATGTTTGCACCTATGATTGTAACTTTTGTAGGTTATAATCTACTCCGTTTGGGCTTTGCCTGAATAGTCACGCAATTTTGCGGTGGCTTAAAAGTTGTTTGAGTAATTGTTCAGTTGATAGGAGGACATAAAATGATTAACAGCTTTAATATTTTTGACTACGAAGATATTCAATTGATCCCGGCTAAATGTATCGTCAAAAGCCGTAAAGAATGTGATACATCAGTTAAATTAGGTAAATTTACGTTTAAAATGCCGGTTGTCCCATCGAATATGCAGACTGTTATTGATGAAAATTTAGCTACCTTATTAGCAAAAAATAATTTCTTCTATATCATGCATCGCTTTGCACCAGATAATCGCTTGAAATTCATCGAGAAAATGCAGGCTGATGGTCTTTATGCTTCTATCAGTATCGGTGTTAAACCGAGCGAGTATGAACTTCTAAAAAAGATCAAAGCAGCTCATTTGCAACCAGAATATATTACAATTGATATTGCACATGGCCACGCTGATACAGTTATTGACATGATTAAATATCTAAAAGAGAATTTCCCAGATTCATTCGTAATTGCTGGTAACGTGGCTACACCTGAAGCTGTGCGTGACTTAGAAAATGCTGGAGCTGACGCAACCAAAGTCGGTATTGGCCCTGGTAAAGTCTGCATCACAAAGTTAAAAACAGGTTTCGGTACAGGTGGTTGGCAGCTATCAGCCTTAAATTGGTGCAGAAAGGCTGCTAACAAGCCAATAATTGCTGATGGTGGCATTCGTCAACATGGTGATATTGCCAAATCCATTCGCTTTGGCGCAACTATGGTCATGATCGGATCACTTTTTTCTGGTCATGAAGAAAGCCCAGGCGATGTGATTGAAAAAGATGGCAAGTTGTACAAGCCTTACTACGGTTCAGCTTCTGAATATCAGAAGGGAACACATGAAAATGTGGAAGGCAAGAAGATTTACTTACCATTAAAGGGTAGTATCATGGATACACTTACAGAGATGCAACAAGATTTGCAGTCAGCTATTTCTTATGCCGGTGGACGCTCGTTGGGTGCTTTGAAGTTAGTTGATTACGCGATTGTGAAAAATTCTATATTCAATGGTGACTATTAAATTTAACTAAGTGGCGAAGGTTTACTTAGACCAAAGTGGAAAGTACATAGTATGAATGAGACGGAGAGATCCGCCTCATTTTTTATTTCAGGAAATATTTTTTTGTACAGTTTCTTGGCTGAAAAAGTGATTCAATTGCTTGCTTTTTTTATAAGCCAGGTTAAACTGTTTCTTAGTCAGAACATTGCATCTTTTCATGGTAAAAGAGCGATAGGAGGTAGATTATGCAAAAATTAAATGTGCTGTCAAATGGCAGTGGGAAGCTATCAGCAAACTCAACTGTTAGTAACGTACAGCAACAAACCAAGGCTAAAATTAAGCGCTTAGCAATCTTAGCCATTTTCGTCAGTATCGAGTTGTTACTCTTTTTCACACCTTTGGGCTTCGTGCCAGTTGGTCCAGTTAATGCCACAACTTTACATATTCCAGTTATAATTGCGGCTCTTTTATTAGGCCCAACAGCTGGTTTATCCGTAGGTTTTGTGTTTGGTCTTTTGAGCTTACTCAAAAATACATTTAATCCAACTATTACCAGTTTCGTTTTTTCACCTTTTTATAGTATTGGTGAAATTCACGGTAATTTGGCTAGTTTGTGGATCGTGCTTGGACCACGCTTAATCTTAGGCTTAGGCACAGCTTTGTTGTTCCGCTTATGTGTGAAACTTTGGCATAAGCCAGCTTTATCCGCTGGATTTAGTGCCGTCGTAATGACTTTTATGCATACGATTCTTGTTATGTCGAGTATCTATATTTTCTTTGCAAAGCCTTATGCTCAAGTTAGACAGGCAGCTCCGATGACTTTGTTTACCGTAATAGGTACAGTCATTGCTTTGAACGGCGTAATGGAGTTACTTTTAGCTTGCTTCTGTGCTATTGGTTTTGTCAAAGTTGTCAAGCCTGATTGGGTCAAATAGGAGGAACAATGGCCAAAAAGCATATTGTTTTAGTTATAAGTGGCGGTATTGCCTGCTTTAAAGCTTGTCAATTATGTAGTGATTTAAGCAAAAAATATGAAGTGCAAGTGATTTTAACCAAACATGCAGCTGAGTTCGTGAGCCCAGTTACCTTTGCTACATTAACTAAACGCCCATGTCTGATTGATATGTTCTCAGCTGAAACTGACTACACTAAAGTTATACATATTGAACTAGCTAAGTGGGCTGATTTGGTAGTAGTAGCGCCGGCAACAGCTAATATTTTAGCCAAAATGGCAAACGGTATTGCTGATGATTTAGCTTCAACTACTTTATTGGCTGCTAGATCCAAAATATTAGTTTGCCCAGCTATGAATAGTTTCATGTTGGATAATTTAGCTACGCAAGCTAATATAGCAACTTTGTGTAAGCGGGGAATTGAAGTTATGCAGGCGGAAACTGGCTTTTTGGCTTGTGGTGATATCGGGCGGGGCAAATTACCAGTTCCATCTGAGATTGAAGCTAAAATTGCAAACTTACTTTTAGAAAGTCAAACCTTAAAAGGCTTAAAAATAATAGTTACAGCTGGTCCGACAGTTGAAGCAATTGATCCAGTTCGTTATATCACCAATCATTCTAGCGGTAAGATGGGCTATGCCATTGCCAAAGTTGCGGCGATTAAGGGAGCAGATGTCACGTTAATTTCTGGCCCTGTGAATTTAGAGACTCCTGTCAATGTGAATGTAGTTCAAGTTAAGACAGCCTTAGATATGTTAGAGGCAGTTAAAGCTAACTGGTCGGATCATGATATGTTAATTATGGCGGCAGCGGTGGCTGATTATCGACTTAATAAAGTTGCTAACCAGAAAATTAAAAAGTCGGAAGCAAGCTTGCAGCTTGAATTAGTCAAAAATCCAGATATCTTACAATGGGCTGGTGAACATAAACAAGCAAAACAAGTGCTTTGTGGTTTTGCCATGGAAACTGAACACTTGTTAGAAAATGCTAAGAATAAGTTGTTAGCTAAAAACTGTGATTTGTTAGTAGCCAATGACTTGACTACTAAAGGTGCAGGTTTTGCTGGCGATACAAATGTTGCAACATTGCTGTGGCCTGACAAACAAGAGAGTTTAGCACTTATGAGCAAGACTGACTTAGCTTCTAAGTTGCTTTCAGTTTGTCATGAATTATATCAGACTAAGAATAAGTAAGGTGGATCTAACATATGTTAATGACAATTGATGTAGGTAATACAACGATTTTGGTTGGCGTGTTCAAAGGTGAAGATTTATATGCTTCATTTCGCCTAAACTCACGTACGGAACGTACTTCTGATGAATTAGGTATCTTGCTCTTAAATATGTTAGCTAGCAAAGGTATAAGTGACAAAGGTATCAACGATGCAATAATTAGTTCTGTTGTACCTAAATGCATGCATGCTTTGACCTCAGCTTTGCAGAAGTATTTTCATGTTAAACCATTAATAGTAGGACCGGGAACTAAAACAGGCATTGAAGTAAGGACAGATAATCCAAAAGAAGTAGGCGCTGATAGAATAACTAATGTGGCAGCCTGTCATGCCATGTACAAGGGAAATAGCTGTTTGGTGATTGATTTTGGTACGGCCACAACCTTTGACTATATAGACAAAGACGGCGTGTTTAAGCATACAGTTATCATGCCAGGTTTGGAAATTTCAACTAGAGCTTTGTTCACTTGTACAGCCAAATTGCCAGAAGTTGAAATTAAAAAGCCAAGTAGCATCTTAGTCAGCAATACTGTTCAAGGTATGCAAGCTGGCATTGTTTATGGTTATATTGGGTCGGTTGAGTACATTATTAAAGCAATGAAAAAAGAACTCAACGATGAACCGTATGTTATTGCCACAGGTGGCTTAGGTAGCTTGATTTACAACGAGACAGATCTTATCGACATTTACGATCCAGATATTGCATTTAAGGGCATGAAAGTGATCTATAAAAAGACGAGAAAGATTCAATCTGATCTCATTGATTAATAACTTTTGTGATAGACTTAGAAGGTAGTTAATTAAGCTGAAAAAATTATTCGAGGTGACTTTAGATGAACGTTATTAAAGTAAAAGATCAAGTTGCAGGTGGTCAGGCTGCTTTTAAGTTGATTAAGCAGGCCATAGAAGCTGGGGCTCAAGTTTTAGGTTTGGCAACAGGCAGTTCGCCTGAAACTTTGTATCAAGAGATGGTGAACAGTGATTTGGATTTCTCCAATATGTTAGCTTTCAATCTTGATGAATATGTCGGGTTAGCCGCTGATAATGAGCAAAGTTATCATTATTTCATGCAGGAACATTTATTCAAATTTAAGCCATTTAAAGCTACTTATATTGAAAATGGTTTGGCTAAGGATTTGGAAGCTGAAGTTGAGCGCTATGAACAACTTTTACAAGCTCATACGATCGATGTGCAAATTCTAGGCATTGGTGTGAATGGTCATATTGGGTTTAATGAGCCAGGAACTTCGTTTGACTCATTGACGCATGTGACTAATTTAACTGAGTCTACAATTCAAGCTAACAAACGCTTCTTTAATGATATTTCTGAAGTGCCAACTAAAGCTCTCACGATGGGTATTAAGTCCATTTTGCAAAGCAAACAGATCATCTTGTTAGCTTATGGTAAAGCCAAAGCTCCAATTATTAAGCGCTTATTATCTGGTGAAGTGACGGAAGAAGTACCAGCTAGTGCTTTACAGAAACATCCTAACGTTACAATCATTATTGATGAGGAAGCAGCTAGCTTGCTCTAAGTTAGTTAAGCCAAAATAATAGCCACTATATTCTTTGAACATAGTGGCCTTTTTTTATGCAAACTAGTGGATTTTTAATTAGCTAAAATAGAGTCTAATTAAAGATTCTTATCCATCGTGAAGCTCATCTTGGAGAAGCTGAGACTCTGTTGCAATAAGTCTGTTAAGAGATTGCGTGTCTTTGTTAAGACATAATCAGCTGTAACTTGGTTAGCTTCTGTCAAATAATTTGTCAAAGCTCCACCTGTTAATTTTTGCTCAGTTACGGCTTTTCTAACCTCGGCAATACGCTTCCTAGAATAGCTTTGCATCTCGTAAAGATAAGCGTTGTCCTTATCTGCAAATGTATCATAATGGCTCTCTACAACGTAGCTTAAGAGCTTAAACAACCAATAAGCTGAATTTGTATCCAACTTGTTAGGGGAGTACTGATAAGCTTTTGGTGTGTCATTGACATTTGCAAAGAATGGCACATAAGGTGTGAAAGCGTTTGTAGCAAATGATAACCACTGAATTGCTTGTGAACCGTTTGTAATTTCAGGTTGAATTTGCATGATATGTGATTCTTGTGTACGAGACAAGGAGATAGCACGGAAACGCTTGCGGCTAGCTTCAGTACCCATATGACCGATAGGATCGAATTCTGTTTCATTGTAGTGAGAACTTAAGCAATAAGCGACATCCTCAACACTTAAGAGTCTATCTGCTTTGTTGATGAAAGGCAGATATGGGGAAGTTGGCTCGTCATAGAACTCTTCATCGAGGTAAGTATGAATGAACCAAGCACGTGGTGTGTTGTAAACACGATCCTTAACATTGGAAGTACCGAAGATGTGTCTGAAAACAAACCCTTCACGATCTGGATTCAATTTGTGTTCGTTGACGAACTCTTGAATACCAGTTGACCAAATGTAATTAGCTGGATCATTGAAATCAATATCTTCGATTGAAACCTGGTTAGGAGCAACTGCGTAGCAATCATCAGGAATACGGACAGCTACATAGTGGTGGCCACATGGAATTTCCATATACCAAGCTTCATCTTTATCAGCGAACAAAATGCCGTTACCCTCGGCAGAACCGTATTTTTCAATCAACTTGCCTAAGAACTCTACGCCTTCACGAGCCGAATGAATGAAAGGAGCCACGATATGATTGAGGGCATCTTCAGCTATACCATCTTCAACAAGTGGATCATAAGCTAAAACGCGTGGATTGCCATACACACTCTCAGTAGCACTGATGCTAACATTATCTGAGTTCCAACTTGCTTGACCATATTCACCTTCGACAGATGGGTCAGCTTGTGGCACATAGGTGCAACGCATAGCCTTACTTGGTAGGTCAACTGTAACACCAGTATGTACTGAATGATAGGTGCGATTAGCTACATCACTTGCTTGTTGAACAACAAAAATTTTCGGATCGATTGTATCGTGATGGTCTTCATTACGAGCAATCATAATGCTGCCATCAATACTAGCTTTTTTACCAACGATTAAAGTAGTACATGAACTACGGGAATTTGTCATAGAAAAATCTCCTTTGCAATACTTAAACATATATAGTATAACGCAAAAGCGATTATGGTTGGATGCAAATACTCATGTTTATAAAGCGTGGTACAATGAACAAAGCTAGAAGAAAGAGAGCCAGCTAGATGAAGATAGGTTTAGTAGTTTGTCCGACATTAGTTAAGCAACCATTTCAGGCGCTTAAGCAGATGGAACTTATTATGCAGCAACAAGTTAAGAATGCTTATGACCTTTTAGTCTTCCCACAAGCTTATCTTCAGGGAATTTACGCAATTTCGGATGATGCTAATACAGCTAATCGAATTGCCATACGCCAAGATAGCAAGTTAATTAATAAGCTGCGTTCTTTCTGTGCCAAATATTGCTTGGGCGTGGCGTTTGGCTTTTATGAAAAAGATGATGCCAATGCAATTTATGACAGCTTTATGATTGTCAATCGTGAGGGCAAAATTCGGAGCATCCAGCGCCAATTGAGTAGTCATTGGGGCGAAACTGCAGGTAATCAAGGGGCTGACAATACAAACAGCGAAAAAGTTAATTTGGACCAACTTGCTTTGAATGATTTATTGTTCGAAGAAGCTGAGCAAAAGGAGTTGTTAGCTGAATTAGAGCAAAATGATGCGATAGATTCTGAACATCCTTTGCAGGCCAATTTCAGCCAGGGCGATGCCTTACAATGCTCTTTTTTTGCTGGCAAACGAGTACTTATTTTAATTGGTCAGGATTTGGTGCAAGAGAGCTTAATTGAAGCGGCTGCCAGTTTGGAACCAGACATCGTGCTTTGCCCAGATGCTTTGGCTTTGACTGAGAAAGAATATGACGAACACAAACATAAAGTCTGGCCAGCTATTTCCGAGCGCTTAGATTGTCCACTGTTAATTGTTAATGGCTGTTATCAAGATACCTATGTTAAAGGCGGAGCTTTGGCCTATATTGGGCGTAAGTTTCCTTTAGAATTAAAAATAGGCGAGATGGGTATTTTGCCAGTTGAACTTTAGTTGTTAATTTAACGAAAATAGTTAATTCAAATTAAGACAAGAAAAGCAGCCTTAGGAGCTGCTTTTAATATGTAGATTAACTTTTGTTTCCCATAAATTAGATCATACGCTTTAATTTTTCTTCATCTTTAATACAAATTGACTTTGGTCCGACAAATTCAATCAAACCTTCATCTGAGAATTGATTAAGTTTACGGCTCATTGTCTCTCTGGCTAAGCCAGCGTAAGAACCCATCTCTTCACGATTGATTGTTAAATGCAAAACTGTTCCACGCTCAGTTTTTTCACCATAAGATTCACTCAAACGCAACAAAACACTAGCCACCTTGGCATCAGCAGAGCTAGAAACTAGGCAATTAATCAAGTTTTCTGCCCATCTGATACGGTCATAGCATTTGTCGATGATCAAGCGCAAGATAGATGGCTGGTCATAACAATATTTCATAAAACTGGATTTGCCGATAGCTGCGACTAAACAATTTTCAACTGCTTGGCCAGTGTAGAGATAATTGTGATCTTTTAATAAGTTAAGACCACCGATAAAATCACCAGCCGTATAAATATAGAGAATCTGCTCACGTCCATCGGAGGTATAGCTGTAAATTTTGCAACGTCCGTCAATTAAAATATAAAAGACATTAGCATCATCGCCACTTCTAAAACAATAGTCACCTTTATTCAGACTGAAAATATCAATTTCTTTAGCTAAAGCATTTTGATCTGCTTCAGATAGGTCACGTAAAATGGCGATTTTTTCGGCGTTGACCAGTCCACCACCGCGTACAGGAATAAGTAAAGGGGCAGATTTCGGTAAACGGTATTTCGAAGACTGCCGATTTGAAAATTGATTCATAGCCGTAACTCACTTTCTGTCTAATAGATTACCATATATAGTAACTTCTTGACAAGAAGACAAATTGAAATACCATAAGTAGTGGCATTACTGCTTGAGGTAGGCAAAGGGCTTAATTTTTGGGGCAATTAGCGTAGGCGCCAACCAACACCCCAAATAACTTTTATGCAATCATTAAAACCAGCATTGCGCAATTTATTGCGTAAATGTGAGAGGTGAACAGTCAAAGTTTGCTCCTGCATGAAATCATCACCCCAAACAAAAGCATAAATTTGCTGCTTGGTAAATACACGCATAGGCTCTTTTACAAATAAGGCCAAAATTTTAAATTCAATCTTTGTCAGTTTCAAAGCCTGCTGATTGACAGTTACAGTTTGAGTGTATGGATTAAGCTCAAGATTATCGAAAACTAAAATTTGCTGCTTTTCAGGGAAGCGTTGCTCAATTAATTTCCGTAAGCGGGCGATAACTTCCTCGCGATGAAATGGCTTTGCAATATAGTCACCAGCGCCTTTAGCCAAAACATCAACTAATGTATTGACATCATTTTTAGCCGTGATAACTAATACAGCAATTTTTTTGCTCTGACAGAGGGCTAAAAGTTCTTCGCCGCTCACAAAAGGCAGCATCAAGTCAAGCAATACAATATCAACAGGCTTATTGGTAATGTAATTCTTAGCTTCACTACCGGTATAACAACATGCACAGTTGATATTTGTGTAAGTTTCTTTTAGGCCATCTACGATTGATTTAAGGATATTGTTAATGGAAAAATCATCTTCGACGATCAAAAAATTCATATCAGAGTTGATCCTTTCTTTTTGTACTTGCATAATCCGTAAAAGTTAGCGTGAGATATAATCTGGCCTTATGGCCTGTGATGAGTAATTTTTTAGAATTTGTTTGAGATGCTTCATTTTCAGCAATGACCTTAGTAGTTTCATAGGGCTTTTCGTAAATTGTCAGTTTAATATTTAAACTTTCAGCTAAATCATGTACGATGCTCATACCTAAGCCAGCGTGGGGATTGGTTGAAACTTGGCTGCGGGCGCTATCTATGCGATAACTACGTTGACAGATCAAACTCAAATCGCTGATACCAGGGTTATACCAAACATTACTAAAAGTCAAAATTTGTTTAGCAAAACTACTTTTGAGGCTGATTTTAAGTTCCTCTTCGCCGTGTTCCAGACAGTTTTTCAACAAATTGGCGACAATGCGCTGACAGCTTAATTTGTCTTGCTTAATTTGAGGGAGATCTTCATCTAAATCAATCTGTACATGATTAGCAAAGCGTTGCTCAATTTCGCTAGCTCTAGCTGCAATTTCATTGGCAACTAAGTCAAATAGGCTAAATTCTGTGATGTTTGGGGCTTTATCGCCGCTGTCAATCAAAGAATAAAGATAAAAACTCTTAACTTGAGAGCTTAAACTAATTGTGCGCTCCTTAATTAAATTGAGTTCGTCGGTTAAGGTTTGACCTGTTGAAAGTTTTACGTTTGTCAAATTCTCTTTTTCTAATAGTTCGATTGTGCCAAGCATAGTGGTGAGTGGAGTTTGAAAATCATGTGCGATGGACGCAATTAAATTTTTCTCTTCCTGTAAAGCCTGAATATGGTCTTTTCGTAATTTTTCAGTCCGCTTGTGATAAGCTTGAATTTTTTGCTCAAGTTCTCTATGCGCTGGCATCCAAAAGTTTATTTGGCTTTGCCAAGCCAAATTGTCATTATTGAATAAGAGCTCCAAATTATGCAGAAATTCATGCAGATGTTTATTTTCATATGTATATAAAGCTAGGCCACATACACTGAGAATTGTAAAAATTATACTTGCTAAATAGAAATAAAACATATTAAATATCCTGCTTTTTGAATATATGATATGCCAAGGCCAAAATTACGACAAGATAAACCAAGATGAGTAAGTAATCATTTAATGTCCAGAATAATTCTGTGCGGACAATATTATGAATTTCATCAGAAAATGGGTGAATTATTTCCCGAGGTAGGTAGAGGAAGATGAATGGCAATTTGCTTTTAAGACTGAATGCATAAAAATTACTTCTATATGTATCTAGTGGTAGAAATATACCTAGAAAGTAAATACTGCTAGCAAATAACAAACTGAGATAATTGCCTTTTAAGATTATTACGAAAAGTAGCAAAAGCGCTATATAGAGCCAATTGAGATAACAACATTCGATACAGGCAATCAATAAGATTTTGTAGTAGGCGGGATTAGCAAATGCTCCAAAAACTGGTGTATACGCGGCTGCAAAAATTAATGCATATAAGCAAATGAGGGTGCTAGCTAATAAGCAAGCATATAGATAAAGACTCAAGAAAATTTCTGTTCGTTTGTAAGCACTGTTGATACAGAGCGTGACTTGATTTTGGCGATAAAAATGGCAGAAGAGAAAAGCTCCTATGTATAGTAGCTCAAAAATCGGGATAACTTCAGCTGTCAGGGTGTCAAGGATGTAAAACATGTCCCATTCATGTCTGAAGACTATTTCGCTCAAAATGGAATTCTTTAGATTGATAGGTTCAGAAGTGCTATAAGAAAAACAGGAATTGACCATGCCAGAAAGCAAAAGGACACATACTAAAATTACGAGCAGCGAAAATTGTTTTGCCTTGTTTTTCCAGAACGTAGTATGGAGAAAATTGATTAGATTAAACATATCTAAACCTCCTTGTTTAACTCATACACGTATTGATCAATACTGAGCTTATCTTGGCCAAGTTTTTCTATATACACATTGTTGGTATAGAGCAACTTGTTAAGTTTAACGTAATCGAGCTTAGTGGCGCAGTTAAAAGTGATACCTTCTTCATCATCAAAACGTAAATTTCTTAAATCAGGCAACTTGCTTAGTAAGGATAGCGCTTCTTTGTTGTTGGTAGTCGATAGCTGAAATGTCATGTTACTTAAATTGTTTAGTTCATTTCGGTTCAAGTTTTGCTTAATTTTGCCATGCTGAAGAAAGGCGAAGTTATCTGCTAACTGATTTAGTAAGTACAGGTTATGAGAGCAGATGATAAAACTTTGCTGTTTCTCTAATTGGCGCTTCTTGATGAGCTCTATCAACTTATGGGTACTAATTGCATCTAAGTTGATAAAAGGTTCATCCAAAATATAAAGCGCTTTATCTGCCATAAAAGTCATAATCAAAAGTATACGTTGCTTAATACCTTTTGAAAGTTTGTTAACATTGGTATCTAGGTGGGTGATTATATCAAAATAAGAAGCTAGTTCAGACCAATTTGCTTTATCGATCCGTTGAAGTTGACAGACTAGATCAAGATTTTGCCGAACTGTCAAAGCTTGATTTAACAAATCGCTACCTTGATAAGCTATCTGCTGGCGTGCTATTTGCAAAGCTTCTTTCTCCATTTGGCCAAACAGGCTAATTGTGCCGCTATCCGCCTGATATAAACCGATGATGATTTTGCAGAGCGTACTCTTGCCAACGCCGTTTACACCAATTAATGCCTGAATCGTGCCAGATTCAACTGTAAGGTCTAGTCCATCCAAGACGCGACCCTTTGCTATAAATGTTTTGCAAATATTTTTTACAGATAGTAGTTTCGCTTGCATTTTGACCTCCATATTCATTTTAAGCGGTGTTCGCTCCTTAAGTATTAAAAAAGTTATAATTTGCCTAGCTGTTTTTTGCTTTAATTTGAGCTTGCATCGAGGGTGCCTTTTTGGTATAGTTTGCGTGTTGCCTCCATAGCTCAGTAGGTAGAGCGCATCCATGGTAAGGATGAGGTCACCAGTTCGATCCTGGTTGGAGGCTCTTTTCTTTACCAAATTTTAGATAATTTTCAACATCTAACAGTGTATAATGACAAAAATAAAAGGTTTTACCCTAAAAAGGAGGTATGGATGGATAGACAGTATAATTTTCAGCGCGATTATAATAATCAGTTATATGATCAATTTGATAAGCCAGGCCAAGGGGCAACTTATGAAGCTGATTACTATGTTGAATCTGAACAACCGAGAGTTAACAGAAAGCGAACAAGACGCCCGTTAATTGGTAGTTTGTATGGGGAAGACTACGTGGACGATGATATGCTTGAAGAAACATATCAAGCAGGTCCGAATTATACAGCTAATCCATACAATTTGCCGACAAATAACAATCTACCTTATGAAAGAGAGTCTTATTTTGAGGATAATTATGAGAGGCAGCCTAATTATGCTCAATATGCAAAAACTACGCAGTATGATGAGAATTTGCGCTACGCTGAAGATCCACGCTATGCAGAACAAACACGCTACGCAGAAGAACCAAGGTATGCAGAAGAACCACGTTATGTAGAGGTAAAAAATTATAAGCAAGCTCCTATACGCCCTAAGAAAAGACGTAGTCGCGTAGGCGTATTCAGCTTGCTTGGCTTAATTGCTTTAAGTATGCTCTTTTTGCTAATTTATCGTAGGATGATGCCTAAACGTACTACAACTAAAAATTCATTTAGTTTATTTGACCATCAGCGAGGCAAGAATAAACCAGCTGCTAGTAATTTAACTAATGCAGCTAAAAAAACTAAAACAAATAATTCCGTGCCTAATATCAGTAAGGTAGCTGAAACATTAGATAATTCAGAAGTACAACAAGCTCCCCAACAAGCAGCAAGTATAGGTGGAAGTGAGAACTTCCAAGGTGCCATTAATTTATCAGATGAGCAAATTTCACGTATGCTTAATCTTAACTTGCAGCCAGAAGAGGAAAATGTGCGTCACAATTTAGCTATCTTAGGTGAAAATGATAAACGAGTAGCTGAATTGATTGACGCTGAGGAAGAAGGCAAGTTAGCTCCTAGTATGTTACGTTTGGCTGCTAAAAACGAGGCATTTGATTTCGTGTACAAATATTTACAATTGCCAGCCAATTCAGAATTGAAGCAAGCGACAGCTACGAGCAAAACAGGTGCAAGTAGCTTGGGTAATTATAAGTTACCAGCCGGCAAAGTTTTACAAGCTCCTTATTATAAACAATGGGATGAACGCTGGGGCTACAAGCCTTATGCAGGTAGCGTGATTGGGACTTATGGTTGTGGAGTTACTTGTATGGCTAGTGTGCTTGGTTATCTTACGAATGATGCAACAATTTTACCAGACAAGCTAGCGTTACTATCGAATGAGTCCAATATGAATCATGGCGGTACAGATACGAGCTTTATACTGCTTGCAGCAGCGAAATATGGTTTTCAAGCTGTAGGAATTCCAGTTTTGGCTAATAATTTCAAGGCAGCGATAGATAACAATAACGCGATTGTCCTGAATGTTGGACAAGGCAATTTCACAGCCGGTGGTCATTATATTGCAATTATTGGTTACACAGATGAGGGCAATTTCATTATCTATGATCCAGTTAGTCCTTATCATACAAGTCAAGTTTGGCCGATTGAGTTATTACAAAAGCAAAATGCAAAGGCCTGTTGGGCGATTGGAAAGTAAAGAAGCTGTATTGAAAAAGGTCCACTTTTTGGTGGACCTTAGTGTATACGTAGATTGGGTTAATTTTTATTCAGCAATCAATTCACCGGCATGAGCGCCTGAATCCAAAAGATAAATCTTTTCACAAGTGAAGACAACAGCCAACTTTGGTTTACCCATCTTCAAACCTGGAGCTGCTTCAACACAGTCAGCAAAAGGCTTTGTACCTTCTTCAAAGATTTCGCAAGTTCCAACAAAGCGGAAACCTTTAACTTTGGCACGATCAACTACGGCAATAGCTACCTTGCTGCCAGCGCGAATATCCTTGATAATTTGCTTATTAGTATTTTCATTCCAAATAATTTGATTATCGCTATAAAGACGACCAGAACGCTTAGGACCAATATTTGGTAAACCTTCACCTGAACATGTTGCAATCATGCACAATTGCTCTTTAATCATCTCTTTCATAGCATCAGTAAAATTAGCCATTTCATACCTCCTTGATTGCTTATCATTATACTGGAAAATCGTGATTAAATCAGGCCTGATCTGGTAACTTTGCATGAAAATATGTCCTTAAACACATTTAGGAAATTTTGAGTAGCACTTATTTTTGCGCTATACTTAACGGACTAGAGCATTTAAGAGGTACAGCATGAGTACGAAAAAGATTTTGGAACTAAAAGAACTAGCTTTGCAGATTCGCTTAGCATTGATGGATGAGATTATGTACTTAGGTTTTGGTCACTTAAGTGGTAGCTTATCTATTGTAGATACGTTGGCTGTTTTATACGGTGAAAAGATGCACGTACGCTACAAGGAGCCTGATTGGTCAGGTCGTGATTACTTAGTAATGAGTAAAGGTCACGCCGGCCCAGCAGTTTATGCTACTTTAGCTTTGAAGGGCTTCTTCCCACGTAGCTGGTTACATACATTGAATCAAGGCGGCAGCAATTTGCCAAGCCATTGTGACCGGACAAAGACACCAGGCGTAGATATGACAGCTGGTTCATTAGGTCAAGGTATTTGTGCAGCAGCAGGTATGGCCCTGGGACTTAAACGTCAAGGTAGTCAACAGAAAGTTTATTGCGTAGTTGGCGATGGTGAACTTGATGAAGGTTCATGCTGGGAAGCAATTATGTTTGCAGCCCAACATCAATTGAACAACTTCTATTTGTTAGTTGATAAGAATGATAAACAACTTGATGGTGATACAGATGAAATTTTGTGCCATCATAATTTTGCTGAACAATTCAAGTCTTTTGATTGGCAAGTTCAAGATGTATTAGATGGTAATGACGTTCAGGCCATTTCAGAAAACATGCAAGCTGCTGAAGAGACAAATAAGCATGGCAATACACAGCCACATTGCTTAGTCTTACATACAATTAAAGGTAAGGGCTATGCAGAGTTGGAAGCTTTGAAACTCAATCACCATGTACAAGTTAAGCAAGATGAAGCAAAACAAGCTTGTGTAAGATTGGAAGCTGAGTTAGCTAATGTACAAGCTGAATTAAAGAAGTATGCTGATGAGAAGTCCGAAGTTTCAGGCGTTGTTCCTGAAAAAGAGGCAAATAGTGCTGAATTCTGTCAAGCTTATTTGGCAAAGATTCAAGATAGAATGTACGTCAAACCAGGCAAAATTAGTGGCGAGCCTAAGTTTGAAGTTGCTTACAATGGCGAGAATCATGTTCAGAACAAAGAGAATTTCTTGCACAGCTTAGAAGAATTACGTGAAGTTGATGATAAGATCATTTACTTAGACGCTGACTTAATCAATTCTTCAGGTGCTTACAAATTCTGGCAAGCTCATCCAGAAAATGTAGTTGAATGCGGTATTTGTGAAGCTAACATGATTGGTGTAGCAGCAGGTTTAAGTGTGGTTGGTTATAAGCCATATTGTCATACATTTGGCCCATTTGCTTCACGTCGTTGCTATGATCATGCCTTTATTTCTGTAGCATATGCTGGCAATTCAGTGCGTATCTTTGGCTCTGATGAAGGTGTTTGCGCAGCTTATAACGGCGGTACACATATGCCATTTGAAGATTTGGCTTTGTACAGAGCTATTCCACATGCCACGGTTTTGGATATTTCTGATGGTACTTTGTTTAAGCAAGTTATGAAATTGACAAAGGATCATCCAGGTTTGACTTATTTCCGTGGTACACGTAAAGCTTTCAAACGTATTTACAGTGATGATTCACAATTTGTCATTGGCAAGGCTAATGTCCTCAAGAAAGGTACAGATTTAACCTTGATTGCTTGTGGCTTGATGGTTGGAGAAGCTTATCAGGCAGCTTTGGATTTGGAGAAAGAAGGCTACTCTGTTGGCGTAATTGATATGTGGACATTGAAGCCATTAGATGTTGAAGCTATTTTGACAGCTACTAAAGAGTCCAAGGCAATTATGACTGTGGAAAATCACAATGTTATCGGTGGCTTAGGTGATGCAGTGGCTGCTTATCTGGCTGAAAATAGCATTGCATGTAAGTTTAAGAAATACGGTGTTAATGATGAATTTGGCCAAGTTGGTACACAAGATTGGTTGCAAAAAACTTATAAGCTGACAAGTGCTGATTTGGTTGCATACGCCAAAGAACATATGCTTACAAAATAAAAGGAAATAGCGTAATGGGACACAATGTTTATGTTAATACGCCGATAAACAACAGCTTTTATCTACGCGTATCTGATATGCATGAATTGTATGTTGAAGAACGAGGCAATCCTAATGGTATTCCAGTAGTTTATCTACATGGTGGACCAGGTGGTTGTATAGGCGAAGATTCAGCTAGGTTCTTCGATCCAGCTTATTATCGCGTTATCTTATTTGATCAGCGTGGGTGCGGCAAGAGTCGCCCCTTCGCTGAGCTTAAGGATAACAATTTGTATGAGCTTGTTCATGATATTGAGAAAATTCGTAGGCACTTAAAGATTGAGCGTTGGCATGTGTTTGGTGGTTCATTTGGCACAACATTGGCCCTCACTTACGCCATTAATTATCCTGAGACTTGTATGTCACTTGTTTTACGTGGCATCTTTTTGGGTCGCATGGATGATATTTACTGGTTGAATCAAGCGGGTGCATCTTATTATTATCCTGAGCAGTTTAGCTATTATCGTGACTTGATTCCACCACGTGAGCGTGGTGATTTGGTGGCTGCTTATTATAAGATTTTCACAGGCAATGATGAGACACTGAAAGCAATTGCTGCTAAGCGTTGGAGCAATTGGGAAGCTTCAGTCGTTTGCTTGGAAAGAAAGATTACAACTTTACCTAATGAAGCTGATGTGACGAGCCCTGAGCAGGTAGCGTTAGCATTGTTAGAGTGTCATTATTTTGTCAATAAGATGTTCTGGAATTTATTTGGTGCGACTGATGATCAATATATTTTGCATAATGTCGAGAAAATAGAACATATTCCAACTTATATTGTGCATGGCCGCTATGATATAGATTGCCGGCCATCTGGCGCTTACACTTTACATACACAATTGCCTAAATCCAAATTGTGGTTTACACAGGCTGGCCATAGTTCGTCTGAAAAAGAAACTAGAGAATGCCTTGTGCAAATCATGGATGAACTTAAGTTAAATTAGTTTGACTAAACATAGGGAAGGAACAGTATGCTTGGGGAGCAAAGTGCTAGTTTGACTAGTTTGAGAAAACTGCCGCGTCTAGTGTTGCTTGATGTTTTAAGAATAGTAGCTCTTTTACAAGTTAGTATTTTTCATCAGAATGCTAGGTTATTATCATCAGGATATTTAGCTGTTTTGACATTCTTCGTTCTCTCGGCATATTTACTATTTAGAGCCTACATATGGCGGCGTTATGCCTCGTATCTTGACCTTAGCTTACGGCAGCCTGAACGTAAGATTAGTTATCAAGAATGTGATGAAAGTTTGGGCACACGTTTGCACATTTTTGCTAAACAAATGGCTAAGCTGTATCTGCCTTTTGTCAGCTTGGTTTTCATATTGACTTTAGTTCTATTTATTTTTTATCCAGCCTATTTAGCTAAGCAGGCGGCTACCTTGCGCGCTTCATTACTCGGCATCAACAACTTCCAACAATTAATTCAAGGTAAATCTTATTTCAGAGGTGCTGGCTTCTTAGCAGTATTTACGCATATCTGGGCTTTGAGTGTTGAGTGGCAGTATTATGTATTGTTATTCTTCATCTTTATTCCGCTCTATCAAAAACTTGCTAAGTGGAAATTTCGGAGAATCTGTTTGATTTTGGCTGCCTTAAGTCAAGCTTTACTTTGGGTGGTGGCGTTGCTGCCAAGCTTACAGGAACGGGCTTATTTTGCTAGTTTTTGTCGGAGCATGCCATTCTTTAGTGGCCTTTTCTTAGCTAGTATTTTAACTGTGCAAGAATATCGATTGAAGCGCTTATTGTATAGTTACATTTACAGTCATGATCAACGTTACTATGAACAGGCCAAAACTTGCTTTAACTTTTCACCATTAGTCGCACGTCTCATATGTATTATAAGCGGCGTTTTGTTGATAGCTTTACCATACGTTAAGCTGAATTTAAAACAGTTTTATATTTGGCAGAGCTTGTTGTATAACGTAGCTTTAGTGGCCTTTATTGTAGCGACGATGAATTTAGAGATGTATGCTAATTTACAAGCTGTTTCTAAACAGATGGTTCAGATTGATTCAAGTAGCAGGGCGACATGGCGCATGCAATATGGCCCAATTTTAGCCAAATTAACTGTATTTTCGTATCACTTTTATCTCTGGCATTTTCCTATTCAAGCTATCTTAGCGAAAGCTAGTGCTAATTTAACGTGGCCCGTTTGGCTGTTTGATTTTGTTTCATTAGCACTCAGCACACTTGTCAGTTATGCAAGTTATCGCTTAACTTCAGCTTGGCAAAAAAATATTAAACAAGTTTATCTGAAAGTTGCAAGTTTACTTTTAGCTGTTATTCTGTTGCTTTTACCATACGAAAGTTTGGGCAAGGCTAAACAGGCAGAATTAGATGCAATTGCCGACAAGATTACTAACTATGAACAACAAGCGCATATAACAGTTTCGGTAGGCGAGTCGAGTGTACCTAAAATTAGCGCAACTAAGAGTAAATTTTCAAATGCACAAATAGATCCAGCCAAATTACCTCTGACTGACAATGTTAAGTCAGAAGAAGATCGCCAGTATTTAGCTCAATTTGAGCAAAAGATGCTGACTATCATGCAAAATGACCCAAGCTTAGAGTTTAATCTGATGGATTTTGAAAATTTGCGCTTGAATAAATATACGATCCTTGGCGATTCAATCGGAATATTTTTGAGCTTCTTCGTTTCATATTATTTGCCGAATGCTGAACTCGATGTGAAGTCAGTTAGACGCATGGTTGAAGCGGCTAATGTTTATGAGCAAGCCAAAGCTGATGGCAAATTAGGTGATGCTGTAATTGCCTTGTTTGGCACCAATGGCATTATTCAAGTTGAAGAAGTGGAAGCTTTGTACAAATTAGCGCAAGCTGACAAAAAGCCTCTATTCTTAGCAACTGTTGTCTTGCCTTGGATTGATCAAGAAACAGAGAATAATAATTTGTTGAAAAAGTTTGTTTCTGAACATGCAGATTGTTATCTAATTGATTGGCATAAGTATGCAAAGGGGAACTACACTTATTTTGAAGCTGATAGTATCCATCCATCAGCAGCAGGCTGCGAGCTGTATATGCATTTAATTTGTAAAAGCTTAGTGGAAGCTACGTTTAAGCATTAACTTATAATTGCTTGGCTTAACGAAAACTGTCTGCACTTAGATAATCGGTAGAATTTTATTTTAAGGGGAAATTTTTGCAGTAAAATTTCTAGTGACGTATAATATAGGCATTTTAGCAAACAAAGGTGGAATATGGAACAGATTGATTTAAGCAAGTTAGAAGTAATTGCTGCTAAGTACTTTGCTCAAGCTGCAGAAGTGCATGATACGGCAGCCTTGGAAACCTTGCGCTTGGCCTTCTTTGGCAAGAATGGCGATATTAAACAATTGCAAAAGGGTTTGGGTTCAGTGGTAGCTGAATTAAGACCACAATATGGACAAGCTATCAATGAATTGAAGACGAAGCTTGAAAGTGATTTTGTTGCCTTAAAAGACAAATTAGAGCAAGCTGCACATAGAGCTAAACAGGCATCTGAACAGATCGATATTAACTTGCCAGCCAAAGGCACAGAATTAGGTACTTTGCACCCAATCACCAAGACGATTCAAGATATGGAACATATTTTTATCGGCTTAGGCTATGAGATAGCAGAGGGACCAGAAATTGAATGGGTCAAAAACAATTTTGATCTCTTAAATATTCCTGAAGGCCATCCATCGAGAGAGTTTAGCGATACTTTTTATCTGAATGATAAAATTTGTTTGCGTACACAGACATCACCAGTCCAAATCCGTGTGATGCAGAATCGAAAACCACCTATCTATATTATTTGCCCAGGTAAGGTTTATCGACCAGATACAGCTGATGCGACTCACTCACCAGTTTTCCATCAAGTTGAAGGCTTGGTTGTTGATAAGGGAATTCGCATGAGTGACTTAGTTGGTACATTGAAATACATGGCCAAGGCTTTGTTTGGCGCAAATACTGAAATTCGCTTGCGTCCGCACCATTTCCCATTCACAGAGCCATCTTGTGAAGTAGACGTGACTTGTTGGAAGTGCCATGGCTCAGGTTGCCCAACTTGTAAAGGTGAAGGCTTCGTGGAAGTTTTGGGCGCTGGTATGGTGCATCCTAAAGTCCTCAAAAATTGTGGGATTGATCCTGATGTATATAGCGGATTTGCTTTCGGTATCGGTGCTGAGCGTGTTTGTATGGCCCATTATGACATTGCTGATATTCGTTATTTCTCAGAGAACAATTTGCGCTTCTTAGCACAATTCAAATAATTAGAGCTTGAGGTTAGGGTAGAAAAATGAAAGTAAGTATTGAATGGTTACGTGATTTCACGGATGTTGATGTTGATTTAGCAACATTGGCAGACAAATTGACCCGTACAGGTACAAAAGTAGAAACAACTGCTGTGACAGGCTCTGAATTTTCAGGTGTTTATGTTGGCCAAATTACGAAAATTGAGCCACATACAAATTCTGATCATTTGCAAATTTGTCGTGTAAATATGGGCTCGCTAAGTAAAGAGTTGTGTCCAGCTTTGGATGAAGAAGCTTGTTTACAAATTGTGACGGCTGCTAAGAATGTTTTTGTTGGTGCGAAGGTGCCAGTTGCTATTATCGGAGCAAAATTAGCTGATGGTACAGCTATTAAGGCCGCTAAGTTGCGTGGCGTTCCTTCACAAGGTATGTTCTGCAGCGTAGCTGAAACTGGTTATACAACTAAGAATTATCCAGAAGCTAGTGAAGATGGGATTTGGATTTTAGCTGATAGCACAGAGTTAGGCATCAAATTACAAGACTATATGGGCTTAGGCGATGAGGTTTTAGATTTTGAAATTACATCTAATCGTCCTGATTGCCTTTCAGTTGAAGGCTTGGCACGTGAAACAGCTTTGACTTTGCACAATTACTTTTTGCCACTTCCATATCATGAAATAGTTGGCGATTTAACCGATAAGAGCAGCAATTATATCAAAGTGACGAATGAGGCACCAGATGCTTGCTTGCGCTATTTTGGCCGTGTGGTTAAAAATGTGAAAATAGCTGAGTCACCACTTTGGCTTAGGAGAAGGTTGCTAGCTTTAGGCTTGCATCCAATTAACAATATTGTTGATATTACGAACTATGTTATGTTGGAACTTGGGCAACCAATGCATGCCTTTGACCTACGCGATTTAGCTGGCTCTGAGATTGTCATTCGCCATGCCAAAGCTAACGAAAAGTTGAAGACACTTGATGGTGTAGAGCGTACATTGAGTGAAGAGATGCTTGTAATTAGCGATGCTTGCAAGGCGGTAGCCTTAGCTGGTGTTATGGGTGGCGAAAATTCAGAGATTAAAGATGACACAACTACGATTTTCTTTGAATCTGCTAACTTTGTGCCAGAAGTTGTTAGAAGACAAGCTGCTAAATTGCACTTGCGTTCTGAAGCTTCCAGTCGTTACGACAAAGCTGTTGATCCAGATTTGGCAAAACGTGGTTTAGCTAGAGCTTTGGAATTAGTTGAACAGTTACAAGCTGGTGAAGTAGTCAGTGAAACAATGAGTGTGCCTGAGCAAGCCTTTAGCCTGCCTGCAAGCGTGTTTACAGCTGATAAAATCAACAAGTTCTTGGGAACAGATGTCGACAGTGAGTTTATGCAGGACATCTTTACTAAACTTGGCTGCGAAGTTAAGTTAGTTTCAGCTGATACCATGCAAGTTACGCCACCAAATTGGCGCTGTGACTTAGAGGGTATGGCGGACTATGCAGAAGAAGTAGCTCGTTTCTTTGGCTATGATAATATTCCATCTACTATGCCACATGATTCATTAGCAGGTGCTTATACACCTAGACAGAGCTATGAACGCTTAATTAAAGATAGCTGTGTTGCACTTGGTTTCTCTGAAATGATCACTTTGAGTTTTGAAGCACCTAATACATTTGCTAAATTAGGCTTCCAAGATGAAAAGACTTTGGCCCAAGTTAAAATTGCTAATGCTGCTGTTGAAACTTCAAGCTTGCGTACAGATTTGTTGCCAGCTTGCCTAAGAGTTATTAGCAACAACGTTACGCAATTTAATGATCATGGCAAACTGTTTGAAGTTGGTAATTGCTATTTCGATATTAAGGATGAAAGTGGCTTGCCAACTTATGAAACACGCTTGTTAGCTACTATTTTTGCTAATGATAAACAAGCTAAGAGTGGTAATCTCTTCTATGAGTTAAAGAATCTCTTACAGGAATTGACAGCTGTGCTTGGCATAAAGGCAGAGCGTTTGAGCTATAATGTTCTTTCTGATTTGCCTGTTTATCATCCATATCGTAGCGCCACAGTTTATTTGGATCAGACTGAATTAGGCCAAATTGCGTATGTCGATAAGCAACTTTTGAAAACATACGATATTAAGGGCGAGGTAGCTGTTTTACAAATTAAGTTAGCGCCAATTTTTGCTGAGGCAACATTTGTGCGTAAGCAAAAGAAGATTAGTCGTTTCCCAGCCTATAGTCTAGATTTGGCTTTTGAGATGGATAAGACAGAGTCTGTTGAGAATTTATTGAATATTCTAAAACATAAGGCTAATGCTAATTTGGAACAAATTACGATCTTCGATGTTTATCAAGGTGAACAAATTGCCACTGATAAAAAGTCTGTTGCTTTCAACTTGACATATCGTCATCCAGATCGCACATTAACAGAAGCTGATGTTAGCGACAATGTCAAAGAAATGGTCGAGGCTGCTAAGACAGCTGGCTACAGTTTGCGTTCAGCTAGCACCAACTAACTAAATAACTTATTTAGTAATGTTTTATTAGCAATATTTAAGGATTTGAAGCTGCTCTTTAACTTGTTAAAGTTGGGAGCAGTTTTTTCGTAGCAAAATTAATCTATCTAGGCCTCTAAAAGCCCTAAACTTTGGGGAAATTATCTGCTTAATTTTAATTTTTCCAACTAACTGAAAAAGTTTTAGCTAGTTTCAAAAAACAGAAAATAGCCCTGAATTTAAGGCTATTTTTCTTTAGGAATTTATGAATTTTTGAATTAAAAATAGCCTAATTACAAGCGTTAAGTTCATTAGACTTAGAGCTGGAGGTGACATATGAAAAGTATAGAAGCGGCGGTGATTTTGCCATTAGTTTTGATTTTGTTGTGTTTAACAGCCAGTTGTTGTCTGGTTGCTTATGCTCATAGCGATAAGTTTAATCAGGCATATTTGCAGACGACAGCTAAAACTAGGAATACAGAGAAGCTAATGAATTATGAATTTCGTAATCTCAATTTAGCTGGACTTAAAGCTAAGAATTTGGGTCAACGGGAAGTGAAATGTATTGGTTCAGATTGTCGTGGCAACGAAATACTGGAACTGATTTATTTCATTAGTGATGAACTTAAAGCAGCTAAAGCATTGACAGCTTAGTGAGGTTAGTATGCGTAAGTGGCAGGAAGCTTTGAAGAAGCTAGGAAAACGAAAGGAACATGCTAGTGTCAGTTTGTTAGCTTGTATATGTTTGGCTGGTATTCTGACTTTAGAATCTGTTTTGTTACCTGCTAGTCGCTTACGTTATTTTGAGGCACAAATACCTGATTTTGTGAATATGCAATTAAAGACTATTCTTGCTAGTTATAAACGTCCGTTATTTAAACGATATGCCCTATTGGCTTTTGATAAACAATCTGAAGGTAAAGATGAATTATTGGCTCTAGTTGGGAAGCAGGCAGATACTTATCACTTTCAGGCTGAGGTAGAGGCTGAAAAGAGCTTAAGTGAGACAGACGTTTTACAAACAGAAGTATTGCAATACATGAAACCACGCTGGCCTTTAGCTATGTTGCAGACGTTTAAGCAAAGGTTCTTAGAACTTAAAAAAGGTTTGCAGGCAAACAGTCAAGCTTTAACGGTAATTGGAAAAGATGTTGATCTAGTTAAAGGAAAGCTAGATAGCTTACAACAAACTAAAGGTAAGGATAAGGCAAAATGGAAAAAGTTATTAGCTATGGGTTTGGAGAAGGCGCTTGATTATTGTTTTGATGGTTATAGCGAATACAAAAATTTAGCCGAGCAATCAATGCTGAATACGGAAGCAATTAGTAGTTTTACTAATCTATTTAATCTGGCTAAACAGACGATGGATAGTTTAACTAAACTGAATCTCCCCATGCTTGATGATATTTTAATCAACGAGTATTTGTTGGCTTTTTTGAGCTCTGCTGTACGTAATCAAACGACAGCCTTGCCAAGTAGCAACAAATTATCTTCCAATTTGACTGGCCGAAATCAAAGCTTTCAAAGTTTAAGTTTTGCTGATCCGTATGAACTAGAAGCTTGTATGTCAATGTTTAATGGTAAAGCTGCTTATTTACAAGTGCAGACTGAGATTTTTGCTTTGCGCTTCGCCTTACAATTTGTAGCTGTTAGACAAAATAAAACACAGCAAGCCATATTTCTGGGGGTTGGAAAAATAATAGAGTTAGCTTGTTTAATTTTTGCTATTCCTATCTCAGCCGAAGCTGTATGTCAGTTTTTAACCGCAGTAGAAGCAGCTATACGTGCTTTTAAAGAACTAAAAATTTTGAAAGCTGGTCGCACTTTAGGGCTTTTACCCAATGAGTTAGTAAAGACGTACGTGCTACCTAAAGAACTTGCAACGTTTCAACATGATTACTTTGATTATGCTCGCCTCTTTTTATTATTAATGACACGTAAACACCGACTCAACAAACTTTATAAGGCAATTAAAGCCAATTTACCAGCAGATTTTTACTGCCAAATTAGAGCGAAAGTTAATTGGCAAGTGCCTAAATGGACTTTTCAACAAGGCCAATATCAAGCCCAATTGACCTATCTCAAAAATTAGATGTCCGCAATTAAGCAAGGTGATGATTGTGAAAAAGTTAATGTCTAATCTGATTAATTTAGCCAAACGAAAAGAGAAAGCCAGCCTGAGTATCGAGGCGGCTATGATCTTACCAGCTTTTTTGCTGTTTTTGCTGAGCCTTGTTTTGATGGTGCAATTGGCAAATTATGAATTACTGTGGCACGCAGCGGGCAATGTCGTTTGTCAAGAGTTAGAAGCAATTATTGCGACAACAGCAAGTATCGAACATGACAAATTACACGATAAGGTCTTAGGCAATGTCTTACAAAAATTACCAGCTAAAGTGGCTAAAAAGGCTTTGAATGTTAAAACAGGTATGTTATCGGCAAAGTATTTGCTTAGACGGCATATTGATTTGTTTCAAGAAATCAATTGTGGACAAAGTGGCCTAAATTCTCGTTTAATTAGTAATTTCAAAGCGAAAGTAAGACTGAATGAGGCTAGGCACAATTTAACTTATGAGACAAATTATACCTATCACTTGTTCTTTTGGCCGGTTAAACGTCAATTTAAATTAATTGTACCATTGTGGAATGTTTATCCATTTGATGGCTATACGCAGAAAGATGAGCAAAGTGATGAAAAAACAGAAAAGACTGTTTGGAGTGAAGGCAATTTTAAGCGAGGCGATTTGTTACAAAAGAAATATGCTGCCAATTTGCCTAAAAGTTATCCAACAATTAACAAATATAGTGCTGGCGTGGTGACAAGTATTAAAAGTGTAGATCTGACTAATCCTAGTTTAGAAGATCCGTTTTATTTGGAAATGCGAATTAGCAATTTGGCTAGACAGCTAAGTAATTTTAATGGTTATCAAGCCAAAAATTCTAATTGGCCAACAATTCAGGCCACTGACATTAAGGCACGCAAATTGTTGCTGATAGTGCCTGAAAATAGCCCAGAGGATAAATTAGCTAAGGTCGAAAATATTCTAAAAGCTTATAAGCAGATTGATTATGAGATAGTCAAGCATGAAAAGAGCTATCGCTATAAGCAAACAGAAGCTGAAACTAGTGATAAGAGTGACGATTTAGGGGGTGATACCCATGATTTAGATTAAGTATAGGCGATGAATTTCAAGCTTGTGTGTGGAGAAAATGCTTAAGAAATTTATGGTCAGCTGTAAGTAGTTTTAGCTATTACTAAATTCGATTAAAAGAGGTAAAAATATGAAAAATATCAGAAATATTAAATTAGGCTGTGCCGTTGTTTTAAGCTGTCTATTGACAATTAGTGAACCTGTACTTGCACTTAAGCGAACTAGACAAGCAAGCTCACAAAATACCTATAGAAGCGCACATAGCATGCGAAAAAGATCAGCTCATGGACCGGCTTTAGGCCAAGATAGGTACGCCGATGATCGCTTCGATTCTGAATATGCAGTTACGGGCAAAGTAAATGTTTTTGATCAGTACGGTAGTACGGTTAGTGGAGCTAGAATTGAAGTGTCATATCCAAGCATGAGTGGAAGTGGCGTTAAAACAGTATATGCAGGTGAAACGTTCTCAGCTACTTGTTTAAGTGGTTCGACAGTTTCGCAGTGCTATATTAAAGCAACTTTAACTTATTTACCATCGGGATATGAATTGATTGGGGATAAGACAGCTTATTTGTCTGGATCCAGTGATTCTATGATATACACTTTTTCTGTTAAGCGTACAGGTCCTTCGCCAGAAGAGATAAGACGTGAAGAAGAACGTAGGCGCGAGGAAGAACGAAAGAAAGAAGAAGCACGTAAGAAGGCTGAGGCTGAAAAAGCGAAAGATTTGGCTGACTTGCAAAAATTCAAGCAAGACCATGCAAAGCTTTTAGCTAAAAAAGAGCCAGTTTTAACTGATGTTAAAGAGGTAGAAACGGCTTTTAACGAGGCTAAGAAACATACAAGTGGACCGAATAAGGAAGAATGGAAAAAATTGGTCAAGCAGTTGGATGATTTCACAGTCAAATTAAAGAACCTTCCAATTACGCTCAATATAGACTATGTAGATAGCAAAGGTAAGTTAGTAATTTCAGTTGCAGTCAATCACAAATTTGGTGAAGTTGAAGATTTTGCAATACCTAATAAGTTGAACGAACAACTTGAGTCAAGCAAAGCTTACAAAATGCAATTGGCTAAAACTATGCCTAAACATACTGTCAGCTATGCGGATGACAAAAAGCATTTTACAGTTCCAGTTAAACTGGTAGTTAAGGCAAGTTTGATTACGACTGATAATGTGCTTATGAAAACTACCATCAAATATGTCGATGAAAATGCTAAAGTGCTAAAAACAGAAGAGGCTATGCTAACAGCAAAAAGTCTTGTAGATTTGCATATACCTGAGGGCTATAAACTAAAAGATGCAAGACGGACATACCATCAGGCTAAAGAAGTTATGGTTGATGTTGTGCGCTTAGAATATCCAGTTAAGCTTCGCTATATTGATAGTAAAAAACAGTTGATTCATACTGAAAATGTAAAGTGCAAGTATGGTGACAAGCCAACATTGAATTATTTAACTACTCAAGCTGGTAAAGAATATAAATTAGCAGATGGAAATTTCAGTTTGCCGCTTGTTAAGGGCGAATTAGATATTGAAGTTCCAGTTAAAAAAGTTATTAGTTGGGCTATGATTCAACCTGATTTAACTAAGCAGCTAAAAAATTACAAGGCTTATACAGAAGATGGCAAGCTGGTATTCACAGGTCAAGCTAGCAAAGAAGGTTTAGCTGATTTTGATTTTCATTTGCCAAAAGGATATGAATTACTTGATGCTAAGGATTGGTTAGCTGGTAAAAGCGATGGGATTAAGGTAAAGGCTCTATTGCCTGATAAAAAAGAGGATAAGTCTGATAAACCTGATTTGAAGAATGACAAGTCAGACGACAAGCAATCAGATGATAAGAAGTCAGATAACAAAAAGCCAGATAACAAAAAGCCAGAAGACAAGCAAGATGATCCCAAAGTTAAAGCAGATGCTTTAAATAATTCTGATTTGGACAAGGATAAGTTGATTGAACAATTACATAAGGAATTGGAAAACAAAAAGCCAAAGCCAAAATTAACGTTCAATAAACAGAATATGCAGATTGAACCAAGTAAGAATAGTAGTCTTTTGAAGTTTTTGCGTGCCGACAACAAAGAACCTTTAGCTAAAATAGCCTTAACAATTTTGAATCAAAATGGCCTAAAACCACATTTTACGCTCATCAAGGGTGACTATTATTATGAACCGAATGGCGAGATAACAACTGTTTACACGGATTCAAATGGTGAGCTTTTACTTAATAATTTGCCTGATGGTGACTATCGCTTCTTCTATCAAGGCGTTGAAATTGCTAATTTACATATTGATAATGACTTAGCAGATCCAGGGGTGGAAGGTAGTATACTTGTTCCTGCTGAGTTGTTAGAAAAAGCTGATGTCATGCAATCTTTGAGCGAAAAGATTAGTAAACAATGTGATTGGATGCAAGATTGGCAAAGCGGAAAATTAAAGGACAATGTAGCTGAATTACTCAACAAGTACAATGCTGAGGCAGATGATAAGAAGAAATTGACAATTGATGAACTAGAACAAGCGTTAGCTGAAAAACAGTCAGCTCTTGAAAATAAGTATGAAGTAGTTAAAGTAGGTGACGACACATATCTTAAGCCTAAGGGTGCATCTGAAGAAGCAATGTTTAAGGCTTATCGAATTAGCAAAACTGGTGAAAAACGTTCGCCAATTAACTGCTTGAGTTGCTTCAGATCTTTGTTCAGCATACATCTGTTTAGAAGATGATGACAGTATACAAGCCCAGGGTGTAAGACGGTGCGTAGTTTAAAGCAAATTTACCGATTAGTGGTTGAACTTGCCTGTTAAAAGCCGTATATTATACAGGTTAGACTATAATATTTTATTGGCTGAATTAGTCAGCGCAAAGGAACTATGGGAATTATTGATAAAATTTTTGGAACACACAGCGAGCGCGAAATTAAGCGGCTTATGCCCTTAGTTGAGAAAATCGAAAGCTTGGAGCCTGAATACAGTAAGTTATCTGAAGCGGAGCTAAAAGCGAAAACACCTGAATTTAAGCAACGTTTACAGGCTGGAGAGAGCTTGGATGATATTTTGCCTGAGGCTTTTGCTACTTGTCGAGAGGCTGCTTGGCGTGTTTTAGGCATGAAACATTATCGAGTTCAACTTATAGGTGGTATTGTCTTACACCAAGGTAGAATTGCTGAGATGAAGACAGGTGAAGGTAAGACATTGGTTGCAACTTTGCCTGTTTACTTGAATGCTTTGAGCGGAGAAGGCGTACACGTTGTCACTGTTAACGACTACTTAGCTCAACGTGACTCTGAATGGATGGGTAAAGTTTACCGCTATTTAGGTTTAACAGTTGGCTTGATTGTCCATGATAAAGATAGCTATGAGCGTAAAGAAGCCTATGCTAGTGATATTACTTATGGTACTAATAACGAGTTCGGTTTCGATTATTTGCGTGATAACATGGTTGTTTATAAAGAACGTTGCGTACAACGTGCTTTGAATTTTGCTATCGTCGATGAAGTCGACTCAATTTTGATCGATGAAGCAAGAACGCCATTGATTATTTCAGGTCAAGGTGATGATGCTACTGATATGTATCAACGAGCTGATCAGCTAGTTAGAGGCATGAAAGCCTTACATTTAACTGAGACTGATGAAAAAGTTGAACAAGATGAGTATGCAGAAGATGCTGATTATGTTGTTGATGAGAAAGCAAAGACAGCTGTTTTGACTCGGAGAGGTGTTAAGAAGACTGAGAAATTCTTCGGTATTACAAACCTTGCTGATGAGGCAAACTATGATGTACAACATTATGTCAGTAACGCTTTGAAAGCACATGGTACAATGCTTCGTGATCAGCAATATATTGTGCAGGATGACGAGATTGTTATAGTTGATGACTTTACTGGTCGTCTTATGTATGGTCGCCGTTATTCAGATGGCTTGCATCAGGCAATTGAGGCAAAAGAGGGTGTAGAAGTTAAGAAAGAGAGTAAGACGTTAGCTACTATTACTTTCCAAAATTTCTTTAGAATGTACAATAAATTGTCAGGTATGACAGGTACTGCTACAACAGAAGAACAAGAATTCAGAGATATTTATAATTTGGATGTTGTAACTATTCCTACCAACAAGCCTTTGCAACGTATTGACGAGCATGACGCTGTGTTCAAGACCATTAACGGTAAATTGAATGCAATTGTTGAGGAAGTAAAAGCTGCTCAGGCTAAAGGTCAGCCAGTCTTGGTTGGTACTGTTAACGTAGATAGTTCAGAACGGATTTCTGATTTGTTCAAGCGTAACGGTATTAGCCATAACGTTTTGAATGCTAAGCAACATGCTAGAGAAGCTGAGATAATTGCTCAGGCTGGCCGTATAGGCCAAGTCACGATTGCTACTAACATGGCTGGTCGTGGTACAGATATTCTGTTAGGCGGTAATGCTGAGTATCTGGCTTTGCAGGAATTGCGTAAACAAGGCTTTGATGAAGAACTGATCGTGCAAGCTAATGCTTACAATGAAACGGATGATCCAGCTATTTTGGATATTCGTGAACGCTTCAAAAATTTATATGACGATTTCAAGAAGATCACAAGTAATGAACATGATCAAGTAGTCAAAGTTGGCGGCTTATATATCATTGGTACAGAACGCCATGAATCACGCCGAATTGATAATCAGTTAAGAGGTCGAGCTGGACGTCAAGGCGATCCTGGTAAGAGCAAATTCTATTTGTCTTTGGAAGATGACCTTTTGCGTTTGTTTGGTGGCGCTTGGATTAAGAACTTATTCGATAAGTTGAATGTTGATGAAAATATGGAAATTCAGGCTAAGTACTTGAATCGAAATATTGCTAATGCTCAAAAAGCAGTTGAAGGCCAAAACTATGCTATTCGCCGCCGTGTCTTTGAGTATGATAACGTCATGAACAAGCAACGTGAAATTATTTACGATTTGCGTCGTAAAGTCTTAGATGGCGAAGATTTGAAGCCAATATTTACTAAGCTGATTTCTAATACAGCTAAAGATATTGTTGCGACATATGCTAACGGTATCGAAGATTTCAGCAATTTAGATTATCTATCCTTAGCTAATAAAATAAGTTATGTATTTGGTGGCTTGGATTGTGTTAATCGTTTGTTGGAGATTGCTAGCTTATTGCGTAATAGAGAAGCAAGCGATGATGAGATATGCTTAACCTTAGCTAACGGCGAGAAATTCTATCCTGCACGTTTATCCGAGGAACAGTTAGTTGATGAAATTGTAACTGAAGCAATGCAACGTTATGCTGACCGTGAGGCGGCGTTACCTGCACCTGAATTGATGCGTGAAGCTGAACGAGTTATTCTCTTACGCGTTATTGACGATCACTGGATGGAACATATCGATGCTATGGATGATATGCGTAATTCGATTGGTATGCGTGGCTATGGTCAACATGACCCTGTAGTTGAATATACTAAAGAGGGTTATGCGATGTTCGAGGCTATGAACGATTTGATTCGTGAAAATGCCGTACGTTTGTTGATGTTAGCTCAAATTACAGCTGAGAAGCCAATGGAGCGCCGCGAAAATAAGCAGGAATTAAGTGAGGCCAAAGAAGAAGGAAATACAGCTTACCAAGCAGCTGAGAGCGAACAAAATTCAGCTGGCGAAGTTGGTGAACGTGAGTCAAAGGCAGAAGACAATGAAACAAGAATGCCTGTAAAACGTGACAAACGTAAAATTGGCCGTAACGAGAATTGCTGGTGCGGTAGTAACAAGAAGTACAAGGATTGTCATTTGATGGAAGACAGAAAGAATGACTAATTCCTTAGCATAAGCAAGTTTAAGCTTGAGATAGTTTAGGATGACTTGTTAAGCAGGCAGTGACATTGGTCGCTGCCTGTTTTGCTATTATTAGTTTATGAACTAAAAGAAAAATTGGAAACGAGCTAGTATGTTTAAGAAAGAATTATTGGTTTTGGTGCCACAAGCTAAAAAATACGTATTTTTCGTCGCCATATGTCGATGGATCAGTTTGTTATCGCATATAGTCTTTGTTTTTGTGTTTGCCAAATTTTTAGAACAATTATTATTTAAACAGAATTTAGCTTGGCTTAATTTATGTTTAGTTGCCTTTTTACAAGCAATAGTTATCCGTGGTATTTGTGAAATTTTACAGAGTCGTTTTGCGTTCCAAGCTAGTGCTGATGTCAAACAGGTTTTGCGGGCTAAATTATTTGCCAAATTATTACAGATTGGGCCCAATTATGCTGATTATGTTTCCACAGCGACAGTTATGCAATTAGCCACAGAAGGAGTTGAACAATTAGAAAGCTATTTCAGCGGTTACCTACCACAGTTCTTTTATGCCATGCTTGCTCCTTGCACCTTATTTATCTGCTTGGCTCCGATTTACTTTACAGGTAGTTTAGTTCTGTTTATCGGTGTACCTTTAATACCAGTTTCGATAGTCATTGTGCAGAAAATAGCAAAACGGATAATTGCTAAATATTGGAATTCCTACACTGGCATGAGCGACCATTTCTTGGAAAATATCGAGGGATTAACTACCTTAAAAGTTTATCAAGCAGATGAAATTAAAGCGAAAGAAATGGAAAAAGAGGCTGAAAGCTTTCGGATAGCTACTATGCGTGTGCTGTTGATGCAATTAAATTCAATCAGTGTCATGGATCTATTTACATACGGAGGAGCAGCTGTTGGCATTTATCTAGCTTGTCGAGCTTTTTATTTAGCAAATATTTCTTTTTCTACAGCTTGTATATTTATCTTGCTGGCTAGTCAGTTTTTCTTGCCTCTACGTAGCTTAGGTGCTTATTTCCATATCGCAATGAATGGAATGACTTCGACAGATAAGATAATGGCAATTTTACAGACTAAAGAAATGAAAGATGGTAATACAGTTTGCTCAACTGAGTTTAAGCAAATTACACTTTGCAACTTGTCATTTACCTATGCAAATAAAAAAGAAAATGTGCTGGCTAATTTGAATTTGGATTTGCAAGATAAGGGTTTATATGCGCTTGTGGGAGAATCTGGTTGTGGTAAATCAACCCTTGCCAATATTTTAGCAGCTAAATTGCGTAATTATAGTGGTCAATATCTCATTAATGGCATAGATAGCAAAAGCATGACGAGGCAGAGCTTGTATCAGAATATAACTTGTGTAGGCTTGGATAGTTATGTATTTAAGGGAACTGTGCGTTCCAATTTAAAGTTAGCTGATGCAGATGCTAGTGCTGAACAAATGCAAGAGGTTTTGCAGGAAGTTAATTTGATAGATGATTTCTTGCCAACTGGCGGCCTAGACAGTGTGATAAGTGAGGGAGGTGCTAATTTGTCAGGTGGACAAAGACAGCGCTTAGTATTGGCGCGTGCTTTGTTAAAACCAACAGCATTTTATGTCTTTGATGAGGTAACAAGTAATATTGATATTGAGAGCGAAGCTATAATCATGGCGAAAATTTATGCGCTAGCTCAGAAAAAAACAGTTTGCTTAATTTCACATCGTCTTGCTAATGTTGTACCTGCCAAACAAATTTATTTTTTGGATAAGGGTAAAATTGTTGAAAGTGGGACGCATGCAGAATTAATTACGAAAAATGGTCCTTATGCTCAACTATTTAATAAACAGGCAGAGCTTGAACATTATGGTTGGGGGAATTAAGTATGCGCAATAATGTGAGAGATAAAAAGTTTAATAGACGAAGTGGCTTAGTGATTATGGGCAGGCTACTTAAATTGATTCGCAACTTATTACCAGTAATAGCTTTAGCTGTGTTGTTTGGCGTTTTAGGCTATTTGTCTATGACAGCCATTCCAACGTTAGCTATGCAAGCTTTGCTAAAATTTTTGCAGGAACAAGGCAAATTATCCAATGCGAACTTTTGCTTCAAATTTGCCAATGTTAATAGCATATTAGGATTGATGGTGATAGTAGCTGTTTTGAGAGGCTTTCTTCATTATGCGGAACAATATTGTAATCACTATATCGCCTTTAAGATTCTAGCTTTAATCAGGCATAGGGTGTTTATAGCTTTGCGCAGATTGTGTCCTGCTAAGTTGGAAGTAAAAGAAAGAGGCAACTTAATTTCAGTTCTGACGAGTGATATTGAGTTATTAGAAGTGTTTTATGCACATACAATTTCGCCAATTGCTATTTGCATTATTGTATGCACTGCTTTAATTGTCTTTTTCGCCTATTATCACTGGAGTATTGCTTTATTAGCCTTGCTAGCTTATTTATTTGTTGGAGTGGTCGTACCTTTGGTGAATAGTAAATTGGGTAATAAAGTTGGTGTTGCTTTTCGTGAACAAATGTCTGACATGGACAGCTTCGTGCTTGAATCATTGCGTGGCATAGAAGATATTATGATGTTAGGTTATGGCGAAAAACAGGCTGCTAAATTGAGTGAAGAATCAAATTCGCTTAAAGGTCAGGCAAGTAAATTGACGAAATATAGCGCTTGGCAAAAAACGTTAACTTTAATTTCTATCTTTTTAGCTAGTTGTGGCAATCTACTTTTAACAATTAACTTATATCAACGAGGTAGCTTAGGCGTTGATGGCATAGCGATTACTTCAATTACACTTATGTCCTCTTTTGCGCCGACAATTGCCTTAGCTAATTTGTCTAATAGCTTGAATTTGACTTTTGCAAGTGGGGAAAGAGTGCTATCTCTATTAGATGAACAAGCCGTAGTTGATGAGGTAGAGGGTGAAATAGAGACTGAAACGTTTGAAAATATGTTAGTAGACGCTGTTTCATTTTCTTATGGCCCTAAAGCTGTTTTGACTAATTACACGTTAAATATTTTGCCGAAGCAAATTATCGGCATTTATGGCCCAAGTGGTTGTGGAAAATCAACGTTTCTGAAATTATTAATGCGCTTTTGGGATGTTAAAACAGGTGCAATTTATTTAAATAAGCGAGATTTAAGAGAGTATCCGACCAGTAATTTGCGTAAAACAGAGAGCTATATCAGTCAAGACACTCAGCTTTTTAAGGGGACAATTCGAGAAAATATTGCCATTGCCAAAATGGATGCTAGCTTAGATGAAATTGAAAGCGCTGCAAAAAAAGCCGCTATTCATGATTTTATTATGTCTTTATCTAAAGGTTATGACACGGAATTAGAAGAACTTGGTGCTGGTCTTTCAGGTGGACAAAGGCAGCGAATAGGACTTGCGAGAGCCTTTTTGCATGACTCAGAGCTTATCTTATTAGATGAACCAACATCTAATTTGGATGCCCTCAATGAAGGCTTGATTTTGAAAAAGCTTAAGGAAGAAGCTAAGACTAAAACTATAGTTTTAGTTTCACACCGTGAATCTACTTTGAGAATAGCTGATAAGGTTGTTAATTGCGGGAAAGCATAAGCAACTTGCAATGCAAAAACATAATATACAAAGAACATATGCAACAGCAATTTTTGTTTACAACAAACTAAATATATTTTGTTATACTTAGAAGAGTACTTTGACAAGTCAACTTGATAACTTTGGGGATGTAAAGGCTTCGACAGGGTTGTTGAGATTGGAATAGCGGGTAGAGGATGCGCGTTGGCCTCTTTAAAAAACGGGCAAAAAATTTAGTTGCAAAAACTAATAGATTCGCTGTAGCTGCGTAAGCTTGGCGCACAAACTTGATGAATCTGCTAATTGAGTGATTGTGTTAGACTAGCAGACCTTGATCGTTAGAGGTCAAACTTTCAAATTTCAAGTTAAGCTTTGCCCTTGGAATTATCTATGAAGCTACTTTCATAAGCGATTGTTCAAAGTCTACCTTATGAGGGGAATTTAGAAAATTTGAACTGCACCCGGAGAAGTTCTGATTAAGGCGATTTTGGACACGAGTTCGATTCTCGTCATCTCCATTCTATTATGCAAATCCGAACACTTGCTTTTTTGTTAAGCATTGCTTCGGATTTGTTTTCCTAATTGGAATGTAGGCTAATTTTTCTTATTTTGATTAAGTTGAGGAGTGTTTACTATGGAAATTAAGCAGGGGAAAAATCGTTTTTATATCGGCAGTTCAGAGACTGATTTTGTCGCTGAAATTACGTTTGAACTTGTAGATGCCAATACATGGAGCATCAATCATACATTTGTTGATCCTAGCTTGGAAGGTCAGGGAATTGGGCGCAAATTGGTTAAAGCTGTTAAGGATTATGCAGAAGCTCAGGGCAAGGAATTGACAGCTACCTGTTCATATGCAGCCCATGTCTTAGCAAAATCTGCTAAATAATCTAGAATTAATCAGGCAGATAAGCCTATGTTAAAATAAGGTAAATCAGTTGAACGAGGTGAAAGTGTTGGCTCTTCAGTTTTCAGAACAGTTTATGCAACATTATCTAGGGACATTGAGCCCCTTGGCGTGGAAACTGTATTTGCATTTGTCATTTATCTGTTCACAACGAAAGAATTGGCAATTACAGGCCAATGAGATTGAATTAGAACCGGTGAATCAGTTCGTTAATAACAAACAATATAAAGCAGAACTGAAAGCAGCTACGGCTGAATTACAACAGCAGAGCTTATTAAAAGCTGATTACACTCGCCAATGCCTATGGTTAGTTAGCCCAGATATTCAGCAGAAATTGTGGGATTTAGCTGATATGTGGCAACAAGAATTACAAACTATGAGTGAGGAACAGAAGCAAAATCTGACAAGAAGTAACTTTGTTTTAGCTCAAGTAGATGCTTGTACAGCCAATAACCAGAAATTGCTTGATTATTTGCTTGCAACTAAGAAGCAGCAGCTTAATGCCAATTTGCTCGGCCAAACTGAGCAAACAACAGCTGAGCTTAGTTCAACACAGGCTAGTTCAGACAGTGATGAGACTGAATATAATGAATTGGTGCAAGCTATTAACCAGCGCTTCTTAGTTGGCTTTAGTTCTTATAGCTGGATCAATTTGATTGACAAATTACATCATGAGTATCATTTTGAAAACACACTTATCTATGCCATTTTTGCAACTTTACAGAGCGAAGGCCATCTTTACAAAGATCAGATTCAACGCTTAGCCGATAATTTACATAAAGAAAATATTACCAGCGCCGAAGCTTTTGATAAGTGGTTGAGCGAACAGGAATTGATTGCAAAGCGGCGACCGTTTGTGCAGGCTAATTTGCAACGCCATAATTTGACAACTGCTGATATGCAGATAGTGAATAAGTGGTTCGATGAATATGCTTATGATGAAGAAATAATAAAGTATCTTTTCAGTAAAAGCGTTGAGAGTACCAATCCAACTTTGACGTGGTTCGATGCGATTATCACACGTTGGCATAATTCTGGTTATAAGACATTAGAAGAGATTCAGCAAGCTGAAAAAGAGTTCAAAGCAAAGCCAAAGCGGCAGGCTTATGTGCGCTCAGGTTTAGCTAGTTATCAGCCACGTAGTCAGAAAGAAAATTATACAGAACGGCATTATGATGCTGATTTTTATAAAAAATTGATGCAAGGTTCGAAGCATACGCTGAAATACGATTAATTGGAATAAATGCTATGAGTTTAGATTATTTGGATAATATTTATAAGGCCCGCAAAAATAAGGCGGCCACCAAGTTGTCAGGCTTAAAAACTTGGCTTTTAGCGCATGATGCTAATTTGAAAGCTAAACGCCTTAAGTTGACGGACTTACATGCTAAGTTGATTGATTTGACGAGACAGGCTGTAAGCCAAGCAGACTGTCATGATTTGAAGACATATGCACCATATACGGCATTATTGGCTGAGACTAAATTAGCTGAGCAGGATTTTAATACAGCCGTTAAGCAAGCTTGTGCTGAATATTGCCAAAGACAGAACTATGCTTTGTATGAATGTTCACTTTGCTTAGATAGAGGTTATATTGAATTACAGTCTAACACAGAGATAGAAACTACGCCTAAACAGATAGCTTGCCCAAACTGTTTCCCTAAACTTTGTCGTCAGTATTTGCAAAGTTTGAATTTGTGGCAAATAAATCATAGCAATCAGGATGATAACAGATTAGAAGAGCCAGTTTTGGATATTTATCGGCTCAAAAATTCAGCTGAAGTTTTTACTGAGCAAAAAGACAATTATGAGATGAATTACAAGTATGCTTTGCGCTTCTCAGAAAATATTATCCAAGCTGAGCTAGCTAGTAGTAATACATTAGCTGATTGCAAAGACAATTTGTTTATTTCCGGCGCTGCTGGCTCTGGAAAAAGTTATTTAGCGGCTAAAATTGCTGAATATGTGCTTAGACATGGCGTTTTAGCCATATATATCACAGCTGATAGCTTAGCTGATTTGTTCAAGCAACAAGAATTTTTGAAAACGTCATATGCGCCTGATTTAAGACAATTAGATTATGTCAAAACCTGTTTCAGCTTAATTTACCAAGCTCCGCTTTTGGTGATTGATGATTTGGCTGTTAGCAATTTGCAAGTTCCGCATTTATTGAAGTTATTTAATCAGCTTGGCGCCAAGCAACATTTGGTTTTGACTACCAATTTGAGTGCCGATGATATAGTTCAAACTTATGGTGAACGAATTTTATCCAGATTGTTATATCGAGCTGAACCGATTGATTTTTTGACAGCTGATTTACGTTTGGGGATTTAATATGATCAGTTGTGGCGTTGATATTGTTGAAATGGATACCATGCGTGTAACTTACATGCGGCAAGGTGAAAGACTTTTAGAACGTTTATTAACCAAGCATGAACAAGCTGAGTGGAGTAGACTACGTCAGCCAGAAAGGCAAGTGGCATATTTAGCTAAGCGTTTTGCTGCTAAGGAAGCTTTGCTTAAGGCCATTAAAACAGGCTTAAGTCAAGGCTTTAGTTGGCAGCAGATTGAGGTAGTCAAAGCTGAAAGTGGGGCTGTCAGCTTCAAGTTGAGTCCAGATTTTTATGCTAATTTAGTTAAGGTGGCGAGCTTATCAGATTACAGTTCAGACAAGAACTTGGAAATAGCTTTAAGTTTAAGTGACAGCTTGCATTATGCTATAGCCCAAGTTTTCATCATGTGGTAAATAAAAATTCACAGATAGTTTAGTAGTTGAAATTATAATTGTCTGAAAGGAGAGAGGTTTTATGAAAAAGAAAAGTGCTCTTGGTGTAGCCATTATAGTTGTTTTAATCTTAGTTTTGACAGGTACTTCATATAATTCTTTGTTGTCGAAACAGATCAATGTGGAAGAAAAAGTAGCAAACATAGACAGTCAGTTACAGAGAAGAGCCGATCTGATACCTAATTTAGTTGGAACGGTCAAAGGTTATGTTAAACATGAAGATGATGTATTCAAAGCCGTTAATGAAGCTAGAACAAAGCTTTTAGCTGCTAAGACGATGCCAGAGAAGGCAGAAGCAAGCCAGACAACTCAAGCTGCTTTGGGTCGTTTGTTAGCTGTAGCTGAAAATTATCCAGAATTAAAGAGTGATAAGCTATATACCAATTTGATGGATGAGTTAGCCGGCACAGAGAATCGTTTAGCTTATGCAAGAGATGAATATAACCAAGCTGCTAAAGCAAATAATCAGGCTGTTTCTCGTTTCCCGAGTGTTATTTTTGCCCGTTTGTTCTCGTTTAATAAGGTAGATTATTTCCAAGCAACAAAGGCTGCTCAAACTGCTCCGACGGTAGATTTTAGCAAGTAGAGATGAGCGAAGTTTATCTTTCAAATTAGAAAGCAGGTTGAGATGCATTTAACAAGTAAACAAAAATTGGGTGTATTTGCAATTTTTTGTAGTTCGGTGCTGGTCCTAACTTGCTTTATTTTTGCAATATTTCATCAAACAAGTGAAACTGTTTACCCAGAAGCAACCTATGATTTTTATGTCGCTGATTACAGTTCAGTTTTGGATGATGCGACGATTGAATATATCGTGAGAGAAGCAAATAATTTAGCTTCAAAGACGAAAGCGCAGGTCGTGGTTGCAACGGTGCCCGACACGCATGAAGATAGCTTAGAGAAATATAGCATTAATTTGGCAAATAAGTGGAAAATAGGCGATGAAAAATTAGACAATGGCATTTTGCTTTTATTCACGACTGAAGATGCGCATGTTCGCTTAGAAGTTGGCCGTGGCCTAGAAGGTATCATTAATGACGGCAAAGCTGGGCGAATTTTGGATCGTTATGCAGTTGAAGCTAAGAATGCAGGTGAGTGGAATCAGGCTGCTTACGATACTTTCAACGCCATTTGTCGACAAATTTACAAGGCATACAACCTTGAATGGCCAGCTTATATGAATGAGATGTATGTGCGTAAGAATGTTACATTTGACCAGAGTAAGAAGACTTTGCAGACAGATCTGGTTTTCCCAAGCAAAAAAGTTATTTTGAATGAGCGGCCAATTGGTCAACAAATTTTATTCGCGTTCCTTGCTGCTTTGTTCATTTCATCTGTACTAGCAATTATTTTGGCTAGTTTCGTGATGTCATTGATTAGACAAGCTAAGGCAAGTCCTTATTATCGGGATAGGCTCAATAATGACATGCTATTTTGGACTTTGCTGAATGTGTGGTCTAATTCTAATCGTGCAAGGCGTCATTCTTATTGGTCGAATCATGGCGGAGGCTGGTCGTCAGGCGGCTCATTTGGCGGAGGCGGCTCTTTTGGTGGTGGCGGTGCTAGTCGCTGATTGTCTTTTGTTCGCTCATATAATGCCTATCTGTTTTAGTACAGATAGGGAATAGATAGCCAGAAGCGATAATTCAAGACGAAGGATTAGATGCCATCTAATGCTAAAGGCGCAAAAACATTTAAATTACTAAAATTAGGCAATAGAAAAGGCTCTGTTTTGAACAGAGCCTTTTGCGTAATCTAAGTTCTTCTTAGCTGACTTAAATTATTTGTCGCTTGTTTCGAAGCGCTTCTGCCTCTGTATCTTCTTCATAGAAGACAGCATGTGGTAAGATTAGGGTGCATTCATCGCCAACTTTGAATTCAATGCGGTGTGGAGTTTGCACTTTAACAGTTTCCGTGCCGATATTCACAATATATTCAGTGAAGTTCGTTAAGAAAATGCGTTTGATAATTCTGCCATGTAATGTAGCTTGTTGATCAGTTGAGCTGTTAGCAGGCAAAATTTCAACTGTATTTGGGCGAGTAGCTAAAAGTAACGAACCCTTTGTTTGCCCTTTCTTTAACATCTCTTCTGAAATAGGGATATTTAATACTTGTGTATCACCAGCAATACGAAGTTGTTCGCCTTCAACAGAAACACGCATGAAACTTGATTCACCCAAGAATGAGTGAACGAAGCGATTCAATGGCTTGTTGTATAATTCCTCAGGTGTGCCAATTTGGACAATCTTACCCATATCCATAACCAACATACGGTCTGACAGAGCCATTGCTTCGGATTGGTCGTGTGTGACGAAGATGATGGTGAAATTAAACTTTTTCTGTAAAGCCTTAATTTCAAAACGCATACTCTCACGTAACTTAGGGTCAAGGTTGGAGAGTGGTTCATCCAACAACATGATACGTGGGTTAGTTACAATCGCACGTGCTAAGGCAATACGCTGCTGTTGACCACCAGATAGGTTAGCTGGATATTCATTACCCAAGCCATCTAGGCCAGTGTGCTTGAGGGCCGTTTGAACACGCTCATTAATTTCAGCTTGTGGACGCTTTTGCACACGTAGCGGAAAAGCAACGTTTTCAAACACATTCATATGTGGCCAGACAGCAAAGGCTTGGAAAACCATGCCAAGTTGGCGATCTTCTGGTGGAATGTACAATTTTTTGGCGCGGCTAGAAACAAGCTTGCCTGACAGATAAATTTCACCGTCTGACAAATCCTCAAAGCCAGCAATCATGCGCAAAGTCGTTGTTTTACCACAACCAGAAGGACCTAGGAAAGCGAAGCATTCGCCCTCTTTCACTTCTAAATTAAAGTTTTCAACTGCTGTTACAGTTCCTAAACTTTTAGTCGTAAATTGCTTAGTAACATTACGTAAAATAATTTCGCTTGACATTAGTTGCTTCTCCTATCTTTAGTAATAAAGCGCACAATAGCATTGCAGATAAATATGATGATAATAGCGACGGAAGCCAGAGCTGAAGCTTGAACTATATAGCCATCACTTTTTAGTGAGTAGATAGCTACGCCCAAAGTTCTGGTAAATGGACCATAGAGTAGGACAGAAGTTGTCAACTCACGCATAGCAGGTAAGAAGATTAAGAAGAAACCAGAAACCATGGCTGGACGAATTAGAGGTAAGGTAACGTCTAACAAAGATTCAAAGTGGCTAGCACCACAGTTACGGGCTGCATCTTCCAATGAATGGTGTACTTGTTGCAAGGAGGCAGAAGCACTCTTCATGGAAAAAGCGAGGTAACGGGCTAGATAAGCTACCAAGATGATCCATAACGTGTTATAGAGGTTGAAATAAAGTTTACCAGACCAAGTTAAAATAACACCAATTGCTAAGACTATACCTGGAATGGAGTAGGGTAAAACTGAAATAATTTCGAGGACTGTTTTGCCACGAGGCTGGATTTTGGTGATGACGTAAGCAATGATAACGCCTAAAATCATACAGATAATACCAGCTGAAATTGACAGTAACAGAGAGTTAGAAATAGAATCTGTAACCATCTTATTTGAAGTTAGAATTTCCTTGAAATTGTCTAATGTGAAATTGTTAAGTGTTAATGGTAGGCCGTAAGCTTTTAACATACCAACTAAGAAGATCATGGCAAGCGGAATTACGACCACAACTACTAAGAAACTTAAAGCAACGAATAAGAGAGGCCATTTGCTACCACGTAACTTAATTAGCATTGGGCGCATTGATTTCCCTTTGATAATATCGTAGCTTCCAGCTTTTAATACATGTTTCTGTAAAACGAGGGCGAGCATGACGACTGCAACCAATAACAAGGAGAGAGCAGCACCTTCTCTGATACCTTGGAAATCACCAGATGAGCGATTGATCAAGTCATAAATACGAGTTGGCAATGTGTAGATTTTTTGGGAAAAACCTAAGATAGATGGTACGCCAAAGTGGGAGAGGGATGAGGTTAAAATTAGAAGCGCACCAGAAGCGATAGCTGGCTTTACGAGCGGTAAAGTAATTTTGGCAATAACGTAACCTTGCTTAGCGCCAGCAATACGAGCTGATTCTTCCAAAGTTGGATCCATACGTTCAAGTGCACTAACAACTTGCATGAACACGAATGGGAAGTAGTATGACATTTCAACGAAAATAATACCGCCCAAAGAGTTGATGTTGAACAGTGCATTTTTAGCGCCAGTTACAGACATATACCAATTGTTGAAATAGCCACCGCGTGGCGAGAGCAACAAGTCCCAAGCCATAGCACCAAAGAATGGTGGAAACATATAAGGAATGGTAAAGAGTGAACGCATTAGGCCTTTTAGTGGAATATCACTGCGACCTAAAAGCCAAGCAAAGAACAGACCAACAACAGTACCCAAAACAGTGACAGATAGGGCAATGATGAGTGTGTTAAACATGGCTTTGATGTTTTCTTTATCTAAAAGTACTCGCTTGAACATTGATAGATCAAAGCTGCCTTCATTGAAGAAAACGTTGATAATGATCATGGCAATTGGCAGAACAACGATAACTAATAGGAGGATAAAGCTTAACCAAGTCAAAACTAAATCGAGGCTAAAGTGACGACCTTCCATTTTATCGAGATCTGAACGTTTAAGGGATTGTTTGAAAGATTGAATTAAGCTTCGCATGTTGCATTCTCCTTATCTAATAGAACAGAGTTAGAAGGATAATAGACAGCCTTTGCAAATTTGATACCAACTTCTTGTCCCTCGCTAAATATACCCTGCTTAAGTGCATCTAAAGTACTAACTTGGACACGTAGTTCAAGATCACCTAATCTGACAAAATAGTTGTATTGGTTGCCTAAGAAAACAACGCTTTTTACAGTTGCCTTAAGGGGTGAATTATCGGAAAAGACAATATCTAACGGACGAATACCCATATCTAAACTGTTAGCTTTAGTCAATTGGAGAATTTCATCAATTGGCGCATCAGGCCATAAGATATTTTGCTTAGGCTGCTTGATGTAGACTTTTTCAGCATTAACAATCAAAGGAATAAAGTTTGATACACCGATAAACTCAAAGACAAAGCGGTTAGCTGGCTGCTTGATGATTGTTTCATCATTAGCAACTTGGACAATTTTACCATCTTGTTGCATGATAGCTATGCGATCACAAAGCTTTAGTGCAGCTTCCTGGTCGTGGGTGATATAGATGATAGTTGTACCTAAATCGTGCTGAATTTGGCGAATTTCTTCGATCATTTCTTCACGCAATTTAGCATCGAGATTGGTAATAGGTTCATCCATGACGATCAATTTCTTGGAAGATACGAGCGCACGTGCAATTGCAACACGTTGCTGCTGACCACCTGATAATTGAGCAGGCATATAGTTAGCATAAGAGGACATACGAACTTGCTTTAGAGCATGTGCTATGATCTTTTCACGTTCGGATTTAGCAATTTTATGCTTAGCCAAAGGATACTCAATATTTTTACTGACTGATTTATGCGGCCAGACGGCATAATCTTGGAAGACCATGCCAATTTTCCGTTTCTCAGGCTTAATACTTATATGCTTATCGTGACTGAATACAATTTGATCGTCGATGAGAATTTCACCAGAACTTGGATTCAAAAGACCAGCTAAGCAACGAATAAGCGTTGTTTTACCACAGCTTCCAGGTCCGACAATACCAAGAATTTCGCCATCCTTCACTTCAAGTGATAGATTGCTAAATACTTTTTTATTGCCAAAATTGAAGCTGACATTATTAAAAGTTACAGATGCCATCAGTAGACCTTTCTATTATTAAATTGCATAAAAATGCCCGAAAGCGGCTGTATTCACAGACTTTCGGGCTGTAAACTCAGCTTAATTATTTGAAGAGTTTATCGAACTTATCGAGGATTTCTTGTTTTTGCTTAGCAACTTCTTTATCGTCTGTTTCTAGCATACGTTTCGCAATTTCTGCTGCATCGAGTGCAGCTTCGCCAACTTTAACGCCGTTTCTAACAGGTGTTGCTTGCGTCTTAGCCAAAATTGTTTGGCCTTCTTCGGACAAGATGAAATCATAAAGCAACTTAGCTTCTTCCATATGTGGAGCGCCCTTCATGATAGCGATAGGGGAAGAAACAACGATCAAATCTTTTTCAGGATAGCTGAATTTAATCGGAGAACCTTGTTTCTCAAGTGTTCTTGTTACATAGTCAACACCGATACAGGACATGTAAGCGCCTGAACCAACTTTGTTGATAGTAGAAGTTGTACCTGATTCAAGTTCCATCTTATTGGCTTTCAATTTTTCAAAATAAGACCAGCCATAATCTGGATGATTGACCAAGGCAGATACAGCATACATTGTAGTACCAGCTTCTGCTGGATCGGACATAACTAATTGGCCCTTAAATTCAGGCTTTGTTAAATCGGACCAATTTTTTGGAATTAAATCAGCTTTAACGTTAGTTGAGTTATAGGAGAAGCCCATAACGACCAGACGTGCGCCAACGAAAGTGTTGTCCTTGTCTTTGAATTTATCAGCTATCTGTTCAGCTTCCTTGGACTGATATGCTTCCAACATTCCTTTTTCTTTGAAAGTCAGGTAATTAGATGGATCACCGACCCAAATCAAGTCACTAGCAATTTGGCCAGATTGTTGCTCAGTTGCAATTTTAGTCAAAACCTTACCTGTACCAGCAGCGTAATAGTCCATAGCAATATCAGGATACTTTTTCATAAAAGCTTCCTTGATAGCAGACAATTGCTTCTCTTTCAGAGATGAATAGAGCATGACCTTTTTCTGCTTGTCTGGTTCTGCTTTAGTCTTAGCTTGTTCGTTTTTTTGACCACAAGCACTTAGTGTTGTTAGACATAAGCTAGCTGTTAGTGCAAAAGCAAGTAACGATTTACGTTTCATAAGTTCCTCCTGCTCTAAATGAGCATAATTTAATCTAATTACATAGCGAAACATTAATTGTGCTTCAATTGTGCTTCATAACACTATGTAACTTTAAGATGGCAACAGTATAGACAAGGTGCTACAAAAGGGCGAGTGCAAAATCACGATAAATTGGCTTATTCAACAAAACTGTACACGGTTTGAGCTCGCTTAAGTGCAATTTTATGTCCAAAAATTAAAATTATATTGCATAATGTAAATGTCAGATTTGGCGTCAATTGATAACTTAGCAGGCAACAGGAGCTTAAATGAATAACGTAAATTCGTCTGTTAATATGGATAAAGTGTATAAAACAAAGGCTACAATCATAAGAGCCTTTGCTGCTTTCATATTGCTAAATTATCTTGCGATCTTTTCAATTGCTTACTTTAACCTTAATCAATTTCGTTACATTCGTGAAACGCGTGCAAAACAATTGTTTAATGAGACTATCGAGCAGCAGGGCAGACTAATTGCTACATATAATCGGCAGATCATCGATTCGATTCTGCAATTGTATAATTCACCTTTAAATAAGAAATTACGTCAACAAAATAAGTTATCTCAGACAGACAAATTACAAGCTATGCGCGAACTTAATGCCTTTGTCACAAGCTCTGAATATTTATTATCAGCCTATGTTTATAACCCAGTTTACGGTATGCTATCTAGTGATGATAATTTTGAATCAACAGATGAGCTGGTTAATTTTAAGGATACGGCTGCTTTAGATTTGCTGAATATGGCAAGTAAGCAGCCAAAAAGTTTGCAACTGTTGCCAACTTTGCGAACTTATCCGACCAAACAAATTGCAATTTCCAAAAATCCTAAATTTGAATCAGATCTTTTTGTATTGGCGCCTGAACAGAAATATTTGTTCACTTATGTATTACATGAAGGCAACACAGCTTTAATTGTGAATGTCGATGCGGCCTATCTAATTAAAATTATGCAGACTAATCGTGAGCAGACTGTGCTGCTACAGATGCAGGATGGCGAAAAATTGCTAATTGGTGGTAATGCTGAATTTGCTAAAGATTTGGATAGTAATTTACCTGATTTAGTAGATGATAAGCAATTAGTTTCTAGTAATTTCACGCTACTCAATATAAGTGGGCGAAACTACCTTAGCGCACAAACTTATAGTAAGACACTTGCGGCTAATATGGCGTATTTTTTGCCTGAGAAGCAAATCCTTGCTGATGTTTACACTTTGAAGAAACAGACATACCTGTTGCTATTTTTCGTTTTGTTGCTATTTATGGCCTTGCACATTTGGCTTTGGAAGCAGGTGGTTAATCCCTTTGCCGAGGCAGTCAGTGAGGTTGGTAAATTACATAAATTTTCATTTAATCCAGCCAAAGTCCTTAAAACATTGCGTCAGCAACAATTTTGGCGTGCTTTGTTGAGTGGCGTTTACAAAAATGAGCCTGATTTTGAGTTCGTGACAGCTTGTAAGCAGTTGGATTTGGATTTTACAGATGAGCATGTTTATCTGATTTTGCCAGATACAGTTCTGAGCAGCCAAGAAATCGAGCGAATTTTGAGTGAGTTTAATTGCCAGCAGGCTAAAATTGACTATTCGGAAAAAACATTTTACTTGTTAGCAGCTGAACAAGTATTGACTGAGCATTCTAGTCTATATGTCATACCTAAACAGATTGAAAATTATGTTAGTCATAATGCTTGTTTCTATAGTGGAATTTACCAGGCTAAAGATTTGGCAAAAGCAACGCTTCATCTCTTGGAGTTACAGAAATTAGCGCATCTTAATTTGATGCAACTAAAAGCTGAGGATGAACTATATACATTAAGCAAAGCTAACGGTGAACAAACTATAATTTCGAATTTGTTCAGCAATTTGTTGAATTATACGAAAGCAAGCGATGAGTGCTTGGATGAGTTTTGGCAAAGCTTAAGAACATATAGATTGGCTAGTGTAATTTATAGTTTACGTAATTTGGCGGTACAATTAGATAAAAGGACAGACGAAATAAGAGAATCTGCTGAGCAGCCAATAACTGTGCCACAGCTAAGTGCAAGTTATTTAGCACAAGACCAATTGAATGAGTTGCTCACAAAAGATTTTACGTTCAAAGATCTTTCAGACATCTTGTTACCTAAAATAGAATACTATCGTCAGATCAAATTAGCACAGCATCAGGAGCAGGTGAGCAGTCTAGCTGAACAAGTATCAGAGTTTGTGCAGATGAATTTAGCTGATTTTAATTTATCTTTGAAATTGGTAGCAGCCGAATTTAGACTGAATCCAACTTATCTGAGCAAACTGTTTAAGGAAGCGAAAGACATCACTCTAAGTGCTTATATTACGCAAAAACGAATGGAAGCAGCGGTTGACTTACTCATGACAAGTGACATGAGTAACAAGCAAATTTGTGCGCAAATTGGTCTTGAAAATAGTTCTTATTTTTACGCTTTATTCAAGAAAACCTATGGCGTAACTCCAAGTGAATACAAACAATCTAATGAACAACAAAAAGGGGATACAGACTAAATTCTGTATCCCTTAATTAAATCGGAGTGAGAGGATTCGAACCTCCGGCCTCATAGTCCCGAACCATGCGCGCTACCACCTGCGCTACACCCCGAAGAACTCGTTAATTATAACATAGTTAGAATTTGAATAATAGATTTCGATGTACATCACGCAAAATGTCCATGCAATTTCTTAAGCAGCGAGGGAAGAACGTGTTTTATTTTAATTATGACAAAAAGAAAAGCCCCTCTAGGCGAGGGGACTTTACCAACTGTAATTCACTATAAGCTTAGACTATGCACGAACTACAGCACCGTTGCGTAAGCAAGATGTGCAAACATATTCTGTCTTAGGAGTATTGCCTTCGATAACACGTACCTTGCGAACATTTGGCTTTTGTTGGGCCAAGGCGCGACGAGAAACCTGAGAACGTGTGATGGAAATCTTACGTCCAAAGTTCATACCCTTTTCACAAATACTACATTTTGCCATGGATTTCACCTCCCAAATTGAGCTATCCACAAGGAATGCTTAATTCTAACTAGCTCGTACCTCTTGAAAGATACCTGTCAATTCTACTGAATTTAGCTTGTCTTGTCAATAGCAAAAAATTGACAGGTTAATATGTGTTCTGGAGCAAATTTCCCCACTTTTAGGGCCTGAAATTTGATTAGTATCATATTTAATCGCACAAATATTCTCAATCTCATATAAGATCATTTATGAACTTAGATGATATAAGTTCAAAAAATAATTATCTAAATTCAAAGGAGAACTAGCATGGCTAAGGGAAAAATTAAAGTTGCAGTCGCCGCTCTTAAAGTTTTAGAGGGTTGGGGTGTAGATACTGTGTATGGCATTCCATCCGGTACATTGAGCTCTTTTATGGATGCACTTGCTGTTGAGCAGGATAAAATCAAATTTATTCAAGTTAAGCATGAAGAAGTAGGCGCTATGGCCGCAGTCATGCAAAAGAAATGGGGCGGCAAATTAGCTGTTTGCGTCGGCTCAGGCGGCCCAGGTGCAACTCACTTAATTAACGGCTTATATGATGCTGCAATGGATGCAACACCAGTTGTAGCTATTTTGGGATCACGTCCGCAAGCTGAATTAAATATGGATGCATTCCAAGAATTAAATCAAAACCCAATGTATGATCATATTGCTGTTTTCAATCGCCGTGTCGCTTATGCAGAACAATTCCCTAAGTTGATGGATGAAGCTTGCCGTGTCGCTTTAGCTAAACATGGCGTAGCTGTTTTGGAAGTACCAACTAACTTTGGTTTCCAAGAGATGGACGCAGATGCATTCTATTCATCAGGTTCAAGTTACAGACCTTTCAAAGCATCCGCTTTGGATATGAACGATATTGATGCTGCTTGTGAATTAATCAAGAAATCCAAACGCCCACTTATTTATGCTGGTTTTGGTACAGTTGGTCATGGCGAATTAGTTGAAGCTTTGTCCAGAAAAATCAAAGCACCAGTTCTCACAACTGGTAAGAGCTATGAGGCTATGCATTGGAACTATGAAGCACTTTTAGGTTCAGCTTATCGTGTTGGTTGGAAGCCAGCTAATGAGGCAATTTTAGAGGCTGATACAGTTCTATTCGTTGGCTGTAATTTCCCATTTGCAGAAATAGATCATACTTTCCGTAATATTGAACATTTCATTCAGATTGACATTAATTCAGCTATGCTCGGTAAACGTCATGCCGCTGATGTTGCTATTCTGGGTGATGCAGGTGAGGCTTTGCAGACCTTGTTAGACAAGTTGCCAGAAATCAAAGATACAGCTTGGTGGAAGGCTAACTTGAAGAACGAGCAAAATTGGCGCGATTATTTGAACAAGATCGAAGGCAAGCAAAGTGGCGATTTGCAATTGTATCAAGTTTATAATGCCATCAATAAACATGCAGATGCTGATGCCATTTACTCAATTGATGTTGGTAACTCAACTCAGACATCAGTTCGTCATTTGCATATGACACCAAAGAACATGTGGCGTACTTCACCACTCTTTGCCACAATGGGTATTGCTTTGCCAGGTGGTATTGCAGCCAAACACACATTCCCAAATCGTCAAGTTTGGAACTTAATGGGTGATGGCGCATTTTCAATGACATATCCAGATGTTGTAACTAACGTTCGTTACAATTTGCCAGTTATCAATGTTGTCTTTACTAACAACGAATACGGCTTCATTAAGAATAAGTACGAAGATACGAACGAAACAACTTTCGGTACAGAATTTACGGATGTAGATTATGCAATGGTCGGTGTTGCACAAGGCGCAATTGGCTTTACAGTTCGTCGAATTGAAGACATTGACGCAGTTATGGCACAAGCAGTCAAAGCTAACAAGGAAGGCAAGACAGTGGTAATTGATTGCAAGATCACAAACGATCGTCCAATCCCGGTTGAAACAGGTTGCTTGAAGCTTGATTCGAAGTTATGGTCAGATGCTGAAATTAAGGCTTACAAAGCTAAATATGAAGCTGAAAATCTCGTACCATTCCGCACATACTTGGAAGAAGAGGGTTTGAGTTCTAAATACATTAAGTAATTAGCTGAAAATTAACACTTAAAAAGTGTTGCAAATAGCCTGTCACATATCAATGTGGCAGGCATTTTAAGTATTAGCGTAAGTTAGCTAACCAGAGTAAGCAGAGAACAAGCCCAACAACAATACGGTAAATAGCCATCTCTTTCAGACTGTGTTTGCTTAGATAGCGCATGAAGGCTTTCACGACTAAGAGAGCAACTAAGAACGAAACTAGGCAGGCGATAGCGAGGTAAACATATTGCATATATTCGCTATTACCAGCTAGGAAATGTTGCTTTTCAGCTTGCAAGAAAGGCAGATTAACAGCTTGCTCGGCTAACATTGTGTCACCCAAACTGGCAAAAGAGTTTTTAACTTTGAAAAATTTATAGAAGCTAAAAATACTTGCGCCAAACATTAGGGGGATTGCTAAGAAAAAGGAAAATTCAGCCGCTAGTTTGGTTCTTAAGCCAGCTAACCAACCACCGATGATGGTTGAAGCTGAACGTGAAAAGCCAGGTAACAAGGCTAAACATTGCCAAGCGCCTATCAAAAAAGCTTGTTTGTATGTCAAGTCATCTAATTTTTGCGCACGCGGATTTTCCACCTGATAGCCTTCGCCAAAATAAAGAAGTATACCGCCAATAATCAGGGCGATTGCAACCGTTAAATTGTTGAACAGATAACGTTCTATGTATTTGTGCAATGGTACAGCCAGAATCACAAATGGCAATGAGGCTAAAATCCATTTGGCCCAGAAATGTAAAGCTGGCTTTTTCAGTTTTAGTAAATCGATGAATAATTGCCATAGCTTACTAAAGTAAAGCACGACAACAGCTAAAATAGCTGCTAATTGAATTACGATCATCAGCAATTTCATGAAATTATTTTGCGGTAATTCAAAAAGACTACTTGTGATGATTAAGTGGCCGGTTGATGAAACTGGCAAAAATTCAGTTAGGCCTTCAACAATAGAAAGAATGATAATTTTTATTAAATAAATGAAATCCATATTTTTTCCTTCGTCAATCGATATGCACTTTTGATATAATAGCAGATAACGGGGTAAGAATTTGCCTCAGCAATGTAAAGAAAAGGATATGTCATGAGCAAACAAATTTTGAACTTAGACTTAAGCGATGGCCTTTTGCTAAAAGAGAAAATTTTGATTCTCGATTGTGGTGGCCAGTATAAGCAATTGATTGCTAGACGCGTACGAGAAGAAGGCGTTTATGGTGTGATTTTGCCAGCTGATACTAGCGTGGATGAAATCAAACAAGCGAATTACACTGGTATTATCCTGAGTGGTGGCCCTAATTCTGTATACGAGCACAATCGCTTTGAAGCAGATCCTGCCATCTTAGATCTAGGCATCCCAGTTTTGGGTATCTGCTATGGTGCGCAATGGATTTGCCACGTTAAAGGCGGTCAGGTTTTATCAGCAGACAAAGGCGAATATGGTAAGCGCTTTATAAATGTGGCTGAGTCAACTAAAGACCCAATTTTCCATAACCTAAAGGCAAATAGCCAAGTTTGGATGAGTCACCGTGACCAAATTTCTAAATTACCAGCTGGATTTACAGTATCTGCAAGTTCTGATTCTTGCCCAATCGCTGCTTTTTCTAATAATTCACTTAATTTGTATGGGGTGCAGTTCCATCCGGAAGTTGAACATAGCTTGCAAGGCCGTGACATGATTCATAATTTTCTCTATGAAGTTTGTCATGTCCAAGGCAACTGGCAGATGAAAGATTTTGCTGAAAGCATGATTGCTAAGCTAAAAGAGAAGCTAGCAGGTGCTAAAGTCTTGTGTGCTTTCAGTGGTGGCGTTGATTCATCAGTTGCCGCTTTACTCGTTCACAAGGCAATTGGCCGTAATTTGACTTGTATTTTTGTTGACCATGGTCTTTTACGTAAAAATGAGGCTGATGAAGTTGAGAAAGTCTTCAAAGATACTTACGATATGGACATTCGTCGCATTGATGCAAGTGAGCGCTTCTTAGGCCGTTTGCAAGGTGTAACTGATCCAGAAACTAAGCGTAAGATCATTGGTGAAGAATTTATTCGGGTGTTCGAAGAAGTGGCTAAGGATTACAAGGATGTTGATTACTTAGTACAGGGCACAATTTATCCAGATGTGATCGAAAGTGGTACAGATAAGGCAGCTGTGATTAAGAGTCACCATAATGTTGGCGGTTTGCCTGATAACATCAAATTCAAAGCCATTGTAGAGCCTCTACGTAATTTGTTCAAAGATGAAGTGCGTAAAGTCGGTTTGGAGCTTGGTATGCCAGAGAATTTGGTTTGGCGTCAACCTTTCCCAGGACCAGGTTTGGCCGTGCGCTGCTTAGGTGAAATTACTAAGCAAAAGTTGCAGATTTTACGTGATGCAGATGCTATTTTCCGTGAAGAAGTGGCTAATTCCAATTTGCATAAGACAATTTCCCAGTATTTTGCTGTGCTGACACCGATAAAGTCAGTTGGTGTTATGGGTGATAGTCGTACATATGATTACACTGTGGCTCTACGTGCTATTATCACGAATGATTTCATGACAGGTGAGTGGGCTCGTTTGCCATGGGAGCTTTTAGAGAAAGTAAGTTATCGTATCGTGAATGAGGTTAAGGGCGTTAACCGTATAGTTTACGATGTGACGGCAAAACCACCAGCTACGATTGAGTGGGAATAACAGAAGCAAATATGTTACTGATATAAAACGCTTGAAAATACAGTATTTTAGCGGTTTTGGTGTAGAAAAATTCTCTAAATGATACTGTTTTGATACTAAAAGTAAGAAAAAGCAGGTCTGAAAGGGAGTTGTTGAATTTAGGTAAAAATTTTAGAAAGCCTTCCATCATTTTGGTGGGAGGCTTTTGTAGAAAATAGATAATGGTATATTTGAAGTTGTGGAGAAGATGTAAAATATGGGATTTTGCACAAAAATATTGTGCAAGAATGTCGCTTTATATGTTTTTTCCTTCGTTGATATTGACAATTGCAATTATGCCTACAGTGATTAATAAGTCAATTGATAGGATAGGGTGGATAGGATTTGGTATTACAATAATTCAAATGATATGTTTTGTTGTGATTATGATATCTACTGAAAAAGCTTTAAAGAATACCTTTGATGAAAGTGGAAACAGAGTGTAAAACAACTTCCTATTTATAGGGACAGATAAATCCCAGTTTCGTTTAAATCTTCGAACAATATAAAAGACAAAGCACATGACTTTAAGATTGTAAAATCTTTCAGCTATGTGCTTTTTCTGTGCCTATTTTATATCCGGAGGAATCTTAGCAGATATACCTTTTCTATAAAACTTTACATTGCTTTCTTCAAAAGGAACATAATCTTTTTTCAAGCTGTCAGGATAGTTAGCTTTCCAATCCTGCAAGGCTTCTTTAGTAATTTCGTTATTTTCATATTTCTCTTTCATTTCCTGCCACTGTTCAAGCATATTACGAATTCTTAATATAGCTTCACTGCCGAAATATATACCTGTGGTAGTGTATCCGGGATCTTCGTCATTCATAATAACCTGTCTTATATTAACTTCAATACTGTCATCAAGTTTAAATAAGAATCGCATAAGGTCATGTTCCGTGTATGGATATGCAGGTTCTTTCAGATAATCTTTATTTACATGGAGTGCAGCGGAAATATTTTCTAAGACATCATCTTTAGGAGTACGAATATCAAGCTCATATTGTCTGATTCTGACATCATCTAAATGTGTTCTGTCTCCTAATGCCTTTTGAGTAATTCTCCGTAATTCACGGAACTTCTTAATTATTTTACCCAAACTCAATTTTAACACCTCCTTAGGAGCAAATTTGTTTCTCTTTTAATAATATAATCGAAAATAAGAAAAAATACAATAGAAAAATAAAATTTAGAAAAAAGTATTGACAGAAACAAAAAAGCTACTTATAATCTAAAATAGAAACAGAAACAAATAAGTTTCTGAAAAGAAAGGAGGAAAGTACGATGGAGAAATTATTTCTTACTTCAAATGAAGTTGCCGATTTACTAAATATATCGCAGCAGCAGGCTTATAAAATCATTCGTGATATGAATAAGCAGCTGGCTGAACACGGCTTTCTTATCCTAAGGGGAAGAATCAATAAGAAATATTTTATGGAACAAATATACAAATCAAAGGAGGGAGAATAATGCCTGCATATAAGGACGAAAAAAATGGAAAATGGTTCGTTTCGTTCTATTACAAGGATTGGGATGGACAAAGCAGGAAGAAGCTGAAAAGAGGCTTTGAAACAAAGAAAGAGGCAATTACTTACGAGAGAAATTTCACGGTAAAGATGTCCGGTTCACTCAATATGCTTTTTGAGGATTACTTTGAACTCTATAAAGCCGATGTTATAGGAACTATTCGTCTTAATACATGGATGACAAAAGAACACATGATTAGGACAAAAATACTGCCGTTTTTTACAGGAATGAAAGTAAGCGAAATAAAACCTGTGGTAGTTAAGAAATGGCACAATGTGCTTCTAAATATTGAAAATGCGGAAGGGGAAGCCTATAAGCCAACTTATCTTAAGTCAATTCACGCACAGCTAAGCTGTATGTTCAACCATGCCGTTAAGTATTACGGACTAAGACAAAATCCTTGTAAGGTTACAGGCAGAATCGGAAAGCAAAAGAGTGATGAGGAAGTGGAATTCTGGACTAAAGATGAATATCTGCAATTTATTGAAGCTGTTAAAGATAAGGATATTTCATTTTATGCTTTTGAAATTCTTTATTGGACAGGGATTCGTTTAGGAGAACTCAGAGCATTGACAAAAGGGGATTTTGACTTTGATAAAAAGACAATGCGAATCAGTAAATCAGCTCAGAGAATTAACGGAGAAGAAGTTATAACAGACCCGAAAACACCTAAAAGTAAGAGAACAATAATGCTTCCTGATTTCCTAATCAGAGAGCTACAGGATTACTTCCTTAAAATCGGGTACTTTTCAGAGGATGAGCAGATTTTCCCTAAATGCAAAACATATTTCAATAAGGAAATGGAAAGAGGAATAAAAAAGTCGGGCGTAAAGAAAATAAAACTTCATGCACTAAGACACAGTCATATATCGCTGCTTATAGAAATGGGCTTTACACCGGTAGATATTGCAGCGAGAACAGGGCATGAAAGCATAAAGGTGTTAATGGATTATAGTCATATGTTCCCCAATAAACAGGTGGATATGGCTGATAAATTGGACAAGGAGGGCGAATACAGTGAAAGCACCGAAATTTCCAAGCTATGATGAGGCGGTTAATCGTAAAAAGAAAAAGTGCCAAAATTTGATGAGTAAAGAAGAATGGCAAACGTTGGAAGAGGAAAGAAAACAAAAGGAACGAGATAAAGGCAAGCGATTTGCTAATCACAGGAAAAAGGATGTAACCATAGCATTCAGAACAAATCGAAAAGACAGAGAGCTTATTTTCAATAAAATTGCGATGTCCGGGCTGAGTAGACAGGATTATATGACTAATGCAATTCTTAATGCTCCTATAAAGGTGTTTGCTACAAGAAATGTCATAGACAGTTGTAAAAGTGAGTTACAGGAAATTTTATCGGAACTGAAACGAGTGAAAGAATATGGAGAAGTGGATGATAATTATAGGCATGAACTTAGGATGATTGTTGAAATAATAGAAGCGGCAATGCAAGAAAAAAGCCTTTAGCCATACGACTAAAGGCAAGATGAAAGTACAACTTGGTATTTCATCCCTGACAAGATTATTTTATCAGGTTGTACTTCTATCAGCAATAAAAAGATAGGAGGTTACGATGATAAACAGAGAGAAATATATTGAAAATATTCCGCAAGACTTAAAAGACCGTAGTCAATGGTTATGGTTTAAAAGGGTAGTAAATGTTGATAGGCACGGAATGAAAAAAGTTATAAAGATACCTGTAAGCCCGATAACATTGAAATCGAATTTTTGGAATCAAAAAGAAAATTGGGCAGATTTTGAAACGGCGGTTAATAATTTGAAAAGTAGTGGCTGTGACGGATTGTCTTTTGTGTTGAGTAAAGACGATCCGTTTGTGTGTATCGACTTGGACGATGTGGACAATAAAAAACTTGAGATGTTTATAAATGACTTTAATGATACTTATATCGAAGTATCACAATCCGGAAGAGGGTTACACATTTTTGCAAAGGGGAAAATGGAAAAGAACTTTAATAACCAGCTTGAGAAAGTGGAGATGTATCAAGAAAATAGATGTATTGCTATGACAGGTAATATCTACAAATTTAATGATTTTGTTGCGAACAAAGTTCTCTTGAAACAAAAGGAGTTGGACAAATATTACAAGTTATTTTTCCCAAAAAGAAGTGTCAGAGAAGTTATTAGAAAATATCAGGAAGCTGCTGAATGTGTTCCTGACAGTGATACAGTTATAGAAACCATGTGCAGGTATAACGCAAAGGCAAAAGCGTTATTTGAAGGCTCATATACAAGCGGAGACGCCAGTAAAGATGACTTTTCATTGCTTCTTTTTCTAAACAGTTTTACTCACGGAAATGCAGAAATGATGAAAGAAATATTTTTGAAATCTGCACTTAATCGAATGGGAGATAGAAGTAAAAGAAGTACGGAAAAAGGATACTTGAAATATTTAGAGGACAGCATTTCAAAAGCGATACAGGGAGGAAATAAGAGATATTGGGATTATAACTATCACAGAAGTAAAGGAGGATACTCGCTTGAATAATTGGCTTAAATTTGATGATTTGGAGCTAAGCGATTATTTAGATCGTGAACTTGAAATCACAGATAAGGGACAAGTCAAAAGTACAACAACCAATCTCATAACTGTGTTAGTGAATCCCCGTTTTTGTAAAGAACAAGATATTTTATCAGGATATATTTTCTTTGACACTTGCAGCAGAACAATTCGTTTTTATGGAAAGTTAAAAGGAGAAAGATGTACTGATTTAGAAATACGAAAATGGAATGACCATATGACAAATATCCTCGGAGTTGAAATCGAAAGAGAATTTGGAATTAAATATTCGAAAAATCGTATGGAAGATGCCGTTCTTTTTGTTGCTCATAAGAGGTCAATCAATTTACCGGCAATGTATATGGAATCGCTACCCTATGACGGGCAAGAATATATTTCAAAATTACTACCCAAATATCTTGGAGCAGAGGATACAAAATTAAATTCTTGGATTATGAAACATATCTTGGTCGGTATGGTAAAAAGAGCATTTAATCCCGGATGTAAGTTTGATGAATTGATGGTTCTTACAGGGGTGCAGGGCGTTGGGAAAACTTCATTTATTGAAAAACTGGCACTATTTCCTGAATGGTATTGCTCATTAAACAATATAAAAGGGAAAGATGCCGTCAGTAATTTGGTAGGTAAGATTGTTGTTGAGCTTGAAGAATTTGTTGCTCTTAGAAATGCGAAAAGTGCTGATGAAGCAAAACTTTTTATTTCGGCAAGAACAAGCACGGTAAGACTTCCATATGAACGCTTTTCAACAGATGTTAAACGAAGCTGTGTTTTGATTGCGACAACAAACGACGCTACATTCTTGGGAGACTTCTCAGGAGAAAGAAGATACTTGCCTGTAAAAGTGAACAGTGAAAAGATACAAATTCCGTTGATGTATGATCCGGAAAAATTTCCTGTATTGGAAACTATCACAAGAAAAAAACATGAAAAAATGCTGAAAAATGATTTTGAAGGAGCTATTGCAGAAGCGGTACATCTTTACAAAAACAAGCTGCATGATTTCTATTTGCCGAAGGAACTAAGAAGTGATTTGGATTATGTCATTCAAACACATAAGAGCGAAAACAGACATGTGCAAAACTTCTTGGACTTCATGGAATGGAAGGTAACGAAGTCTGATACTCCTAATATATTATGTTCCGCAGAATTTACAAGCAAGTATCCTGAAACAAATGAAAAGGTGTTTTCGGAACTGATGGAAAATGAGATGGCTGACGAATGGATTTTAGAGCCTAATGTAAAAAGCAAGAAAGTAAGGATTGACGGAATCGTTAGAGTAAGCAAGAAGTTCTATAAGAGAAATGTAACCGCAGACTTTATGGAAGTAAAAGATATGGAAATACCATTTTAAGAGTTTTGAAAAAGTCTGCTACCGCTACTTTGCTACCTGGCTTAAAAGGTAGCGAGGTAGTGGTAGCGACAACTTTTAAACTTTTGTAGAAAAGAAAAAAACATGATTTTTTAGATAAATTGATTATAGCGGTTCATATGTCTTTTCTGTGATAGTCATAAGAGCTTATTAGTAAAAGCACTATTTTCAGTGAGATAGTAAAAGCACTATTTTCAGTGAGATAGCAAGCATATACTTTTTGACCACAGTCCAAAAAGTAGGCTTGTAAGCTGCTAATTCACCTTAATCAATTTTAGGGAGTACCCTAAGACCCCAATGAGAAAGGAGAGATGAAAAATGCCAAAGATAGTTAATCGTAAAAACAACTGTACCGTTCACTTTATGGTGAACGAAGAAGATATGAAAGAATTAAATAGAAGATTTGCATTGACCAATTTTAAGAGCAAGAGAGAATTTTACAGAGATACTATTTTCAAGAACAAAATTATCAGCATTGATATTTTTGGAGACTTCAGAAAAGAACTGAGGGAATTATCTTCTCTTATAAGTCGTAACTCAGTGAACCTGAATCAGATTGCAAAGGCGGTAAACAGTACAGGAGTTATTTACAAAGATGATATTGAAAGTATCAAGGAAGCTTTGCAGGGGGAACTTCTTTTTCTATCAGAGTTTAGAGAAAAGGTTTCCGACTATATTATCAATGAGGTTGTAGGATAATGGCTGTTACAAAGATACATCCGATTAAAACAACTCTTAAAAAGGCAATAGACTATATCTGTAACGGAGATAAGACAGACGATGAAATCTATGTTACAACACACCTTTGCAGCAGAGAAAATGCTCATAAAGAGTTCGAACTTACCAAGAAACAATTTAGCTCAAGAACCAAGACCTTAGCACATCATTTGATTCAATCTTTTGTTCCGGAAGAAGTGAGTTTTGAAGAAGCACATCAAGTTGGAATTGAACTCTGTGAAAAGATTTTAGGCGGGAAATATGAGTATGTATTGGCTACTCATATTGACAAAGACCATATTCATAATCACATCATTTTTAATTCCATAGATGTTGATGAAGGTAAAGTTTATCATTCCTACTATGGTTCCTATATGAACATCAGAAATCAAAGCGATAGACTGTGCAAGGAACATAATTTATCGGTAATAGATGTTGAAACGCAAAAAGAAATCAATGAAATTAAGCGAAGAAAATTTGTGAATTGGTACGACTGGAATGAAGATAAAAAGGGCAGTAGCTATAAATCAAGACTTCAATTTGATATTGATAGAATCATAAAGCAGTCAATCAACTGGCAGGACTTTTTATCTAAAATGGAAAGCTATGGTTATGAAATCAAGTTTGGGAAGCACATAGCTTTTAGAAGTAAAAATCAGCAAAGATTTACCAGAGCAAAGATCATTGGAAATAACTACACTGAAGAACAGATTAAGGACAGAATCCTAAATAAAGAGAAAGAAATTGGCAATATCATTGATATTAAGAACAACGAAAAAGCAAAGTTGAACAAAGGGTATGAACACTGGGCAACGAAACATAATCTTAAAACTGCTGCTTCCACACTTGTTGAAATTAGGAATAAAGGTTTTAACTCAATGGAAGAATTGGAGCGTGGCATCAGCCGAATCTCCATTGAAAAGAATGAGTTGAAACGAGAATTTGATAAGCTGTCATTGGAACAAAAGAGGATAAAGGCAGTAGTAAAGCATATTCAAGTCTGTATTAACAAGCGAGAACATTATGAGGGTTATCGCAAAAATCCGAATGACAAAATTTATTTGATGATGAATCGAAAAGATGTGGAAGCTTATCAGAAATCCTATGAGGAAATAGATATTTTCCTTAAACAATTTCCTCATTTGAGACATATGGTGTTGGGAGAGTTAAAAGCAAAATCAGGTAAAATTCTTTTCAGAAAATTAAATGAGCGTTCCAAAGAATTACAGATTAAACAAGAGGATATTGCCGAGAAACATAATGCGTTATCAGTAAAATATGAGGAGTTGGAACATCTGAAAAATAACATGAATGATTATCTTGGCAGAGATAAAACTGAGAAGAAAAAGGAATCAGTTATCGACGTCATAAAGAAGCATAAGGCTAAGGAAAAAGAAAAGCCAAAAGAAAAGAAAGAAGCAAACAAAGAAGCTGATAGGTAAATTTATGGTCGGTGTGGTCTTAGGGCTGCACCGGCTTTTTACTATTTATAGTGGTAAAATCTAAATAGAAATTCGAATATTTTCGAAATAGAGTTGACATACATTCTGTAAAAAAGTATAATCTATTTAGAAATATATCGAAATAGAATTTTGAAGTTTAAAATAGATTAGACGAGGTAATTTGAGTGGGATTCCCGAATACATTTAAAGCATTAGCAGATCCTGTAAGGCGTGATATTTTACTTTCCTTGAAGCAAAAATCACTTACAGCAGGAGAAATTGCTGAAAAATATGATTTATCTAATTCAACCATTTCTTATCATTTATCCTTGCTAAAAAAAGCAGAATTAGTAACGGAGAGGAAGTATAAGAATTTTATATACTATGACATAAATATATCCGTATTTGAGGAATTGATAATTTGGTTATCACAGTTTCAAGGAGTGGAAAATGAAGAATAAAAAATGGTATGTGGTAATAATACTACTTAGTTTTTCAGCAAGTATATACCTATTAACTAACGGAAATGGAGAAATTAGTTTCTATAAGCTGTATATACTACCAATGATAATTTCGGTATTTAGCATAGGCTTAGATATAATTGGTGGGATGCTGGCGAAAAGAGATAGATTGCCACATAAATTAGTATTGCCTATTGCAATGAGTGTTCCTGTGTTATTTTCTATATCACAATATGGAAAGTATGTTTTTAATCAAGCGAATGAAAACTATACTCAGAAAATAATACATGTTTTAGTAGCTTTAATCATTATTGCAGTTGGGAATTATTTGCCAAAAACAAAACCAAGTAGATTTGTAGGACTGAAATTTTTCTGGTTATTAGATAGACCGGTACTATGGTTTAAAGTGCATAGGTTGGCGGGATATTTATGGATTATATCTGGCATTTTGATACTATCCGTTGGTCTTTCAAATAAATGGTTTTGGATGATTAGTTATGCAATGCTGCTATATGTCATTCCATTGATATATTCCATTGTGTTATTAAAAAAAGAAAAGGAGGAGAAAAATGAAATCATCAAAGATTAAGCACCTAATTATTAGTAGTATTTTATGCTTAGCTACAGTTGGCATTTTCTTGGTATTTGGTAAGAATTTACCAGATATAGTACCAGTACATTGGGATTCATCTGGAAATGTTAATGGTACTATCGCCAAAACCTACTTAACTTACGGAGCGCCATTTGCATATCTGCTTATTAACTTTATTGCATTTGCAAAGTTTCAAGGAAGTGAAAAAGCAACATGGAAATACTATCTTGTACCATTAAGTGTAATAGCAATTAGTTTCTTGGTAATATTTTTAGCTTTGAGATAAGAACATAGTGCAGAGTAAAATAGCTCCAGACAGATTATTCTGCTGGGGCTATTTTTAGGAGGAATTATGCTGAAAATAAATAATTTTTCGAAAACCTATAGTAATGGTCATGTTGCAATTGCTAACTTAAATTTAACGGTAGAAGCAGGTGATATATATGCGTTTATTGGTTCTAATGGTTCAGGTAAGACATCAACTATAAAGGCTATCGTGGGAATACATGATTTTGATGGCGAAATCATTGTTAATGGTAAAAAAGTAAGCAGAAAAAATGAAACTTATAAAAAAGATATTGCTTATATACCGGATAATCCTGATGTATATGAAAATTTGACAGGCTTTCAATATGTCAATTTTGTATCTGATTTATACGAAGTCGCAAAAAATGTAAGAGAGGAAAAGTTAGATTATTTCTCAAACTTGTTTGAAATGAAATCCTTTCTAAACAATACAATTTCATCCTATTCACATGGTATGAAACAAAAAATTGTGATTATCTCAGCATTGATTCATTCCCCTAAGTTATTAGTAATGGATGAGCCTTTCGTGGGATTAGATCCCAAATCATCATATTTGCTAAAAGAAGAAATGAGAAAGTTAGCGAGAAATGGTGGAGCAATTTTCTTTTCAACACATGTTTTAGAAGTTGCAGAAAAGCTTTGTAATAAAATTGCCATGATAGATAATGGACATTTGATTTTTGAGGGTAAAACAACAGAAATATTAAAAAACTCTGATGGATTAGAGCAATATTTTATGGAGATGATTAAAAAATGAAAAATACTGTCATACTTGTAAAAAATCAAGTGATCAATCTCCTTAATATCGGTAATGGAGAGAAAAACAAAAAAGAAACATTGATATATACTTCATTGAGTCTATTTTCTGTATTTATGTTGGTTTGCTTGTACAATTTCTTTTCAATAAAATCAATTATAGAAATTGGGTTATATAAGTATGCTGTATCGTATGGAGTTTCCATATCGTTTTTCTTTGTGGTTTTAGCAACGATTTTTAGAAGTAATTCTATTTTCTTTTATAACAAAGATTTTGAAATGCTTAGTTCTTTTCCGGTAAAAAAATCTGAAATCATTGCAAGTAAGTTTTTTCTATTATATTTAATAGACTTAATTATATGTGAAAGCGTATTGCTGCCAGATGTAATTTTATTATTATTAAAACAATACATTTCAATTGAACTATTTTTGATTTTTTTAGTAGCAAGCATAATTATCCCTATTATTCCTATGTGTGTGGCTTCTGGCTTGGCGATTTTAATTGAGATGTTAGGTAGTTTATGTAAAAGAAAAAATATTGTGAACATCACATTATCATTTTTGCTTTTCATGGGATATTTTATAGTTATATCAATAAATCGTGGGGCGAAATATTTAGCGTTAGAAAAAATTATTGAGAATAAACTTATAAAAATATTTCCTTTTGCAAAGCTATTTTATATCGGAGAAAGTTTACAAATTAGACTTGTTATTTTCTTGTTGATTTCAGTTGCGATATTTAGCTTGTATTTCACTTTCTCAATGAAAAATTACGATAAAATACATCTATTTCTAAATAGATGTATTCAAGGGAAAAGAGAGAGTAACTTAATCATTAAGACAAAAACACCATTTAGAGCGTTGTTTGAAAAAGAATTGAGGAGGTATTTAGGCTCAAGTAGTTATGTGATAAATACTTCTTTGGGCATTATGATTTTGTGTTTTGTATCATGTGGATGTATTATATTTGGAATTTCTAATATAGAAAATCTGTTAGGAATAAGCTCATTGGAATCAATACTTACTCAATATGGTTCATTGTTTATTGCTTCATTTTTAATAATGTCTTGCACTACATCATCGTCCATATCATTGGAAGGCAATAACCTATGGATATTACAATCATCACCAGTGTCTACAAGGAAAATCATAAATAGTAAAATAGCGGTTAATGTTTTAATACACTTTGTTGGATATGTACTTGCAGTAATGATGATTCTTTTGAAAACTAAATTGAATGTGCTTCAAATGAGTTTTGTATTGATTGTTCCGATATGTTATTCATTATTTATTTCTGTTGTAGGTCTTTATCTAAACATGCGATACATGAAACTTAAATGGAATGATGAGATAAGTGTAGTTAAGCATAGTACAGCAGCCATACTAACCAATCTTATTGCAATAATTATGATTGCAGTTCCTGTTATAATGATGATTTTCTTGCATTTGTCATATCAAGTAACAATGCTTATAATATGCACCTTAATGCTTATTGTTCGTCAAAAATTATATAGAGTTAGTCTATCTATAAATTTTTGCAAGTAATGTGAAGAAAATACCTATGAACTAAAAATAAAATTAAATATAGAGATATTTTCAAGAGGACATTTTACGCCAAAGTGTAGAAGTCCTCCTTTTTTATTCTCATAAAGCAAAAACAGAGAACTTAAAAAGGAGGATAACTAAGTGGCAAAAGAATATTACATTTATGTAAAAGGCAAAGCCGTACCTGTAAGTGAAGAAGTTTATAAAGCCTACTGGAAGATAACAGAGCATGAAAAGTATCTCCAAAGAAAAGATTGGAAGCACAATGTTATATCATTTTCGGCACTGGATTATGACGGACACTTTATAGATAACATCATAGATGAAAGAATAGACTTAGAAAAAATTGTAGAAGTAAAAATGCAAATTGAAGAATTAAACAAGGCACTAGCCACACTAACAAAAGAAGAACAAGAGTTAATGGAAGCCATCTTCTACAGAGAAGAAAGTCTAAGGTCAATCGGCAGAAAAGAAAAAGTAAGCTATCAAGCAATCGGAAAAAGGAGGGATAAGATTTTAGAAAAACTAAGAAAGATATTAAAAGATAAAATCTAAAAACATGGAAAGGTTAAGTGTCAAAAGATGCTTAACCTTTTTGACTATATATAGAGGTTTGAGAATCTGGGCTATTATTTGAATAAAGAAATTTTATGGTACAATCACTGTAGTTTAGTTGAAAATAACGCAGTAATGTTTATTAGATTTGTAAGCTTAAAATTTTAGAAAATTTTATATTTTAGTATCACTTATGATACTGTCTTGATACTAAAAAACTCAAAAACTATAAAAAATAGGTATAAAACGCTCAAAAATAGAAACAAAATAGATACTGCTTTATAAAAACAAGAAACAAATATGCTATGGTAATTATTGAGTGGGAATAATCGCAAAATTGTCTAAAATGGCTTGATTACAAGCTATATAGAGAATGAAAAATGGCTACTGGTACTCAAATGGTACTGGAAGTAAAAAAGAATAAATTGAATAATAGTTCCAAGTGGTTTACATTTGGACAAAAAATTGAGACTTTTAATTAGTTTGTGTATATAAACTCCTCCTGATTAGATAATCATAATCAGGAGGAATTTTTATGGCAAGAAAAAGACCAGAAATAAGACTAAACAAAATATCAAAAATTTATATTAAACCAACACCATAAATAAAATTTATCATCACAAAAAATGGAAAGTTTACTTGACATTTACTCTAAAAAGAATTATAGTATATGTAAAGTTAACTTGTCATTTGATGGGAGGTAATTAAATGTGAAAAATAGACTTGAAGAAATTAGAAAAAGTCGAGGAATTACTCAAGAAGAACTGGCAAATATCCTTGAAGTGTCAAGGCAGACCATCGGTTCTCTAGAGAATGGAAGGTATAATCCTTCAATTATTTTAGCTTTTAAAATTGCTAAATTTTTTAAATTGACAATTGAAGATATTTTTATTTATGAGGAGGAAGAAAATGAATAGAAACAAAAGCATCTTAAAAGATTGGATTTTAGTATTTTTTGGAGTAGCACTGGTTTTAACGGGATTCTATCTTCACAAAAGCATCAATAGTGTAAATAAGACAGTCCTCGCTATTCCGTATTTATTTATCGGTATTGGATGTGGAGTTTTCGGACATTTCATGGGAAATATAATTAAATATTTCTCTACAAAAAATAACAAAGAGTTAATAAGACAGCTTGAAATTGATAAGACGGACGAAAGAAACGTATTGATTGCAGAAAAATCAAAGGCAAAGGCCTACGACTTAATGACCTATCTCTTTGCAGCCATGCTTATTATGTTTTCATTGATGGGTGTTGATGAGTTACAAATAATAATACTAGTTGCAATCTATCTTTCTATACAAATATATGCAGTATTTTGGCATTCTAAATTTGAAAAAGAAATGTAAAAAAATTAGACCGTAGCTTCAAGCTGCGGTCTTTTTGCGTACATATTTTTATTTTAAAAATCTTGATTTTTTTGGATATGATAATTTCCATTCTTCAAACTCTTCATCTGTTATTTCATCATTATAATGTTTTTTTTCTCATTTCATCCCATTCTATTAGGAAATTATTATAGGTGTACGTTTCGACTTCATCACCAACGTTAGGGAAAAAATTCAAGTCAGATCGGTTAACGGTCTTACAAGAACCATCAGGAAATCCAATAATTATACAATCATCTTTTATACTTATAATCTTTGCCATAAAAACCTCTCGGCAATAAAAAAATTACTAATTTCGCAACAAACGAGCAATCTGATTATATATATATATATATGCAAGTTCCGAACGGTTTTTTAAGCTATATTCACCAAGAAGCTTGTAAATCTAATCTTCACGCCCCATCCTTCAACACCTTGTAATAAAAAATAGCCAGCTGCGTGCGATCCCTAAGCTCCAATTTTTCTAGAATTTGCGAGAGATAATTGCGGATTGTCCCTTCGCTGAAATGTAACTCAGCTGCAATTTCTTTATTGCTTAGGCCGTTAGCGACACAATAGATAATCTGCCGTTCAGAATTTGTTAAACGTAGACTTGCAAGCTCCACCGACTTTGCCTCGACTTTAGAATTAGCCGTAGATTGTAATAAGTTCGGCAATTTCTCACTGATGGCGTTCCCATAGACAGATTGGCCCTGCTTTACAGCTAAGATAGCTGGTAGGAGCGAATCAAAATCAGTTTTTAGAAGATAACCTTTAGCGCCCATTTTGAGCGCCTCGATAATATAATCATCTTCCAAGAAAGTCGTAAGATACAACAATCTAGCACTAGGATCAGATTCTAATATTTTTCTACCGGCTTCTATACCATCCATTGCCGGCATCCTAATATCCATTAAGGCTAAATCAGGCTTGTGCTTCAGATAAAGTTCGACTGCCATCAGACCATCATAAGCCAGAGCGATGACTTTAATTGGATCATCTAGTTTTTGGCTAGTTGCCTCGATGATTGTCTTGATGCCTTGGGTAACTAATTTATCGTCATCAGCGATGAGAATTCTCATTAGCGTTGACCTCCTTGGGGATTTGGATGAAGTAGCGGTAGCCATTTACACAACATAGATTGAGTTTGCCTTGCATTTCTTGCACCCGTCGATTGATACCAGACAGGCCAATGCCGTCTGAATGGGTTGGATTATTGTTAGTTTGCCCATTATCGGCGACAAACAAACTGAACGAATCATTATTTTCTTGGAAATAAATTTTGCAATTTTTAGCTTGGCTATGCTTAGTGGTGTTGGTCAGACATTCGCGAACTATACTGAGAATTGAGTAAATAGAAGCAGCCTTTAGTGGGCAATTAGCGCTGTATCTAAAATCAATTTCCAAATTTGGGAAGCTTGCACAGATGCTTTTAAGCTCAGTTTCCAAATTTAGAGCCTTGCTGTGTTCACTATGAATGACTTTTCTCACATTTTGCATCGCATTTTGTAATTGCGCACTGACTAAGTGCAGATTTTGCGCAAAATCATAGCTTGGTGAAGTTAATTCCAAAGCTTTCAGTTGCACGATACAGCTCGTTAATTGGTGACCCAAAATATCGTGAATTTCGCTTGTTAAACGCAGGCGCTCTTTTTGAAAAGATTGCTCAATCAGCTTGTCCTGTTGCGCTATTAATTGAGCTTGGAGCTTGTTCAACTTTTGATTTGCACCTTGTAAGACGTCAATTGTTTGGAGGTATGCCGATTGCTCGCTCGTGCCACTTTCATTGTTTTTTTCAGATAAGTAAGCCCATAGACTGAAACAGCTAAGGAGAATTAATAAAGCGAGGTTATGTAATTGGCTGTAAGCAAAAAGCAGACTCACAATTAAACAGATACTTAGTGTGAAGAGGTTTGGGATATTCAGTATCAGGCAGGGAAGAAAGAACAACAGATTAGGCAATTTGTAGCTTATCAAAAGACAGATAGCTATACATAATAGCGGTATTATTTTGGCCGTAAATGTCCTAATTTGGCTAATTTCTGCAAGTGAAAAGAGAATTAGGCTTATGCATGCTTCGACAACTATGAACTCATTGGCTTGATAAGAGGCTAAAGCCCATAAACTACTTATGAGAAGTAAACGCAGGCTTATTGCAAATTTGTTCATGCTAGTCATTCCTTGTTCTAAAATCAGTATCTCTAAATCGAATCAACTCAGTTCATTATAGCAAGGAGAACATGTTTAATTATATGCAAATCAATGAACTACTGACATTTGTCATGCGCATATGTGGCAAATTACCCTTTTAGCAGCTGCCCTTAGCATCTATGATAAGAGCTGAAAGGAATTAAGAGGTATGGTTATCGAAGTTAAAGATTTGGTTAAACGTTATGGAAAATTGCTGGCGCTGGATCATTTCAGTCTGACAGTTAAAAAAGGTGAAATTTACGGTCTTTTAGGTCCAAATGGTTCAGGTAAAAGTACATTTATCAACTGCATGTTAGCTTTGCTTGCAAAAGAGCAGGGCGAGATCAAGCTGTTTGGCGAAGAAATTACACCTGAAGCTTACAAAATTAAAGCTAGAATTGGCCTAGTCCCGCAAGCAATCTCTGTCTATGAAGAATTGACTGTTTTAGAAAATATTGATTACTTTTGTAGTCTTTATATCCGCGATAAAAGGCAGCGCAAGCAATATGTCGAAGATGCAATTAAATTTGTCGGTCTGGAAGACTTTCATAAATTTCATCCCAAGCAGTTATCAGGTGGCCTGTTAAGACGGCTGAATTTGGCTTGTGGTATAGCTCATAAGCCAGAATTGTTGATCTTAGACGAGCCAACTGTGGCTGTTGATCCGCAATCTCGACAATATATTTTGGATGGCTTGAAAGCTCTCAGCCAACAAGGCACAACTATTCTTTATACAACGCATTACATGGAAGAAGTTGAGCAAATTTGCGATAGAGTGACCATCATGGATAAAGGTCATGAAATCGTGCAAGGTACAGTAGATGAAATTTGTAACATGTCGAAACATGGTGAAATTTATCAGGTAGAATTATTAGATTTGCCAGAACTTGTTCGGACAGAGCTTAATAATTGGTCAGATATTGAACATTGGTCATATGATCAAAATGTGCTGATAGTTGAGTTAAAAGCTGAAAAATCATCTTTGCTCAATTTAGTGGAGCTGTTAGAAAGTCATCAGTGCAAGTTGGTTAATCTCAGTGTTAAGAAAATTCGCCTAAATGATGTGTTCTTGGAATTGACGGGAAAGGAGTTAAGAGATCATGCTTAAAAAGCATTTACTTTTAATTTTGCGTAATAAGGATGCTCTCATATATGGTCTAGCTTTTCCACTTTGCTACGTTTTAATTTATTCATTTGCTTTGAGTAAGTTATTCCTTGGCTCAGCTGAGTTTAGTCCAGCCAAAGTGATCTTACATGTACAAGCTGAGCCAGATGTGCAAGCTTCGGTGATTAACATGTTTAGCAAAGTAGCTGAGATTAAATCTGATCTTGCTAGCTTAGATAAGACTATTACGCAAGCTGAAACAGATAACATAAATGATGCAAGTGATAGTCACAAAATCATGCAAATTGTAGTGGCTAAATCAGAGACGGAAAAAATTGCTCTTAGTAAAGAGGGCAAGACAGTTGGAAATATTGTCGTAAAAGCATCAGCTAATGCAGCACCCAAGTTTAATTTTGAGGTAGATCCAAGCAAGTCTGAAAGTTTTCATGCCAGTTTAGTCTATGAAGTTTTGAATCGTTTAGCACAAGTAAATAAAGCTATTTATTTTAGTTCCGCTAAACTTGAACAAAATTATGCTGACAGTAAGATGTGGGCAGATTATGGTAAAAATCTAAAACAAGCTTTTTCGAGCAAGTTGACACAAGAATTTAAGCCTGGTTCAGCTGTTTCAAGTCAAATGGCATGTTTGTACAGCCTTTTAGCTTATCTTTGCATGTATTTTATGTCTTTTGGTTCTAATTTACATGCAAGCACTGATGCAGCTGTTAATCCAGTAGCACAGAGAACATTGGCAAGTCCGTATCCAAAACATAAGATCATTTTCTATTATTCTTTAGTCACATATATGCTCAGCTTGTTGGCTGTCTATGCTTCCGCAGCGTTTTTGGTGTTGCGTTTTAATAGCTTGCAGAAAAATATTTCACTTATGTTTATTATCCTAACTTTAGGAACATTGCTAGCTAACAACTTAGGGCTTTTTATAAGCAGAATTTTAATGCTTAATAAGGATGTTTTAATGGCAATTAATGTTGCTTTACCCTTATTTATGGCAGCTTGTGCAGGAATGATGAGTGAAAACTTGCGTACGCTTATTATTGAAAAATTACCTTGGTTAAATACTTGTAACCCATTAGCTGTTATTAGTGATGCAATCTATGCCCTTCAAGTTAGCGATATTGCCTTATTTAAGCATAAGTTATTAGTTATTTGCTTGGAGATAGTTATCTTTATGAGTTTGAATTATTGCTTAGGACGGAGGAAACTATATGCAAAGCTTTAAGCTGTTTTGGCGGCTCATCAATGCTCGCAAGCGTGCGAGTATAATTGCATTGGCCATTTATTTTCTTATCAGTATATGTTTTTTCTATGCTAATCGCCACCATACTAAATCTTTTAAGGCTCAGAGTATTAAAATAGGCTTAGTTCAGACAACTGATAGCAATATAGAACAAGGTGGAGAACTAGTACAGGCTGAGCAAGCTTTTTTGAAGTCTTTTCTTGCACATGTTGGAGAGGGTAATGAGCTGATTTATCTTTCAGATGATGAAAATGTGCTCAAGCAATCTTTATATGATAGGAAGTCTGATGTTTTATTGCGTTTGCCAAATGGATTTTTGACAAGTTGGCTTGATACTAATGGGAAAAAGTTAAAAGTTGAATTAAAGACTAAAGATAATCAGTTGGCTTATCACATTATCGAGGCGAGAGTTTCAGCCTTTTTGCGTAATTGGCAAATATTGCAAAGTGCTGAAACTGTTTTAGATACTAAACATAAAACAGATATATATACGTTAATTAATAATGTCCAGAAATCTTTAGACACGCAAATTACAGTAAGAAATGCTAGAGCAAAGGAATACAAATTGTTAAATATTATAGCGTACAACGGACTGCCGATTTTGTCGTATGCTTTTATCGTCGCATTTATTTCTATTATGGCGGGCAATTTTTACATCATGAATCAAAAAAATTTGAAACAACGTGATGAAATTGGCAATGTTAGAGCGAGCAATAAATTGCTTTCTACATATCTAGCAGCTTTGCTGTTTGGCGTTGCCTATTGGTTGGTGTTTATACTCTTCATTCATCTATTGTATGGACATTTTGTGTTTAGCCTTATTTTAATGCTTTTATATGCGGCAAGTTTGCTTAATATGTTTTGCTTAATAGCTTTTGCGATATTCATTGCAGAGATTAATTCAAAGCCAGGTGTCACGCAATTTTTGAGTACAATTTTAAGCTTACTTATCTCATTTGGTAGTGGCATTTTTGTACCGTTAGAGTTAGTTTCTAAACCTTTAAGAACAGTTTCTATGTTATTCAGTCCGATTTGGAATGTTAAGTTGAATTACTTACTTTTAAGTTATGCTACTTGGAGCAAAACACAAAAAACTACCGCTCTTAAATACATCGCTATTCAACTTCTTTTGCTTGTGACTTATTTAATGCTAAGTTTGCTTTTACGGTATTATCGCAGCCATAAAAAGGCTCGTTCTTAAGCTCAACTTAGTTTACTTGAACCGAGTTATTTACTTTGAATAACTCGGTTTTTTTGCGTTACGCCTAATAATATCGAAATTCTTCTGTTCAACATGAGAATTATCGATCATTTCACGGTTAATAAATTCGCTGTCGCCATCATAATTAATGCCTTTAATGTTAAAGGGAAAGCGAGGTAAAAGTTCCTCATGTCCAGCTTTAACATTACTAGAGAACGGCTTTTTAATTGAGAGAGCTTCAGTCCAACCAGTAACCGTGTCAGTACAGTTCAAAGACCAAATATGGTCACCTTTAGTGAGCAACAGTGTCAGTAGAAAGCCAGCCAGGAGAGCTATCATGCTTGCTGTAAGATTTACCGAAAGGAATTTCGTTTCTGAGAGTATAAGAAGCTGGTTTAGTAGTAGACTTACTTTTAGGCTTAAAAAGCTTGCGAGCATTAGCTAAATAGCGGTCAATAGTGGCAGAGGACATAAGCTTAATTTCAGAAATTACAGGGTCATGCAAGGAAACTATAGTACCTTTATTTTTACGACCATAGTGTAATTCATTAAAAGAAATAAGGCGTTCAAGAAGTCCATTTTGAATTTGTAAGACAAGATATTGACCGCAAGCTTGACCAGAAATGGCCCAAGCATTGACTAAAACATCCCGAGCTTGAGATGAGTATTTCTTAGGCTTAATTTTTCTTACAGATTTATAGGGGGAAATATAACGGTCGTAGGCAAGATGTAATTGCCTTCTAGTGTTATCTCTGCTCCAATTGCAGGTGACAGTAATAATGTCCAAGATTTTGGATTTGCGTTTTTTGGAAGCAAAATAATATTCATTAGCAAATCTAAGGGCTATCTCTTTTTTAGCCATCTGTGATATCCTTTCCATATAGAGTATTCTTTCTTTTGTTATTTGGAAATTAAAAAGATAACAAACTCTCTTGGCCCGCTTAAGAAATTTGGCGGGCAAATTTTGTGATTTTTGCGTTTCATTTCGCAGGCATTTTACGTGATGTACGTCGTTTGCTTGCCTGCATGTGCTATACTTTTCATCGGCTTTGCAGTTTGTTTATAGCTATATATGATGTAAAAAAGAGGTTGAAGTCTACTATTTATGAAGCGGCAGCATACAACTGAATCGTTGACAATCGCAGCGTTACTATCTTTATCTGGTGGCTTACAGGATATTTATACTTACTTATATCGTGGCAATGTCTTTGCTAATGCCCAGACAGGTAATATTGTTCTTATGAGTTACCATCTAAGTTCAGGCCAATGGCAGCACAGCTTGCGTTACCTTATGCCAGTTTGCTTTTTTGCTATGGGTATAGCCGCTACAGATTTGCTTGCACATTTTTATTTATCACAACAAAAACTTAAGTGGGAAATTAGAGTACTTTATCTGGAAATAATTCTTTTGGCCTTAGTTGGCTTTATGCCCGTGCAGCTTAATTTTCTAGCTAATGCTTTAGTTTCATTTTCTTGCGCCATGCAGGTGCAGACTTTCAGAAAAGTTAGGGGAAATTCCTACGCCAGCACGATGTGTATTGGCGATTTAAGGGCGGCCATGTCGTTTTTATGTAGTTATGGTTTACATAAGGAGAAAGAGGATTTACACCGAGCCTTTATCTATTTTTCAGTTATCGCTTGCTTTGCAGTTGGCGCTAGCTTAGGCGCAATAGCTTTGCCATATTTAGCTGGCAAAACGATTTGGTTGTCGAGTTTTCTTTTGGCTTTAGCAGTTTGTTTATTAACTTCGGAAGTTGAAAAAAACTAGATTTTTCAGATAAGTTATCTTAGAATATCGATAGTATTATGTGATTTTCGGAAAGACATTTTGGTCTTTATGAGAGGAGATATGTATGCAAATTATTAATACTGAAAAAGCACCAGCTGCTATTGGTCCATACAGTCAAGCCTATATGACGGGTAATTTGGTAATTTGTTCTGGTCAATTACCAGTTTGTCCACAAACTGGAGAGATGCCAGCTGATATCAAGGCGCAAGCAGAACAAAGTTGCTTAAATGTTAAAGCTATTTTAGAGGCTGCCGGTAGTGATTTGGAACATGTAGTTAAAACAACTTGTTTTTTGGCTGATATGGCGGATTTTGCCGCTTTTAATGAGGTATATGCTCGTTATTTTACATCAAAACCAGTTCGCTCATGTATTGCTGTTAAAGCAATTCCTAAAGCTGCTTTATGTGAAATTGAAGCAATTGCTGAAGTTAAGTAACTCTAATGCCACTTTTCAGAGTGGCATTTATATTTAGAGGGGCTTTATGTTGTCCTTACTAGTTAAGTTGTTATTTTTGCCGTTTTTACCTATCGTATGGATATTTAATTTAATGCGATATAAACATCAATTTCAGTCTAAATCGTCCAAACCGTCAGATAATGAATTGAAATGGGTAGATGACTTAGAAATGTTTTCTATCATTTTTGAAGATAAAGATTAATTACGAAATTAGATTGTATTTAATTTTCAACTGCAACAAAATGATTTTTTACGCAGTGCTATATTTGATAAATAAGAATAAATTGTAACAAAATTTCAAATTTAAGACAATATAAAAATGAATTTCTAATTCAAAATTGCATAAATCCCTAAATTACGGGAAAATATACACATATATAAATTAAGTAGAGAAGAGAAATTTTGTAAGCACTAGCCTTGAATCGTTAAATATGTAACAATACTGAAGCAACTATTAGTACAGTATGCTTAACTTATGGCTAAGCGTATATAAAAATTAGGGGGATTTATTCATGAAAGCTATTGTTGCTACTAAAGATCGTAAAGCTGCAGTTGTAGAGAAAGAGTTTCGTCCATTAAGAGCTGGTGAAGCTTTGCTAGATATGCTTTGTTGTGGTGTTTGCCATACAGACTTACATGTGAAGAATGCTGATTTTGGTGATAAGTCTGGTGTTGTGCTCGGACATGAAGGCATTGGTGTAGTAAAAGAGGTTACTCCTGGCGTAACTTCTCTCAAAGTTGGTGATCGTGCAAGTGTAGCATGGTTCTTTGAAGGATGTGATTATTGTGAATATTGCACATCTGGTCGCGAAACACTTTGCCGTTCAGTTCTGAATGCTGGCTATACAGCTGATGGTGGTATGGCTCAAGAGTGTATCGTAACAGCTGATTATGCTGTCAAAGTACCTGAAGGATTAGATTCAGCAGCTGCTTCTTCAATTACATGTGCTGGCGTTACAACATACAAGTCTTTGAAAGAATCAGGTGTTCGTCCAGGTGAGTGGATGCTCTTAGCTGGCTTAGGCGGATTAGGCAACTTGGCTTTATAATATGCTAATAATGTCTTTGGCATGAAAGTTATTGCAATGGATATTAATGATGGTCAGTTGGAGTTTGCTCGCGAGTGCGGTGCTGATATTTGTGTCAACCCAAATAAGGAAGATGTTGCCAAGTTAGCTATGGATAAAGTCGGTGTTTGCCATGGTGCAGTTGTTACAGCTGTTAATAAGGCAGCTTTCAACACAGCAGTTAATGCTGTACGGGCTGGTGGTTGCGTAGTTGCTGTTGGCTTGCCAGTTGAAACAATGTATCTCTCTATCCCACGTTTGGTTTTGGATGGTATCCGTGTCGTTGGTTCCTTAGTTGGTACACGTCAAGACTTGGCTGAAGCTTTCCAATTTGGTGCTGAATGTAAGGTTGTTCCTAAGTGCCAGATGCGTCAAATGAAAGACATTAATGATATCTTTTATGAGGTGGCAGCTGGTAAGATTCGTGGCCGTATGGTTATCGATTTGAAGCACTAAGTTATTTAGAATTTAACTTGTTCTGGGCGCTCCATCTGGGGCGCTCTTTACATAGGCAAGGAAGTTACTTAAGCTTGGCTTGATTTAGATAAAATGGCCTAGCTATTTACAATTGGCGTAATTTTAGCGGGTGCTTAAAATTCCTAATTACTTATCAGTTGACCGCTTAAAATCACAGACTTAACTTCTGAACTGTACTATATTAAATCTAGAGACATTGTAGGTAGGTAAAAAATGAATTTCGAGAAACTATATACTTTATTAGACAAAAAGTCTGACGAAATGATTAAAAACCGTCGCTATTTGCATGAGCATCCAGAAGTATCTTTTCAGGAAGAAAAGACGAGCGAATTTATTCTCAAACATTATGCCGATAAAGATGTAAAAGTTGAATATCCTTTAGGCACACATGGTATAAAAGTTACAATCGATTCAGGTAAACCTGGCAAAACAGTGGCGCTTAGAGCTGACTTTGACGCTTTGCCAATTCAAGAAGAAACAGATTTACCTTTTGCATCTAAAAATGGTGCGATGCATGCTTGCGGCCATGATGGTCATACAGCCTATTTGTTAGCTTTAGCTGATTGTTTAATTGAATTAAAATCTGAATTCACAGGTAAGGTAGTTATCTTGCACCAACATGCTGAGGAGGCTCCTCCAGGAGGTGCGAAAGAGATGATTGAAGCTGGTGCTTTAGAGGGCGTAGATGCTGTATTTGGTTGCCATTTCATGAATATGATGCAACCAGGCAAAGCCTATTACCACGCTGGCCCAACCCAACACGCTCGGTCCAAATTTATCATCAAAGTTCAAGGCCAAGGCGGCCATGCATCCATGCCACAAGATGCTAACGATGCAATTTTGATTGCTAGCCAAGTTGTTATAAATTTACAATCGATTGTATCAAGGCGCATCAGTTCTATGGAGTCAGCAGTATTAACAATCGGCTCATTTGATGGTAAGGGTCAAGCTAATATTATAAAAGATTGTGTCACATTAGAGGGTGATGTGCGTTGCCTAACTGATGAAACAAATCATTTCATTGAGAGGGAAATAAGACGTATTTGTGTTGGAATAGCACAGGCTTATGCTTGTGAGATAAAAGTCGATTACACAATTGATTATCCTGTGTTGTATAATGATACAAAATTGACTGAATTTGTGTACAAAACTCTGCAAAAAGCTAAGATTCCTGAGCTGAAAGGTGTAGAGGATAGTGGTATTCAAAATCCGTCAGAGGATTTTGCTTATTATGCACAAGTTAAACCGGCATGCTTCTTTTATATAGGAGCTAAACCTGATGCAGAAGCGGTTTATCCGCATCATCATCCAAAATTTGAGATTAATGAGGAGGCTTTAATGTTAGCTGCTAAATCTGTTGGAACTATTGCTTTGCAATATTTGAATGATCCTTGTATTTGCGATGAAAAGTGTCAATGTGAACCTGCTTGTGATTGCGGTGAAAGCTGTGATTGCAGAGAGAACTGTGATTGTGGCGAAAACTGTGATTGCGGTGAAAGCTGTGATTGCAGAGAGAACTGTGATTGTGGCGAAAACTGTGATTGCGGTGAAAGCTGTGATTGCAGAGAGAACTGTGATTGTGGCGAAAACTGTGATTGCCGAGAGAGCTGTGATTGTGGCGAAAATTGTGATTGCGGTGAAAGCTGTGATTGCAGAGAGAACTGTGATTGTGGCGAAAACTGTGATTGCGGCGAAAACTGTGATTGCGGTGAAAGCTGTGATTGCAGAGAGAACTGTGATTGTGGCGAAAACTGTGATTGCAGAGAGAACTGTGATTGTGGCGAAAACTGTGATTGCAGAGAGAACTGTGATTGTGGCGAGAATTGTGATAGTGAAGCAGAAAGTAACTGTGAAAAAGACTGTAATTGCACAAAAGATTGTTAGTCTCGCTTGATGCGACTACTAATGTTGAAGCACTCAACAAATTAAGCTTGGGTGCTTGCTTTTTAATAGCTAGAAAGTGAGGACTTTTATGCGCATAATGAAGAAAATTCCTGGTGGAACGTTACTTATATCTATGTTGATAGCAGCTATAATCCATACATTTTGCCCTGATCTATTCAAAATTGGTGGTATGACAGAGGCGTTGTTTAGTGGTAGTTCCATGAATTTTATCCTAGGTGCAGCTGTCTTTGTTTCTGGTTGTAGCCTGAATTCATCCAGCTTACCTAAAGTAATTAAACGTTACGGAACACTCTTAGTTTTTAGAACCATTTTAATTATTTTAGTTTGCTTAGCTTTCTATTATGCTTTTGGCGTTCCAGGTATAGCAGGTATCAGCACTTTAGCCTTTGTTTGCGCTATAACTTCCGTCAATCCAACGCTATTTTTGGCTTTAGTTTCAGATTGCGGTGATGAAATTGACCAGTGAGCTTTTAGCTTTATTTCGCTATTCTCAACCCAAGTTATTCCAATGTTTATCTATGGCTTAATGTCACCAACAGAAATAGACTTCATGCCAATTATCTCAACTTTGATACCACTTATTAGTGGTATTGTGATTGGCAACTTAGATAAAGAACTTGGCAAATTTTTGGCCACATGTATGCCTTTCTTAATTGTTGTTTTAGGTTGGGCAGTTGGCCTAGGCATTAATTTGTTGGAGACCGTGCGAGCTGGCTTAGATGGTATTTTAATGACAGCTATTTACTATGTCTTTACGTTTGTACCGATGCTGTTTGTCGACAAATTAGTTGTTAAACATGGCGGTCTATCAGCTTCAGCTATCGTTACTTTAGGTGTTGTTTTGACAGCTGTACTTACGCCAAACTTAGTGAAACATTTTTCGACAAATACTAAAAATGGAGGCCAATGAACAACTTTATTTTAATTGCAGCTAGCTTGATTATTCTCTGCGTATTTATTAACAAGCTCTTTCTGAAAATGGGTGTGCCTGTTTTGCTTGGCTTTATCTTTTTGGGCATTTTAGTCGGGCAAGACGGTATATTTGGTATTGAATTTACTAATTACAACTTAGTCGGCAATATTTGCACAGTCGCCTTGATTTTTATCATGTTCTACGGTGGCTTCAGTACCAATATTAAGCAGGCTAAACCAGTTCTCAAGCAAGCTGCGCTGTTAGCTGGTCCAGGTGTAGCCTTGACAGCCTTGTTTACAGGCTTATTTGCTTATCTATGTTTGGGCATGCCATGGTTACATGCTTTATTGTTAGGCTCAGTTATTGCTTCAACCGATGCCGCTTCAGTTTTCTCAGTCTTAAGATCTTACAACCTGAACTTGCGTTATAACAGCGCATCTTTGTTGGAAGTTGAGAGTGGTAGTAACGACCCGGCGGCATACATGTTGACGATCATTGTTCTGCAATTAATTCAAGGAAAGGGCGATTTGCAATTTATTATTAAGACAGTTGTTGCGCAAATAGTGTTAGCAATTGTGGCAGCTTGGCTCATAAGTAAATTGGCAGCTTATCTTTTGAACAAAATGCAATTTGCCACTGAGGGTTTTGAACTTGTTTTCATTATGGGCATAGCTTTGGTCAGTTATGCTTTGCCTTCAGCTTTTAATGGCAATGGTTACCTAAGTGCCTATATTTGTGGCTTGTTGTTAGGTAATAAACAAATAAAAGCCAAGCGTGAATTAGTTAGCTTTTGGTCAGGGATAACAGGCCTGATGCAGATTGTGATCTTTTTCTTGTTAGGCTTATTATCAACGCCATCGCTTTTGCCAGCAGTCTTTAATAAAGCAATTTTAGTGATGTTAGCTTTGACATTTTTGGTGCGCCCACTTGTCGTTTATCTATTACTTTTACCGTTCAAAGTTAATTGGCGTCAACTCGTGCTTTTGTCATTTGCAGGGTTAAGAGGTGCAGCTTCGATCGTATTTGCTATTATGGTAATTATGCAAGGCGAAATAGGTAGCGAGATTTTCCATATCACGTTCCTAATCGTTCTGTTGTCTTTAGGCTTGCAGGGCGTACTTTTACCTAAGGTAGCAAAATTGACAGATATGATTGAACCTGGTGGCAATGTCATGAAGACTTTTACGGACTATGCTGAAGATTTGCCAGTTCAATTTATGAAATTTCGCCTACAAGCTAATCACCTTTGGGTTGGCAAAAAGATTATGGATTTAGTCTTGCCACCACAGACGTTGTTAGTATATTTAGAAAATGAAAAAGGCGTAACTGTGCCTAACGGTGAAACTTTGTTACAGGCGAATGATAAGCTAATTTTGGCAGCCATTGAACCACACAAAATGCCAGGCGTAAGCTTGAGTGAACTTGAAATTAGCGAGAAGCATGAATATGTCGGGCAGGCTTTGAGTGAGCTTAATTTAGAGGATAGTTTGGTTGTTCTAATTAAGCGGGGCGATAAAGTCGTAATTCCAGATGGCAGGACTGTGATTAACGCTGGCGATGTCTTAATCTGTAACCGTGGCTAATTTGTATAGGTAGCTAAAAATCGTAATAAGTTAAAAAGGGGCTTTGAAAAGCTTCAAAAGGAAAAGACGAGCAAATAAGCAACCTCGTCTTTTTTGCTTAAACGCATTTATGAACCTATCTTACTCTAAGTTTTGGAGAGCTTTTAAGCACCCATACAAAGCAGAACGGCCGTTTAATTTTGGTAATTGAATGTATTCAGTTAAATTTGGCGTTTTAAGATAGTTATTAAGGCGCTTTGCGAAGTTAGCACGAACTAAGTCGATGAAATTAGCTTTTTGCATCACGCCGCCACCTAATTTAATTGCTTCTGGTCTCAGAATCACTGTATAAGCTAGAAGTGCTTGCGCTAAGTAATTGGCTAAGATTGCAAAGATAGGCTGATTTATATCCAAGTCTTGGCCGTTAATTCCCAAACGAGCTTTGATACTAGGGCCAGCTGCCATACCTTCGAGGCAATATTTGTGGAAAGGACAAGTGCCTGTGAATTTGTCGTTAGGATTAGGTGTAACTAAAATATGTCCCATTTCAGGATGACCATATGCATTTAGAATTTTACCAGAATGCACATATCCACCGCCTATGCCAGTGCCGACAGTGAGATAAAGGACAGAGCCTAATTTAGCTTCAGCTGCATAATATTCACCTAAGGCAGCTAGATTTACATCTGTATCGAAAACAATCGGGATATTTGGGAAAACAGACTTAAAAGCACCGACAAAGTTATAATTTTGCCAAGCCAATTTAGGGGTGCTTGTGATATAGCCATACTTTTTGTTCAAAGGATTTATTTCAAGCGGACCAAAGCTAGCAATTGCTAAGCCGGTTAGTTTTTCTGGCAGATTTTGGAAATAAGCGATAACCTCAGGAATTGTCTTATCTGGTGTTAGGGTAGGGAGGCTGACTGACTCGCTTAATTCGCCTTTAGCATTCGCGTGGGCTAAAACAAATTTTGTACCACCAGCTTCGATTAAACCGTACATAATTGACCTCTTTCAAATATAATATTTTTCTAATTCGTACTTTTACTTGCGAGACTAATTTACTTGCAAGCTGAACTATTTGCTTGCTTAGCTAACATTTTCTTATAAAGATCCTCATAGAAAGCTGGAACTTTACAATATTCAGCAATAGCGTAAGCGGTGAAACTGACTAATAGCAAACTGAATAGGTAGGAAAAAGCACCGCCACTCATCTCAAACACAAGTAATGCTGATGTGATAGGTGTTCTTACAATGGCACTAAAATGGGCGCAGAGAGCGAGCAAGACGAAGAAATACAAATCTTTTGGTTGGAGTAAGCCTAGATATATCAAGGTGCTAGCGTATAAATTACCAATTACAGCCCCGATGACTAAGAGCGGAACTAAATTGCCACCTGGCACGCTGATACCGAATGCCAAAAACAGTAAGAGCAATTTGGCAATGTAGAAGTAACATAACAAGCGTAAATTGCCAGATACGGCCCAATTTGGTTCCATCATTTCTTCGCCAACGCCAAATAAGTGTGGATCGAAATAAATCCAAATGGCAGCAATGATAAATGGCAGGTAAAACTTGTAGCGATCTTTAACTTTGCTTAGAGCGTAAAATTTATTACTGTTTAGAATTAGATAGCTAAAAAGAATTCCCGATGCTGCCGTGACGATAGCTAAACCAATCACGAAAAGGTAATAATTAGCTGATAAAGCGGGGAAATGCGGAACATTCAACAATGTTGGCTGATTTGGCAAGATGAAATTACTGACTGTTACAGCAATTAGAACTGTCAAAGTAGAAGTGAGGAATACCTGCTTGTTGATCTTTTTGGCTAACTCTTCAATATAGAAAGCTACACCAGCTAAAGGTGTATTGAAGGCAACGGCCAAAGCTGAGGCAGAGCCAGCTGAAACATAGTCCTTGTAGGCAGATTCATCTTTGACTGACTGAATTTTTGAAACAGCTTCGCCAACTAAGCCGCCTAATTGGACGGAAGGACCTTCACGGCCGAGAGTCAAACCAGAGCCAACTGTTAAGCTGCTTGTGATGAATCTAATTGGTAAAGCTGTTTGCCATTTAACAGTCCATTTGTTGTTGAGTAGACCGTAAATTACAGGAATACCAGAGCCCATGGTGCTGAATTTGTCCAAATTGGTTAAAAGTTGGACCACTAAGGCTAGGAGCAAAAAGCTAGCTAGGAAGTAAATGAAGCCGCCTGCTTGGCTCTTACAGAATGTAAGTAAAAGTCGCATGTTTTTGCTCACAAAGCTGATTGCTAATTTGTAGCCTGAGATTATTAATCCGGTAAAAATAGCGACAATGATCAAATTGATGTAATACTGTTTGCTACTTAGTTTGGAATTATTATCCATCTGTATTAAAGGCATGTTTAACCCATACTTTCTTTGCTTTTTCTAAATCATTATAGTCCCTAAAAACAGGGGAAATAAAGTACTAATTTAGCTGTTTGTTGAGTGTTTCATGCGCTATTAACATGATGACTAGAAAAATAGCAAGAAAATAAGGATAGAAGCCAATGGTCAAAGCTTTGGACAAGAAGCCGAAAACTTGCGGCATCAGACAGCTACCAATATATGCACAGCCCATCTGCATGCCGATTAAAGCTTGTGAGCGCTCTTTGCCAAAATGACTTGGTGTTGCGTGAATGATGGCTGGATAAATTGGCGCACAACCTAAACCAACTATAGTTAGAGCAATCAAGGCTAAAATTGCGCTATTTGCAAACATCAACATTAATAAGCCGAGCGTAACTATGCTCTGACCTAAGCGAATGAGTTGCTTGTCGTCTAATTTGAAACTGATAAAACCACTTATAAAGCGCCCAATAGTTATACCTAGAAAAAAACGGCTGGCATAAGTAGCAGCCAAATTAGCTCCCAAACCTAGCTTAAGCACTAGATAGCTACTTGCCCATAAACCCGTACAATGTTCCATTGCTGAATAGCAGAAGAAGGTGAGCAAAGTAGCTTTAGCACCCCTTAGTTGCCAAACATCGCGTAAACTAAGTAGCTTTGTATTTGCTTGCTGTTTCGGTGAGCTTTCAGCTTGCGTTGCATCTTTTGCTTGTACTGAGTTATTAGCTTGGTTGGTATTTGTAGCTTGTTTATCAGTTTGCATGTCAGCTTGCTGACTTGTATTTGAGTTAGAGGCTGAGGCTAAATTGGCAGTAAGCTCAGCTTGCTTGTGCCAAAGCGGTGTGCTTATAGCGACAATTACAGCCAAGGCGATTTGAATGTAAGCAATTATGCGATAACCACTTTGCCACGATTGCTTATTAGCTAGGGCCATACCTAATATACAAGGACCAATTGAGGCACCAACACCCCACATACAGTGTAACCAACTCATGTGCGCGCTTTTGTAGTGGAGAGCGACATAATTGTTGAGAGCAGCATCGATGCTACCTGCGCCAAGGCCGTAAGGAATTGTAGCAAGGATTAAATGATAAAAATTGCGACTAAAGGCAAATGCAAGCAAACCAAGCGCAGTTAAACCAATACTGATGGTTGTGATTTTGACCGTGCCTAAAATTCTTGTTAAACGCTCACTTTGAAAACTGGCAATAATTGTGCCCAAAGAAATAAGCATAGATAAGTGCCCAGCATAGGAAACAGGTACAGCGAAACTAGGGTAGATTAATGGCCAAGCTGCACCTAGAAGTGAATCGGGCAGGCCTAGACTGATAAAGGTTAAATAGATGACGAACAGTAAAAGACTGGTATACAAGTTGAAAGCTCCTTCCATTGGCCACTAATTTAACATAAGCAGTCTGTTGTAATTTGAGTATGCCTTGTTCACACATAAAAATATCGACTTTATAGCTTAACTGATAAGGGCGATACAGAGTTCACTTTATGCCAAATGACAATACTTAATCTCTAAAATATTTCCGCAATTTACGCCAAATAATAATGCCACCTACAATAAAAATGATTAAGAGAATGATAGGAAAAGCTAGGTTGCCGCCTTTTCAGGCAAATCAACTTTGAATTCATTGGAAGTTGTCTTGCTTGTTTCTTGCGTAGCTGTTTGTTTACTTGTTTGACTTTCAGAAACGATAGCAGTTACAGAAGTTTGGTTAGTTTCATGATCATTCATGCTGCTTGTAACTGTTGACTCAGTTGTGCTATTTGGCGTATTAGTAGCCAAGCTCGTTTGCCCTAAAATTATTGCAAAGAGCAAAAATGCACTGACTAGAAACGCACCAGCTTTTTGCTTTGTATACATATCACAACCCCAGTTCTATCGATCTAAATCTGCACAAGCTGGCTGACTTTTGTAAATTATCACAAACAGAATTGTAAACGTTAAAATTTATGACTGTCAATATTTGTTATTGTCATATTTGGCTAAATTAATTTTGTGGTGTAATCTTCAATATTAAGCACGCGGTTCACAAACCCCGAATAGAAAGTTGGATCGTGTGAAACGAGAACAATCGTGCCTTTGTAAGCCTGCAAAGCCCGAGCTAATTCAGCTTTGGCCATAACATCTAAGTGATTAGTCGGCTCATCTAATAGCAAGAGATTACAAGGTTTGTTCATGATCTTAGCTAAACGCACTTTAGCTTTTTCACCACCGCTCAAAGCAAACATCATAGTTTCAATATGCTGTTTAGTCAGGCCACATCTGGCTAACATGGCTCTAATTTCCTGATTCGTCGCATGGGGATAAACGGCCCATAACTCATCAAGAGCGCTTATAGCTTCGCCTTCATCTTCCTGTTCAAAAAAGCCACTTTCAACAAACTGATCAAGCGTGACTGAACCGCTTAAAGGCTTTAATTCACCGAGCAATGTTCTTAGAAGTGTAGTTTTGCCAAGACCGTTAGTACCATTAATTGCAATTTTCTCATTTCGTTCAATTTGAAAATTAAGCGGCCTTGTTAAAGGTGAAGTATAACCGATGACTAGATCTTTGACGTCAATTACGATTTTACCCGGTGTACGCGCACTTTGAAAACTGAAACTTGGCTTAATTTGCTCTTTAGGTTTTTCAACCATTTCCATTTTGGCTAACTTTTTCTGTCTTGATTGCGCCATGTTTCTAGTTGCAATTCTAGCTTTGTTGCGGGCGATAAAATCTTCCAATTGCGCAATTTCCTTTTGCTGCTTGTTGTATGCTTGCAGTTGTTTTTGCTTGTTGATTTCAGCCATACGCAAGTAATTGTCATAATCGCCTGTATAGCGTGTTAAACGGCCTTGTTCAACATGGTATATAACATTGACGACAGCATTCATAAAATCAGTATCGTGCGAGACTAAAATGAAGGCATTTTCGTAGTTCTGCAAAAAGCCTTGTAACCAACTGATATGCTCAGCATCTAAGAAGTTAGTCGGCTCGTCCAAGATCAAAATTTTGGGATTTTGTAAAAGCAATTTGGCTAAGAGAACTTTTGTGCGTTGTCCGCCGCTAAGCTCGCCAATTTTGTGATCTAAACCTAAATCTAAAAGGCCAAGCCCGTTAGCAATTTCTTTGATTTTGGCATCGAGGCTATAAAAGCCACTATGCTCAAGCAAATCTTGAATTTCGCCAACATCTAAAAGCAACTTATTCATCTCAGCTTCACTACAATTAGCCATTTTATCGTAGTCAGCGAGCATCTCTTTTTCCAATTTGTAATATTCACTAAAAGCTGATTGCAGCACAGCCATAATGCTTTGATTGGGATCGAGTAGGGCGTATTGGTCGAGATAGCCCCAGCTTATACGGTTACACCATTCGATTTTGCCTTGATCTGGCAAGCTTTGGCCCGTGACTAGTTTAAGAAATGTACTTTTGCCTTCGCCGTTAGCACCAACCAAACCAACGTGTTCACCGCTTAATAGACGAAAAGACACGTTCTCTAAGATAGACCGGCCAGCGAAAGAGATAGAAAGATCCGATACGGTTAAAATGCTCATAATTTATCCTCGTTAAATTGGTCAGATAATCTTAGCACTCAATTTGCAAATTGCGAAATATGGCTTTACTTACTTTTAGGATATGGCGTTGCTTGGTTTTGTTTGGGATATTGAAGAAATTTGAACAAAATTGGCTAAATGCATAGATTTTATCTTTCATAAAGCCTATTTGCACTCCAAAATGTATAAGCGCTAGTGCAAATATGCTATATTTTGCTTGTAAAAACCATAATTAAATGTGCAAAAGAGCAATGAAAAGATTTAGCTTTTTAAAGTTTTATTTGTTAAAGCCAAAATTGCACTTAGCACTAGAAAGGGTTAAGGGAAGTAACTATGAAACAAATGGGGCGCAAGTTTTTAGCTATGCTCTTAGCAGGTAGTTTTACTTTGACGTTGGTTAGCTGTGGAGGGCAGAAGCAAAATGATAAAGTGGTTGATGCAAGTCAAGCTGCTAGCTCATTAAGCAAGGTTGGAACATACCCAATCAGTGACAAAGCAATTGAAATGTCGATGGTTCGCTTATCAATGCCGAATGTTACAGATTTCACGACAAATGATTTCTCCAAGTTTATTGAAGACAAGACGAATATCAAATGGACTTATCAGACTGTCAATATGGATACAGCTGATGAACAGATCAACCTCATGATGTCCAAAAAGCCTTTACCAGATGCCTTCTTATTTTCTACACCAAAAGTTGCTAAATATGGCGTTTCTGAGGGCTTGCTATTACCTTTAGAGAACTTAATTAAAGAGAATATGCCTAATTTCATGGCTTATGTTAAGGAGAGACCTGAAATTTGGGGCCAGATTACACAATCTGATGGCCATATCTATGGTTTACCATCTATCAATGATTGCTATCATTGCAAGTTCCGTAACAAAATGTGGGTTAATACGAAGCACCTTGAGAAATTAGGCTTGAAAGTTCCTAAAACAACTGATGAATTAATGAAAGTCATGAAAGCTTACAAGCAAGCTAATCCTAAAGGTATCCCAATGTCTGGTTCAATTGATGGTTGGGGTCATCAATTCTATGATTGGATTACCAATGCTTTCATTTTGGATCCAGGTACATACAATGGTAAGCTTGTTTTGAGCAAGGACAAAAAAGTTGAATCAATTGCGACAACAGCTGAATATCGTGAGGCTTTGAAGTATATGCATCAATTATTTAAAGAGGGTTTAATTGATGATAGTGCATTTACACAGACAGCTGATAATTATCGTAAATTGATGAATAATGAGGGTGAGCCTGTTCTATTTGCTCCATTCGGTACAATTTCAGATGCTTATGATGTTAATGCTAAGCCAGAAGCATATGCAGCATATCGTGTTATCGAACCTATTAAAGGACCTCAAGGCCAGCAACATGCAACATTCTTCCGCTATGACGGTATTGCTGAGAACAAATTTGTCTTAACTAAAGATTGTAAGAATCCTGTAGCAGCTTTACGTTGGTTAGACTACTTCTATACTCTGGAAGGCTATTTAAGCATGCAGTTTGGTTCTGAAAAGGACAAGGACTGGAAACTTAATCCAGAAGGTAAGCAAGGCTTAGATGGTAGCAAAGCTCTTTACGAGATTATTAACCAATATTCATCAGATCCACAAAATCATGACTGGCAAGATGTTGGTATCAACTTTGCTACAGAGAAGACACGTTTCGGCCAGGCTACTGATAATGATGTTGATATTAAGAGTGCTGCTGGTTTGGAAAAATTGTTGTTCATCGAATCAAAAGAAAAGTGTGAACCATTTGCGCAAGATCCAAGCAAGGACTATGATGTTTTGCCAACTTTGAAATTTACTTCAGAAGAAACTGATCAATTGAACCAAGTTACAGTTGACGTTAAGAAGTATCTTGAAGAAAATCGCGCAGCCTTTATTCGTGGTGTACAAGATCCTAATGATGATGCAGCTTGGGATACATATGTAAAAGGCTTTGAAAATGTTGGTTTACCAACTCTGATCAAATTATCACAAACAGCTTATGATCGTGCTAATCAGAAATGATATAGCGCTTCATATTAATTAACTCCCCCGAGCGTCCGCCTAGTATCGGGCGGGCGCTCATTTTAGTAAAGGTGAAGCAATTTGCTGGAAAGGAAAAATATGGCGGCGATAGGAACTGACAACATGAAGACAGGCCGAACATTATTACTTAGTAAACGACCACGTTACAAAAATTATAATTGGCAATTTTGGGCAATAATTGCTCTGCCACTTATTTGGCTGATCGTTTTTTGTTATATTCCTATGGCAGGTGTATTTTTAGCTTTTAATAACTATTCGCCAGCCCAGGGTATCTTTGGTAGTCAATTTGTTGGCCTTAAATGGTTTAAGCAGTTTTTGTTCGGACCTTATGGTATGCGTACAATTATTAATACCTTAAGACTAGGTGTATATTCGCTGATTGTAGGGTTCCCATTACCGATAATTTTGGCTTTGTTTATCAATGAGGTAGGTAATAAACGTTTCAAAAAAGCTGTGCAAATGATCACATATGCGCCATACTTCATTTCACTTGTGGTTATGGTCGGTATGATGATGAGCTTGATGGATTTAAGAAGCGGTATTTTTAACCAGGTGATTCAAAGTTTAGGCGGCAAACCGATTAACTTTTTTGGCGATCCTAATGTATTCCCACATCTTTATGTTTGGTCTAGCGTTTGGCAGAATATGGGTTACTCATCAATTATTTACATTGCTGCTTTAGCTGGCGTGAGCAAAGAATTGCAGGAAGCTGCTTTAGTAGATGGCGCAAGTCGCTTCCAACGTATCATTCATGTCGATTTACCAAGTATTGCACCAACTATTGTTATGATGCTGATTTTCAATGTTGGCTCAATCATGAGTATTGGCTTTGAAAAAGCGTATTTGATGGGTAATAGTGTTAATGCTTCAACTTCAGAGATTATTTCAACCTATCTGTATAAAGTATCTGTGCAACAAGGTAATTACAGTTACGGTGTTGCAGTTGGTTTGTTTAACTCAATTGTTAGCTTGTTGCTATTTGTTGTAGTTAATTATTTGTCTAAGCGCTTGACAGACACGTCAATTTGGTAGGAGGGCTAAGATGAATTTGTTTAAACGTAAAAATATTCATGATAGTTTCAGCGATCGCTTGCTTATGATCTTTATTTATACTGTATTGATCATATTTACAGCTATTATTCTCTTACCACTGTTGCATGTTATAGCAGCTTCTTTTAGTGATCCGCAAGCTGTTATTGCAGGTAAAGTTTCCATTTTCCCTGTTAATCCTACATTTAAAGGTTATGAAGCTGTTTTGAAGTATCAACCAATCATGCTGGGCTTTAGAAATTCGTTGATTTATCTTGTGTTAGGTACAACGATTAACATTTCTATGACGATGTTGGCAGCCTATGCTTTGTCAAGACGTGAATTTAGAGCACGTAAGGCATTATCTATTTTGTTCATGGTTACAATGATCATAAGTGGTGGTATCGTACCGCTTTACTTGTTAGTTAATGCTTTGCATATGGATAATACAATTTGGGCTATGGTGATTCCAAATGCTATTTCAGTATGGAACTTGATGATTGCGCGCACATATATTCAAAATCAAATTCCAAATGATTTATACGAGGTTGCCTCGATTGATGGTTGCACACCATTTAGTTATTTCTGGCGGATAGTTTTACCTTTAAGTAAGCCAATTATTGCGGTGCTTTCCTTGTATTATGGTGTCAGTCAATGGAACTCGTATTTCAACGCCATGTTGTTTATCAATAATCCAAATCTTGAGCCATTACAGATCAAGTTGCGTCAATTATTAGTCTTGAACACAGTTGACCCGACGATGATTACGAATGTTGAGCAATTAATTGCCAAGCAAGGCATAACGGATTTGTTGAAATATTCTACGATTGTGATTGCTTCATTACCTGTTCTCATAATTTATCCATTAGTGCAGAAGCATTTTGTTAAGGGCATGATGATTGGCTCTGTCAAAGGCTGATAGAAAGTTGGTAGTGTGATGAAAAATTACCCAGAAAATTGGTTTACACAGGCAAAATATGGTTTATTTATCCATTTCGGTTTGTATTCGTTACTGGCAGGTGAATATAAAGGTGAGCGGACGCGTGGCTTAGCTGAATGGATACTCAATAATGCTGATATACCCTTAAGTGAATATCGTGCTTTAGCTTCAAAATTTAATCCAACTAATTTTAATGCCGATGAGATTTGTCAAAAGGCAAAAGAGTGGGGCATGCGTTATGTTTGTTTAACAAGCAAACATCATGATGGTTTTGCGCTCTATGATTCAAAAGTGAGTGACTACAATTCTGTAAAGGCAAGTCCCTGTAAGCGTGACTTTGTGCGAGAATTATCGGAAGCTTGTCACAAATATGATTTGATATTTTGCTTGTATTATTCTCAAGCGCAAGATTGGGATGATAAAGATGGATATCGCGCTTATCATGATAATAGTCAAAAGCAGTTTGAACGTTATTTCTACGGCAAATGCCTGCCACAGGTGAAAGAACTTTTGACTAATTATGGCCCACTTGGCATGTTGTGGTTTGACACGCCTATGGGTATGACATTAGAGCAAAGTAAAGAATTACGTGAAACTGTTAAAAAAATTCAACCTAATTGTTTGATTAGTGGCCGAATCGGGCATGGCCAAAGTGATTTCTTGAGTACGCAAGACAATCGTATTCCTTCGCATCCAATTGAAAAATTATGGGAAGTAGCAGGCACTATGAATGATAGTTGGGGCTACAAATATTATGACCACAATTGGCAAAGTGCTGAAACTGTTGTGCATAAACTTTTAAGAGTTGTAGCACGTGGTGGTAATTATCTGTTGAATGTAGGGCCTGATGGAAGTGGTAAAATTCCAGCTGCTTGTGTGAAAGAGCTAGATAAAGCTGGTAAATGGCTTAAGCGAGCTGCTGATAGTATTTATGCTACAAAGACGTTGCCTTTGTATGTTTATGAAGTGCCTAATTATTGCTTCACAGCTCGCACACACAAGCTGTATATAACTTTCTTTGCACCGCAAAATTTAAAGGGCAGTAGCGTTGATATTCCTAATATCGCTAACAATCTTACAGATGCTAAATGGCTAAATTTATCAACTGAAATGTTAGGATCAGTTAAAGCACAAGTTAAACAGACCAAAACATTAGAGGGCGACCCTTGTTACATCGTAACATTCCCGACTGAATTTAGTCAGGAATTGGCCTTAACATTGGAATTATCGTTAGCTGAGGCTGACTATATGCAAGAGGAGCTTTAATTTATGTTATTGACGATTGATATAGGTGGTACAAGCGTGAAAACAGCTTTATGGGATGCTGGCAATCTTAGCTTGAAAAAAAGCTTTGCTACACCAGATAGCTGGGAAGGCTTAAAGAAAGCAATTGTTGAAAGCGTAAATAATTACCGCCTTTATGCTGACATAACAGGAGTTGCTTTCAGTGTTCCAGGTATTCCTAATCAGGTGAGTGGTAGAGTTGAGGGCGCAAGTTCACTTTATTATATTCATGAACCTAATTTTTTAGGTGAGATATCAGCCTTGGTCAAATTGCCATTAAGCTTTGAAAATGATGCTAATTGTGCTTGTTGGGCGGAAATGAACCAACCTGAATGTCGCTGCATTAAGAATTTGTTGATGTTAGTGATTGGCACAGGTATTGGTGGCAGCGTAGTTTATAACCGAGAGATTATTAGTGGTAGCCATAACTTTGCAGGTGAATTTGGTATGATGCTGGTTGATGGGCATAATGAGTTAGCTAAGTTGGGATCAGCTGTACATATGGCCCGTTACCTTTCTAAACAGAAGGGTAAAGAGCTTAGTGGTGAAGAAGCGTTTGATTTGGCTGAAAAAGGTGATAGAGAGGCCATATTAGCTGTTAATAAGTTGTATCATTATCTAGCTCTTGGTATCTATAATTTGCAATACATTTTGGATCCGGAATTAATTATTATTGGTGGCGGTATAGCAGCCAAACCTGATCTTGTACATAACATCAATGCCGCGATGGACGAGATTTTGCAATATGGACAGCGCAGCCCGTTAAAGCCGAAGATAGTAACAGCTTACTATGGCAATGACGCTAATTTGCTTGGCGCTGGTTATTATTTTCAAAAATATAACGCTTGATAAAGCATTACTAGACGATTAATAAGGTTGTCAGTTATAGCACAATAATGCTTATGTTGTTATAATCTGACAGCCTTGTTCGTTAATTATTTTGCTCAATTCTGGTTCTAAAGGATAATTGGTGATCAAGGTATCAATAGCTTTATAATCGTCGAGTTTGAAAAAACCGCTAGATTCTTGTTTGCTATCATCACAGAGCAAATATGTTTTGATTGCTTGGCTCATCATGGTGCGTTTGATTAAAGCCTGTGCATCGTCACCCTCAAAAATGCCGTTTTTGTTGATGGCTTTACTGGACATAAAAACAGCATCAGCAGTGAAATTTTTAATAAAGTCGATTGCATATTGGCCGACTATAGATAAGCTTTTGTGCTTAATGACACCAGGGCAAATATAGCAAATTATACTTTGATAAAAGTTTAGTTGCTCAGCAATATTAATACCGTTAGTTACAATTGTTATATTTTTAAATTGGCGTATAATCGGGCACAGTTCGTTGACTGTTGAAGATGAATCTAGAAAAATGACCATATTGTCATGTAGATAGCGACTGGCAACGTGGGCTATATAGGACTTTTTGGCTAGGTTTTGCATTCTGCGTTTGCTGATTGGTGATTCCATAGCGCCGCTTTCTATTAAGCCGACACCACCATGAAAACGTTGAACCATACTAGCTTTTTCTAAATTGATAAGATCACGTCGAAGCGTTGATTTAGAGATATATAGATGATTTAACATCTCGTCAATGCTAGCTGAACCGCTGTTATCTTCTAATAAGCGAATTATTTTTTTCTGTCTAATAGTCAGCATTATGATATAACTCCTTCATTTATCTGTATATTATACAATAAACATTTATTTTAGCACTTGTTTTCGTCTAATTTGTTAGCGGAAATAACAGTAAATCCAAAATTTAATTTGACACAACCAAAATAAATCAAAATAACTATTTTTAGTTTATTTAATTCATACTTAAATAAGCAATCACTTGTTATATCTAAATTTCGGCAAATATTTTAGGTTCTAAAACTCCAAATTTACGGTGAAAATCATTAGATAAATGAACTTATTTGAACAAAAGTGATTTAATTTGATTCTGGATGTGAAATTGCATCAATATTTCCATCAAAGCCACTCAAAATTAGTGCGATATGCTATATTGTGCACAGTTAAGTTAACAATTTATCACTTAGCCAACTGACTGTTCGGTAATCATTTAGGAGGAACTACACGTGAAAAAGGTTTTAGCGATTGATATGGGTGCTACTTCGATTCGAGGTATATTAGCCTATGTTGTTGATGGCAAATTGGAAACACGTGAGGTTATGCGCCAAGCACACCATATGGTTTGTGAGAGCGGACGTTGGTATTGGCAATGGGATGTATTAATCAAGGCAATTTCTGAAACAATTATTAAATACGCTTCGGAGATTTCAGCCATCGGTATAGATACATGGGGTGTTGATTTTGGCTTGATCGGTGAGAATGGTCAATTGCTTGATACGCCAATTACTTATCGTGATGATAAGCACCAATTAGGCATTGATATTTGTAAAGAAAAGTTTACATTGTCTGAGCTGTTCAAATTGACAGGTAATCAGATTTCCAGTATTAACTCTTTATTCCAAATTTTAGCTTTGCGTGAATTATCACCAGATTTATTTGCTAAGGCAAAAAAGATTTTATTGATGCCTGACTTGGTCAAATATTTTTTGACTGGTAACATGTCTACTGAAGCTAGTATATTGTCAACAACGCAGATGCTAAATTTAGCAGATAAGAATTTGCAATCGAAAATCTTCAGTGCTTTCGCTTTGAATGAAAATCTAATTCCTGAATGCCTAGAAGCTGGCTGTTTTGTTGGTAGCACCAAAACAAGTTTGCTGCCAGAACTAAGAGAATTTGACATAAAGGTGGTTAATGTTGCAGGGCATGACACAGCTGGTGCTGTTTTGTTGACCGAAGCTGTTAATGACAATGAGTGCTTATTCTTGTCGTGTGGTACATGGTCATTGTTAGGTGCATGTGTAGAGCATGCTTATTTGACAGATGAGGTACAAGCAGCAAATTTAACGAATGAACTTGGGGTTAATGGGCAGCCGCTACTCTTACAAAATATCACTGGTTTATATTTGCTTGAACAGTACAAAAAACAATTAGAGTCTGCTTTAGGACAGCCAATTAGTTTCAATGCAATTACAGAACATGTTAGTAATCATACAGAGTCATATCCATGCTTTGATATTGATCAGCCAGTGTTTGGCCAAGCAAATGTAAAAGCTAAACAAGCTATTGATCAAGCTTTGCAAGCTAATGGCTGCAATTTGCCTATAAATAGTTTTGACTATTTCGGTGTTATTTATAGTAGTTTGGTTGCTAAGTACAAGACGAGTATTGATAACTTAGTTAAGTTGACAGGTAAGTCGTTTAAGCGATTGCATTTGATTGGCGGCGGCTCACAGTCAAGTTATCTTTGTCAGTTGATTGCCAATAAAATCGGTGTGGAGGTGATTGCTGGGCCGAAAGAAGCATCAGCACTAGGCAATATTATTGTTCAGTTGCAAGCAGTCGGTGCAATTAAGAGTTTAGCTGAAGGACGTAAGCTATCTGAACATCTCAGCAATATTCATCATTATTACGCCAAAGGTAATTAAATATTTTAGTTAACAAGGATGTAAAGTCCAAATAAGTAAATAAAAGGTGCAAACCTAAAAATACATAAGGAGAAGTATTATGAATCATCCACGAATTGGTATTAGACCTATTATCGACGGCCGTAGAGGCGGTGTACGCGAATCATTGGAAGAACAATGTATGGGTATGGCAACAAGCGCAAAAGCTTTAATTGAAAGCAAACTGCGTTATCCGGATGGTGAACCTGTTGAGTGTATTATTTCACCTTGCACAATTGGTGGAGCTAAGGAAGCTGCTACTTGTGAAGAATATTTCTCTACAAAGAACGTTGTTGCTACATTGAGTGTTACTCCTTGCTGGTGCTATGGCATGGAGACAATTGATCTCAATCCATTGACGATCAAAGCTGTTTGGGGCTTCAATGGCACAGAGCGTCCAGGTGCTGTTTATTTGGCATCAGTTATGGCTGCTTATGCTCAACGTGGCTTACCTGCTTTCTCAATTTACGGTCATGATGTGCAGGACAAAGATGATCGTACAATCAAACCTGACGTTGAAAAGAAAATTCTTGATTTTGCAAGAGCCGCTGTTGCTGTTGGCGTGATGCGTAATCGTTCATACGTTAATATCGGTGGTATCGCAATGGGTATCGCTGGTTCACAAGTCAATTCTGATTTCTTGCAGAAGTATTTGGGTATGCGTACTGAATGGGTTGATATGACTGAAGTTTTACGCCGTATCACCTTGGGTATTTATGACCATGAAGAATTTAAGAAGGCTCGTGCTTGGGTTGAGAAGAATTGTAAAGTTGGTATGGATATCAACCAAGGCAAAGAGTTGGCTGAAATTATTAAGAAGAGCCGTTATATCAAGGAAGAAGAGCAATGGGACTTCACAGTTAAGCATGCTATGGTTGTACGCGATATTTTGTTCGGTAATCCTAAGTTAGCTGAAATGGGCTGGATCGAAGAGTCATTGGGCCGTAATGCAATTGCTGGTGGCTTCCAAGGTCAGAGAATGTGGACAGACTGGTTGCCAAATGCTGACTTTACAGAAGCTATCATGGCTACAAGCTTTGACTGGAATGGCAAGCGTGCCCCTGTACCATTTGCTACAGAAAACGATACATTTAACTGTATTTCAATGTTGTTTGGTATGTTAGTTACAAACAAAGCTGCTATTTTCTCTGATGTTCGTACTTACTGGTCACCAGAATCTGTTAAGCGCGTAACAGGTAAAGAATTAACTGGCGTTTCTAAGAATGGTATCATCCATTTGATCAACTCTGGTGCTAGCTGCTTGGATGGTTCTGGCGCTGCTAAGAATGAAAAGGGCGAAGGTTGCATGAAAGAATGGTGGAATATGACCGATAAGGACGTGCAAGCTTGCTTGGATGCTACAGACTGGTGCCGTGCTAACTATGAGTACTTCCGTGGCGGCGGTTATTCATCTCACTTCCGTACTAATGCTGAAATGTCAGCTACAATGATTCGTTGCAACATGGTTGAAGGTGTTGGACCTACATTGCAGGTTATTGAAGGCTATACATGCAAGATTGATGATGAGATTCACAAGATTTTGGATGACAGAACAGATAAGACATGGCCAACAACTTGGTTTGCGCCAATTTTGAATAAGGATACAGCTCCAACTGTTTATGACATGATGGCTAAATGGGGTGCTAACCACGGCGCAACAGTATATGGTCACGTTGGCGATCGTTTGATCACATTAGCTTCAATGTTACGTATTCCAGTTGTATTCCATAACGTTGAAAAAGAACGTATCTATCGTCCACATACATTCAATGGCTTTGGCACGAAGGACTTAGAGGGTCAAGATTTCAGAGCTTGCGAATTCTACGGACCAATGTACAGATAAATTAAATTGTTTTTAACAAGCAATTTTAAATAAAGTTTATTTACTCCCCAAGCTGACAGGGGGAGATAAGGGGTGCCCCCTGTCGGCAATTTTAAAAGATTGGAAAATTATATGTTAGAAAATATTAAGTTGGAGTTAATCGAATACGGCAAAAAATTGTTTGATACCAAATTAACCAAGGGAACAGGTGGTAACCTGAGCTATTATGATCGAAAAAGCGGTTATGTTTGCTTAACTCCATCTGGAATTAGTTTCCACGAAATTAAAGTTGAAGATATTGTTGTTACCGATATAGATGCCAATATCATCGAAGGTAACCGTGTTCCAACATCTGAGTGGGAAATGCATCTAAATTTATATCGTACGCGTCCTGAATTTAATGCTGTTATACATGCTCATACAATGTGGAGTACAGTTTTAGCTTGCCTACGTCAAGGATTGCCAGCTACAAATTACATGATTGCAGTTGCTGGTAAAGATGTACGTGTTGCTGAATATGCGACATATGGTACACATGAGTTAGCTATGAATGCAGCGAAAGCAATGGAGGGTCGCCGTGCAGCTATTTTAGCTAACCATGGTGTTATTGCTGGCGCTCAGGATTTAAAAAACGCATTCAATATTATTGATGAACTTGAGTATTGTGCTGAGATTTATTGCAAGGCACGTGCGATTGGTAATCCAGTTGTTTTACCTGATTCTGAGATGGAGTTGATGCTGGAAAAATTTAAGCATTATGGACAGAAATAATAGGCATAATGCGTAGATTTTGTCGGTAGTAAAGAAGAGGGGGGAAGCTATGGCAGATGCGATTCTAAGGATGAAGAATATTGAAAAATATTTTTCAGGTGTGCAAGCTTTAAAGAATGCATATTTAGAGCTTGGAGCAGGAGAAGTTGTAGCACTCGTAGGGGAAAATGGCGCAGGTAAATCAACGCTGATGAAGATCCTTACCGGTATCTATAAAAAAGATGGCGGAACGATTGAATATATGGGGCAGCAAGTTGAATATAATGGGCCAAAAGAGTCAGAAAAAGCAGGCATAGCTATTGTTCACCAAGAACTTAATATGATGAGTGATCTGACAGTTGCTCAAAATTTGTTTATTGGTCATGAGGTGATGAACGGTATTTTCATCAATGACGAGCAGATGTCTAAATATGCTATTGAATTTTTCCAAAAATTACATATAGAAATTGATCCATATAAAAAAATTGGTGATTTAACTGTTGGTAAGCAGCAGATGGTTGAAATTGCTAAGGCAATCAGTAAACAAGCAAAAATAATTGTTTTTGATGAGCCAACAGCTGCTTTGACAGATGCTGAAATTGAGGAATTATTCAAAGTTATTCGTGATTTGAAGAAAAAGGGTGTAGGTATTATTTATATTTCACACAGAATGGATGAGATTGGACAGATTTCTGATCGGATAACTGTTATGCGTGATGGCGAATATGTCGGTACACTCGATACTGAAGGTTGCACAAAAGCAGACATAATCAAATTGATGGTTGGTCGTGCAATTTATACTGAGCCAAAGACCTGTTCACAGGTGGCAAAAGATGCACCAGAGGTATTACGTTGTGAAAAACTTAATCGGGGTAAGTTTGTTAAGGACGTATCTTTCAATTTGAAAAAGGGCGAAATCCTTGGCGTTGCTGGCTTGATGGGCTCAGGGCGTACAGAAATGGCTAGAATTTTGTTTGGAGCTGATTTGCGAGATTCAGGTGATATTTACGTAAACGGTAAGAAAGTCAAAATTAATACACCTGCTGATGCTGTTAAAGCAGGTATTGGTTATTTATCTGAAGATCGTAAACGCTTTGGATTGGTTGTCGATAAGACAATTGAAGACAATACAGTTATGGCTTCAATTGATAAGTTCATGCAAGGCATTTTTGTCAATAGTCAAAAGACAAAAGATGTTTCTGAGAAGTATGTAACTGAGCTTAAAACAAAGACGCCATCAGTTAAACAGATGGTCAGAAAACTTTCTGGTGGCAATCAACAAAAAGTTGTTATTGCTAAATGGCTTTGCCAAGATGCTGACATTTTGATTTTTGATGAGCCAACACGTGGCATTGATGTAGGTGCCAAGAGTGAAATTTATCATTTGATGGATAGATTAGCTAAACAAGGTAAATCAATCATCATGATTTCCTCAGAATTACCCGAAATTTTGCGTATGAGTGATCGCGTTGCGGTAATGTGTGAGGGTCGCTTGACTAAGATCATAAATATCGAAGATGCAAGTCAAGAAGTGATAATGGAAGCAGCGACCAATGCTAAGGAGTGTTACTTATATGAAAGATAAGTTAAAAAAGATTTTTTCTAATCAGCAAGCTGTCGTAGTGATTGCATTGATCGTAATCTGTGCTGCTTTTGCAATGATTACACCTAAGTTTATGCAACCTACAACATTCACTAATATTGCTAAATCAGCTTATTATGTTGCATTTATGGCAATCGGTGTCACGTTCGTCATCTGTACAGGTGGTATTGACTTGTCAATTGGTACAGTTGCTATCTGTTCTGTATTGATCAGTGGTACTTTGATGGAAGCTGGACTTCCAATGTTCTGGGTTATTGTTGTTACCTTACTAGTTGGATCGTTATTTGGTTTAGCTAATGGTATCTTAGTTTCCAAGTTTGGCTTGCCAGCTTTTATTGCGACACTTGGTACGATGATGATTTCGCGTGGCCTAGGCTCAATTGTTTCAAAGACAAAGACTATTTCATTCCCACAAGGTGATAGTGAAGGTGCTTGGTTCCGTGAGTTGTTCATGATTACACGTGAAGGTGGAATTTTACCTAAGAATTTCCCAACTGGTTTTGTGCTGTTAGTTATTTTAGCAGTGGTTATGGGTATCATTCTGAAACGTACTAAAGTTGGTCGCTATATTTTGTCAATTGGTTCTAACAAAGAAGCCACACGCCTTTCAGGTATCAACGTTGCTAAGTATGAGTGCCTAGCTTATGTGATTACTGGTTTCTTTACAGCATTTGCTGGTTTGGCTTATGTTGCAGTTTTCACTACTGCTCAGCCTAATACGGGTAACGGCTTTGAATTGGATGCTATTGCAGGTGTAGTTATCGGTGGTACATCATTAGCCGGTGGTTCTGGCTCAGTTTTTGGTACGATCATCGGTGTCTTGATAATGACAGTTCTGAAGATTGGTTTCCCATATATCGGTGTACAGTCACACTATCAATTGTTCATCACAGGTTTCATTTTGATCTTTGCTGTTTATATGGATATTTTGAACCGCAAACGCAAAAACTAATGTTTTAAGCTAGCTAATTCAACTGAATAGCTAGCTTAGACAGTTCCCATAAGGGACTTAAGGGGATGCTGCCTTGGCAGCAAGTTAAATGGTATGTTAACCGATAAATTAATTTGCTCCAATTTATCGGGAAAATATAAGGAGGAATTTATATGAAAAGCAAGAAAGCCATAACAGCTTTATTGTTAGTTACCACTATGATGAGTGGTTTGTTGACAGCTTGTCAGCAAAAGCCAGCTGAAAAGAAGCCGACTGAAAGTAAAAAAGAAGCGGCTACTGAAGCCAAGAAGGCAGATGCAACTGAAGGAAAGAAAGAGACTGATGGCAAGGCAATGCATATTGATGTTATTGCTAAAGGTTTCCAACACCAATTCTGGAAGGCTGTTGAGCAAGGCGCTAATCAGGCTGCTAAGGAATTCAAAGTTGATATCACGTTCCAAGGCCCAGATAATGAGTCTGCAATTTCACAACAAATTGAATATTTGGATGCTGCTATTGCTAAGAAACCAGCTGCTATTTGCTTAGCTGCGTTGGATACAAAGGCTTCATTGGCTTCAATTAAGAACGCTCAGTCAGCTAATATTCCAATCGTTGGTTTCGACTCTGGTGTACCAGATGCTCCAAAAGGTGCTGTTAAAGGTAATGCTTCAACAGATAACAAGGCTGCTGGTGAGTTAGCTGCTGTTGAAATGCATAAATTGATTAAAGACAAATTGAACAGCGATAAGCCAGTTCGTATTGGTGTTGTTGCTCAAGAGTCTAACTCTCAATCAATTGTTTCCCGTACAAAGGGTTTCGTTGATAAGATGGTTGAATTACTTGGTAAAGATCAAGTTTCAGTTGAAGGTCATGATAGCTTGAAGAACGAGAAGGCTGGAGCTAAATTTATCATCGATGTTGGTATTCCAGCTGAAGTTAAAGATGCTGATGCTGCAGCTGTTGCTTCCGCTATTTTAGAGAAACAAGATTTGATTGCTATTTACGGTTCAAACGAATTTGCTGCTAATGCTATCATCACAGCTAATGAAGGTTTGGATAAGATTGGTGAAGGCAAGGTCGTTGCTGTTGGTTTCGATGCTGGTAAGAAGTTGTTAGACGCTATTAAGTCTAAGCTCTTTGCTGGTGCTGTTACACAAAACCCAGTGCAAATTGGTTATCAAGCTGTTAAGTTGGCTGTAGCTGCTGCTAAGGGTGAAGAAGTAAAAGATGTTGATACAGGCGCTCTCTGGTACAACGCAGAGAATATGGCTGACGAGAAGATCGCTCCATGCTTGTATGAGTAAGCTTTGAAACTGTAAGTTTGGGCCACCGATGAGAAATCGGTGGCTTAATGCTGAATTATGCATCATTCTTGGTGTCATAGATGAGGAGATAATCTTATGCTTAAAGGTATTCCCGCTATATTAAGTCCTGAATTATTAAAGAGGCTCTGTGAAATGGGCCATTCTGATCGCTTGGTAATTGCTGATGGTAATTTTCCAGCTGAATCAATTGGAAAGAATGCATATGTTGTACACTTGGATGGTCACAATGTACCAGATATATTGCGTGCTGTTTTAAAAGTTTTGCCACTAGATGCTTATGTGGAAAAACCAGTAAGCTTGATGGCTAAAGTTCCAGGCGATACAGCTCAAACTCCAATTTGGGATATTGTTAAAGCTGAAGTTGCTAAGGTTGACAAACGTGGAGATGAGGCAGTTGGTTTTGTTGAGCGCTTTCAGTTCTATGAAGAGGCACGTAAGGCTTATTTGATAATCACAAGTTCTGAAACAGCTTTGTATGGAAATGTGATTTTGCAAAAGGGCGTTGTGCTTGAATAATTAGTTTTTGGGTGAAATGATGTCAGCTAATTTTAGTTGAGTTTTTTGTTTGGTAAAGATGGGTGTTCCTTGTATTTAAGGGGCATCCATTATTTTTAGAGCAAAAAAATTCCCTCTTACTTTGATATGTACCCCTTTTACTGGACACAACCAGTGAAAGGGGTTTTGTATGAAATACGATTATGCTTTTAAACTTAATGCTGTAGAACTATATCGCTCTGGTCAGTGGATTGAGACACCAGAAGGTATAAGTCAAAAGAATTTTAGAAAAAGAATTGTACAATGGTCAAGAATTGCAGATATATATGGTCTTGATTCTCTTCGGCATCCAACTACATGTAAAGAACGTTCGGCTGAATGTAGATATCAGTTAGTAGCTCGTGTACTTGCTGGTGAATCACAAAAATCTGTTGCTATTAGTGCAGGAATTGATAGTGGATTATTGTCTAAATGGGTTCAGACATATAAAGTTAAAGGGTATGAAGGATTAAATCTCAAAAAAGGCAGAAAAAGTAAGAAGGAAGCAAACGTGAGCAAGAAATCCAAACCCACTGATTTAACCCCATCAGAACGTGAAGAATTAATTCGTCTTAGAGCAGAAACTGAATACTTAAAAACGGAGAATGAAGCAATAAAAAAATTAATCGCCTTGAGACACGAAAAATGGGCTGCGGAACTCAAGGCGAAAAAGCAGCAATCATCAAAGAACTCCGTGAAAAAGGATACCAATTAAAATATCTCTTAAAAGCTATTGGCATGTCTAAATCAACTTATTATTTTGAGATTAACAAATCAGATGTAGTTGCTGATCGCAATGAAGAATTACTGATTGTTATTAGAGAAATATTTGAAAAAAACAAGCATAGATATGGTGTTCGTAGAATTTATCATGAATTACTAAATCGTGGATATCATATAAATCATAAGCGAGTTCAACGCCTTATGCATAAAGCAGGATTAGCTGGTAAGCGTCCAAAGGAAAAATATCATTCTTATAAGGGCGAAGTAGGTAAGATTGCTGATAATGTAATAAATAGGGATTTCAGTACAACAGCACCATTGCAGAAATGGACAACAGATGTCTCTCAGTTTAATTTTTCATGGGGGAAATGCTATATCTCTCCAGTACTGGATATGAATACGAATGAAATCATTTCATATAATTTATCAACAAGCCCGAATCTTGAGCAGGTATCAAGAATGCTGGATAGAGCTTTTGAAAAATTCCCATCTGTTGAAGGGCTTATATTTCATTCAGACCAAGGTTGGCAGTATATGCATGCCTATTTTAGAAATACCTTACAGAAACACGGTATTGTACAGTCTATGTCGCGAAAAGGTAATTGTTATGACAACTGTATAATGGAAACCTTCTTCGGAAGACTAAAGAATGAGATGTATTACGGCTATGAGAAAGATTATTCCTCCTTCGAAGAATTCTCAAAAGCAGTTGAAGAATATATAGATTACTATAATAATAAAAGAATTCAGGCAAAAACAAAATGGATGCCTCCTGTACAATACAGGATAGCATCCATGTGTCCAGCCTAGTTCATAAATATGTGTCCAGTATTCTGGGTACATATCACTTAAATTGTGAAGAGGGAGTCTGCTTTAAATTACATACAAAATCCAGTCTAGTTCAGCTTTCCTGATAATACTTGAACAAAGCCTGTGTGCCTAAATCACCATAACCTTTATCTGCTAAGACCTCAAATTGCTTGAGAACTTGTTCTAGGACAGGCAATAACAGCTTTTGTCTGTCAGCTTCAGCTTTGGCAATTTTCATATCCTTGATGAAATGCTTGATAAAGAAACCAGGCTTGTAGTCATCGGTCTTGATCTTTTTGCTAGCATAATCCAATTGGAAAGAAGCAGCCGAACCTTTGGAAATAGCTTGATAGACTCTATCATAGTCAAGCTTATTTTTGAGTGCGTAGGTGATGGCCTCCATAGCTCCCGCTATATTGCCCGCAATTGCAATTTGATTAGCCATTTTACAATGTTGACCGCTACCTGCTTGACCAATGTAGTTAATGGTCGTTCCCATTGCTTGGAAAATAGGTAAAACTTGTTGATACACATTTTCATCACCACCGACCATGATCGTCAACTTACCATTAATAGCGCCAATATCGCCACCTGATACAGGTGCATCTAGGGCAAACATCTTAGCAGCCTGGGCTGTCTTATATATTGTATTAGCTAAGGCTGGCGATGACGTTGTCATATCGATTAAGACAGTGCCTTCTTTAGCGTGGCTAAATATTTCTTTGTAGCAACTTTCAACATTTTTAGGGTAACCAACGATCGTGATTACAACATCAACTGCTTCGACACAATCTTTAATTGATGCACAAAAATTAGCGCCATAGCTAGTTAAAGCCTGGGCCTTGCTAGCTGTACGATTGTAGACATTGACTGTAAAGCCAGCTTTGAGCAAGTTTTTGACCATAGCGGAACCCATTACGCCAGTTCCGATAAAAGCTATTTTCATTTTGACCTCCCTGAGTTTATGCGCATTGTCTATCTGCCTTTATTTTAGCCCAAAAAAGGGACTTATGCTTAGAAGAATTGCTAAAAGCTTGATGGAATTAACTTTTTTGCTTAGATGAAAAGGGCTATAATGATTTCAAATCATTATTTTAGATAAGGCGGTAGAGTTAAGATGGCAAGGGAGAAATCATGTGGCGCAATTGCTTTCACGTGTCTTAATGGTGTGCGATATTACGTGATTGTGCAGCAGATTGATGGCCATCATGGCTTTCCTAAAGGACACGTGGAAGGTGACGAAAGTGAAATAATGACGGCTATGCGTGAAATCAAGGAAGAAACTGGGCTTGAGCCCAAAATTATGCATGGCTTTCGTTATGAAGACAGTTATCTTTTGCCGAATAAAGCAGATACACTTAAGCAGGTGATTTATTTTCTAGCTGAATACAGCAATCAAATATTAGTACCACAAGCGTCAGAGATTAAGCAGATTGAGCTCTTACCTTATGATGAAGCTTATCAACGGCTAGAGTATTATAGCTTGAAGCGAGCTTTGCATTTAGCGGAGCATTTCTTACAGACGAGCAAGTAATGAGCATGTGTTAAGTAACTTTTGGCTAGTTGGCTGCATAGTCGAGGAGAGTAAAATGGCTATTTTCAAAGCATTAAACGATTATGTTGTTGAGATGCGCAGATATTTTCACGCACATCCAGAACTTTCTTGGCAAGAAGTTATGACCAGCGAAAAAATTCAAGCTGAGCTAACTAAGCTGGGCATTCCTTTCGTTAAGGGCAAAGGTACAGCTGTTATCGGCACAATCAAAGGTGGTCAGCCTGGTAAGAAATTAGGCATTCGTGCAGATATTGATGCTTTGCCTGTAACGGAGAAAACTGGTTTACCATTCTCATCTGAAAATAAAGGCGTAATGCATGCCTGTGGCCACGATGCGCATATTTCCATTCTTTTGGCAGCTGCCAAGTTCTTAAACGAGCAAAAAGCACAATTAAAGGGTGAAATTAGAGTTATCTTCCAATCAGCTGAATAGTTCATTCAGGATTCTGGTGCTAAATATTTAGCCGAAGAAGCTAGTATTATAGAACTTGATAATATATCGGCCTACATATACAAGGCAATATTGATTGTGGCAAAGCAGCTTTACAAGTTGGCCCAATTTTAGCTTCTGCTGATACGTTCGATATTTATGTACGAGGCAAGAACGGCCATGGTGCTTCGCCTCAACTTGCCATTGATCCAATTGTAGATGGCGCAGAAGTAGTCCAGGTTTTACAAGCTTTAGTTAGCATTGGAAAATATGTTGTATAACATCGGCGATTACAAGGACCATGCGAAATATATCAAATTATCCTTAGTCAAAGTTGAGCAACTTAATGCTACGATCAAAGCTATTTTAACTATTTCACGTTTGGAGGAGAGTTCTAACGTAGAAGGTGTAGACATTTCTAGTCTGGTTAGCCGGATTATCGCTGACAATGAAATTTGGCTCAAAGTCGCAAACTTACAATTGTCAATGAGCTTAAAGAGACGAAAATTGCCTTGTCCAAGTTAGCTGCTGAACAAGTTTTAAGGCAGGTGATAGGCAATGCAATTCGATATTGTAGAGAAGGTGGTTTAATCAAGGTATGGGCAGATTTAGATTGCCTCTATGTGTTTGATAGCTGCAATAAGCTCAGCGAGGCTGAAATTGCTCGCTCTTTTGAGCTTTTATCGAATGAATTAGTAGCCCATAGTAGCAGTTTAGGCTTATTCATTGTCAAAAATATACTTAACAAGTATAATCTCGATTTTGCTTTTACGAATGTAGATAATGGCATGTGCTTTAAGATACAGCTTAGCCAAAAGCGTTCCTAGCCCCAAAATTAACAATTATTGCCGCTTTTTCAGGCTGGGTGTGCTAAGATTGTGGCAGGTTAATAGGGGGCAGCATGAATTTTGAAGCAAGGACGATAGAATTAGATGGCTTTACCGTTACGATTATTCCCAAGCTAGGCTTGAAACGTATGTACTTTCGTTATTATCCGAACAAAGACATTATCAATGTTTCACATGATATTAGAGTTCCTGAGTCTGAAGCTATGCGATTTATAAGGCAGCAGCTTTTGAATTTAGCACCGAAAATCAAAAAAGCTAGGTTCAAACAAGCTAAACAGGATATTAATTATGTGACAGGTGATATTATCACGATTTGGGGCGAAGCTCATAGATTAGAAGTTAGATTAGGTGGCCATACTTATCGTTGCTGTCAAAAAGATGGAATTATTTATCTGTTTGCGCCTGAAACTTGTGACAAAGAAAAGCGAAAGAAGTTTTTGCTCAATTACTTGCGTACACAATTTTTGGAACGCGTGCAAGCTGTTACGCCTAGCTTAGAGCAAATATGTCACGTCAAGGCAAATACGTACCATGCCAAATTAATGAAAACACGCTGGGGTTCTTGCAATATTGTTAGTAAAAGCATTAATCTTAATTTGAGCTTGGTACACAAAGATCCTGCTTGCTTAGACTATGTGATTTGTCATGAACTGGTGCACCTCTTAGAGAGACACCATAATCAGCGCTTTTATCAATTGTTGGCTGAGTTTTATCCTGATTGGCAGCGAGCTAAGACCAAATTGGAAGCAGAATAGGAGTGCTTATGAAAATTTTACTAACAGGCTTCACGCCGTTTAATGGTGAAACTGTAAATCCAGCTTGGGAGGCAGTTAAATTATTAGCTAGCCCAAGTTCAGAACTTGAACTTTATAAACTAGAAGTGCCAACAGCTTATGATGAGGCAGCCCAATTGATTTGTAACGAAATAGACAAAATTCAACCAGATTATGTTTTAGCTTTGGGCCAAGCAGGTGGTGTAACTTGCTTGAATATTGAGTATGTGGGCATTAACTGTCAGGCAGCTAATATTCCTGATAACAAGGGCGTGCGAAGAGAGTATGTACAGATTGACGCTAAAGGACCGGCTGCTTATTTTGCAACATTGCCTGTCTTAAAATTAGTCAAAGCTTTGCAAGAAGCTAATATCCCTGCCAAAGTATCTTTGTCAGCCGGAACTTTTGTTTGTAATGATGTTTTGTACAGCATTTTGCATCACTGTGCTACACGTAAACTTAAGAGTAAATGTGGCTTTTTGCATGTGCCGTATTTACCAGAACAAGTTATAGCCAAACCAAAAATGCCATCAATGGCGTTAAGCGATATGTTAAAAGGCCTAGAAGTGATTTTGGCTGCGCTTCTTCAGATGGAAAAATAGCAATACTCAAAGTTGAGTGTTTATTGTTTAAGGTTGAGTGCCTTTATAGCAAAGATTAGAGGTTGTTTGTAGCTTAAGAGGTCTAAGATGGAGATTGTTTGTTTTCATAACCCATATGAGGAAAATGCTTGTTTTAGTAATTGGTACAGGTCTGAATTTAAGTTAGATGGTATCACGTTCAGCTCTTTAGAACAGTACATGATGTATGTGAAGGCTGTCTGCTTTCACGATGATGAGATAGCCAAATTGATTTTAGCGACAGACGATCCAGCTACAATCAAAGCTTTGGGGCGAAAGGTAGCCAATTTTGACAATAGCTATTGGAATGGCATACGCCAAATAGTTGTTTATAGGGGCTTAATTGCTAAATTTGCACAGGATGCAGATTTGAGGCAAAAATTAATCGAAACTAAACAAGCTGTATTAGCTGAGTGTTCCTTGGATGACAAAATATGGGGTAATGGTATAGCAATGAATGACCCTAAGCGCTTTGACCTAGCTAAGTGGAAGGGGCAGAATTTGATGGGCTATACCTTGATGATGGTTCGAGCAGCGCTAAAATAGGCCCAAAATGTATGCTCAAAAAGGCAATACGATAAGATTTAATTAGCAAGTCAATCACAATATAATGTGCTTAGCTTCACTGAACAGTACAATATCTTGTGTTATCTTAATTTCAAGATCACTCAAGGAGTTAAGATATGCTAGAAGATTTGAACAAACATTCGCAAACCCCATCTGATTATGCTTTTCACGATAATGGCTTTAATTTACGAGCTGTCAATTGGAACAAGATTGAAGATGAAAAAGATTTAGAAGTCTGGAATAGAGTTACGCAGAATTTTTGGTTGCCTGAGAACATCCCAGTTTCTAACGATTTACCTTCTTGGCATGAGTTAAATGCAGATTGGCAAACTTTGATTTTAAGAACTTTTACTGGCTTAACGCTGCTTGATACAGTACAAGCAACCGTTGGCGATATTGCGCAAATTAAAAATGTGATGACTGATATTGAGGCGGCTAACTACGCTAATTTTGCCTTTATGGTCGCTGTCCATGCAAGATCCTATGGCACAATTTTTTCTACTTTATGTTCAAGTGAACAGATTCAAGCAGCCCATGAGTGGGTGGTGAACAACGAGTTATTACAGGCAAGGGCCAAAGCCTTAATTCCTTATTACACACAGGATGATGCGTTAAAGTCGAAAGTAGCAGCAGCCTTGATGCCTGGCTTTTTGCTCTATGGTGGTTTCTATCTGCCATTTTATCTTTCCTCACGCGCAAAATTGCCTAACACTTCAGATATGATTCGCTTGATTTTGAGGGATAAGGTGATTCACAACTACTATAGCGGTTATAAGTACCAGCAGAAATTACAACATTTAGATGCTACAAAACAGGCTGAGATGAAAGAGTTTGTCTTTGAGCTGATGTTTAATTTGATTGCTTTAGAGAAAGCGTATTTGCGTGATTTGTATAAGGGATTTGATTTGGCTGAGGAAGCGATTCGCTTTAGCCTCTACAATGCTGGCAAATTTTTGCAAAATTTAGGCTACGATTCACCATTTACGCCTGAAGAAACACATATTTCACCTGAAGTGTTTGCACAACTTTCAGCTAGAGCAGATGAAAATCATGACTTTTTCTCTGGTAGTGGTTCGTCATACATTATTGGTACAAGTGAAGAAACGACAGATGAGGATTGGGAATTCTAATGGCTTTAATTGTTTATTATTCAAGTAAATCAAACAACACCCATCGCTTTGTCGAGAAGCTAAATTTACCCAAAGTTAGGATACCTTTAGCTGAGGGGGATAATTTAAAGGTCAATGAGGACTTTGTCTTAATTACGCCAACTTATTCAGGCGGCCAGAAAGATGCAGATGGGCATGTTTTGACGGCTGGGGCAGTGCCGAAAGATGTGATTCATTTCCTAAACCAGGTGGAAAATCGCAAACATTGTTTGGCTGTAGTTTCAAGCGGCAATACTAATTTTGGCGATAGCTATGCCATTGCTGGTCCTATCATAGCTAACAAATTACATGTGCCACTTCTGCATCAGTTTGAGCTATTAGGTACAGAGTACGATGTAGACAAAGTCAAACAAGCAGTTTTATGCATATTCAAGGAGCAAGTAAATGAATAATCAGCACAAAGAAGCGTATATTTCACTAAATGCCTTAACTCAGTTCAAAGATCAGCATGGCCATTATCATTTTGATGCCGATAAAGAAGCTGTCAAATTGTATATGCAAGCACAAATAATGCCGAAGCTGCTCAAATTCAAAGACATTCCAGCCAAATTGACTTATTTAGTTGAAAATAATTACTATGACGAAATTGTTTTGGCACAATATAAATTCGACTTTGTCGTTGAATTGTTTCAGAAAGCGGCTGATTTTAATTTCACTTTCCCAAGCTTGATGGGCGCGATGAAATTTTATCAATCATATGCCTTGATGACAGACGATAAGCAGAATTATTTAGAGACATTTGCCGATCGAGCTTGCATGAATGCCTTGTTTTTGGGCCATGGTGATGCACAATTAGCTAGCTGTCTATTAGACGATATTTTGCATAAGCGTTTGCAGCCAGCTACCCCAACTTTCCTAAATGCCGGCAAAAAGCGAAGAGGCGAGTTCGTTTCGTGCTATCTTTTGCGTTTGGAAGATAATATGGAATCAATCGCCCGTGGCATTTCAACCAGCTTGCAATTATCTAAACGAGGTGGCGGGGTGGCTCTCTGCCTAACGAATCTGCGTGAAAGTGGCGCGCCGATCAAAGGCATTGTCAATCAGTCATCTGGCGTGGTGCCGGTCATGAAGCTTTTGGAAGACTCTTTTTCATATGCTAACCAATTAGGCCAAAGACAGGGTGCTGGTGCTGTTTATCTCAACGTTCATCATCCCGATATTTTGCAGTTCTTGGATACGAAGCGCGAGAATGCTGATGAAAAGATCAGAATTAAATCCTTGTCCTTAGGCGTTGTCATTCCTGATATTACCTTCGAATTAGCTAAGGCAAATAAGGATATGGCTCTCTTTTCGCCATATGATGTGGAAAGAGAGTATGGTAAGCCTATGAGTGATATTTCAATTACTGACGAATATGCCAATCTGCTGGCTAATCCTAGGATCAAAAAGACTTATACCTCAGCGCGCAAATTATTCCAAACGATTGCCGAGTTACATTTTGAATCTGGCTATCCTTATATTTTGTTCGAAGATAGTGCCAACTTAAGAAATCCGCTTAAAAAAGTAGGGCGGATCATTATGTCAAATCTCTGCTCTGAAATTGCGCAAGTCAATACAGCCAGTGCTTACAGTGAAGATTTGACTTTTACCAAGGTCGGAGAAGATGTTTGCTGCAATTTAGCTTCGCTTAATATAGCTAAGGTCATGGAAGCAGCTCCTCAGTTTGCTGAAATTGTCGAACATGCTATCTATGGACTTAACCTAGTTTCACGTGCTTCTGACCTAGCTTGTGCGCCATCTGTCCAAAAGGGCAATTTGGGCAACCATGCTCTAGGCTTAGGCGCGATGAACTTGCATGGTTTTTTAGCAGAAAATCACATCTTTTACGATACAGAAGAAGCGGTTGATTTCACCGACATTTTCTTCTTCTGTTTAGCTTACCATGCCTTCAGTGCGTCGAATAAGTTGGCACAAAAAGTTGGTCCATTTGCCAATTTCGCTCTATCTGAATATGCCGATGGTACTTACTTCCAAAAGTATCTAAACGAAGATAAGCAGCCTAAAACGGCTAAGGTTAAGGAGCTTATTAAGAAATATCAGCTCAAGTTGCCGACAGCTTCCGATTGGCGCAATTTGGTTGAACGAATTAAGCAATCTGGCTTAGCTAATGCCCATCTCTTGGCCGTGGCGCCAACTGGCTCAATTTCATACCTATCTTCCTGTACGCCAAGTCTGCAAGCAGTTGTTTCGCCTGTCGAGGTTAGAAAAGAGGGCAAGTTAGGCCGTGTCTATGTCCCAGCTTACAAAATTTCGGCTGATAATTATGCATATTATCAGAAAGGGGCGTATGAAGTAGGTCCGAATGCCTTGATTGATATAGCAGCTGCAGCTCAAAAGCATGTTGATCAGGCCATTTCGTTGACTCTGTTCATGACTTCGGAAGCTACAACGAGAGATTTAAACAAAGCTTATATCTATGCTTTCAAAAAAGGTCTATCGTCTATTTATTATGTGCGCATTCGCCAAGAGGTGTTAGAGGGTAGCGAGCATTTAGCGGAAGATGCGCTGATCAGCAATTTGAATGAATGTGAGTCGTGTATGATTTGATGATTTAAAAGAGAGAAAAAAATAACGCCATACAGAAATGTCTGGCGTTATTTTGTGAAACCATATCTGTCATTTTTTAAGCTAGCTTTGTGCAAAATGAATGAAAATATTCCAATTTTTGTTAAATATATGTTATAATCAAGCAAGTTTATTATGTAAGAGAGGTAATGATATGAAAAAGAAAAAATTTAAAGGGTGCATATTTACTGTTTTGCTTGCTTTATTTAACTTTTTTCTTGTAATGCAAGTTTTTGCTGAACCTACGATTGATATTTTAATTCCGTCCGCTGGTCAAGCTAGTGTAATTCCACCTGGTAAAGATTTTTATGTTTTAGGCAATTTATATGGATTAGATAAACAAGCTGATTTAAGCTTAAAGGTTTATTTGACAACAGCATCAGGTGAAGTGGTCAGAGAGCTTGAAGCTATATCTTTTCACAAACCAGAAAATACTTATGTTAATTACGACCTATTGAGTTATTATGCTGGTTCTGACCGTTCGCCTTTGGCAAACGCGTTAATGCCTGACCTAGTTTATGATAACAAAAATATAAATAGTTTTGCAGATGCTTGGCGTAAAGTATGCTTTAGCACCAAACACTATGCTGCTTTGATTTCTGGTGGAGTTTATGATCGAGATTTACAGCTGGTTGGTAAAACTGGCGAAGTTTGGCGTGAACTAGAACAAGGAAATTATCAAGTAAAGGTTGTTTTAAGCCAAGATAATAAAGTGCTAGCAACTGCTACTAAAAATATAGAAGTAGCAATCAATCCCGATGTTGCTTGCTTCCGATTTTCACCTTCTATGCATTTTGATAGGGTTAAGGAATTCGCAAATTCTAATAATATTAAAATGCTAATCGATCCTTTAGCTGGATTCTGGCATCCTGCTGATAATTTAGCTGATTTCAAAAATAATTCTGTATTTGCTGAAATATTGCCTAAATGGCGTTGGAATGATTTAGCTGAGTATCAAAATAATCATATTCATTTCTTTATTTATAATGTTTCAGAAACATCTGCAACTTATAAGGTAGAGGTTGGGACAGCTCAAAAGCAAGGTATTATTGCTGATAATGAACGCTTTACATCGTACTATTACAGTTATGGTGAACCACAAATTAATGGTGCTAAGCCTGCTGAGTTTGTTAAATTTGCTAATGATCAATATCTAGTTTTAACTAGATTGGATTTTAACAGTGATGGACAAGAGAATTTGCTTGACCCAAGTAAATTAGATCAATCCAATTCTGTATTAAATATGGACACGAATAAGATTTTGTCAGTAAATCGAAAATTTGCTCTTTCTGGTTTGGTTCGTCCAATTCAAAATAAACAAATTGTAGATAATTCTGATAACACATTTGATTTTAACCATCGTTTGTTATTTGTACGTTATACTATTAGTAATGGTAAACAAAAACAAGTGTTTAACAGGAAAATTGGTTTGACCAGGATTATTGACAGTAGGAAGCGAGAATCGATTTTGGAGTTTGAACATGAATTTAATTTAAGTTCTAATTGGCATGGCTTAGTGAATGTTAAGGCTGAAGTGCTTGACGAAAATGGACAGGTCTATCCAGGCCAAACAACGCAATTAAGTTTGCAGGTTGCTTAAAACAGTTATGGCATGGTATGACAAATTACTTAATATTTTAAATACTTACAATCTATCTAGCAAAGACGATCTGTTTAATATGGTTTTTTCGGCTTTATGTGAATATGGCTTGGCTTCAGATACAGATATTGCAGAAAGAACAATTAAATTGTATTTGACAGATAAATCTGTCACGTTAGCAGATTTGCCGCTAAATTGGAAACAAGCTGTTTATGCTTATTTATGGCATAGAATAGGTAGATGTGCAGCAGATGATTGGGAAAAATATTGCTTAAATGAAGAGAAAGTTTTATTTACAGATGATAAAATAGATCAGTTGCGCAAAGAATATATATGTAGAGCTGATAGTGAGCTAAATATTTGTCGAATTTTGTTGAATTTGGATTTAGCTAAACATGGAAGTTTGCCTACGCAGCTACAACATATAAATTCTAACGAGCGAGAAATAATAAAATCAGACTTGCCTTTATTAGCTAAATTGGCAGGATTTTTACGATGAAAATAGGAACGAGGAAAAGTAATTAAAATGATTTTGACAACATCGACAAATTTATGTTGGGAACGACCTGATCGGTCAATTATGCCTTTGGAAAAAGCAATACCCCTTTTGAAAGATGCTGGCTTTAAGATTCTTGATATGAATTTTTACGATTGGGCTTTGCCAGGTTCTCTTTTCTTAACAGATGATTGGCGTAAGTGGATCGAAATGATAAAAGATGTTGCTGACGAAAACGGTGTAACTTTCGTACAAGGACACGCCTACACTTTTGATTATGCAAGTTTAGATGCTAATAGTGCTGAGTATAAATACCAACAAGATTTGGTTGAGCGTTCACTAGATTGCTTAGCTATACTTGGAACTAAGGTTTGTGTCACACATCCAGCAACATGTAGAACTATTCATTTAGTCAAAGATTCTAAAGCCTTAGCGTTAAAGTATATGTCCGAACTAGCTGATTATGCTGACATGTATGGTATGCGTATAGCTGTAGAAAATATGTGCGACAAAATTGAACCTTACCAGAGAAAATATTTCGTATCCTGTGAGGAAATTGCTGATTTCTTTGCTAGCACTAATGACAAACGACTTGGCTTATGTTGGGATTTTGAACATGGTTTGTTGATGAAACATCAGCAGGAAGAAATTTTAACAGAGCTAAATGATGTCCTTATAGCTACGCATGTTTCTGATAGCTTTAGTAATGTAGATACTGATTTGATGCATGTTCCGCCATTCTTTGGCCGTGGAAATAATTGGGCATCTATAATGGCGATGTTGAAACGAATTAATTATCAGGGCTGTTTCAGCTTTGAATCACATAATTTTACGAACTGGTTGCCAGATGAGGTTCTTACAACTGGCTTGAAGTTATGTCATCAAATAGGTGTGAAGTTATTAGCATTGTCTGAAGAAGACAGCAAAAAAAGTAGTAGGTAAAATATGGTTAAGTATGATTTAGTTGCATGTGATATTGATGGAACTTTGCTTGGCAGAGAAGAGAAATTAACCGATATACATCAGCAGCTTAAATGTTTTATCAAAGAAAATAAAATACCATTCACGCTGGTATCAGGGCGTTCTTGGCCAGGCTTACAGAAGTTGATAGATTTTTTTGAACCAGAGTTACCAGTAATTGGGAATAATGGAGGGACTGCTTATTACAAAGGTAATGTAATTTGGACATATGCTTTTAACGCCAAACCTTTGTGGCCAGCAATTTGCGAAGCTGCCAAACGTAATATGGCTATTGTGTACACAGTTGGAATGAATGAGTATGCTTATTTGCGTAATGACTATTTGCAAAATCAAATTGAGAAATTCGGTCGCTATGACAAAGTTTGGACAGCAAATGAGACAGAGTGGTCTAATTTATCATTAGACAAAATCATGATTATTGATCCAGCTAAACCAGGCCATATCGATGCTGTATTAGCGGCTATTCCTGCTGATTTTAAGCCTGAATTAAACGTTATCCGTTATAATGATCGTTCGGCTGATATAACTGCAGCTAAAGCAGATAAAGCTAGAGGTCTCAAAGATTTGAAGACTTATTTACATGCTAAGAAAACGATAGCTTGCGGAGATGATTTAAACGATATTGCCTTTTTGCAAGCTGCTGATCTCGGTATAGCGGTTGCTAATGCTCACAAGGAACTATGTGCTGTTGCTGATATAGTTACCGAAAAAGCCGGCGCAGAAGGTGTCTTGGATTGCTTACGGCACATCTTTAAGCCTAATATCTTATCATGAGGAGGGCATTAAACTTGAATACTAATTTAAGACATAAAATAGAGCCGTATTTATGGTTAGCACCTAGTTTTGTGTTGTTTGGTTTATTTACCTTTTATCCCTTTTTTATAACACTATACAAAAGTTTTTTTATTGTTGACCAGTTAGGTGCGGTAAGAAAATTCGTCGGAATTGACAACTATTTGCATATTTTGCAAGACCGTGATTTTATTCAGGCCATCGTGAATACCCTATATTTTGCTTTGCTAACTGTGCCAGCTTCCAAAGTGATTGGCTTACTCTTAGCCATTTTAGCTTATCGCAAAAGAAAGTTTTCAATTATCTACGAAACGAGCTTTGCAATTCCAATGACAATAGCTTCTTCAACAGCAGCTATGATTTTTCAGCTTTTATACGTTCCTACATTGGGCTTTATAAATGGTATAACAGGTCTTAATACTCGTTGGCTGACAGATCCTAAAATTGCAATGTTTGCTATTGCTTTTATTCAAATTTGGTTGTCTTCTGGATATGCTTTCGTCTTTTTGTTATCGGCTATTCGTAATATACCTGTATCTGTTTTAGAGAGTGCGGCAATTGACGGTGCAACTGGTTGGAAAAAGATTACGCGTATTATCTTACCGTTGATTTCGCCAACAATGTTTTATCTGATTATTATGGATATTCCTTTTAGTTTAATGATGGTTAGCTTGAACAATATTTTGACACAAGGTGGACCTAATAATGCCACTATGACATTAATGCTTTATATCTATAATCAAATAGCTCTTGTTGGTAACAACACTTATGCTAATGCAGCAACAATGGTAACTTTCATTTTAACTTTAATCTTTATATTGTTAGGCTTTACCTTTGAGAAAAAGGGGGTGCATTATCAATGATGAAACATAAGTTTAACGATTATATTTTTCAAGTGCTTTGCTTATTGGTAGCGTTTATTGTTATTTTCCCTATTTTGTATGCCATAGCTGTTTCATTTATGAATGCAGAAGACATTTTAGCAAGACCGCCTCATTTTTTGCCACCCAGTATTACTTTAGAGAATTATAAGGTGGCTTTCACGCGAACATTATTGGGCAGATACATTTTTAACTCGTTTATTGTTGCCTTGATTTCTAGCCTTTCAAGAATTATTTTAGGTGCTATGGCAGCTTATGCATTTGTATTCTTTGAATTTAAAGGCAAAAAGTTCTTGTTTATGTTATCTTTATGCACGATGATGGTGCCAGCTGAAGTAGTGTTGGTTTCGAATTTTACTACAGTTTCACGTCTAGGCTTAATTAACACCTATTTAGGCGTATGTATAATCTTTTTGGTTTCAGCTAATAATATTTTTATTCTTCGCCAAAATTTTATGACGTTAGATAAGTCATTGTGGGAAGTTGCGCAATTAGATGGCTGTAGCAGAGTGAAGTTTTTCGGATCGGTTTTGTTACCAGTAGCTAAGCCTGTGGTTATAACCATTTTCTTATCGTCATTTGTCAATTTGTGGAATCAATATGTCTGGCCATTAGTAGTAACCAGTCGAAATGAAATGCGAACCATTCAAGTTGGTATTACTATGCTGAAAGATCGTGAATCGACAGCCTTTGGACCAGTTATGGCTGGTGTTGTGATTTCCTTGCTGTTTACGGTTTTGATATTTGCGTTGTTCCAGCGTAAAATAGTGGCTGGAATGATGTCCGGTTCATCTAAAGGTTAATAAATTTGTAATTTAACAGGTTATTTTTAACTGTTAATTTTATTCCTCAATTTGAGGAAAGAAAGGAATTTATATGAAAAAGATTCTCTCAACAATGCTTAGTGTTGTGTGTGCTTTCAGTTTAGTGGCTTGTTCAAATACCACTAAAAAAACATCTACCGATACTAGCAAGTCTTCAAAACAGGTTAGTACAGAAAGTAAAAAGGCTGCCAAGCAAGCTGATGGTGAACTGACTGAACTTTCCTTCTGGCATTCAATGGATGGAACTTATGCAGAAATTCTTAAGGCACAAGTTGAAGCATTTAATAATGGCATTGGTAAAGAAAAAAAAATACATGTAACGCCTGTTTTCCAAGAATGGCCAGGTACAAATGCATTGACATTGGCAATGACATCTGACGATATTGCCAATATGCCAGATGTAATTCAGTTATATGCTGAAAATGTTAGCTTAATCCGTAATTATAAACGTACAGTATGGGCAGAAGATATGTTTGCTAAGTATTCTGATCTTACTAAAAAAGAGGATCTCTTAAACAACACTGTTTCGTCCTATTCTATTAATGGCAAGATGATTGGTGTTCCTTACAATATTTCAGCTTTACTAATGTACTACAACCAAGATTTGTTAGATAAAGCTGGTATTAAAGAAGTACCTAAGAATTTAGCAGATTTGGCTAAAGCTATGACAGCTTTAAAAGAAAAAGCGGCTGTTAAACAGGCTTTGAATGTGCAAGTTAATCAGTTTGAGTTAGAAAACTGGATAGCAACTCAAGGTAAAGAAGGAACTTATTTTGGCGATAACGAAAGTGGTCATGCTGGATCTTTGAAAAAATTTGCAGCTGCTGAAAACGGTTCATTACAGGCTTTCTTAAAAGCATGGCAGGATGTTATAGCTACGGGTGCTTACAAACCACAAAATGAGAGTATTAAAGAAGAATTTGCTAATCAGGACAGTGCAATTGTTATCATGACAAGTTCTCGTATTCCAGCAATGAAAAAGTTGATTGGCGATAAATTTAAGTGGAATGTTGCTCCTATCCCAACTGTCAATACAGATGATAAGCAAGGTGCTTTCCCAAGTGGTGCTGGCCTCTATATTTTGAATCGTGACGATGAGAAGAAAGTAGAAGCAGCTTGGATTTTTAACCAATTTATGATTAGTAGTGAAGCTCAATCGATGTGGTTAGAAAAGACTGGGTATGTGCCAGTAAACCAAAAAGTTTTAGAGTCAGATGCATATAAGAAAGCTACTAGTGATAACCCGCAAGTTACAGTTGCTTTCAGCACATTAAAAGATTCTGGTAAAAATGTTGTTTCAGCTTTCGTACCTGCACAAGATGCTGTCAACAAGTTGATTAAGGAAACAATGTTGAAGTATGGTCAAGGTGAAATGAAGATGGAAGAAGCATTTGAAAAATTGAGTTCTGGTGTCCAAAAAGCTTTTGACGAGTATTATAAGCTTAATCCTGATGCTTAATTTTCAGTATAAATTTATTACATACGTCTATCGATAAATGTGCTAGAATGACAGAGCCCCTATGGCTTCTATAACTATAGGGGGCTTTCTGTGTATAGATGTAAGAGGTTTGTTGTGCAAAAAAGTAAACTAATTATTGATTGTGATCCCGGCTTAGATGACTTGTTAGCGTTAGTTGCTGCAGCCTATTTTTTACCTACTTCCGTGGAGGCAATTTGTAGTTCTTTTGGAAACTCTAATGTAGAACAAACCACAAAAAATGCTCTCGACTCTACTCATTTGTTACCGCAACTAGTTTGTGATGTTTATCAAGGGGCAAGTTGTGCTAATTTTTCAGGCCTAAATAAACAGTTAGAGTTACATTGGCCGACATATGGCGATGATGATGGTACATGCGGTGTTAATTTAAGGAGTTTGACTTCAGATAAAGCCTTTGACAGCTTCAAGATGAATATTTCTGAATTGTACGCCAAACTTATAGAAAGTCCTATGAAGCATAAATTGCTAGCTATTGCGCCATTAACAGATATAGCTAACTTGTGTCGAAAAGTTGATCAATCTAAATTTGAATTATATACATTAGGCAGTTACTTTAATCTTTGTTCAGTTGAAGAAGCTAGATTAAGTTACAATATTAAGCTTGATCCAGACGCAGCAAAGACTGTTTTTTCTAGTTTTAACGATATTACAATAACTGGCCTAGATATTTATGGAAACTGGTCTGAAAGTACCTTCAGCGATTTGTTTGATTATTGTATGAATTTAAATACTATTTCAGCAAAGCTTCTATTAATGGCTGTTTCGGCTTATAGGCAGCATAAAATGGATGCTTCTGCGTTGTTGGTGGATAGCTTACCTGTTTTTGCTGTTGCGCATCCAGAGATTTTTACTTGGTCATATGGTACAATCATTGTTCAAGCCGAGAATTATCCAAATGCTAGCTTTTTGAAATTTATACCTGATCAGAGTGTTGTTTGTGATAAGCAATTAAATTATCAACATACAGTCAGAGTAGCGACCAAGTTGAACATAGAAATGTTCATTGATTACTGGCTAAAAATAGTCCGTCACATTTAATTCTTGAATATAGCCTATAATATGGTCGTTACAATGCAGTGGATAAATTCTGTTCAGGCAAGTCAAGAGTGCTTGAGAACAGAGTAGAGGGAGAATCAAATCAACTGTTAATAGGCAGACATGCTGCTAATAGCTTAAGTTAGACATAATATACAAGGAGTTTGAGGGGCGAGAATTAGCCTTTAAGAAATAAGAGTGGATCTGAAAAAAGTAAAGTGGATAGCCACAGATATTGACGGGACGTTGAAACCATATACAGCTGAGTACCATGAAGAAGAAAGAGATAGATTAGTTAAACTTATAAAAAACAAGTCCATACTCAGCATTATTTCAGGTAGACCTATAAGTGGAGCTTTGCATTACGCTCAGATTTATGGACTTAGCGAAACGCCGATTGTCGCTTGTAATGGCGCTTTGCTTTACCATCAAGGCAATATCGTTAAGAAACATGCCATGTCAGGCCTTAAACCAATTTATAGCTATATCAAAGAAGCTGACAGCTTGGGCATTACTACACTTGTCACTTTTGAGCGTACAGAATATTGCTATAAGGAAACTAGTTGGGTGCGCAAAAATCGCAAGGCCAATGATCCTTTTCCAGCCTTAGAAGATGCTTTATTTACTGATGCTGTCACGCAAACTGGCATATACAAGTTATCTCTGCTGTGCGAATCATCGCCAAAAACAGATAAGTTTTTGTTGGACTTACAAAAAAATTTAAGTAGTAACTATGAAGTTGTCATATATAGTAAGTATGGTTGTGAGATTACGGCTAAAGGCGTGAATAAGGCGCTTGGCTTACAAGAACTAGCTAATTATCTGGCCTTACCGATCGATGCAATTGCTGCAATTGGCGACAATGAAAATGATATTGATATGGTGAAACTAGCCGGCGTTGGGGTGGCAGTGGCCAATGCCAAAGCGTCTGTCAAACAGGTAGCTAATTATATTTGCAATCATGAAGCGACAGCTGGCGTTGAGGAGTTTGTGGAACAAGTTATTGCGCGTAATAATTAGGCACGCTTAATAAATAGGAATGCTTAATAAGTGAAGATTCATATAATTAAGAATGCTTAATAAGTGACAATGCTTAATAAGTAGGAATGCTTAATTATGCTCTTTTACGTAAAAGTTATGAATTAGGACTTAAAATGGCTGGTGAGCAATATTAAGCAGAGTTGAAGTTGATTATTAAGGCGACAGAGATGTCGCTTTTTTAGTAGAAAATTGGACTTGCTTTCCAGCTTGAAATCCAAACATCTCTCTTGAAATCTAAACATACTCTTTTATAGCAGGATATTATAGCAAAAATTCCCATTGCCTAGATGAGCGGAGAATCCTGTGAACCAAAACAATATGCTCATTTTCGTTGATGATATAGAAAATAAGATAGTTTTTGTAGCAAGTTGTGCGATAACCTTGGCTAGCTAGATAGCTGTCAGAGACTAATTGAAAGCCTTCAGGCATAAAGGCTAATTGCGCTATAGATCCTTCCATTCCGTTAATAAATTTTTTGATAGTGATAGGGGCGGTTAAGTCCCTTTGCATATAGCGAATGATGTTTAGAAGATCAACTTGCGCAGATTCAGTTACTTCAATCTCATAATCATGCTCGGGATACGCACAATCATGCATAGGGTGCTTATAATCATGCTCGGGATACGCACAATCATGCGTAGGATCATAATCACGTGTGTGATCATAATCATGCATAGGGTGCTTATAATCATGCTCGGAATACACACAATCATGTGTTGAGTGCTCGTAATTATGCATGGGATAGCTCTTTTCGTAAGTCATTCATCACGTCTTCGAGTGGCCTTGTGTGCTTGGACTTAACGGCAATTTCACTAGTTTTCAATAAAGAATAAAGCTCTTGTTTACCTAGTAATTGTTCGTAAGCTTTGATGCTCATTATTGCTAGATCCCCTCTGCCATTCTTGGTGATGAAAACGGGTTCATCGGTTTTATTACAAAAGCTAGAAATAGCATTATAGTTATTTCTTAAATCAGTACTGGAATGTATCTTTGGCATATCACTATTATTCTCCTAAAGAAATAATAGCTTTATTTCTTTAGATAAGCAAAGGGAGAAACTATTGCAGCAAAGCAACATTGATATAATTTTATTTTGCCTATAATGAGTGCATAATTATATATAGACAGCAAGATATAGAACAGAGAGGGGACTTATATGTATTTCAAATATCAACGTAAATTAGCTTTACTACTTTGCCTGACTCTGAGCATGCTAAATTTAGCAGCTTGCCAAAAGTCGGGAGCCAAAATAACTAATTTTACGAACGAACGAATTTATCAAATAATGACTGACCGCTTCTACGATGGTGATGCCACGAACAATGCCAAAGGCGAAGCATTTCGTTACCAAGAAGAAACAGCCGATGACTTTAAGTATATGCATGGTGGCGACTGGCAGGGCATCATTGAGAAAATCCCTTACATAAAAGGCATGGGCTATACCGCTATTTGGATTTCGCCAATCATGGACGTGCAACTATGGAGCCCACCAGATGCTAAAGGTCAGCAATATCCAACAGCCTACCACGCTTATCATACTTATGATCCTAAACGAGCTAATCGCTATTTTGGCGCAGAAGATCCAGAGAAGAGTAAAGCTAAGCTTAAGGAGTTAGTGACAGAATGTCACAAACAGGGCTTGAAAGTCATTTTTGATATTGTGCCTAACCATATGGGTGACTACATCAAAGGCGTGGGAAAGGACGCACATTACGTCAAAGAACAGCCAAACATGAAAGAGGGAACGCAATTACAGCCAGTTGCGCCGTTTAATCAGGTCGATTGGTATCATAATTTGGGCCCAATTGATTGGTCCAAGGAACGTCCACACAATGAAAGCAGCAACAAAATGCTAGAAAGCCATGACCTTTGGGAGTTAGATGACTTGAATTACGACAAAGCTGAAGTTAAACAAGCGATGTTTGATGCCTTCAAATATTGGTTCGATTACACAGGCGCAGATGCAGCCCGCGTGGATGCCGTTAAATGTATGCGCCCGAGTGATTTGCACGACTTAGAAAAATACATTGCCGTACCAACTTTTGGTGAAAACTTTGACACTAGTCCGAAATTTATCGCTGAATGGATAGGTGATAAGGGCATGACGGGCATGCTGGATTTCCCCTTGTTTGAAGCAATCGTCAAATGCTTTGCTAAAGGGCAACATTTCAGTATTATTCGAGAAGTATTCGACCGTGACCATAATTATGGAGATAATCTGCTTAATATGGTGACATTCATCGATAACCACGACCGAAATCGCTTCTTAACCGAAGCTAAAGGCGACAAAGCACGTTTGCAGGCAGCGTTGACTTTCATCTTTGCTGCTAGAGGCGTACCGTGTGTATTTCAAGGCACGGAGCAAAATCGTGGCAATGCCGATAACGGCCTCATGAACTCAGGTATGCCAGATGTCTTTAATCGTTGGTGTATGGTTACCAAAGATAAAGCTGGCAAAGTTTTGCATGACTATTTCAAGACAGATACTGATACTTACAAGTTGATTGCCAAACTAAATCAACTAAGGACTGACCTAAAAGCATTAAGTGCTGGTAAACAAGTTGAGCTTTTAGCTGATACGCATACATATGCTTTGAGCAGGCAGACAAATGAGGCCAAAGATGAAGTTTTAGCAACTTTTAACAATGGCGAAGAAGCTGAAACAATTAAGCTTCAACTTAAAGACAAGAGCCAATTAAAAGCTGGCCAAAAATTAGTTAATGCGCTTGATAATAGCCAGACAGTTACAGTTGATGACAATGGTGAATTAGAATTAGAGCTTAAAGCTAAGAGTGCGCAAATTTGGCGCCTAGCCTGAAATAGGTCCTAATTAGCCTGATATTAGCGTGAGATTGGCCTAAATCTGTCTGAGCTTAGCTTGAACTAGCTTGAATTTAGCTTAAAGTCAGCCTGAATTAGCCCGAATTAGCTCTAAGTTGGACCAAATTTAGCCTGAATGAGTCCTAAGATGGCCCGAATAGAGCCTAAGTCAGCCTGAAATTGGACCTAAATTAGCACCAACTTAGCCTGGACTTAGCGTAAATTAGCTTGTATTATGCTATCATAACGAAAATGCCTAAAAGGCAGGTACGAAAACTCAAATACCTAAAAGGCAGGTACGAAATATGGCTAAAACACTAAAAATTATGCTTACAACCTTGCTTTCTAGTTTGCTTTTGGTAGCGTGCCAGAAAGCACCTATCACGAGTCCTACTAGCACTATCACAAGTATTACTCCAAGTGCGCCAGAAACTTCTAGCACTATGCTTCAAGAAAAAACACATACAGACTCAGGCTTTAGTAAGCTTATACCTTACAATGCTGAAGTAGATAAATTTACACAATTTTTATTGAAGGTCAACGAGCAAACAGCCAAGAATATTTTTGTTTACCAAGGTGAAGCGAAATTAAAAGTTGACTTCGTAGTTATGAAAGGCACTAAAGACAAATGGAAAGAAGTATCTGGTAGAGAGGGGATTGAGCTTTCCCAAAATGGCATGATTTTTGTTGATTTTAGGCATTTATCAGCCTCTCAATTTTCCTTGACTTTTGCTGAGTTTGCTAACAAGAAAGAGGCTGACTTTAGTAAATTTGTGCAAAAATTTGAAATTAAAAATGTTAAATGCATGATAACTGATGATTGGAGTGAGTCAGAAAGAAATGACCTTTCTGACAGCAAAATTTTGCGTAGTATTTCGATAGATACGCATAAAGGTAGTGCTGAGACTGATTATCGCTTAGCGTCAGAAATTTTCAAAAAGGCGCCTAACGCTGACATAGAATATGTTTTTATGTTGCGTACACATGCTTGATCTGTATTAAAATACTAGAGGAGGTTCGAATATGGATAGTATATTTAACCGTGTAAGTGTTCGTAAATATCAGGACAAGTTAGTAGAGCCAGAAAAAGTAGAGCAAATACTGAGAGCTGGCATGCAAGCTCCTTCAGCTTACAATTTACAGCCCTGGGAGTTCTTCGTCATCGAAAATGCTGACATTAAGGCAAAATTAGCAGTGTCAAACAATGTTTTGCAAGCTGCTAAAAATTCACCTCTGTTGATTTTGACAGCCTATCGTGAGGCCACAAAAGTGCCAGAGTACAATCAAATCAGTTTAAGTGCTTGTATGGAGAATATGTGGTTAGAAGCAACGAGCTTAGGCTTGGGAGCTGTTTGGCTAGGAATTGCACCCTTTACTGAACATATGCAGAAAGTAGATGAGATTGTCAATCTACCAGCTGGCTTAAAGTCATTTGCTTTGTTGTCAGTCGGTTATCCATTGCGTGACAAAAAAGTAAGTGATCGTTTTGATCAGACTAGAATTCACTATGTGAAGTAAGAGAGACTAACTATGAAAAGTTAAGCAGAAAAAGAGGGAATTTATATGTATCAAGCTAAAGATTTGGCTCAATTTATCGATCATACCTTGTTAAAGCCAGACGCTGTCAGCAGTGAAATTGTGAAAATTTGCGCCGAAGCTAAGGAATATCATTTTAAGAGTGTTTGTGTTAATCCTTGCTATACCAAATTGGTAGCTAAAGAATTAGCTGGCACAGAGGTTAATACCTGTTGTGTGATTTCGTTCCCATTTGGCTCTGAACCTAGTTCCGTTAAAGCTGAAGCTGCTAAGCAAGCCAAATTAGATGGCGCTGATGAAATTGATATGGTCATAAACGTGGGTAAAGTCAAAGAGCATGACTATGCTTATGTTGAAGCAGATATAGCTAGTGTGGTAGAAGCTGCGAAAGACGCCAAAATCAAAGTTATATTGGAAACTTGTTATTTAACAGATGAGGAGATTGTCGAAGCTTGTAAGGCAGCCAAGGCTGCTAAAGCAGCATTCGTTAAAACGTCCACTGGTTATGGCAAAGGCGGCGCAACAGTCGAGGCTGTTAAGTTGATGCGTGAAACAGTTGGACCCGATATGGGCGTTAAAGCTAGCGGTGGTATCAGAAGTTACGAGCAAGCTGTTAAGATGATTGAGGCGGGTGCTAATCGGATCGGCGCAAGTAGCGGGATTAAGATTGTAAGCGGCAATTAGTTTGTGCGTGGTAATTGGTTTGGCTGTTTCGAGGCTTGGTAGTAATTTAGCTGTGCTAAGAAATAGCAATTTTGGAGTGAATAGTTGATGGAAATTTGGCAGGCAATTTTAGCCAATCGGCTTTTATGTGCAGCGTTTATCGCTTGGTTTGTCGCGCAAGTTTTGAAGTTGTTGATCGAGGCTTGGCGCAGCAAAAAGTTAGAACTAAATTTGTTGTGGTCAAGTGGTGGTATGCCAAGTTCCCACTCGTCTACTGTTTGTGCTTTGGCAACAGGTAGTGCCATGCTTTATGGCCTAAGTTCATTTGAGTTTGCTATGAGCGCTATTTTCGCCATGGTTGTCATGTATGACGCTTCTGGTGTTAGGCGTGAAACTGGTAAGCAATCTAAGCTTTTGAATTTGATTTTGGAAAGTGATATTTCAGAATGGGCTAGCTTAGAAACGTTTGATGAAAATCTCAAAGAGCTTGTCGGGCATACACCTTTGCAAGTGACATCTGGTGCTATCCTAGGATTTTTAATTGCCTGGTATTATGTGTGTTAAGTTTGGTTTACATATCGCTGATTGGGCCTATGTTACAGTTGTAATACAGGCCTAAAATCTACATTACGTTCTTTTTTTCAGTGGAGTATATTTGGTGTGTAAAAATAACTTTTGAGGATAAGCTACATGGAAGAACTAAATTTGACTAAGCATATATTATATATATAGCGGCCTAAAACGCTGTTTAGTCAGTTTAGATTTAGACAAGTCAACACAGTTCTAAAGACTGTGTGGCTTGTCTTTTTTTGTGGCTTTTTAAAGTTAAGGAGGTTTATATGAAGAAGTTAGTAAGTTTATTGTTGGCTAGCTGTGTTGGCTTAAGCATGGCGACTAGTGTTGTTAAGGCTGAGGAAGCGGAAAATTATTGGTGTGCAACGGAAAAATACAGTTTACCTGTTAGTATGAGTAGTATAACTTACATGGAAAATGTGGATTCGCTTTTTGGTACAAGTTATCCTAAATATTTGCTCAACCAAATGAAAGTGCTGTTACGGGCAAGATTGGGTTAGGCTCTTTTCCGTATACTTCTGGAATTTACACAGGTACAGAAGCGAATAAATCTTTTGATACGTTGAGAAATATTGTTGATGATGATGATGGCATAAATTACGTTGATATGATTGGAAAGGGTCAGGATTCGCCGTCAGATGCCAATACAGAAGATCAAAATTGGACAAATGAGAAGAAATGGCATGATCCGTTTAATTGGGCCAAAGATAGTTTGCCTGTTTTCTTTAATGATGGTAGTCAATTACAAATTTTAGGTGATATAAAATCAGAAAATAGTAAAGATAGCACTAAAGTAGATGAATTTCAAAAGGGCCAAAAGATTGCATTAAACTTTAGTGTTAATGTAAGTCCTTTAAATATCTGGAAAAAAGCTTATTTATGGAATATGATAAACGGACAAAGCAAGGGCACAGCTTGGCGTGAAATTGGCTTGAATGGTACAAGGCCGACGGATTGGGAAATAGTTTATACGCTTAAGTTGCCAGAAGGAATTAAATTGGCTAGTGATGCGACTTACACTATTTCTGGTTTAACTGAAAATAGCTATACGCTTACCAAAGAGGAGAAAGATTATTATGCAAGACTTGCAAATTTGGGTGATGTTACGCTAAATATCAATGGCTTTACGATTGAGAGTTCCGTCAAGAAAAATACAAATTTACAAATTATTGGTACAGTTGCTGGTATGCATGATGAGGTTATTGCTAATAGTCAAGGAACTGTAGGAGATTTAGGTGGTCGTTCGCTTAATTATTTCGCCGCCAAACAATCCCCAGCTGGCTTAGACAGCGCAGCACAAGAAAAGCCCAACTTGATTTCTTATACTTTCAAAGTGAAAGATGAACCATCCAATGATAAAATCGTTACTTTCATAAACGACGGTAAATTCTATGATCTTGTTCTGGTACGAGCAGATACAGCAATTAAAGATAATTATTCCGCCGTCATGCCAGCTGATGCATCAAAAGAGGGTTATATCTTTAAGGAGTGGAACACCAAGGAAGATGGTACAGGCACAGCCTTTACCAACGAAACAGTCGTGCATACAGATATGACAGTCTATGCAATCTATACTAAGAAGCCAGACATGGTAATTCCGTATGTACCTAGCGATCCTGTCAAACCAGCTACAGTTGAAACTGTAGTAGAACCTAAGGTAGGCAAAGTTGCTAAAACAGGTGAAACAGCCATTAGCTTAACAGGCTTCGGCTTAGTATTGAGCTTAGTAGCTGTTCTAACTAAGAAGAAACAAAATGATGATTAGAGCTAAAGCTTAAATCTAAACTCTACGTTAGCCAGTAGTCAGTCGACTGCTGGCTTTTTCAATCTCTAAACAGCTATGGCCAAATAGTTTATAATATACAGGAAGGGAGAATTGTTGTGCGCATATTAGGAATTGATCCAGGCTACGCTATCTGTGGATATGCTGTTTTAGATTATGATGATACGCACGCAAGCTTTGAAGTCGTAGACTTTGGCACCTTTCAAAGCCCTTGTGGCATGAGCTTTCCTGACAGATTACTGATTATTTATCAGGGACTTAGCCGCATTATTCGCTTGTATCAGCCGCATGTGATGGCAATTGAGGAACTCTTTTTTAGTCGAAATACAACCACAGCCATTGCAACTGGTCAAGCAAGAGGCGTCCTCATTTTGGCCGCTGCCCAAGTTAAATTACCAATTTACGAATACAAACCTGTACAAGTCAAAAAAGCTGTCACAGGTTATGGGCGAGCTGAGAAGAAACAGGTACAGTTGATGGTGCAGAATATTTTGCATCTAGCTGAATTACCTAAGCCAGATGATGCTGCAGATGCTTTGGCATTAGCTATCTGCCAAGCTTATACTGGCCCACGTCCAGACTACAAACTAAAAGGCGCTTACAATTACGATTATTCATTGTTTGAAACAAATGGCTTAGACTAATTAATAGATAGGAACGTTATATGTACGCATACATTAGAGGCACAATCACAGAACTTTATACAGATGAATTGGTACTAGAAACTAATACTGGTGTGGCATACAGCCTATTAATTGGACCTAAGGCTCTGAGCAAACTGGCTAAAAAGTATCAAGTAGGCGAAGAAGCTGAAGAAGCAAAAGAAGTTAAAGAAGCTGATGTAACTTGTCTTATTGGGCAGCAAGAACGCTTTTACACATCTTTTATTGTTAGAGAAGATGCGCAGCTACTTTATGCCTTTTTGAACCGCCAAGATAAACTACTCTTTGAGTTGTTGCTTACTGTCCCTAGAATTGGCGCGAAGTTAGCCCAAGCAATTGTCGATAGCCTATCGCCAGCTGAGTTAATCGCAGCTGTTTTACAAGAAAATACTATACCTTTGGTTGCAGTAAAGGGCCTTGGCAAAAAAGTGGCAGAGCGAGTTTTACTTGAGCTCAAAGGCAAATTCAGCAAATTGCAATTATTAGTTGGCGCTGATTTAACAGCTGAGATAGCCAAACAGGCTAAGGCGAAAGATACAGAAACAGCAAGCAATTTAGATTTGCCAGGTAATTTAGCTTTGCGTGCCAAGGACAAAAAGCCTGAACAACAGATGTATGAGGACTTGTTGTCAGCCCTTATGGTCTTAAATTTTTCTTTGCATGAAAGCAAACAAATGCTAAAATTAACGTTTGACCCGAGTTTAACCGTCGAAGAAAATTTGAAGTTGGCTTTACAGAGCCGCTAATTATTTAGTTTAAAAGTGAGGAGGCAATGATTACTTATGGCTAAAAATCCAGAAATTGAGGGCAATTATGATTTACCAGATGCTTTGCCTGATTTAATTCAATCAAGCTATTTGAAACAGTCTAAACGTGAATCTAAACAGCTTAAACAGCCTAAGCAAGCTGTGCCTGAATTGATAGAAACTAATTATAAGATAGAGGAGACAAGCCAATTTAGCGCTGATGATGAAAGTCAGCTTGTAAGTCGCTGCAAGCAATACACTGACAAAGATGAAAATCAACTCAGACCACTTACCTGGGAAGCTTATTGTGGTCAGAATAAGTTGAAAGAGAAATTGCAAATTTACATTCAAGCTGCTAAGGAACGGCACGAGTGCTTGGACCATGTCTTGTTATATGGCCCACCAGGCTTAGGCAAGACGACTTTAGCAGGTATTATTGCGCACGAGATGCAAGCTAATTTGCGAATTACAAGTGGTCCTGCTTTGGAGAAAGCGGGCGATTTAGCAGCCTTACTCACTTCATTAAAAGAGGGAGATATTCTCTTTATCGATGAAATTCACCGCTTAAGTAGGCAGGTGGAAGAGGTTTTGTATCCAGCTATTGAAGACTTTTCTTTGGATGTGATTATCGGAAAAGGCCCAGGCGCGCGCTCTATTCGACTGGATTTGCCCAAATTCACCTTGATTGGCGCAACAACTAGAGCTGGTTTACTATCTTCACCGTTAAGAGATAGGTTTGGTGTTATAGAGCAATTGCAGCTTTATAATGAGGCTGATTTGGCGCAAATTATTGAGCGAGCATGTCGAATTTTGCATTTGGAAATTAATGAGGCAGGCCAGCATGATATAGCTAGACGCTCTAGGGGAACACCACGTATTGCCTTAAGACTTTTGAGACGTGTACGTGACTTTGCCCAGATTAAGGGTAATGGTCTAATCACAGCTGAAATAGCTGACTATGCGCTTGATAAACTTGAGATTGACAAATTAGGCTTAGATGCCAGCGATCGCAAACTGTTGAATGTACTTGCAACGAACTATGACGGTGGCCCTTGTGGCTTAGAGACATTGGCAGCTGCTTTGAATGAAGATGCTAGCACGCTTGAAGATGTGAATGAGCCTTACCTTATGCAAATTGGCTTCTTAGCCAAAACTGCTCGTGGCCGTGTCCTAACGACAGGCGCTTGGCAATATTTGCGTCTCACACCTGGAACGAACAAGACAGATACTAATAGTAGGGCCACAATTAAACAATTAGATTGGTTGGAAATAGAAAAAGATGCCTAAACAGTTGAATGATGTTTATCGTGAATTTCAGCTTGATTTAGCTGCACTTAAAGAAAAGGTTGGGGCGAGAAAGCCTAGAATTTTATTGCACGTTTGTTGTGCGCCATGTGGTGAATATCCATATAAGCAGCTTTTGGAGGAAGGCCTTGATGTCAAAGTCTTGTTCTACAATCCTAATATCCACCCAATTGAGGAATGGAAGTTGCGTAAGCATAATGTCGAAATTTTTAGCCACCTACACCATGCAGATTGCTCGTATGACGACACTTATTTGGAATCTAATTGGCGTAACATTAATAGCAAGTTCCAAGAGGACCATTGCCGCATGTGCTATCAGATGCGCCTTGATTTTGCTGCTAAGGCTGCGTATGAATTTAATTGTGATACATTTACAACTTCTTTGTTCGTCAGCCCCTGGCAACGCCATGAAATGCTCAAAATTAGCGCGCGTGTGTCTGGCAAGAAGCTGAAAATGCCTTTTTACTATGAGGATTTTAGAGTCGGTTATCGCTTAGGCCAAAATATGGCTAGGGAAGATGGCCTTTATCGGCAGCGCTATTGTGGCTGCATTTTTTCACTAGGTGAAAGTAAGTACAGCGACAAGATTATTAAAGACCATATTAACAGCATCACAGCAGCCGACATTCCACGCCGCTACTTGCGTGAGACAGGTGAATTAGTGCCAATTCGTTAAAAGTCTTTCAGTGAAGTTAAAAGTAACTAATTGAAGTCAGGAGTTACCAATATAGCTACTAAGGCTAACTAGAGTTACTAGCTACTTAACAGTAGCTGATAGCCATTAATAGGTATTGTTAGTTATTAATTAACATTTTCAGCTTCGTGACTATCAACCTTGCTTAAGCCCATTTGTTCAGCGCTCTGACCACTCACTTTTAGGGTGTGATAGTTGTTGTAATAGACGAGGCCAGCTTTGGCTTTAGCAGCTTTTTTCAACTTACTAGCCGGACAATAATCCACATTAACACTTGCTAAGCTATGATTACTTAACATTTTTCTCTCTTCAAAAGAGCGAGAATACCAGGCACATAATTGGGCAGCTTCTTTTAAGGTGTTGTCAGGTATAGCTTGGCTGTTATTTTTTTGTACGATTAAAATGTGACAGCCAGGTGCTTTTTGCAGATGCAGCCAAATATCATTCGGCTTAGCATAGTGAAGACTGAGATAGTCATTTTGGCTGGCATTTTTACCAATTAGGATTTTGTAGCCATCGGAACTCAGGAAAGAAATGAAATCCTGTTTGCTGCTAGATTTTTGTTTAGTTTGCTTGTTCTGTTTGGACTTTGCCAAACGGCGCAAATTAGCCGCTTGTTCACGTTGCCTTGCCATTAGAACTCGCTTGCCGCTAGCTGGCTTACCTGGTTGATTAGTGTTTTTTTCCTCAGCCTTATTAGCTTTTAGTTCAGATAGATTATTGGTATTAAAATTGATTAAGTCATTTTCAATTGAGTCTAAATCTGCCAAATTATCGGCATTTAGGCTGTTTATTTGACACTCAGCATAGAATTGCAGATTTTGCTCGCAATCTTTAGCTAAGGCTCTTACAATTAACAGCCGATTTTTCTTTTTACTGTAAATTTTGAAATAGTTTTTGGCATTTAGAGCCAAGCTTCTATTTGGCTTGATTTTAACGACTATCTCTGGTTCATCTAGAGCTTGCAAAATTTCAGTTTGCTTAGCTTGATTAACACCATATTCGCTTAACTCAGATAAGAGTTCATCAGGAAGCGTTGATTGATAGTAGTTTGTCAGCGTTAATTCCAATTCGGTTTGTTCTTTAGCTTGCTTATTTAGTGGCTGCAATGTGCCAATATTGGCCAGAATGAGGTCACCTTTAATTTTGTCCAAGACAAAGTCAAGGGAATCAGCTATATCTGCTTTGTAGGTTGTAAGCTTGTTGGCTAATTTACTAATTTGTTGGCTTAAACTTTGCAGCAGCTTGCTTTGCTTCTGGGTGAAAGCTGAATTAAAGGCAAATTGGCTGCGGGCAGTTAAGAGAGCTTCAGAAAAGCTCTTAAAAGTTTTTTGCTTAGTATCTGGACAGCCAAACAACGGCCTAGCTAACAGATTTTGCCAGTTCGTTTGCTTACGATAGAGGCAGGCTTGACCTTGGCTGTTTTGACAAAATTTACTTAAATTTTCTAAGCAGTCTACGAATTTAGTTTGCGCTTCTGGCTGCTTCATAAATTCGCTAATTAAGCAACTAGGATCAAGCTTAGCTTCCAAACAGAGACTTTTACTGACTAAAGGTGAAAGACCTAATAATTTGTTGACAGCCAAGTCTTTTAGCTTTTTATAACCAAGTTCAGTTAGATCAGAGAGTACATGTTTTGTGATAGCTTCTTTATTTTCTAATTCTAGTAAAGATTTTTTGCCAGCTTGAAGTGGGGGAGCTATATATGGATGTAATGGCAACAATTCGCGTTGGCGGTTAATCGTGCTATCGATATGAAGCAGGCAATCTTTGATAACACCATTTTCAACTAGAATCAAGTTACTGCAACGGCCCATAAGTTCGATTATCAGCTGATATTCGACAAGATCGAAATAACTGTTTTTGGCCGTTATTGTCATAACAAGATAGCGCTCAAAATTCGGACAAATAACTTGCGTGATTAAGCCATTTTGGAGGTATTTGCGTAAAAACATGCAAAAATTGGGCGCTATCGCTGGCGATTGCAGGTTCTTGTCAGTCAAACAGACAGCTGGATTGTTTTTGTCAACATCGATCAATAACCTAAGGTCAGATTGAGCTTGGGCTGTTTGTTTGCTTAATCTCAGGTTGAAAACAAATAGACTGTTCGTCAACTGGCTGATTTTACTAATATGTGCAGCAGCAATTTTGGTATTTAATTCTTTGGCCAAAAAATGCATGCTGAGACCGTCAATATTCATGCTTTACACTTCCTCAATATTTTGTTATTTTCCGTTTACAGCTCGCCAATTTTCAATGCCACCTTCTAAGGTTAAGGACTGAAAGCCTAGAGAACGCAATTGTTTGGCAGCTAGAGAAGATCGGTTACCAGAATGACAGTAGGTGACTATGACTTTATTGGCCTCTAGTTCATACGGTGCTGACATTAGTAAGCGCATGAGGGGAATGTTGATGGCTCCATTTATGAAGCCTTCTTGCCATTCGCTAGCATTTCTGACATCCACTAGACAGAGATCTTGCCAGCTTACAGACTGAAGCTCTTTGGGGCTAATTTCAAATGTGCCATGTGCAAGTAGAGGATAAAGTTCGTGTATGTTTTGCATCAGTAATTTACCTTTCAGATTCGTATATCTCAATCATGATCAGTTTGCCTAATGGTGTTTATGTAACAGCTTGACGTTTATTTAGCTATAAAAGATTTAAAAACTAATCATCAATTAGTCTAAGCTAAATATGCTCTAAATGCTACAATAGGTCCAACGTAAATTAGATGAATTTCGTTAAACAATTTACGTGACTTACATAGAATTGAGGCATAAATATGCAGACATTAGCAAAGCAAAGCAAGAAGTTAGGCTTAGATTTCATAGTAGCTGCTACACGCTTATATGCTTGCGCACCTAAGTTGGGCATAAAACGTTACAAACAGCCACTTAAAGCAAAAGCACTTTCAGAAGAGCATAAAGATACTGACAAGTTAGTTAATAATAATTGGTTAAAAGGCCCTCATTGAGGGCCTTTCGCTTAACTACCAGATTGTAACTTGCTGTTCTTTAGATAAGTACATTTTATCGTTAGGGTTTAACTTATAGAAAGTTTGGAAACTTGCCAAATTCATCAACTGGACATTGGCTCTTAAGAGATTTGGGGCATGGCAATCAATACTTAACAACAATTTGAAGTATTCATCTGAACCTTTCATACGCCAGATGCGGGCCCAGTTCACATAGAAGTCAGCTTCATGTGCCTTATCATCTTTGAGACAAGCTGTATAAGCACAAGAGATGCCACCAGCATCAGCAATATTTTCTGAAACTGTTAATTTACCGTTACATGGGCCAACTGGCGTTTCACGTTTATCGAACAATTGGATCATCTCATTCGTCTTTAGCTTGAAATTAGCATAGTCGCTCTCTTGCCACCAATTACAGAGATTACCTTCCTCATCAAATTGGCTACCATTGTTATCGAACGCGTGCGATATTTCATGTGCCATTACAGCGCCAATTCCACCATAGTTGCTAGCAGGTGTGGCATTTAGGTCGTAAAATGGTGGCTGCAAGATGGCAGCAGGGAAGACTATACAGTTTTCAGAAGGTGAGTAATACGCATTTACAGTATCGGCTGTCATTGACCATAATTCAGGATCAATTGGCTCATTAAAGTGCTTGATCTTGTAAGCTCTAATTTGACGATTAAGATCCATAGCTGTAGCCAAAAGTGATGGTTCATTTGCATCAATATTGACAGTTAATTCGTCATAGAGAGGTGAAAGCTTGTCTGGATAAGCAATGTGTAAAGCCAAATGCTCCAACTTTTTAATTGCCATCTCTTTTGTGCTAGCACTCAGCCAACTATTTGCTTGCAAACGCTCTTTGTATACATTGATCATATTTTTGAGCATATCCAAGATATTGGCTTTAGCAGCCGGGCTGATATGCTTTTTAGCATAAGCTAAGCCAAAGGCATCACCGAAGTAAGATTGCGCTATGGAGAAAGTATACTTTTCAAAACTTCTAGCTTCTTTAACGCCCATCATTGCGCGGGAGAAAGCGCCACCTAAAATTCTTAACTCATCATTTAAGTAATTAGAAGCACTCAAAGCGATATTAACTTTGGCCCAGCTCTTGAAATTCACGAAGTTGTCGTCAGTCATAAACATAGCTAAGTTAGCTGTGAAATTCGGTTCTGCATCACTAACTTTTGTTTCAACGCTAATTGCATATTGCTTTGCGATAATCGTACCTAAATCTTGTAGCATAGCTGGTAATTTGGCGATGTAGTCTTTTAATGATAATGGATGATAATCATCGACATAATCAGATTTTGCTTCATTTGATTTCGTAAATCTAGCGAAACTAGCATCGAATTTGATTGTGCGCTCAATGTCAGCTTCTGCAGCTTGCCAGTTGAGCTTTTTTAGGTAATTAAGTGTACATGTTCGATAGCTATCTAGTAATTGCTTAGCTTGCGGATGATTCTCAGCATAATAACTTGAGTCAGGCAAAATTGTGGCGTTTGGGCCAAAATAGAGCATCTTTTTGCGCGCGCTTTTCATATCGGAGCTGCTACTATATACGATAGGAAATGGAAATTCTAAGTTTTTGTAATTTACAAAATCAGCGACAATATCGTGCCAATTTGTGTATTTATTAAAAGAATCTAAAAGTGTTTGCAATTTGTTTAAATCGTTACAAGTGCGTTTTGACTCTGTACGGGCTAATTTTAAGAGCTTGCTGAAATTAAGTAATTGTGGCTGATCCTTAACTAAATCAGGCTGTTCTAGCCAAATTTGGGCTTGGTTTAAGCCTTCTTTCTCAATTTGCAGATAAAGTTCGTGAAATGTGCTCAATGCTGGCAAGTCAGCAGGTACTTTACAGGTATCTAGCCAATTTTGGTTGACGTGATTGTAAAAATTGTCTTCTAGGCGCATAACCCCTCCTAAATTTTGTCTAAATAGTTAATTATTTGTGTAAATAACAATTTCCATATCATAACATAAACAAAACAAATTTCAATTTGCTATAATATTATTTATTTAATACTTGTCTTAACAAGTTAAGTTTAATTTACAAAAGGAGTATTTAGAGAGATGTTTAAGCGAATTAGAACTGAGAGTGTGCCTGCTCCAACTATTCGGCGTTTACCGACTTATTTAAATTGTCTTTTGCATATTCAGGCCAAGGGAGTGACGGCTGTATCATCATCTACTATTGCCGAAATGCTCAGTTTAACTGGTATTCAAGTGCGAAAAGATTTAGCTTGGGTCTCTGATTCTGGTAAACCTAGGACAGGTTTTCCAATCGATCGTTTGATCAACGATATTAAGAACTTTTTGGGCTACAATGAATTGCGTGAAGCGGCTTTGATCGGTGTCGGCCATTTGGGCGGTGCTTTCTTACATTACCCTGGATTCAATGAGTATGGATTGACAATTTCGATGGCTTTTGATGTTAATACTGAGCTTATCAAGCAGTATCAGAATGATACAGTTCCTGTTTATTCCATGAGCGATTTAAGCAAAGTTCAATTACCTGAATTGGCAATTTTGACTGTACCTAAAGATCAAGCCCAAGCTGTTGCTGAACAATTGGTACAATACGGTACACGTGCAATTTGGAACTTCTCAACTGTGCATTTGAACTTACCAGAAACAGTTATAGTTGAAAATGTGGACTTAGCTCAGTCATTGGCTTTGCTCTGGAATCAATACGAATTACAGAATATGAATATTAAGCGTTAATTTCCCAGTGGTAAATTGCTGCAGCATGATTTTAGAGCTTACAGTAACATTTGATTTTTGAAAGCTTAGCGGCGTAATTGACATGAGCAGTTACGCCGTTAATATTTGTAGCAAAGAGCTGGAGAAATAAGGTGAAAGCTTATGAGTATAGAGATTATAAATTTAAGTATGACATATAGTACAGATGGGGGGAGAAAATAAAGTACTAAAGAATATATCTCTAGATATTAAAAGTGGCGAATTTATCATCATAACAGGCCCAAGCGGCTCGGGAAAGTCTACACCTTTGAATTTAATTGGTGGCTTGGAAAATATAAAATAGGGCGAAATCATAGTCGATGGAATTGAATTGAATAAGCGAACTGAAAATGGCTTAGCTGATTATAGAAGCAATAAGCTTGCCTTTGTTTTTCAGGCCTACAACCTGTTAGACAGTTTTAATCTGGACGACAATATTAAACTTGTCCCCCAAAATGGTCATGATGATAAAAAAAAGAAGTGAAGTGCTGGAAGCAGTTGACCTAATAGCCAAACGTAAAGCTTATCCAAGTTCCTTGTCAGGTGGTGAACAACAAAGAGCATCCATTGCAAAAAGGAGATGTATGCCCTTACTATTTTCGCCATTATAATAGGCACATTACTTTCTAAATATTTATCAATCAAGCTGCTTACAATTATGGGTAGTTCTACCGATTTGATGTATATCGGCAAAGCTTCGACCAAGCTGATTGCTTCTATTACAACGCTAATTATATCTATACTTCTAAATACCATAATAGCTAAATCAATCGACAAAATTGATCTAGTAAAAGAACTTAAGAGTAAAGACTAAAAATGGAGCAGAGCACTAGCTGAATACATTGGTTACGGCATTTGTTTGGCGACATTATTGTTTGGCGTCATCATTGTAAATTTGAAAATCTGGAATGAATGACTCACTTTGAGTTGTCGCAGCTTGCGTAAAGGCATGCTTGACGCCTAGATTAATAGCAAAATCGACAAATTCTTCGTATTCTTCGGTTAGAACATGGCGGTTTAATTCGGGATATTTTTTGAGAATTTGCGGAATGGGGGTGTATTGGTTCATCAAGCTAAGATAAATGTTATCGCCATAAAGCGTGTAGGCGTAGGCTAGTATCGCCTTAGCTTCATTGACAAAACCAGGCATCAGCAAGATTCTGAGAATTAAACCTTTTTTCAAAAGCTTAAAACCAGGTGCAGGCTTACTTGTTTTAGTAAATGGCTTATTGGCAAATTGTAATTTACCAACTTGGCGGTACATTTCATCCACAACCTTGAAGCTAATTTCAGGATAATTGGCAAAGCCAAGATACTTCCTAGCTGAACTTGCCTGATAGAACTTAATATCAGGTAAGTAAATGTCAATCAAACCTGATAGCTTTTTCAACATATCGAGGCTTTCATAAGATGAACTGTTGTAAACAAAAGGTATCTGTATACCAGCTTCTTTGGTGGCATAGAGGGCTGGAATTAAACTAGCTAGCTGATGGCCGGCGGTGACTAGGTTGATATTACAGGCCCCTTGCGCTTCCAAATCAAGACAAGCTTTGACAAACTCACCCTGGCTAAATTCCTTACCCAACTTACGCAAATTTTTGCGCCGCCTAGACGTAGAAATAGCACAATTTTGGCAAAAGACACAAGACAGGTTACAGCCAGTGAAGAAAATAGCGCCAGAGCCACTTGTCCCGGAAATTGGTGGTTCTTCGTAAAAGTGTAAAGCAGCGCGGGCAATATGCAAATTAGTCCCACTTAGACAAAAGCCAAGTTCACCATCTAGGCGATTAACTTGGCAATTTTGGGGACAAATTTGACAGCAACGGTAAAGCTGCTGCCATTCTTTGAGAGTAGAATTAGCATTTAAGTTAGCTAAAATAGCTTCATTTTCAGCGCGCATGAATAGCCTTATTTATTGTGCTTCAAAAATTGCGGCAAATCCCGTTGACTAAAGCTAGAACTTGATTTTAGTGAGCTTAATTTAGATTTGAGCGCTCCAACTAATTCTTGTTCGTTGGTATTTATCGGCTTACTCAAGCTTAAATCAGGTTCAGCCAACTTAGCACTTTGTTTGTTGAAGTCAGTTTGCTCAACGCTTTTCAGACCTGGCCCAGCTTGCTGATAGCCTTCAGTTTCGTTGGCCTTATCATGTGCCTTGTCTGCTTGCTTTTCATTTTGAGTGGCATTGTAGCTAGTCAAATTTTGTAAAAGCGTGGAATTAAATCTTGCAACTGAACTTTTTGTCCTAACTGGAATTGGCCGGTAATTATCATGTTCAGGTGTTGCATTAGTTTCAACTGTTGCAGCTTTTGGCTGAACAATTGGCTTGATTTCACTGATTCTTGTTTGAGTACGTTGTGAATTGACCTGAGCTTCCGTTTGCTTAAATGGCATAAGTTCGCCACATTTTTGGAGTATGGCGTGAATTGGCAAACCCATAATAGTGTAGACATCGCCATCAATTTTATTAATTAAGCAAGCTGTTTGCTCTTGCACAGCATAGCCGCCGGCTTTGTCAAAACAGGCACCAGAGGCAATGTAATCTTCGATAATGCGTGTGAATAGAGGTGAATTAGCTTGCATATAGACACCAGCTTGTTCAACGAACAAGATTCTGACGTAGTTATCTTTTTCGACATAAGTATCTGGCAAAGCTTCAATCCGCTCAATTGTCTGCTTGCTTAAATTGAATTTATTCAATAAATCTTTGCTGATTAATAAGCAGACTGAGGTTGAAACTTGATGAAATTGGCCGAACTTGCTACAACATTCTTCTTCGTTGCAGGCATGTGCTTCTTGCATGATATTAGCTTCGTCAGCATTGAGCGTTTCACCTAATAAAAGTTTGAACATGATTCTAGCAATTTCAGCATTATTGGGTTTGCCTAAGATATAGCCTCGACACATAACGATTGTATCGGAAGCAAGAATAAGTGGAGCAGAGGTCATCCTAGCAGCTGTTAAAGCTTTATGAAAAGCTAACTCGCTTGTCACGATTCGTCCGAGTGCAGATTGACAGACATCGTTGTAAATTGCCAGTAATCTTTTAGTGAGTGTAGCTTCGTCTAATTGTGGACTATAAGTAACGAAATCAATTTGGGCAAGATTAAGAATGCTCTTGCGCCGTGGGGAAGAACTAGCTAAAAGTAATTGAACTGACATATCTAACTCCTGAATCAAAATCTAGTGTCAATAAAAATTTGCATTGCAAGTATAATTGACTTTTCCACATTTTGCTATAACTTGATTTTAACCTGTTTGTAATATGCCACGGTATATCAAGCCAAAATTCCTTAGCTTAATGGGTTGGTGATTGGAGATATATCAATTAAGCGATGTATGACGGTAGCTTGTACTTAATCTGATTTTTCGTTACAACTTAGGTACCAGAACCCACTACGTTCCCCGATTCATTCTCTGATTTCAAAATGTGGGGGTCTATTTTAGAGGATGTTAATTACCCTGGTAGAGCCATTCAAATTTTCCAGAGAAGCTTCTACATTGGTAAAACCTTGCTTAAATATTGATGGACTAATTCACCGTTTAGCGTGCTCTGATAATTTGTTACTTATTTATTCGATTCTGAAAAAGCAAAAGCAAAGCTTATTCTTAAAACAAAAAACTACTACTCATTATCAATCTATATTAATTAGTCAGAAATAGTTGAAGAATATACTAAAATGTCATGAGCTTACGAAGTATATTTTTTTCTTGCCTGCTTATGAAATTTCACAGGCATTTTCAGTGAGCTACGTCGTATGTTTCCTAATCTGTTCGATGTGCTATATAATTAAATAAAACATATTTTGGGGAGATGACAATGGTAGAGCAAGCTAGTATAGAGGATCCAACTTTACATATTTATACTGACGGTGCCTGTTCTGGTAACCCTGGCTATGGCGGTTGGGCTTGTGTTTTGCTTTATCGTGGCTACAAGAAAGAAATGTCAGGCGGCGAGGTAAGCACGACTAACAATCGGATGGAGCTGACAGCTGTTATTCGGGCTTTAGATTGCTTAAAGAAGCAAGTGCCAACAATCATATACAGTGATAGTAGCTATGTCGTCAACGCTTTTAAGCAAGGCTGGGTTGTGAGCTGGCAGAAGCATAATTGGCTGAATAGTACGAAGAAAGAAGTCAGCAATAAGGACTTATGGCAGGAGCTTATAAAGCTTGTTGATAAATATAGTGTCAGCTTTGTTAAGGTAAAGGGCCATAGCGATAATAAATATAACAATCGCTGTGATGAACTAGCTGTGGCGGAATGGCGTAAACTAAAGAAAATTAAGGATTGTTGAGGCGAAATATGATTAACGAGCAAGAGCTTGGAGATAAGAGTAAGTCGGAATTTTTAGAAACAGAAGTTAGTTCAGAGACCTTTTTTAATGGCTATGTTTTTACCGCTAAGAAATTTCAAGTGAAGTTACCTGATGGTTCAGTCCATCCAAGAGAAGTAGCTTTACACAATGGCGGAGCTTGCATTGCCGCTCAACTTCCTGATGGCAAATTTTTGTTAGTTAGACAGTATCGTTTTGCTGTACAGCAGGAATTGTTAGAATTTCCAGCTGGCAAAATTGAAAAGGCCGAACTTGCCAAATTGTGCGCAATGCGTGAATTAGAAGAAGAGTGCGGCTATAAAGCTCAAAAAGTTGTTGACCTAGGCTATATTTATCCAACATGTGGTTATTCCTCTGAGCGAATTTATCTATACTATGCAACGAATTTGCAAAAAACAGCCCAAAACTTAGATGATGGCGAAAATTTATCCATCTTAAAGCTGAGTTTACCGGAGATTATCACATTGATTGAGCAAGGCAAATTACATGATGGCAAAACGATTGCCTTAGCATACAAAATCAAGCAATTATTAGACAGTAAGCAAAATTAAGGGAGAGTCATGGCTTCTTATCGTAAAGGTGAAAGTTTAGGTTTACAGGGCATAGTCAGCTTAATTGTACTGTGTCTAGCAATATTGGTTTTAATTTCGTTTTATCTACCAGCTGAAGTATCTGGTGCAATGGGTGTATTTTTTCGTTATGTTGCCTATGGCTTATGTGGCCCACTTTACCATTGCATACCATTGCTATTGTTATTGACAGCTTGGTTAGGCTTTAGACATAAACGGCATGGACTACCTAAGCAGTTGATTGTGCATTGCCTGATTATGTATATGCTAGTTGCTGCTTTAATTCAGTTCTTTACACTTGATCAAAATGCTTTTATCAAGCAAGTTGAGCAGATGACGCAATTTTACCAACATACACAAGCCAATTTGTGGTTTGCTCAGAGTGAAGTTAGAGCCACAACTAGCATTAACTTACTTTGGCAAGCTAGTATTGAGCCTGGCAATTTCCCTTTGTTGCAAGACGTGCGCCCAGTTGGCGTTTTGGCGGGTGCTTTCAGTTTAGCTTTTCATGAATTGTTCGGTTCACTAGTTGGCAAGATTGTCTTGTTAATTCTGTTAGCTGGCGAAATTCGCATTATTTTTGGCTTTTCTTTGCTAGAGTGGCTGATTACACTGAAAGATGTTTTGCTTGCTTCAAATGAAAATATTAAGCAGGCGGTGCATGAAACAATGCAGGAATTAGCGGAACAAAAAGCTAACGATTTAGAAGCTGGCGAAAGTTATGCCAAGCTAAGTGCGCCTGATTTAACCGATGATGTAACTTTAGCAGCTGATGCTTTACCTGAACCTATTGAAGCTAATTCAGGCAAGGTATTAGAAGCAATTAATGAGTTAAATAACGAGCCAAATACAAACGAAGCTGCTGATATAGTCGATAAGGTTAATTCTGCACCAATTGTGACAGCTTATGAAGCTGAGTTAGAGCCATATACGGCTAATAAATCTGTTGAATTAGCTCAAAAGATGGACTTTAATCAAACAGTAAATACAGAAACTGATGACACAACGCATAAAGTTGAGGCTGAGAAACTTGAAACGAAGGTAGAAAATGCAAGCAATCGTAACTTGCAAGTAGAACCTAAATTGATTGACAGTAATGCGTGGCGAAAACAAGCTAATTCTAAAATTTGGGCTAAAGTAGAAGCAGCTAACTTGTTTAATCCAAGCTTTAAGGCTAGTTCAGAACTTGCTAAAGAAGCGCCCAAAATAGCTCAGCCAATAAGTTCATTAGATAATAGACCTACAACTCAGTTTGGTGAGATGAGTCTATCACCAGAAACAAGTGTATCCAATGAGCCACAAACAGAAGTTGTTTTACCTCAAAAGACTGTATCTAACTTAAAAGCTCATTCTGAGCCTTTAGCCAATCAGGCTGAGCAGGCAGCATTGAATCGTGAATATGATATTCTCAATAAGTCATCCTTGCAGCCACAATTTGCAGTTGTTGAAGAAAAAATTAATGTTGATCCTTTTGCTTTGGATCCAACGGCTGATGAGATTGGCACGCAGTTACCGACAGACAAGCAACTAATGACAGATTTCAACATTTGGACCCAAGCTAAAAATCGCCAAGCTTACATGAACAATGGTGAAATGACTGACTTAGAGCCAAATAATGTAAAGGACTTAAGCATTAATTCAGCTGCAACTAACAATTCAGCTGCAACTAATAATTCGGCTGTAACTGAAAGTAAGCCAACTAATATGCAACCAGAAATGCATAGTCAAGCTGAACGTACTGATTTACAGTTAGGAACTGAAGCAGACTCACTGGTTGAGACTAAAGAAGTGCCAAGTGAAGATATTAGTGTTCATGATGATAACAAGCAAGCCATTTCAAAAGGTAGTCGTACAAATAAGAATGTCGAATTATTAGCCGATTTAGATTTGGCAAATAATGAGCCTGAACATTCAACAAGGTCGGCAAACGTCAAATACACACAACGTGAGGCTAAAGACAGCTTATTGAAAGAAAGTGCTTTACAGCAATTGGTCGAAAAACCAGCTATGAATAAGCCGGACTATGTGTTCCCTGATATTAGTTTATTGACGGAAGTTAAGAATAATAGTAATAGTAACAATACCGAACAAATCAGAGCACAAGCGGACAAGTTAGAAAGTACATTGAAGAGCTTTGGAGTTGATGCTGAAGTGATCAACATAACGACTGGTCCGACAATTACACGCTTCGAATTAAGCCCGGGTATTGGGGTCAAGGTTTCCAAAATTGTCAATTTGAATGATGATATAGCCTTGAGTTTAGCTGCAACAGGTGTTCGAATTGAAGCACCAATTCCTGGTAAATCGGCAATCGGCATTGAAATACCGAACAAAGAAAAACGTGTGGTTGATTTGCGTTCCTTATTAGTTTCAAGTAAGTGGTTAGAAAATCAACAACCGTTGAAAGTAGCTCTGGGCCGTGATATTCCAGGGCAGGCCTTAATTGCAGATTTAGCAGATATGACGCATACCTTGATCGCTGGTGCAACTGGTTCTGGTAAGTCAATCTGTATTAATGCTATCTTGATCAGCTTGCTTTATCACTGTCAACCTGATGAGCTTAAACTGATTTTAGTCGACCCTAAGGTTGTTGAGCTGAGCGTTTACAATGGTATTCCGCATCTTTTAGCATCAGTTGTAACAGATCCCAAGAAGGCAGCCAAGGCTTTGAACTGGGCTTGTGGCGAAATGGAACGGCGCTATACTTTGCTAGCTAAAGCACAGGTTAGAGACATCAAGTCATACAATGAATATGTGAACAGTCATGCTGGTTTCAGACAAAGCCATGTTGATAGTAATGGTCAATTAGTCTATGAAATTATGCAACATATGCCATATTTGGTTGTGGTGATTGATGAATTGGCTGATTTGATGATGACAGCGCCTCAAGAAGTTGAAGATGCGATCAATCGCATTGCAGCTAAGGGTAGAGCTTGCGGTATTCATTTGATTTTGGCAACTCAGCGTCCATCTGTTGATGTTATAACCGGTGTAATTAAGGCTAATGTGCCATCGCGTATTGCTTTTGCTGTTTCTTCACAAGTCGATTCACGCACAATCCTTGATGGATCTGGCGCAGAGAAGCTGTTAGGTAAGGGCGATATGTTGTACAATCCACGTGGAGCAATCAAGTCAACCCGTGGCCAGGGTGCTTTTATCAGCGACCAAGATGTAGAGGCTGTTGTCAAATTTATTAAGGAAAACAATGTAGCTTATATAGATGAAGCAACAGTAGTCGATATTTTCGTAGATAAGAGCGATGATAACAAGAATGTCAAAGCTAATAGTGATCAAGATGAGCTGTTTGATGCAGCAGTTGAAACAATTTTAGATGCTGGTTATGCTTCAGTTTCAATTTTGCAAAGACGTCTAAATATTGGTTATCCAAGAGCTGGTCGTTTGATTGATAGCTTGGAACAAGCAGGCTTTATTGGACCTGCCAACAGTTCAAAGCCGCGTGAAATTAAAATTAGTCGTTCAGATTGGGAAAAGTAAGGAAAGGTGAAGTTAATATGTTGTGGTCAGGCAAAGAAGTAGCACAAGCTATGTTATTAGAAGCTAGACAAGCAATTTCTGAAAATAGCGCCAAACAGGGGCGAGCTCCAAAGTTGGCAATAGTTGTAATCGGTACAGACCCAGCTTCGCAAGTTTATATTCGAAACAAATTGAGATCCTGCGATAAAGTTGGTATCTTGAATGAAACGATTGCTTTGGAGCCTACTGTTAGTGAAGCTGAATTATTGAATGTTATCAAGCAGCTAAATGCAGACAAAACTGTTGATGGTATATTGGTACAGTTGCCTTTGCCGAAGCATATCAATGTGCAAATCGTGCAAGCTGCTATTTCGACTGACAAAGATGTTGATGGTTTTAAAGCCGAGCATATGGGTGCATGTTGGCTGAATGCACCAGGCCTAAGACCATGTACGCCAGCTGGTATCATGCGCTTATTAGATTATTACAACTATGATTTGACAGGCAAAAACGTTTTAATCATCGGCCGGAGCAATATTGTGGCTAAACCTCTAGCAGCTATGCTGTTAGCAAAGAATGCAACGGTGACAATTGCTCATTCTAAGACGAAGAATTTGTTCGAATTAAGCCAGAATATGGATTTGATTGTCACGAGTGTAGGTAAGGCTAATTTCTTACCTCAAACGGCAATCAAGGCGGGCGTATCGTTGGTTGATGTTGGAATTAATCGGACAGCTGAAGGTAAGTTAGTTGGTGATATTGATCATGCATGCTATGAATTAGCAGAGAATTATACGCCAGTTCCAGGTGGCGTTGGCCCACTTACCGTAGCTCAGCTGATTGTTAATGCTGTACAAGCTTGGTTAGAACATTAAAGTTCCTTTTACTAGAAAATAGGGGATATAAAAGCAGGCCTTAGGGCCTGCTTTCGTTTGCGTTACTTGAATTTAATGCTATAATGATAAAGCTTGAGGGCAGTTAGCTCAGCTGGTTAGAGCGCATGCTTCACACGCATGAGGTCACAGGTTCGAGTCCTGCACCGCCCATATTTGGACTCTAGTTTGAGTCCTTTTTTTGTGCTGATTTCACGCCTAATTTAATTTCACGCTTAATAAATTCATGCCAGATTAATTTCACGGCAAATCAATTCCTGCCTATTAATTAATTGCAAATTGTTTGAGCCAAGGATCAGTTTTGTAAGGATCAATGAAATTGAAACCTTCAACGGAGTTCTCTTGCATGATCTGAGCTGTTCGCTTAGCTGAGGCTGTGATTAAGTCCATTTGACCATCAACTTTTTCAGGCTGTTTATTTGCATCAACCAAACAGATAGCTTGTGCTAGATGCCCGCCATTAGAACTTGCAGGCTTGTAACAATAAAGCGGTTGATAAGTTGCGAATGAAATTTTGGCACGAGCACTGTTAGAAGGCTTGCTAAATTCAACTTCTGCGAACAAACCATCTTCAGCAATGCCAGGAATGTTGGCTGAATTTGGCTCGCCTAGACCAGTTGAATATTGCTGAGCTGAAACGAAGTTGCCGACAGAATAGTAACTTAATAAGCGGTGCTCAGAGTTTTTTGCTTTAACGCTTTGAATAGCTTGGACACAATGTGGACCAGTTGCGAAGATTAAATCGCAATCTACATCGGCCAAAGCTTGCGCAATTTGCTGAGAAGCAATCAAAATTTGTGGATTATATTCAGTCCCCCAATGCATGAAGAAAACAGTCGCTTCAGCACCTGCTTTTTGCATCTCACGGGCCCTGTCTTGCATGCGTTTTAGGTCTTGTTCAAAATAAGGACTTTCGTAAGAAAAACTATCAACCCGTCCCACAAGCTCAGCTGGTAGAGAAATACCGTTTATCCCGATATTGCCGTTCAGTCTGACAGTTTCGTATGTCCAAGCTGAGAAGCCAACTTTAATGCCGTTAATGTCTTTGATCAGCCAAGTTTTGCTATCCTTACTTTTGCTTGTACCAACATGGACAATGCCACAGCTTTCCAAAGCCTCCAAAGTCGAATTTACACCGCTAACACCTGAGTCTATGCAGTGGTTATTGCTGGTAACAGCTAATTTGACGTTAGCCTTTTGCATGGCTTTGGCTAAGGTTGTGGGAGAGCGGAAAAGGGGATAGGCGGAAAATTGATCGTTAGCTTTTAATGCTGGGGTCATCGTACCTTCCATATTAACAATTGGCCAATCAATTTTAGCAAAGCGATTAGTAAAATGTTGGAACAAAAAGTCAAAATTGCTAGCTTGATCTTTTTCAGCATTGCCTGCTCTTAATAAAGTGTCATGTAATAACACATCGCCAACCCAGGATAAGCGACATTTTAAAGTCGTTACTTCTATATCCTTTGTTGCAGGCGTACTTTCAGAGCTTGTTGCTGGCACAGCTTGCACTTTATTTGCTTGCTTGCGTGAGTTTGTAGTTTGTTTAGCTTTATGCGGCTTTATACTTTTACTGAATAAAAATAGGTTACAAACAAGCAGTGCACAGATGATGATTGCTAATGATAAATATGATTTCTTATATTTAGACATTTAAGCCTCGCTTCAAAAATTTTGTTATATACAGCTTAATTTACATTATTATGATTCGCAACTAGCAAAAAGTAAATGTAATTTTTAATTTTAATGGCTTGACTGATGGCGACTTTTGTTAAGGAAATAGGGCAATGTGCCAAATTTACAAGCTGTATTTTGCGAACAAAAGGGCTGAAATACTGAAATTTAGGTTGTAACATTGCTTGCAATTGATTTGTCAGATTTATAGATTACAATCAGCGAATAACAGTTTTAGCTTGCACTTTATTTAGTTTAAGAGTTAGGCAAGCTTCACATTTTAGGAGATAAGAATGAAAAAATACAAATATATTGTTTTTGATGTTGATGGTACTTTGGTTGATAGTGAGATGAAAGTGCTTTCAACTTTACGCCAAGCAATTATTGATATGCGTGGAGTTGAGCATCCAATTAGCGAACTAGGTTTTGCTATGGGTATGGCACCAAAGCCAATTTTGCATAGATTGGGTTATAACATTGATGTTGATGAGATTATTCATTGTTGGGAACAACATCTTTTGCATTATGATAAAGAAGTTGTTTTCTTTGAGGGAATGTTGGATACATTGGAACAGCTCAGCACTAAATATACAATCGGAATAGGAACAAGCCGTATTTACGATGAGTATTATAAAGACTTTGCTAATTTGCCAATTTTCTCTAAATTGGGCTTAGCAGTATGCGGTAATATGGTTAGTAACCGTAAACCAGCACCAGATATTTTGTTGTATTATATGGATAAGACTGGTTGTACAAATCAAGACTTGTTATTTGTCGGTGATACTGAGTTCGACCGTGATTGCGCTAAGGCAGCTAATGTCGATTTTGCTTTTGCAGCTTGGGGCGGTAAAGATTTAACAGAGCAAGACTGTCAGATTTATTTGCAAAAGCCAACAGATTTGCTCAAACTATTAGAAGCTTAGTGTCTGGTCAATTTCTTAGGTTTAGCTGGAGGGAAAATGAATCAAGGTGAGGAGCTTATATACAATAAGTCTAATATTGGCTTGACTGTTCTGCAGACGCTACTTGCTTTATGTTTAGCAACAGTTGTTGTTTTTCAGAGTATAGCTACTTGCTGCTTTGATTTCCCGTTTTATCAGCAGAATTTCCGCAATTTAGGTACAGCTAAACATGTTGATGTAAGTGAAGATGAACTAGAGACAGCCTTAAAAGTTTTGCTTGATTATTTGAATGGTAAGCGTGATGACATTAATTTGACCGTGCGCTTAACTAGTAATCAAGAAACAGTGGAAATGTACAATGCGCGTGAAATAGCACATATGGTTGATGTGCGTGCGCTTTGGCAGCTTTTACTTAAGCTGAAACGGGTCTTGATAATAGTTAGTGTACTCATTATCTGTGGCTTGTTTTTGCCCTATTTATGGCAACTTAAATTTTATTTTGCGCACAATAAGCTTGCTAAAATGCAGACAGCTGTTGCCATGCGTAAATTCAGCTATTTCTGGCGATCCATGCGGCGCTCAGCTTGCTATAGTTTGCTTATAATTGCCCTGTTTGTTGGTCTAATTGCCTGGCTAGCAAGTTCTGATTTTTCTAGCTTTTGGTGGCATTTTCACGAACTTTTGTTCAGTAATGATTTGTGGCAATTAGACCCTAACACCTCGCGTATGGTCAATTTGGTTGATGGTCAATTCTTTGACAATTTAGTACATTATATTTTACAAACAACGACAGCTAGCTTAGCAGGTCTTTATCTGCTCTTACTTTTGTTTCCAAGTATCTGCCTTTATTTCATTCAAAAATGGCATAAAACTGTTTAATTTTATCTTACTTTTACATGCCTTAGGCAAGCTTAATTATGTTAAAATATAGATTACAACTTGACATGTAAAAGAGGTAAAAAAGATGGCAACTTTACAGGGAAGAGTAATATCCGAAGGCATGGTCGTAGCACCTGTTTTCGTCTATGAAAAATTTTCATTAGATAAGTTGAATTATGAGGCTGGTTCAGCAGACGAAGAATTAGCTAAATATGAGGATGCGTTGAAGGTTGCAACCAGTCAGTTGAAGGAGTTGTTTATCAAGGCTTTGAAAGAGCTAGGGCGTGATAAGTCATTGCTGTTTGAAGTTCATCAGATGCTGATTCAGGATGACGATTTCAAAGATGAAGTGCGTAATTTGATTAAAGATGGACTTGATGCACCACATGCTGTTCAGAAGGCAGGTCAGACGTTTGCTGATATGATGCTGGCAATCGATGATGATTATATGCAGCAGAGGGCCTTAGATTTCAAAGATATATCTAATCGCCTGATTCGTATACTAGCCAATGTCGAAAGTAATACAGAGATTTTAGAACCAGCAATTGTTGTAGCTGATGATTTGGAACCATCTGAGACAGTTACATTTCCTAAAGATAAAATTCTAGGCTTCGTTTTACGCCAAGGCTCAGCTAATTCACACACCGCCATTTTAGCCCGTGGTATGAATGTGCCGGCTTTAATTCAGACACCATTGAAACAAAACAGCGTAAAAACAGGTGATACAGTTATTTTGGATGCCGTTGATGGTTGCTTTATCACTGAACCAAGTGCTGAACAATTAGCTGAATATAACGATAAAATTGCGAAAAGAAAAGCTATGTTAGCTGAACTTAAACAATATCTGAATGGACCAAGTTTAACTAAGTCTGGCAAGGCTATTAAGCTTTATAACAATATAGGTAGCCTAGAAGATATTAAGTCTGTACTTGAAAATGGCGCAGAAGGTGTTGGCTTGTTCCGCTCTGAATTTTTGTATATGGGCCGTAGCAGCTTACCAACTGAAGAAGAACAGACCAAAATCTACACCAAGGCTTTGCAAGCTTTGGATGGCAAACCGTTAATTGTGAGAACCATGGATATTGGCGCTGATAAGCAGGTAGCTTGCTTGCGCTTGAAGAAAGAGGCTAATCCAGCCTTAGGCAAACGGGCAGTGCGTATCTGTTTAGATGATAAGCGTTTGTTCAAAGATCAATTAAAGGCTTTGTTGCGAGCTTCTGTAGCTGGCAAATTGTCTATCATGGTGCCGATGATCATTTCGGTTGATGAAGTTAGACAATGTAAAGAAATTTTGGCTGAATGTCGAGAAGAATTAAAGGCAGCTAATCAGCCGTTTAGTGAGAATATCCCATTTGGTATTATGATCGAGACACCAGCTGCTTGTATTTTAGCTGATGATTTAGCCAAAGAAGTTGATTTCTTCAGTGTCGGTACGAACGACTTGACGCAGTATACCTTGGCTTGTGATCGTCAGAATGATGCAGTGGCATATTTGTATGATGATACCAATCCTGCTGTTTTAAGTTTGATGAAGATGGTTGCTGAAGCTGCTAATCAAAACGGTATTTGGGCAGGTGTATGTGGTGAGTTAGCTTCTAATTCTGAGATAACTTCTACCTTAATTTCCTATGGCTATACTGAACTTTCCATATCACCAGCCAAAACCCCAATTATCCGTCGTGCAATTGCTAAGACAGAATAAAAAACAGATTAATTTAGTTTGCAGAAAGGACTATATTTTATGAAAACATTTACTTACACAGTCAAAGATCAATTAGGTTTGCATGCTAGACCAGCTGGCTTATTAGCTACTAAGTCTGCTGCTTTCCAATCCAAAATTACATTGAGCAATGGCGTTAAAGAAGCCGATTGTAAGAAATTGATCCGTTTGTTGACACTTGGTGTTAAACAAGGTGACAAAATCGAACTTAAGGTAGAAGGCGAAGATGAGGATGCCGCTTTTAATGATTTGAAAGCATTTGTTGAGGAAAATCTTTAAGTTACAAATTATAAAGGCGCAAACTGTATGCTTACGCTTTTGACTGAGGTTTTAGAGTGAAAATAGAAGCAGCTAAATTAAGTGAAGAGGAACAAATTAAGCTCTGGCGTGAAGCTAGTGAGGGTTGTTGTGGTGATGGCAAGATCGTTTGGCCTAAGTTCGAAGATGATATTGTTAAGCCAGAAGAACTTACAAGCAAAGAGGAGCAAGATAAGTATCAGACTGAGTTGACTAATTATGTTGATAAGGAACGTTCCTTCAGTCAAGATCGCTTAAAGTTAGCTGCTTTGATTCGCAATGAATTGACTAAGCAGGTGGATAGGTTTGCTGATGAAGTAGCAAAAGACAAAGACAAAAAAGATAAAGAGAAAGGCTGTTAAGGCTGATTTTGTATGCAACACTTTTTTGTTTCAAATCTTAAATGGGATGAGCCAACTGGCTGTGGTACAAGCGAACTAGACTCTAAGCAAGCACATCACTTGAGCTGTGTGTTAAGAGCAAAAGTGGGTGATGAGTTGACTGTAGCTTATGCTAGAGAGATATTTCGTGCCAAAATCAGTGATATAACTAAAGATACTGTTAGCTTAGAAGTCTATAAGCCTGCATTGCCTAACTCTGAATTACCTTTGGATTTGCTACTTGTACAAGGTCTACCTAAGGCTGATAAGTTAGAGCATATAATAATGAAAGCATGCGAGCTTGGCGTTAGCGAAATTTGGCCATGTGTTTGTGAACGCAGTATCAGCCGTGATAAAAAAGAAAAACTTGCCAAACTCAGTCAAAGGCGTAATGAAATTGCTTTGGCTGCTTGTAAACAGTCACATCGAGCTAAGTTAGTCGAAGTTCAACCTAGTGCTAATTTGTTTGATGTATTAAATATGATAGATGCAGATTATATTTTGTTTGCATATGAGCAGAGTCAGACTGAGCAAAATTTAGCAAATTGGTTTTCTGAACACTACGCTGAGTTGAGTGCAGCACTTAAAACCAACGTAGCTAACAGCAAACGCAAACGCATCGCAATTCTGGTTGGGCCAGAAGGTGGCTTTTCAGAAAAAGAAGTTTTGCAAATTCAAAGCTTGGATAAGGCTTTTACGATCAATTTGGGTTCGCGTATTTTGCGGACAGAAACAGCGCCGCTTGCAATGCTCAGCTATTTGATGCTAGAGCTTGAACAGCTGACTATTAAAGTGACTGAGTATCAATTTGTCTAATTTGTAAAATTGTGTTTTTAGTGGCAGTAACCTGCTGACAAGTTCACTAGTTTGCGCTATAATCATTCCCGTTGTTTTTTTTTTTGAGCGACGAAATGCTTCGATCGATGCATGCGCTAATTTAATAGAAACTAGATTTATTTAGTTTGTGGCAAATAGGTAGCCTGTAAATAGGTTTAGTTTGTATTAAATTAACGTTGAAACTATATCAAGGAGGCATTATTTATGTCAGCTTTTTTAGGAACAGTTGTTCGTGGTATTCGAGGACCAATCATCAACACAGGTGATGATATTGCAAAGGTAGCCAGTGATGCGTTATTAGCAGCAATTGATGGCGAAAAAATCCAAGTTCAGGATAAAGATGTTTTCAGTCTTACTGAATCAGTTGTTGCAAGAGCTCAAGGCAATTATGCAACAGTAGATCAAATCGCTAAAGATATTAAAGCTAAGTTCCCAGGCGATAAGATGGGTATTGTTTTCCCAATTTTAAGCCGTAACCGTTTCTCCATTATGTTGAAGGCTTTCGCAAGAGCCAAGAAGGAACTTGTGATTTTGTTAAGCTATCCACAAGACGAAGCTGGTAATGCATTGTTTGATCCTAAAATGATGTACAGCAGCAAAGTTAATCCTTACAGTGACGTATTAACAGAAGCTGAATTTGTAAGTAATTTCGGTGAAAGTTGCCATCCGTTTACGAAGATGAACTATGTTGAGTTCTACAAGCAAATTTGTGCTGGCGAAAATTGCCACGCTGAAGTTATTTTTGCTAACCAACCACAGACGATTTTGCAATATGCAGATGAAGTTTTGACTTGCGATATTCATAATCGTGTAGAAACGAAGAATCTCTTGTTACGTGCTGGTGCTAAGGTTTGCTACGGTATGTATGAAATTTTGACAAGCTCAGTTGATGGTAGCGGCTACAACGAAAAGTACGGTTTGCTTGGTACTAACAAGTCAACTGAAGAGAAGGTTAAGTTGTTCCCACGTGATTGCCAGAAAACTGTTGAGCGTATCCAAAGCATTTTGCGCGAGAAGACAGGCAAGAATATTGAAGTTATGATTTATGGCGATGGCGCCTTCAAAGATCCAGTTGGTAAGATTTGGGAGTTGGCTGATCCGGTTGTTAGCCCTGCTTATACAAGCGGTTTGGAAGGTACACCAAGTGAATTGAAGTTGAAGTACTTAGCTGATAATGATTTCTCCAACCTTGATGCTAAGTCCCAAAAGGCAGCAATTATTGAGCGTATCAAGAATAAGGAAAGAAGCGAAACAGCTGGTATGGCTGGTCAAGGTACAACCCCAAGACGTTTGACTGACTTATTAGGTTCTCTGTGTGACTTAACATCAGGTAGTGGCGATAAGGGTACACCATTCATTTACATTCAGGGTTACTTCTCAAATTACGCTGATCAGTAAGTTAGTAGTTACTTAGCCGGTGCAATGCACCGGCTATTTTCTTGAATGTAACAATTTTGTAATTGACAAACTAATGATGTTCTAGTAACATAGGAACGAAAAGTAGATTTATCTCACCTCAAGCTCAAGTAAAGAGGTTCTTACAAGAATGTATATGTGACTTGTTTGAACAGAGCGTGAGACTCTGTTTTTTTATATCAGGAGGTGTTACCATCGCTAAGAAACAAGAGCGTGTGCAAGTCAACGAATCAATTGTTTATCAGAAGTTGCGCGTTATAAGCCAAAATGGTGAGCAATTAGGTGATATGACTTTACAAGCAGCGTTAAACGAAGCTCATAGCGCTAATTTAGATTTAGTTTTAGTTGCTGATAATCCGGCTAATCCAGTTGCCAAAATTATGGATTATGGCAAGTATCTCTTCGAACAGAAGAAGCATAAGAAAGAAGCTAAGAAGAATCAGAAGGTGCAAGAACTAAAGGAAGTTCAACTTAAGTTGACAACTGATGAGCACGATTTAAGCTTTAAACGCAAAAATACTTGTAAGTGGTTAGAGGATGGCAACAAGGTCAAAGTTGCTATTCGTTTCCGTGGACGAGAGATGACCTATGTCGATCAAGGACTAGAGGTTATGCGCAAGTTCGCTGAGTCTTGCCAGGATTTAGCGGTGATTGAGAAAGCACCTAAGTTGGAGGGGCGAAACATGTTGATGTTCTTAGCTCCTAAGAAAGCAAAATAGAACTTTAGTATCGGCTAAAGATAGAGATTGCAAGGAGGAATTCTTATGCCAAAACAAAAGACTCACAGCGCTTCCAAGAAGCGTTTTAAGATTTCAGGCAGTGGCAAAGTTTTGCGTTATCATTCAGACAAGAAGCACAAATTAACTTGTAAGTCACCTCGCCAAAAACGTAATTTGCGTGGTTCAACTGTCATCGTTGGTCAATTCGCTAATAATGTTAAACAGATGATTCCTTATAACTAAGCGAGCGTGGAGGTAAAGTAAATGTCCAGAGTTAAAAGAGGCGTTACACAACGCGCCAAACATAAGAAAATTTTAAAGATGGCTCGTGGCTATTATGGCCGTAAGAGCAAGTTGTTCAAAGTAGCTAAGCAACAAGTCTGGAAATCAGGTAACTATGCCTTTGCACATCGTCGCTTGAAGAAACGCGAATTCCGCCGCTTGTGGATTGCACGTATCAATGCTGCTACACGTTTGAACGGTATGTCCTATAGTCGTTTCATGAGTGGCTTGAAGAGCTTGGGTATCATGTTGGACCGTAAGGTTTTGGCAGATATGGCTTTGAATCAAGCAGCTGATTTTGCAAAATTAGTTGAAATGGTTAAGAATAAGTAATTTGATTTTACTTAATATACACCCTCGTATTCACTGAATGCGGGGGTTTATTTGTAGATAGAGTGTGAGGCTAGTTTGGAACTTTCTGCAACATTTATTACAAGTAAGCAAAATAAATTGTTCAAAGAATGGCTGACGATTTTTAAGCGTAAGAAGCGTGACTTTTGTTTGGTAGAGGGTGAGAGAATTGTTAAGGAACTATATGCTTCACCTAGCTTTGTAAAAAAAGTTGAATGCTTGATTCTCACACCTGATTTTTGGCAGACAGAGCAAAAGTTTTTGCTTGGCTTATTTGCTAATGCCAATTTATCAATGGCAGAGTTGCCTAAAATTTACGTTTTAGCCACTAGTTTGTATAAGCAAATATCGACAACCGTGCAAAGCCAGGGGATTATTGCTGTGCTAAATTTGGCCAAGTTGGCAGCTTGCAATTTTAAAGTTGAAGCTGAACAGCATGAGCTTTTAGCTACTTTTCAGCCAGCTGTTTCGATTAAAGAGCGTGAAATTGTGCTTGTATTGGACCAGGTACAAGATCCTGGCAACTTGGGCAATATTATTAGGGCGGCAGCAGCTTTTGGCGTTAGGGATATCTATTTATTAGAAGGAACGGTACATGCTTGGCAAGACAAAGTTTTGCGTTCGACGATGGGTGGCATATTCAAAGTTAATATTGTTGAAAATCAGCAAGCTACGACTTTATTCCAACAATTAAAAGCCAATAATTATACATTGTTGGCAGCAGCCTTAGCCAAAGAAAATATTTTTAGTTTTTTGCAAACATATCCGCAAGCTAAATTGAAGAAGCTTGCCTTAATTATGGGCAATGAAGGGAATGGAGTTAGCCAAGCTAGTTTAGACGCAGCGCATGGTATTTTGACAATTCCTATGCTAGAAAATAGCGAATCTCTAAACGTGGCTAGTGCAACGGCTATTTGTTTAGCTGAATTACGTTTCCATTAAATATGATGGCAATTAAACTAGAGGCCAGTTAAAACGGTTGATAATAAACCGTTTCCAATTAAACCAAGGCTATACACTAAAAAAGGCAGGCGCTGACCTGCCTTTTATTAACTGATTAATGCTTTATTTTAGTCTAATTTATCCTCATGCACTAAGTATAAGGAACGAACGTCATATTGCTTTAGGCATTCACGACCATTTAGACCAGCTAACTCGATAAAGAAGAGTAAAGCTTGAATCTTTGCTCCGCTTGCTTCAATAACTTCACAAGCAGCTTTTGCTGTACCTCCAATTGCGAGTAAGTCGTCAACGAAGATAACCTTGCTACCTGCTTGTAAAGCATCTTTGTGCATTTCAATTGTCGCTTCACCATACTCTAGCTGATAGCTTTTCTTGTATGTAGCAGCAGGTAATTTGCCAGCCTTACGAATTGGCACAAAAGCTTTATGCATAGCATAAGCTAAAGCTGCTCCGATGATAAAGCCGCGCGCCTCAGCTGCCACAACAACGTCAAAATCAAGATCTTTGCAGCTGTCAACTAGCTCATTGATTAACTGCTCAAAATCAGCACTATTCTTTAGTACGGTTGTTATATCAATGAAATCAATACCATGCTTAGGATAGTGGTGGATATGTCGTAACTTTTTATCTAAATTTTTTTCCATGCTATACTCCGTTCTTGCCCGAAAAACATTTTCATTTTATCATAATTATCACTGATTGTTTGTATAATGTGAGTATTATATAACGAATCTAAATTTAAGGGTTAGGTGGACTGATGCAAAAGTTATTTTCTCATATGCATTCAAAGTGGCATTGTAAGCAACTTTTAGCTTTGCTGGTAGGTTTATTAGGCTTATTGAGCGCTTGTAAGCGTGATACACAGACAAGTTTGCCTGAAATAGCGAAATCTAGTCAATCAGTTATAGCCACAAATGGTAAGTCAACAGCACTGAATAATTTTAAGAATCTAATTAATATACCTAATTTTGCTATTATTAAATTAGCTGAAACTGAGAATCATAGTTTGAACTACAATGCGGAATTTTTGACGACAATTGAATCCTCCAAGCAGCCGGTTGTACTTTATTGCATTACTACTTGGTCTGAAGCTGCCAATAATTACTTGCCTAAATTTATTGATGTCTATAAAGCATACGGCGATAACTGTGATTTTTATATAGTGAATATAGAAGCATGCGCCAGTTTGGCTGAAAAGTATCAGCTAAAATTAGTGCCGGCTTTGATTTTAATTAATCAACAGTCTGTTGTCTGGCAGAAAACGGAAGCTTGGCAGGATTTAGCTGCTGATTTAAGCAACGAATTGAAACTGTTAGGTGTTAATGAAGCGTAGAAGCGTTATATGAGGTAGGAATGGCAAACAAAAAAGGGGCCAATAGAGCCGATAGTACTTTATTTGCAAAAATAAATAGTCTGCAGGAAGAAGCGGAGAAAGCAATTTGCTTCAGTGTCTGTTTGACGACGAAAGGACAGACAGAGGCAATTGTTGAAGCGTCTTTGGATGAATTGTCTGAGTTAGCCAATACGGCTGGGGCAGAAGTCTTAGCCAAAATTTATCAAAAGCGCGCTAAAATTGATAGCCGTTATTATATTGGAGTTGGCAAGTTGGAAGAGATTAAGGTCTTGGCTGAGCAAGTTGAAGCTAATTGCTTAATTTGTGATGATGAACTAAGCCCAGCTCAATTACGTAATATTGAAGAATTTACGCAAATGAAAATCGTTGATCGCTCACTTCTAATTTTGGATATTTTTGCTAAGCGAGCTAAAAGTTCAGAAGGTAAGTTGCAAGTTGCCTTGGCACAAGCTAAATATCGCTTGCCGCGTATCCAATTTATGCAGGGCTTCAACTCTAGACTAGCTGGTGGTATCGGTACCCGTGGGCCTGGTGAGAGCTTGAAGGAGACAGACCGTAGACATATTCAAGCGAGAATTAACACGTTACAGCAGAAATTAGTTGAACTTGGGCGCAAACGGCAAATTGTGCGTGAACAGAGGCGTAAATCGGCTTTGACTATAGCTGTTGTTGGCTATACTAATGCTGGCAAATCAAGTTTAATTAATCGCTTGTGTAAAAGTGATTTATATGCAGAAGATAAAGTTTTTGCCACGCTAGATCCAGCGTGCCGGCATTTATGGTTAGAAGATCTTTCTTGTGATTGTTTATTGATAGATACAGTTGGTTTTATTCGGAAATTGCCGCATCATTTGGTAGAAGCGTTTAAGAGTACGTTGGAAGAAGCTGCTCAAGCAGATTTTTTGCTTCTAGTTTTAGATGTGGCTGATGTGCAGGCTGAAGCTGAGTTGGATGTGGTATTAAGCTTATTAGAAGAGATTGGCGCTAGTCATTTGCCTAGGGTGTATGTTGCTAACAAATTTGATGAATTTAATTATGATCTAAGTCAAGTCGATAGCAGTCTTTTAGCCAAATTACATGCCTTAAGTTTCGATGATAAAAGTCTATTCTTCACGTCAGTAAAGGAGCAGAGAGGCTTGAATGAATTAAAGGCAGCCTTGCAAGCAAAACTGAAGAAAATATTACAAAAAAACAATTAACTTTATGTAATAACTAACATATGCAGTAATTTTAGCAGTGAAATATCTAGCAGTTTGGCAAAAAAAACAAATTGTTGGTAAAGCTGGGCTTAATTTCTTGCATGGACAAAAACTAAGTATTAAAATTGAAAGAAATCGAAGAAGGTAGCTAGAAATGAAGAAACTTGACGATAACGTCTTTGTCTTTGAACATCCACTTATTAAGCATAAGATTTCAATTATGCGAGCAGCAGATACGTCCACGAAGAATTTCCGCGAGCTGGTTAATGAGATCGCCATGCTGATGTGCTATGAAGTTACTAAAGATTTACCTTTAGAAACTTACGAACTAGAGACACCAATTGCTAAGACAACTGGTTATCGCATTTCAGGTAAGACACTGGCTTTGGTACCAATTCTGCGAGCTGGTTTGGGTATGGTAGAAGGTATCATGAGCATGATTCCAACAGCTAAAGTTGGTCACGTCGGTTTGTACCGCGATCCTGTTACACACGATCCTGTTGAATATTATTGCAAGTTGCCGGATGATATTGAGAATCGTAGCGTCTATGTTTTGGATCCAATGTTGGCTACTGGTGGTTCGGCTGTGGCTGCCATCAAGTTCTTGAAGGAGCGTAATGTTAAGTCTATCAAGTTCTTGTGCTTGGTTGCTGCTGATGAGGGTATTAATCACTTACATTCAACTTATCCAGATGTGACAATTTATTGCGCAGCTAACGATAAGGAACTCAATGCTAACAAGTATATTGTCCCGGGTCTTGGTGATGCTGGTGACCGTATTTTTGGTACTAAGTAATTTTGAAAAATTTATAATATAAGCTAACCCCACAGCTTTGGCTTAGGCAGTGGGGTTTTTATGCGACTTATGGGGGCGAAGAAATGAGATTTTTGCTTGAGTTTTTTCAACGCTTGATTGAAGGATTCAAAATAGGTGGTCGTGATATTGGCCAGGGCATTGAAGAAGCAATTAATTTTGGTGCCGTTTTTTATTTACCAACACCTTTGGGTGCTATTCCAATTCCAATTGCAGTGATTGGCATTGAAATAACAGTCTTGTTCTTGCTGGTATTTGCTATTTTTTATCGCAGCCATTTGAAGGTTTATAACATCTCTGTACTACAAGCATTGAGTGAGAAATTGTTCTCAATGGTTGAAAATGCTTGTAAGCAGAATCATTTGAATGAGAAGCAGACGAAGTTTTTAGCTCCGTATATTGTCAGTGTCGGAACTTTTATTACTTTGTCTAATCTTATTTCCTTGATTAAGGTAGCACCACCGGCTGGAAACCCTGCTTTCCCAATTGCTTTGGGTTTGTTCACGCTTCTGTTTGTGATTGTGGTTGGTATCCATTTCGTGGGTATTCGGGGATTCTTGCTGACTCTGTTATATCCGAAGGCTGCACTATTACCTTTCAATATTTTGGACTATTTTATTAAACCAATTTCATTGGCTTTCCGTTTGTTTGGTAATATTTTTGGTGCCTACATTTTGATTGAATTTATCAGCTTGGTCGTTCCACTATTAGTGCCAACTATTTTAGGCCTTTGGTTTGATGTTGGTGATGGAATTATCCAAGGCTTAGTTTTTGCTTATCTGACACTTAACTACGTTGGCGAAATTGTTGAGCGAGCAGAAGAGATGCAGAAGCCTAAGGAAACAGCTATACAAGAAGAAAAAAGATTGAGTGAAATTTAATTTGGAGGGTATTATGGATAGAGGATTAGTCGCGTTAGCAGCCGGTTTAGCAGTTACATTTGCAGCTGGTTTAGCAGGTTTGGGTATTGGTTTGTCATCAGGTAAAGCTTACGATGCAATGGCTAAGCAACCTGAAATGGCTAATAAGATTCAGAGCTTGTTGTTTGTTGCCATCATCTTCATTGAGGCTACAGCTATTTATGCACTTGTTGTCAGCTTGATTCTGTTATTTGTATTTAAATAAGCAGGAGGCAGATGAAGTATGCTTACAGCACAATTAGGCTCAACATTGAGTCTAGTCATTCCCGCATTTATGGCGATTGAAGTTTTTTCAAAAGAAAATATGGCTGCATTTTTGGTAACAGCAATTGCAGCAGTTCTGAATTTGTTAATCAGCTATTTAATCATTAAGCATTTCATTTACAAGCCTTTGCAGAAGATTGCTGCCGAGCGCAAAAAGGATATTGCTGATAAGCTGGAAGCAGCTAAAGTTGAACAGGCTGAAGCTGAGAAATTGAATGCTCAAGTTAAGGCCGATATGCAAGCGGCAAAAGAAAATGCTGCTAAGATCATTTTGGATGCTAAGCAGGATGCAGAGAATCGCAAAGAGATGATTATTGCCACAGCTAAAAAAGAAGCTGATCGTTACTTAGCTGATAAGGAAGCAGAACAACAACGAGTTTGGGAGAAGAAAGAACGTGAGCAACGTGATCAAGCTATCCGTTTGTCCATGCGTGTTTTGCAACAATTAGGTCGCGTCAAAAATGAGCAAGATGAACAAGCACTTGTCTCTGATGTCGTAAGCTCTCTCAACACTCCTAGTGGAGAAGGGAAGCAATCTGGTGAAAACTAATCAAATTATTCTTAAGTCTGCTAGTAAGTTATCTGACAGTGCTCAGCAAGAATTAGTTGGAGCATTGGTTAAACGTTACAATTTTTTAGCTGGCAGTTATGAAGTTAAGTATGAAGTAGATCCAAGTTTACAGGCTGGTTTTACCATCAAGGTCAACAACGATTTTTACGATTATTCTTTGTTGGCTAAGCTCAAAAATTTGGCAGTTGGTCTGTATAGTAGCAATGATAGTTTGGATGAAATCAGCCAAGATGCTTTGCATGAGATGATTTTTAATCAGCAGGCTAATTTGAGAGGCTCTTTAAATTTACCAGCTTTAGTTGGCAATGAGAAAGAACTTACAAGTGTTGAGCCACATGCCAAAGCTTATGCAACTAGTGCTTATGCTGAGGAGTCAGCTTTGTATGCCAAATTATTGGCGACACGTAAAGCAGAAGATATTAGCGATGAATTGGCAGCTTCACTTAAAGATGAATTTGCTCAACAGAAACAGGAATTAGGTGAAGTTAAGAAAGTAGCAGATGGTATAGCCCATGTAAGTGGCTTAAGTCATTGCTTGAATGGTGAGATGATCATTTTTGCAAGTGGTGCAATCGGCTTAGCGATGAACTTGGAGAAAGATAGTATCGGCGTTGTCCTTTTGACGATGGAAGATAGCGTCCATTCTGGTATGACTTGTAAAGGTAGTTCACAGGTCTTGAGCGTACCTTCTGGTAGCGCTTTCTTAGGTCAGGTTATCGATCCTTTGGGCCGTTCACTTGAAGGTGAGCAAAATTTACAAGTTAGTCATTATCGACCAATTGAATTTGCAGCCCCAGCTATTATTGATCGTCAACAGGTTGATGAGCCACTATACACAGGTATAACTGCAATTGATTCCATGATCCCAATTGGTAAAGGTCAACGTGAACTTATTATCGGCGATCGTCAAACTGGTAAATCAACGATTGCCTTGGATACTATTTTGAATCAAAAGGGCAAAGACGTTGTCTGTATTTATGTTGCTATTGGTCAAAAGCAGTCAACTTTGAAGAGTCAAGTTACGCTTCTGCGTGAGCGCGGGGCTATGGATTATACAGTTGTTGTGAGCGCTTCTGCTTCAGTGAGTGCCGCTTTACAATATGTAGCTCCTTATGCAGCTTGCGCCATGGCTGAGGAATTTATGTATGCTCAGCATCGCGATGTTTTGATTATCTATGATGATTTAACTAAGCATGCACAAGCTTATCGTGCAATTTCTTTGTTGTTACATAGACCACCAGGACGTGAAGCTTATCCAGGAGATGTTTTCTACATCCATTCACGTTTGCTCGAAAGAGCTGCTCGTTTAAGTGATGCTTTGGGTGGTGGCTCTATCACAGCTATACCAATTGTTGAAACTCAAGCTGGCGATATTTCAGCTTATATTCCGACAAACGTTATTTCTATCACTGATGGTCAGATTTATTTGGAGAGCGATTTGTTCTTCTCAGGTCAACGTCCAGCTATCAACGTGGGCTTATCTGTTTCGCGTGTTGGTGGTTCCTGTCAGGTGAAATCAATGCGTAAAGTTGCAGGTCCATTGCGTATTACAATGGCCCAGTTCCGTGAATTGCAGTCATTCTCACAATTATCAAGTGAAATGGATGCAAGTAGTGCTAAGCAGATTACGCGTGGCTTACGTTTGAACGAGGTGCTTAAACAGTCTGAGCATGTCAATCGCTCTTTGGCAGACAGCTTGATTTTGTTGACCCTTTGTACAAATGGTGCTTTCGATAAGCTAGACATTCCAACTATGCGCAGACTTTTGCATGATTTTGTTGATTATCTGAAGCAAGTGCGTGAGGATATTTTGTTGACATTTTCTAGTGGAACAGTTGTTAGCGATAGTGATAAACAAATGTTGTATGACTTGTTTGCTGATTATTGTGCTGAGCATGATAGCGCCAAGGCTGAAGCTTAAAGAGGTATTGCATGGCACAAAGTAGTGAAATTAAAAAGCATATTCGCTCTGTTCACGAAATTAAGCAGATTACGCGCGCTATGCAGCTCGTTTCGCAAGTTAAGATGAAGCGGTCAAGAAAATTGCTCAATTTGACCAAGCCTTTCTTTCTAGGTTGCGTACGCACGATGGAAGAAATGGTTTTAAGTGAGCCTAATCGCTTAGCTTCACTTTTTAAAGAGCGGGTAAAAGCTCCAGGTGATAAATACAAATGTCTCTTTTATGTATTTGGGGCTGAGCAGGGCTTGTCAGGTAGTTATGCGCTGAATGTTGTGCGTTATGCTGAAAAGTTGATTGAGTCTACACGGAAAGAATGCCTAGAAAAGCAACTTAAATTTGACTATGAAATTCGTTTCTTAGGTAAAATTGGGCGTGATAGGCTTGTACACGATGGATACAAAGTAAAGGCTGATTGGACTTATAAGATAGATAATCCTGATTTCTATGATGCAACTGATGTAGCAAATAACATGTTTGATTTGTATCAGGAAAAGCAAGTCGATGCCATCTATCTTGTTTATTCGACGATGCCTAATCAGATTCAGGCACATCCAATTTACACGCGCCTTTTGCCGACTGATTATCAGGGCTTGCATCTATTGTTAAGCGAACTATTTACAGCCGATGAAGTGCTTGAGGAAGAGAATACAGCTGACTTATATCGGCATGAGAAGATTGAATGGCAACCGAATGTGGATAAGGTTAAAGATTATTTAGGCTTAACTTATATTTACGGTATGGTTTACGGTGCTTTTACAGAAGCGTTTGCTAGTGAACAGGCTGTTAGGATGACGGCTATGAATCAGGCGACAGAAAATGCTGATAGTTTGTTAGCTGAGTTGCAACTTGAAAAGAATCGTGTCCGTCAGCAACAAATCACACAAGAGTTGAACGAGATTATTTCTGGTTCAATCTTGTAGTTAGGAGGTCCTTATGAAAGATGCCAAAGGAAAAATAAATCGCATTATTGGTTCCGTTATAGATGTTGAATTTGCTAGTAATGAAGCAGCTGAATTAAAAGAGGCACTTTTGATTCCTGCCAATGCTTTACATGGGCAAATTACTTTGGAGGTTATGCAGGACCTCGGAAACGGCTCAGTTCGTTGCATCAGCTTAAATGCAACCGATGGCTTGAGTCGCCAAGAATTTGCAATTGCAACTGGAGCTATGATCACAGTACCTGTAGGTCCAGAACTATTAGGTCGTATGCTTGATGTTACAGGTCAGGCTATAGATGGCTTAGGCCCAATTGAGAGCAAAGAAAACTGGCCAATTCATAGACCAGCTCCAGCTTATTCAGTCATTGATGAGAAAATTTCGGTACTTGAAACAGGTATCAAAGTTATTGATATGCTTGTACCTTACTGTAAAGGCGGTAAAATCGGTCTATTCGGTGGTGCTGGTGTTGGAAAGACAGTTTTAATTCTTGAGTTAATTCGTAATATTGCGCATGAACATGGTGGCTATTCTGTTTTCACTGGTGTTGGTGAGCGTTCACGTGAAGGCCAAGAATTGTGGCAGGAGATGCGTTCATCTGGTGTTAGTAAGAACACAGTTATGACATTTGGTCAGATGAATGAAACACCAGGTGCTCGTATGCGTGTTACACAGACTGGTTTGACGATGGCTGAATATTTCCGTGATGTCGAAAACAAAGATGTTTTGTTCTTCGTCGATAACATCTTCCGTTATGTGCAAGCTGGTTCAGAAGTTTCTGCTCTGCTTGGTCGTATTCCTTCAGCCGTTGGTTATCAACCAACCTTGGCTAATGAAGTTGGTGCTTTGGAGGAACGTATTTCTTCAACAGCTAATGGTTCAATTACCTCTATTCAAGCTGTTTATGTGCCAGCTGATGACTTGAGTGACCCAGCCCCAGCAACAACCTTTGCGCACTTGGATGCTATCACAGTTCTCAGCCGTTCTATTGTTGAATTAGGTATCTATCCAGCTGTTGATCCGTTGCAATCATCATCTCATATTTTGACAGCCTCTGTTTTGGGTGAGCAGCATTATCAAGTTGCTCGGCAAATTCAGAAGATTTTGCAACGTTACATGGAATTGAAAGATATTATCGCAATCTTAGGTTTGGATGAGCTTGGCGAAGCTGATAAAGTGTTGGTGCAAAGAGCGCGTAAAATTCAGCGTTTCTTATCTCAGCCGTTCTTTGTTATGCAAGAATCAAGTTCATATCCTGGTCGCTATGTTAGATTGGCCGATAATATTCGTTCATTCGAAGCAATTATCGGCGGTGAATGTGACGAGATCCCAGAACAATGCTTCTTTATGAAGGGCGATATTGATGATGTTTGGCAGGCATACAAGCAGTTGTAAGGAGGAAGCATGGCGGGAAGTAAATTAATGCGCCTGACAGTGGTAACGCCATATCGGGAATTTATCAATACCGAATGTGATTTGGTTGAGCTGAATACCTATTCTGGCAGTGTCGGTATTATGTACGGCCATACACCAGTTATCATGGCTCTTACCCCAGGCTTATTACGTTATCGACAAGGTAATGCTTACAAAAATGCCTTTGTTTCTGCTGGCTATGCAACAGTCCATAAACATATGGTGACTGTGATTGCTAACGCAGCTGAATGGCCAGAAGAAATTGATGTTGAGCGAGCTAAAGCAAGCTTAGAACGCAATCTAGATAAATACAATAAAGCTGAATCAAACCTTGTTAAGGTGCATGCTAAGCACGCTATGCGGCGGGCAAGAGCACGTATCCATGTCGCAACAACCTATAAAACTAATTAATTCAAAGTCTGTTTTTCATGTGTCATTAGAATTTTCTGGACAGCAGAAAAGCAGACTTTTATTTGCTATCGTCAAAATATCGCCATGCTGTAACGGACAAAGATAGAGTTCATTATCAAACAGGCTTTTAGGGTAACTGTTGGTTATTACATTTGGACCTAAGTAGACGTAGCTTTTACCTCGTGAATTTAATTCTAATTTTTGACCAGCAGCAAATTCTCTAAAGCTTAAAGCATACTTACCCAGTATGTAATCGTAAGTAAAGGTTAATTGCCAGGCCCATAAATCAGCAAAATAGATGTCGGCTAGACCCAATTGACCGCTTATCCTAGTATTAGGAAGCAGAAAGAAGCAATCATTTATATCACTTGATTGCGCTTTTAATTCATTGTTCATTAAAGCATAATAGTCACGTTTGGTTTGACTTTGGCTTAAAGCAAGTAACTTTTGGTAGCAACTTTTCGTTAAGCAGTAGAGCATAGCTTGTTTAAAGAAAATATTCATGTTTGTTCATTACCAATTTTAGCTAAATAACTGATTAGTTCAGGCCAAGTGTCACTGTTTATATATGTGTATATTTTTGTTAGATCAACCTCTGTATGCATAGCTTTTTTACGCATGAACAGACCTTTGACATTCTTTGATTGATAATTCATATATTGCTGCAGATTTTTTAAACAGAATTGAATCAATTCATCTAGCTTATCTTGAACTTGGCGTTGATAATCTTTTAGAATTGGAGATGTATCTGTAACGTAAATGTCAGTTTGAGCCTGCACAGCATAATTTGTTTGGATTGTATTTATTTCTAAATTTTGCTTGTTACTAACTTCTAGCGGCAACAAAACTAAGTACCAGCGATGTTCTTTGACTGAGAAAAAGATTCTATCTCTGTCGAACATAATTAAGTTTGATAGATACCAAGCTGCTTGATTGCACAACACTAATTCTAGACATAAACCTAAGAGCTCACAAAGTAATTGCAATGTGAACTTACGCTGATAATTAAAATCATAGTCAGCTACACAGATAAGATTGTTGATGTTAGCTAAACAGTTTTGCTTATTTAGCTTCTTAAAGCCTAAAAATTGCCAATTGAAACAACAGGGGATTGGCCGATTTTGCTTGTTAATTAGATAGGCTAATTGGGTGTGACTAAAACTTAATTCAGGCGGAATGCTTAATAGCAAATAGCGATTTTCAGCCAAATCTATGTTGCGCAAATTTATAGTTTGATATTTGACAAGCCGTAAATTTTGTTTGCTTTCTTTAGGATAAGTTATTGCATTAGCTGCCGTCTCTAAAGACGACAGCTTAGCAAGCTTTACCTTATGAATTGGAGTAAATAGCGCCATTTTTACCACCTTCTATACACCAGGTTTCAAGCTATCAAAGAATGAGCGTTCACCAAAGACAACTTGAATTAAGCTATTTGCATATTCACGTAAAGTTTTGTTGAAAATTAAGGCTACTGCGATAATGACAGCAATGACAATTACAACTTCAATAACCGCCGAACCAGCTTCAGCTTGCTTAAGGAGACATGTTTCGCTTTTACTTAGTCTTTGCTTGTATTGCTTTACTTTTGAACTTGCTTTGGCATACAAATTTCGCATTTGAGATTTAAGAATTTTCATAATATTTATCCTTTCAATGAAATAATATTTTTCTTACCACTCGTGGCCACCAAGTGTTAATAGACTAAACTAGGAATAACAGGCGCTAGTGTTATCAAGATCACGGCCATCAAGTCGAGAATCATTGGTAAAACAAAGGCTGTTTGTTTTTTGCTTTGAGCTTGCTTATGCTCAATCAATGCGTTTACAAATAGTTGTTCAGTTTGCTCACTTAAGGCAGCTAAGCTCATTTGATCGCCATTACTTATGTAAGCATGAAGGGCGCTAAAGTAACTATTGAAACTAAAATTAGCGATACTATCTGCCCAGTTGAAAAACAGCTTGTCAATTGGCTCACCTAAAAGTGCATGCTGCCAAAAATAGTAGAATTTTTTGCAAAGTGGATCTTTATTACTCAACAAATTTTGTAACTTGGCAAAGCTGTTGATTAAGCTATAGTTATTGCGTAATAGCATAATTAAGAGACTAAAATCCCATGGCAACAGTTCCAGGAGAAGCAGCAATGTTTTTTGACATTTACTTTGTAATTCTAAATCTTGTAGGTAAAATACAGCAATCGTTAAAGGAACGCTGAAATAGATTAGACGAAAATCAAGTAAACTTAACAGAAGTAAACTAGCCAAACTAAATACAACTGTTTGGAGCTTAAAGGCTAAATAGTTAATTAGCAGAATTTGTTTGCTTAGTAGAGCGGAATTACCATTTGTACTTTCTTTTTTATTTTCTAAGGCTGTACATATCAATAGATTACGCTTTAATTTTTCAATATAGACTAAGGGCAAAATTTGTAATAGGTTCGACCAGCTACGTTGAATGATTGCACAAAAGAATGGATACACATGCTCGTTAATATTGGGCTTATGCTGATTATGGGCGTGCATGAATAAGTAAAAAAGTAATAGAGCAGATGCCATGATACAGATGAAAGCTAAGGTCGATAATAAAGGACCAGGATTTGTGGTGAGCGCTGGGGCAAAGAAATCTGTTTGCGCAAAACGTAATATATAGATGATGGCAAAGGGCATTAATAGAAGTATACAAGCTTCCATTTGCTGCTGAGCAGCATTTGCCCGAATTTCTTGATCCATATTGGCTTTAGCTTGCATGTTTTTAGCAAAAACTTGACTAATTTTGAGAAGCTGGTTACTTAAAGCCATGCGATCATTCAGAATTGTAAAATAGTTATGAGCGTAGCGATTTGGGAAAAGACGCAAAAATTCACTTTGCAAATCATTAAGCGTCCAGCTATTAGATAGAGCTTGGCAAAGCTGTTTTAACAGTTCTGAAAAGGCTGACTTTTCACCGTAAAATTTACATAGATGCTCACTTAAAATTAAAATGCTATTTTCAAACGAAGTGCCGTTATGCAAGAGGGATATTAGTTCTTTCAAAAAGGCAAGAAAGGCCTGCTCATTTAAACACAGCTTTTTCAAACTGCAATAATGATTGATCAACTTGAATAAGGCGATAGTGAGGGGAATGGCTAAAATAAAGACTATATTTATATTTAAAAGAAAAGGCATCAACAAGCAACAACTAATAATATAAGCTAACACAAAATTAGTGACATAGATACTTTTATGTAAGCGTAAAACAGGACTAATTTGTTCAATTGCAGGCTTGGAGCTATTTGCTGCATCGAATTTACTTTTTTGAAATTGCCAATTTAAATCTAATATAAAATAGATCACGTGTTTGTATATGTGTCTCAAATTAGCCATATGCTTATTCCTTTCTAATTTAAGCAGCTACATGCCAATTAACCACTTTTTTGTTATTAATTTGCTTGGTTTGTTTTTGCATTTCGGCTGTATAACTGTAAATTGTCTCCATGATGAATTCGTTATCTCTAAAATCAACTAATTTTTCGATTTTACTGACATGCCGAAAACCATCAGCTTCACGCTGTATAAACACCAAATAGTCGATAGATGCGGCTAAAGTTTTTTGAATAGCCTCATAAGGTATCTTGCTATGGGCAAAGATTAAATTGCTTAAGCGATAAAGCATGTCGAGGCAGGAATTACTATGTCCAGTTGATAAAGCACCAGGATGACCAGTATTCATAGCATTTAACAGATCTACAGCTTCTTCACCTCTAACTTCACCAACAATCAAACGATCTGGTCGCATACGTAAAGCCGCTTTAATCAAGGTGCTTAGGTTGATAGCTGTTTGCATATCATTGTTCACACGTTGGGCTTCTAGGCGCACGAGATTAGGCACGTTTTGTAACTGTAATTCACAGGCATCTTCGATTGTGATTACACGCTCAGAACTAGGGATTGCAGCTGACAGAATGTTTAGAAGGGTAGTTTTGCCACTACCAGTACCACCACAGATAAAGATACTCTTTTTAGCTTTTACCGCCGCTTCCAAAAAAGCCATATATTTTTCTGGAATACCCCTCTTTTGAATGTAATAGTTACGGTCAGGCTTGATATTGGTGAATTTACGGATATTGAGAATTGGTCCATCTGGTGAAGCAGGTGGAATAACAGCGTGCGCACGTGAACCATCTGGCAAACGTAAGTCGGCAATTGGATAGCTATGGTTCAACGGCCGATTTGCCTTAGAAAACCAATAATCTAACAGCTCACGATAGGCTTCTTTACTGTCAAATTTAAGCTCACTAGGGTAGATTTGACCGCCGCATTCATAAAATATTTCATCATAGCGGTTGACCATGATTTCTGAAATACTTGGATCGCTTATAAGGGCTTGTAAAATATCAAAGCCTCTGATTTTGTCGTAAATCTCTTGAATAATTTGTCTCTGTTTTGGCAAATCTAATTGATAATCAAGAAAAATTTTGCTAGCCACTTGATTGATTTTTTGCCAAAGCAATTGCCCATCCAAACTGTGTACTTGCTTAATTTCTTGATATAGAGCTTGCCTAATACGCTGCTTTAGCCAATTGACATCGACAGCTTGTTCGTTATTAGCTTGTTGATTATAAACTTTGTGATGTTGCTTTCTGTTTTGAATTAGTGTTTGGAAGAAATTTTTAATTTGCATAGTAAGCTCCAATCTCTTAGTTCAGCGAATCGATAATGTTCACTTTGCAGTTACTAGAAAGTAGACTCTGGCAATGAGCCCAGTTGAAGGCACTACCATAATGCAAGTTAGAGTCTATGAGCTTGGATTGCACATATATCTCTTGCGTGTGTTTTAAGCAACTTATACTAGCGCCTTCGTTAGGAAGACCAATTTGACAGACGAGGTGATAAGCATTAGCTTGGCAATAATTAGTTAGACTTTGCCAAAAATTTTGCCAATGGACTTTGTCAACTTCGGAGTTTGGGTGGCTGCTAATTTGCATAGTGTTATTTAATATTGTTGTGTTGTTGAGCTTAGTTGCTTGTAAATAGTTTGACCAATCAATTTCACTAGCTTCTGCAAAACTATAATCAAGCCAGACATTGCGTGCAGCTTGGGCGTTAGTTAGTGGACGCAATTTTTCAGCATATTCAAGTGGATCTACCAATGGAACATAGATACAAGCAGCCGAAATTTTTTGACATTCTTGGCAGAGTGATAACAGACTTTTATTCATAGCTTGAGAATATGGAAAGTTCAAGAAACTGCTAAACATAATCTTATTCGTTTGCTTAAACAAGCTGTTTAATTTGGCTTGGATAGTTTGCCAGCTTGAATATTTATGAATCAGCGTATCTTTGGGCCAATTAGCTAATGAAACTAAATAATTGAAACCGTCAATAAATGCGTAGGTTTGGGGAGTAAGTTCTTTAACTTCAGCATTAGTTAGGTGTAGGCAATCAGTGTATTCATGGATTGCTAAATAGCGTACACTATTTGTTTGTATTTCAGCTTCTAAGTCATTCAAATTTGCTTCTTCTAAATATTCTGGACAGAAGATGAAAATACTATTATACGTGTCAGCTTGTTTAGCTAATGTCATAAATTTACTGAAATTGGGGCAGAGTGAGATCTTGTACATAGGATAGGATTCGTGTAAGTTCGTCACTAAAATATTGGCATAATCACTTTTTCTCTTAGTAAAACGATTTAAAACGTAAATAGTTTGCTGCATACATACCTCCTAAAGTGGAGCTAGAACTTATCTAGCTGTTTTAAGTTTAATTTAAGTTTCAGCTTAGCAAGTGAGAAATAAAATTCAAAAATTCGCAAGTTCGCGGGGAAAATGTGCTATACTATAAGTTCATGAATATATAGCTATGCAGAAGGAGTAAATATGGCAAGAAGATCTTTTTTGACCTCTGAATCAGTTACAGAAGGCCATCCAGATAAAGTTTGTGATCAAATTGCTGATGCGATTTTAGATAAAATTTATGAACAAGATAATCAAGCACGTGTAGCATGTGAAGTTTGCGTCAGCACAGGCTTGGTTGTCCTGTTAGGCGAAATAACGACAAAATGCTATGTGGATTTTAACCAAATTACACGCGATGTAATTGATCGCATTGGTTATAATCATCCTGAATTAGGTTTCGAGGCTAAGAATGTAGCTATCATTACCGCTATCAAAGAGCAATCTCCAGATATTAGCTTTGGTGTTAGCCATGCAATTAATAGTTGTGAGACAGTTGGTAGTGTTGATGAGCGTAAAGATAGCAAACTGACAGGTGCTGGTGACCAAGGCATGATGTTTGGTTATGCTTCTGATGAAACAGCAGAATTGATGCCTTTGCCGATTGTTTTAGCACATAAGTTAGCTCGCAAACTAGCTGCTTTACGTCATGATGGTGTATATAGCTGGTTAAGACCTGATGGCAAGACACAGGTGACAGTTGAATATGAGGATGATAAGCCAGTTCATATTCATAGCATTGTTGTTTCAACTCAACATTCAGAAGATGTTGATTTAGTAACTATCCGTAAGTCCCTTATTACTAGCTTGATTGAACCGAACTTACCAGCAGAATTATTTGATGATAAGACCGAGATTTACATCAATCCAAGTGGTCGCTTCGTTCTTGGTGGACCAGCAGGTGATTCTGGATTAACTGGCCGTAAGATTATTGTTGATACTTACGGTGGCGTTATTTCACATGGCGGCGGTTCATTTAGCGGTAAGGATCCAACCAAAGTTGATCGCTCTGCTGCTTATGTTGCACGTTACATTGCTAAGAATATTGTAGAAGCTAAGTTAGCTAAAAGAGTAGAAGTACGTTTGGCCTATGCCATCGGCTTAGCACATCCACTCGATGTGACAATTAATAGTTATGGTACTTCAAAGTATAGTGATGAGGCGTTATCTGCTGCTGTCCAAAAAGTTTTTGATTTGACACCAGATGGCATCATCAATGGCCTTAATTTGCGTCGACCAATTTACAGTCAGACAAGTTGCTATGGTGCTTTTGGCCGTACAGACAATTCCTTGCCATGGGAAGTTTGTGATAAAGTTTCAGCTCTACAAGCAGCTTTGCAATAGTAGTTATTATTAATATATCCCCAGCTTCTAGTAAGCTGGGAATTTTTGAATTTTTGAATTAATTTCTTTGCATATTTTAGTTAGTTAGCCTCTACACTAAAGACAGGAGGTTAAGATGGCTAGTTTGAAGTTATGCAAATTTATAGAAAACTTAAAATCATACACTAATTCCTATTGGCAAACTGATACTTGTTATATTTGTAATTTACGTAATTGCACAAACTTATCTGCACCAATAAATTCTAATGGTGGACAGTTAGTAGAGAATATGCAGTTACCTTTTTGTGCTAATTGTTATGCCACACTTCCTTGGCGTATGTGTACGGGTAATGTTTTACAGTTAGCCTGGCGAACTTATGATTTAAGCTGCAATTGTTTAGTAAGCACCTATTATCGTGATGTGATTTGCACTTTAGTTAGGCGTTATAAATTTCACCAAGCAGCTTATTTAGCTAAATTGTTTGGGTATATGTTAGCTCTAACTTATTGGCGTTATCAAAAAATGTTGGAACAAGGAACAATAAGGCCATCTTATAACGATTTGCCTAAAATAGATTATGTAAGTTACGTGCCATTACATGCTGAACGTAAGAAAGAAAGAGCTTATGATCAAGCCGAATGCTTAGCTAAATATTGTGCCAAGGCCTTGAATCTCCCTTGTAAAACAAGTTTATGCCGTATACGTAATACTAGTCGGCAAAGTAGTTTAGCGCATAGAGCCGAGCGTTTGCAAAATGTTAAATCTGCTTTTTCAGTTTTAGATAAGAATAGCGTTTGTGGAAAAAATATTTTGTTGATCGATGATGTTATTTCAACAGGTGCTTCGTTAATGACAGCTGTTCAGGTTTTACAAGCAAATGGAGCTTACGGGGTGCTATGCCTAGCACTTTCCAGCAACTTAAGTGAGCAAATTGTTCATTATATCGACGGACATAATTAATATTAAGCGACTTTTTGGATTATAATACAAAAATTGAAAGCGAGGGACAAAATGGTGAACGGATCAGAAATTTATCTTGATAACAAGCATAAAGCAGAGATATATCGCTTAAAAGCACATGGACAAAGCTTAGCTATTTTAAGTTATGGGGCGCGTCTATTAGAGTGGCTTGTGCCATGTGAAAAAACTGAGGCTAAAACACTTAATTTAGTTCTAAATCATGCTAATTTGCAAAATTATATTGCTGATCCAGCTTATATGGGGGCAGTTGTAGGACCAATTCCTAATCGTTTGAAAAATGCTGAATACTATTTGTCTGGTCAAAAATATAGTCTAAAAGCTAATGAAGGTGCTAATTGCTTACACAGCTCGAATTTTGCTTTTAGCGAGCTTGACTTCGCTTTACGTGAAATAGGTGAGGATTTCTTGCTCTTGGAGCATGTGTTTATACCTGAAGAAACGTTAACAGGTGGAAATCAGTGCTTACAAATTAAGTTCATTTTGCAAACTTGTGAAACTAAATGTCGCCTAAGAATTGAATATAATTTTAGTTCAACGGTTGATACGCTTTGCAATATAACCAATCACAGCTATTTCAAATTATGGAACAAGGAACTTCTTGACCAACATAATTTAAGTGCAGAAGCGGCTTTGGCTAACTTGCAAGTTACTTTGCCAAGCGAATTTTATACGCCGACAGATGAAAATTTGCTTGTTACAGGTGAAGTTAAACCTGTTTCAGAAGCTCCGCTTTTTGATTTTAGAAAAGGCCAAACCTTAGAGGCAGGTTTGGCAGCATTATATTCAACTAAGGCAAGTGGGTATGATCATAATTTCATTTTAGAGCGTGATTATCAGCATTATGATGCTAAAAGTGGACACTATTTTGCTAAACCGGCTGTTTTTAAATTTGTTCCAGCTAATTTTGAATTAAGTTTTTGTAGCACAGAAGCTGCTGCCCAATTCTATACAGCCAATTATTTAGCTTGTGACAAAACAAATACAGGTGAGGAGTATGCAAAACAAACAGCCTTTTGCTTTGAATGTCAGGCTATCCCTAATAGTCCGAGTTTTTCGCATTTACCAGCGCTAAAGTTGAGAGCAGGCGATCAATATAACACTGTAACTGAAATTACATTCAGGGCAAATTAGCTAGATTTAATTCGTTAATTTTTGTGTTATACTAAATACACCGAAGTATCATTGTTTTTGTACCTACACGACTAAAAAGGGAGTTCGCGTCGGTATGGAATATGGTCAGGCCTACTAGTTTAGGAAGACCTAAGGCCATCGTAGAACACCCACCTTGTTTTTAATAGCAGGGTGTCAAAGAGATGAGCTTCGGTTTTTATTTAGTATTTTTTAAGAGAATAAAAGAGAATAAGGTGACTTATGCTAACAGATTTGCAGTCAAAGATTTATTTGCACAATACATATTGCAATCGCAAGGAACAATTCAAGCCCTTACAAGCTGGAGAAGTCAAAATATATGTTTGTGGTCCGACTGTTTATGATTTCATTCATATTGGTAACGCTAGACCGATGATTACATTTGATGTCTTCCGTCATTTCTTGGAATTTGTTGGTTATAAAGTTACCTACATGCAGAATTTCACTGACATTGATGATAAGTTAATCAAGCGTTCACAAAAAGAAAATTGCGAGATGCTTGATATTGCTGAACGCTTTATCAATGAATATGAACATGATAGCAAGTCTTTGAATGTAGAAGATGCTGATATTCAGCCACGTGCAACCCAGACTATACCGCAGATCATCGATATGGTCGGCAAATTAATCGACAAAGGTTATGCCTATGTTGGCAAAGAGGGTGTATATTTCAAAGTTAGATCACTTAAGTCCTATGGTTGCTTATCTGGTCATAACCTTGATGACTTAGTTGGTGGCCAGCGTACGTTGATTCATGATAGTCAGAGCGATAAGCAAGATGATTTTGATTTTGCAGTGTGGAAGTTCCAAAAACCAGGCGAGCCAGCTTGGGAGGCTCCGTTTGGAGCAGGTCGTCCAGGATGGCACATTGAGTGCAGCGCAATGATTCATAAGCACTTAGGTGAACAGATCGATATTCATTGCGGTGGTCAAGACTTGATTTTCCCTCATCATGAAAATGAGGTAGCCCAGTCTATGGCTTATACTGGTAAGCTGTTAGCTAACTATTGGCTACACAATGCGTATATCAATGTTGATAATGTCAAAATGAGCAAATCATTGGGCAATTTCTGGACAATTCGTGATCTGTCTAAGAAGTTTGATTATCGTGTGATCAGATATTTCATGCTCTCAGCGCATTATCGTAGTCCGATTAATTTTAGTGTAGCGATATTACAATCTGCTGAAAAAGCTTTGCAACGTATCGATGAGAACATGGCTAATTATCGCTTCTTACTTTCAAAGCAAAATCTAGCTGAAAAGACTGAGTCAGATGTATTAGCCGAATTAGAGCAACTTGATTGGTCATTTGAATCTGAATTGAATTTCAAAGATTGCGCATATGATGACACGGTACTTGATAAAGCAATCAAGCAGAGCCAGTGCGTTTATATGAACGCCTTGGCTGATGATTTGAATACAGCTTTGGCCATGTCTGAAATTTTTAATTTGATTTATGCTACCAACTGTTATTTGGAACAAGTTAAACAAGTCAATTATGATTTGTTAGCTTTAGCTTTGGCAACTTTGAATTTGTTTGTTAAGTTGTTAGGCATTAACAAAGCTTCGGCTGCAGATTCGGAAATTAAGCCTGAAGTGATGGACTTGTTAGAACAAAGACAGGCAGCACGTGCTAATAAAAATTATGCGTTAGCTGATGAATTGCGTGACAAGTTGAAGGAACTTGGGTATAGCATTAAAGATACCGCGCAGGGACCACAATTGATTAAGCTTGGTGAATAATAATGCAGGTTGGTAATCTTTTGTTAGCATCAGATTGGCAGATTGATTGTCGAGAGATTAATTATGCCAAGTTAGCTTGGCTAGGCGATGCGATTTATGAACTGTATGTCCGTGTCAGTTTGTTTAATGAAGCGAAGAGTAATTTGCGCTTGCATAAGTTGGCTATCGGGTATGTAAATGCGTCATATCAAGCTAAGTTGTTAAATTATTACTTGGATCAGGCTATTTTACAGGCTGATGAAGCCAAAATTGTGCAACGGGCTTTGAATTTCAGAACACATAGCCATGCCAAAAATCAATCATTAGAGGATTACCAGGCTGCCACGGCACTTGAGGTCTTATTGGCCTATCTGTATGTGAATGGTCGGAGTGAGCGTATCACAGAATTAATTAATTTAAGTAAGAAAGTAGACGAAAACTAGTATGTATAAACAGGATAATGAGAGACGAAGAAATTTTAATAAGCAGGATAAGGTTGCCCGTCAGAAAAAGAGTAAATTTTTTCACAGTTCAAAGTATACGAATAATCGTGATTTAAGTCCACAGGCTGAGCATTTGGAGCAAGCACAGCCAGAAGTTGAAGAGAGGCCAGATCGCTTAAAGGGCAGAAACGCTGTCAACGAAGCTTTGAATGCGGGTAGACCGATTGAAAAAATTTGGCTGAATCGAAACTCAAATTTTGATATAGGCTTGCAACGTTTAATTGCTAAGGCTAAAGATACTGGAGCTGTAATTGTTGAGACTGATACTAAGGCACTGGAGAGATTAGCAGGGCGCAATCATCAAGGCATTGTAGCGCAAGTAGCAGTTAAAGATTATTTGGATTTTAACGAACTTTTGGCTAGAGCAAATGATATGCCTGATACTGAAAAAGCTGAGGAATTAGTCATTATTCTAGATCAAATCAATGATCCACATAATCTTGGCGCGGTGCTGCGTGTGGCAGATTGCGTTAAAGCAAGTTGCGTTATTGTCCCAAAGCATAGAGCATGTACTTTGGACATGACAGTAGCAAAGACAAGTGCAGGTGCAATAGAGCATGTTGATTGTTGTAAGGTTGTTAATCTTAGTCAAGCCATACTTAAGTTGAAGGAGAATGGTTACTGGGTTGTAGCTTGTGATATGGAGGGAGAGAATCTCTATACAAGTCAAACTCTAACGAAGCTTAAAAATGATAAGATAGCTATAGTGATTGGAAACGAAGGTCATGGTATTAGCCAAGCGGTCAAAGCAAATTGTGATTTTTGTGTGAGCATTCCCATGTATGGCCATGTAAATTCACTTAACGCTTCGGTTGCAACTGCTATTGTGAGCTATGAAATTAAGCGTAGACGCCAATTTCAGGCCTAATTTTAGCAAGAATAAGACTAAATTATGTTCTCAGCTAGAATTTTCTGCCATTTTGCTTCACTTGCCTAAATATTGTAACTTTGTTCATATATAATATAGTTAACTAAATTTGTTGATGAGGATAAAATGCATTCTAAGTATGATCGTTTAGTAGTGTTTTTAATCGTGGGTGGTAGTCTGCTCATGTTGTTTGGTGCTATATCTTCATTACTTAATTATATTGGTTATATTAATGGTGAAACGAAGCCTAGTGAGAGTGTGCAGGTAAGTGCTGATGCAGTTGCATCCAAGCCACTTGCAACGGAAGTTGAAAGTTTAAGTGATAGCGAGAAGAATGAAAAGAAAATAGTTGATTGTATTATCACGGCCATTAATGATGAACGTAAGGAAGAAGAAGCATATAAAGAAATATTGAAGCTACAATCTGGTAAACCTGAACTTGACTTATTTAAGTCATATGTTGGTTTTTTGCGCATGTTAAGCAAAGGCAAAGTTGTCGGCTACAAACCAGTTTCTGCTGCAGAGACGAAAGCAATTCAACTTGAGATGCTTGAAAATAGTCGTACGAGCCTGCTCGTGTTCAACAAATATAAGTGCTTTAATTTAATTTCGGAGATTAAACCAGAATCTGAAAAGGAAAATAAGCAAGAGAAGATGATTTTGCTTGTTTTGCCGTATATTGATGGAAAATTAGAGTTGAATGAACGACTAATTAATGATTTGGTTGAACCACATTATATCGCGCGTTTGTACGCAGAGGGCCTAAATAATGCTGACCGTAATCTGCTAGCGAATGTACTATATACTGATTTGCCAGATGATGAAGAGTTTAGATTAAATCAGGCGGATGCTTATGTTGATTATTATCGTAAAAACGTTGATGTAAGTGTTGAAAATTTGCAGATTGAAGAAGCAAGACCTGATATGTGGCTGATTTCTTTCCCAAAAAAGTCGGATGGTATTGCCAAAACTAACGCATACAGTGAAGCTATGTCAGATGAGTCAGAAGCGAAAGAAACTACAAGTGGTTCAGAAGCTGTTTCTAATGACGTTGCATTAGAAGTGAAAGCATTCAATTCCTTGCATTTTTCACCTAAATATTTTATACGTTGGCAGATGCATGCAAATCGGCATTATGTTCAATTGTTGAGACGTAGTAACGGCATTGTAGTTGTTGACTATCTGCCTATGCAAAATTTAAAAGGGGCTTGGAAGATCCAAGGCTTAAACAGTGATCATCAGATTGATTTACACGATACGATCAGTTTGAATAACATGAAATCAATATTCCAATTTGATGCTCAGCCTAAGCGATTGCTGTATAACGAAGCTGTTTATAGCGGACTTATCAAGCCTCAGATTTCATATGAAGATCGCGCTGATAAGATTTATTCACATCTTGTAAGTTTTAATGGCACTGGGATGGAGGCTTACAGCTTTGTGCGTCGTAACCAGGTTATGGATAATTTAGCCGTTGATCTTTTGGTGTTAAGTGGCAATAAGTTCAAGACTAATTCGCCAATTCAAATCGGTATGACAAGAGGAGAGTTGTTACGAGCTAATCCTAGTCTGGCTATGTCTGAGTATAAACTGATTTTCGGTAAGACAATTATTGAATTGCACTTCAATAACCAGAGTAAGAGCGGTATTAATATGCGAGTTAGCTCTGCTAGCGACAGATTGACTCATATAATGTATTACAACATTGAGTGGTATCAACAAGATTTTGATTTAGCTAATTTGCATTATGTTAATTGATTATTGCTTTGTCAGTGCTTAATTTTAGCGACATAAATTTTTTTACAAAAAGCCTTGACAAAAAAAGTAAGTTTAATATAATAGATAGTGCTGACGCGCTCGTAGCTCAACTGGATAGAGTGTCTGACTACGGATCAGAAGGTTGTGGATTCGATCTCTGCCGGGCGCATGCTTAAGGACCAAGTTACTTGGTCCTTTTTCTGTGCTTATCTAATGGCATATGGTACACTGATGTAACTCCCATATTAGGAGAAACAATTATGGATATTTTCAAAATGCGCCAATCATTAAAGAACTTGTGTAAAAAGCATGTTTTGCTTGGCTTTGCGTTAGCAACACTTATTTATGGCTTATGCATGCCTGATGCTAGGAATTTGCCAGCTGATTTTTATAAGCTGTTGACCAATCAAGCTTATCTTGTACATGACTTTGTTGAAATAGCTGGTTTATCTGCAACGTTTATAAATGTCGGTTTACACTTTCTTTTAGCTTATTATTTGATGGTACGTAACGAAAGAAGCGGCTTATACGGCTTACAAATAGCAGCCATTGGGATGTTTGTGGGGCACGCTTTTTTTGGCTCTAATTTGCTCAATATTTTACCAATTATTTTGGGTGTAGCTCTATATGCTAAATGGGCAGGCCATTCGTTTAAGTTATATACAGCCATCAGTATGTTTGCCTGTGCCATGGCACCGTTAGTTAGCTATGTTATATTCGTGCATGGCTTTAATTGGCTAAATCTAGTTTGTGGCTTGATTTTAGGCTTAATTATCGGTTTTTGTGCAGCGCCGCTATCAGAATCATTTGTGCGTTTTCATCAAGGTTACACATTGTTCAATTTTGGTTTTACCACTGGTATGTTAGCTATGCTAATAACTTCGTTTTTTGGCTATTTTAATTTGGAAATTACGCCTGCTCAGTTTTTAAGTTCAGCTTATCATAAAGAACTCAAAATTTATCTGTTCATGATTATAAGTCTATTATGCTTATTAATTTTGGGTTGCGAAAAGTCAAAAATGCATGAATTAAAGCAATTGTTGAAATCAGGTGGTAGGGCGCCGAGTGATTTCATCAGCAGCTATGGAATCAGTGTAACTTTGTGTAATATGTGCATTAATACTAGCATCTATTTCTGTCTTATTTTAGCCTTAGATTTTCCACTTAACGGTACATTGTTGGGTGGATTGTTTACAATTCTTGGATTTTCAGCCTTTGGTATGCATCCTAAGAATTGCTTGAGTATTGCAATTGGTGTTACAATTGCCGCTTTGTTACATGGGGAAAATATAGCTAGCCAAAAATACTTATTGACGCTTTTGTTTTCAACCGGTCTAGCGCCAATTGCCGGCGAATATGGTTGGTTTTTAGGCATTATAGCTGGATTTATCCATTTTAACCTAACCAGTATCGTGCTTAATTTACACTTGGGGATGAGCTTGTATAACAATGGATTTACATCAGCTTTTGTAGCTGCCTTAGTCGTGCCTTTAGCTGAAACACTAATTGCCGATAACAATGACTATTAATTTACAGGAGAGAAGAGCGAATGATTAGTGAGAAAGATAAGGTCAATCGGATTATTAAAGAGTTTTTGACTTATTTTATGGGTCACCAGTTGACTGATATATCATTGCATTTGAAAGTGGATGATAAAGAGATGGCTTTGGCCTTTACAGTTCCGTGTGAAGCAGAACCGGCTGATTTTAAGATGCTATTGAAGGAGCTTAATGTGCCAAGAGAATATGAATTAGAAGAATACTACAATGGTCTTTTAGGCGCTCATCATGGCAGTCAGCACAACTATACTTTATTAGGCAAAGCTTTAGATGAAGCTAAAGGAACTTATGTACAGGGCAAACTTTATTTATGGGTGAAACGCTATAACCTTGCTTGACAAAAATAGCGGCTAAGTTTTACTTAGCCGCTATATTAAATTTAATTTCATAGATTGTCTTTAATCGACAATAACTACGGGCTTAATTAAATTAGATGGCTTTTGTTTCATTAGCATCAAAGCATCTTCAACATGTTCAAAGCCATGGAAACGATGGGTGATCAAACGAGAAACATCCAACTTGTGATGTTGCACTAGGGAGGCTAGTTTTTCCAAACGTAAACGACCGCCTGGCATTAAGCCACCGACGATCTTTTTGTGGCCCATACCAACACCCCATGTTACGCGTGGAATTTTCACATAATCGCCATCACCTAAATAGTTGACGTTACCAACACAGCCGCCGGCTTTTAAACAGTTGATAGCAGGGATGAAGCTGTCACAATCACCACCAGCAATGATGACTTTATCAACTAATTTGCCATTGGTTAAAGCCAAAACCTGCTCATCAATTGGACCGTCTTTATAGCTGATGAAATCTGTTGCGCCATAAGAGCTTGCAACATCACGGCAAACTTGACGTGTACCAACGCAAATTATGCGACTAGCCCCGCGCATGTTAGCACCAGCGACAGACATCAGACCGACTGGGCCAATACCTATTACCAAGACAGTATCACCAAATTGAATATCGGCTAATTCAACACCGTGGAAACCAGTTGGGACCATATCTGATAACATGCATGCTTCTTCGACAGAAATTTCGTCAGGAATTAATGCGAGGTTGCCGTCAGCATCATTAACATGGAAATATTCACCAAAAACGCCATCCTTAAAATTAGAGAATTTCCAACCTGCTAGCATTCCGCCAGAATGCATAGGATAACCATCTTGGGCTGCTAAAGAATGCCAATCTGGTGTAATGGCTGCTACCAAAACCTTATCACCAACTTTAAAATCCTTAACCAAACTACCAACTTCAACTACTTCGCCACAAGCTTCATGTCCTAGAATCATGTTATGCCGTTGCCCAAGTGCACCCTCCCAAACTGTATGCGTGTCGGACGTGCAAGGCGAGAGAGCCAAAGGACGTACAATCGCGTCCAAAGGACCGCAGACAGGACGATCCTTTTCAATCCAACCGGTCTTTCCAATCTCCAACATGGCAAAACCCTTCATAAAATAACGACCTCCCAAATATTGTGGTTATATAGCAATTTGCATAAATTATGACATAAATACTGATTGCTATATAGCGCTATAATAAATCAAAATGTGTTTTATGTTCAACTAGAATTTGTTAAATTTTAAATGTTGTAAATTTGACTTTATAAAACTTAACAAGCGGAAATGAGGCTAATTCTGTAGATTAACTTAGGTTTTAGCTGAAATAGCGGTTCACTAATTGCATAAAATGATGATTTAGACAAAAAAAGTAGTATAATTTGTCTGTAAGTTTGGCATTAAACTTAAAAGTCAATTTGACAAGTTTGCTTAAATTTTCTATAATCGACTGACATTTTGGAGGAAGGAAGTAGAACAATGTATCAGCTTTGTAAGTTAGCAGTTTCAACACCTTTACTCCAAGTATATGAACAAAAGGGCAAAGATAGTAGTTGCAACAGTTATCTCATTGATTTAAGTGATGCAGCTTATGTGATCGATCCAGCTTGGGCTCCTACTATTTGGGAGAATTTAGCTGATAAGGTAAGATTGTTATTTGCTACGCACGGTCATTATGACCATATCAAAGAGTGCGATAATTGGCGTTCTGCATTTCCTAGCGTTAAGCTCTGTGTTGAGAAAGATGAAGCTGAACATATGCAGCATGCTGATACCAATGTAAGTTGGTTATTTGGCGATGAAGTCAATTTTAATGCACCTGACCGTCTTTTAAGCCCGAATGAAGTAATTCAATTAGCACCTGAGGTGGAATTGAAGCTTTTACATACGCCTGGTCATACGCCAGGTTCAGCCTGTTATTTATTAAGCACTAAGACAGAGGGTGCGCTCTGTTTGTTTACTGGCGACACTTTGTTTGCCGGTTCGATTGGTCGTGTTGATTTTCCAGGTGGAAATGCAGCCATGATGAAAAGCACCATGGATTACATGTGCAGCTTAGCTGCCGAAGAACATTTACCACAAAACCTGCCTGTTTTTCCTGGGCACGGAGTCAGTACAACTTTAGAGCTTGAGTGCGAGAATAACTTGTTTTTGACAGGTATTTTGCATATCTGAGTTAATTCATTATTAGCTTGTATTTTAGATAGCTTTGCATAGCTGTACTGTATTTCATAATTTAGCATATTTCGTAATTTATGTAAGGAGCGTCAGCATGCAAGAACAAATGAGCTATCTGATTGAAACTAAAAATTTAAGAAAAGAATTTAAGGGTGCTTCTGGAACTATTGCCTTGCAAGACATTAATTTGCAAATAAAGCAGGGTGAGAGCTTTGGTATTATCGGTTTGAGTGGCGCTGGCAAAAGCACTTTGATTCGCTGCTTCAACTTTTTAGAAAGACCAACGACTGGTCAAGTATTTTTCAAAGGTCAAGATTTAGCAACTTTATCGAAGAAAGAACTTAGATTGGTTCGCCGTGAGATTGGCATGATTTTCCAAAATTTCAATCTTTTAGCACAACGAACAGTTTTAGATAATGTAATTTTTCCACTTGAAATTAGCGGCGTTAAACGCGATGTGGCAAGCAAAAGAGCCTTGGAATTATTAGATTTGGTCCAGATTGTTGATAAGAAAGATGCCTATCCAGACCAACTTTCAGGTGGGCAGAAGCAAAGAGTGGCGATTGCTAGAGCTTTAGCTAACAAGCCCTTAGTTTTGCTCTGTGATGAAGCAACAAGCGCTTTAGATCCAAGTACTACTGAGCAAATTTTGAAGCTTTTAAAATCAATTCAGAAGCAATTAGGCATAACTTTAGTTATTATCACGCATCAGATGGAAGTAGTTAGCAAGACTTGTGAACGAGTAGCTGTGATGGAAAATAGTAAAATTGTGGAGTTAGGCTATGTGCGCGATGTGTTTATGAAACCGCAATCAGAAGTGGCTAAGCGCTTGATTATGCCACTTGGTGGACTTGTGCAACGAATTGAAAGTCCTAATGTTATTCGCTTAACCTTCGATGGACAGGCTGCTACAGAGCCAATTTTGGCCAATTTGATCCTAGCTTGTAAGACACCGTTATCAATTTTGCAGGCTGATAGCAAAAATTTAGACGGTAATGTGTATGGCCAGATGCTAATTCAAGTTCCGAACGATAGGAGTATTGAAGAAAGAGTTTGTGCTTGGCTAACTGAACATGAAATTAATTTTAAGAAGGAGAGTAAACATGACTAATACACAGATTGTGCAATTATTGCTAGACAGTTTATTAGAGACACTATTAATGACGTTTATCTCAAGTTTGATTGCGTATGTGATAGGCTTACCACTTGGAATAATTCTCGTTACTAGCAGTGAAAAAGGTATTTTGCCAAATCCAACTTTGCATAAAAGTCTTGGCTTAGTAACCAATTTCTTACGCTCAGTACCATTCTTAATTTTGTTGGTTTGGATCATGCCATTTACCCGTTTGCTAGTTGGAACGACAATTGGTCTCAAAGGTGTGATAGTGCCTTTGGTCATTTCAGCTTTTCCATTCATTGCCCGTTTGGTTGAATCTTCTTTGCAGGAAGTTGATGCTGGTTTAATTGAAGCTGCACAAGCGATGGGTGCTAATAACTGGCAGATTATTACAAAAGTGATGTTAATCGAAGCAAAGCCATCATTATTGGTTGGCGCAGCTTTAGCAGTTACGACAATACTTGGTTATTCGGCTATGGCTGGTTTCTGTGGTGCTGGTGGTTTGGGTGCAGTTGCAATCAATAATGGTTATCGCCGTTACGATAACAAGCTGATGGTATTGACTGTTGTGATTCTGGCTTGCATTTTACAAATTGCCCAAGAGTTTGGTCTTTATCTAGCTAAGAGGATTGATAAACGGAATCAAAAATAATTAATGTGTCATCAAAAAAAAGGAGGAATAAATGATGAAAAGTAAACAATTATTAACAAATGTCCTTGCTCTCAGTTTGGGCCTAGGTTTGGTCGCCTGCAAAAGTATTCCCAATGAGCAGACAAAAAATACTACTGAACCTAAATCAACAAGTTCAGAGACTCAAAAAAGTCCAACTGAAACAGCTGAAGAAAGCAAAACAGAAGGTAAGACAGTTACTTTAAGAATTGCAGCTAGTGCAACACCACATGCTGAAATTTTGGAATATGCGCAAGCATTACTTGATTTGCGTTCAGATGCGAAATATAAGTTGGATATTAAAGTGTTTGATGATTATGTTTTACCAAATCAGGTAACTGAGGAAGGTTCAGTTGATGTAAATTATTTCCAACATCAGCCATATATGGACGATTTCAACCAGAAAAATGGTACACATTTAGTCTCTGTTAAGAAAATTCATTATGAGCCATTTGGTTTGTTCGCTGGTCGCAAGAAGAGCTTAGATGAACTCAAAGAGGGCGATTCAATTGCTATTCCTAATGACGGAACCAATGAAGGTAGAGCTTTGCGTTTGTTGGAGAGTGCTGGCTTAATCAAATTGAAGGCAACAGATGATTTCAATTTAACAAAGTTGGATATTGTTGAAAATCCTAAGAACTTGAAGATTGAGGAATTGGAAGCTGCTCAAATTTCCCGTGCCTTATCCGATGTCGATTATGGCGTAATTAACGGTAACTATGCTTTACAAGCTAAGTTGAATGTGGCTAAGGATGCCTTGATTAAAGAGGGTTCAGAGAAGTCAATCAATACTTTTGCAAACATTATTGCGGTTAAAAAAGGCAATGAAGATTTACCTGGCGTCAAGCAACTTGTAGAAGTATTAGGTAGTGCCGAAATGCAAAAATTTGTTGCAGATAAATACAAGGGATCAGTTGTGATGCTGGAAAATAAATAATAGTTTTATTGTTTGTTGATTTATCTAGGCAATGGAGCACTTGAACAGCTTTGTTCAGGTGCTTTTTACTTTTATTAAAGCAAAATGTTATACTTAAAAAATTCATATAATTTTTAGGTGAAATTTAGTTAGGACGGTGGATGTGGAAAAGATCAATCTAGCAAATCATAAAAAGCTATTAAATTATTTAGGTAAGGGTAAGCTTGCAGCTTGTTTAGCACCTTTATGTGGTTATGCTGAGCTTTTGTTTGCTATTTTAATTCCACGCCAAATGGCCAAAATTATTGATCAAGGCGTTTTGTTAGCAGACAGCAAAGCGATTATGCAGCAAGGGCTATATTTGTTAGCTATGTCGTTTGCTAGCTTGTTTTTTGGCCTTTTAGCCAGTTTAACGTCAGCATATTCAGGTTCACAACTGACGGCTAATTTGCGTACAGCTTTATTCAAACAGATCTTAAATTTTTCTTTCCCTAACTATGATAAATTTTCTAGTGCCAGCTTAGTTACACGTTTGACCAACGATTTATCAGTTATTCAGTTTTCTTTTATTACTAATCTGAGATTGCTCACTAAAATGCCTTTTATGTTAATTTTAGCCTTGCTGATGACCTATAACATTAACAGGCAAATTGCTTTGACTTATTTTACGTTATTGCCGCTGATGATTTGTATTTTAATTTTTATTGAAGTTAAAGCCTATCCTTTGTTTAGCCGTTTATTTGTGGCAATGGATGACTTAAACAATAATGTTAAAGAGAATGTGACAGGCATAAGGGTAGTTAAGGCGTTCGTACGTGAAGATACAGAATATGACAAATTTGCTTCTACAGTTGAAAATTTATACCAAATTAACTATAGAGCCGAAAAATTAGTTAATTATTGGAATCCGCTTGTTTTGTCAATTATATATGCAGCTGTTTTACTTGTCATATATTTAGGTGGCCGAAGTTTGGTGTTTGGTAGCATGCAAATTGGCGAACTTACAAGTATCATGATTTACACCATGCAAGTTGTCTGGTCGTTCTTTTCCTTTGCCTTTATTTTTATGGTCAATCTGCATTCAGAGGCAGCGAGAACGAGAACAATGGAGGTTTTAGATACTCAAATTTCGCTTCTATCACCAAAAGACGGCTTAAAAGCAGTTAAAGACGCTAGTGTTGAGTTCAAACAAGTCGCTTTTTCTTATGATGAAGAGCAGGCGAAATTAGTCTTAAAAGATGTTAATTTCAAGTTAGCTAGCGGTCAAAGTATGGGCATCATCGGTGCTACAGGTAGCGGCAAAAGTTCACTTGTTCAACTTTTACCCAGACTTTACGATGTATGCGAAGGTCAAGTGCTTGTAGGAGGGCATGATGCTCGGGACTATGATCTTAGTTGCTTAAGACAGGCTATTAGCATTGTTTTGCAACGAAATATTCTATTTAAAGGTACAATTTCAGAAAATTTACGCTTCGCCAAGGCAAATGCCAGTGTGGAAGAACTAAGAGAAGTATGTAAAATAGCTTGCGCTGATGAATTTATAAAAGATTTGGATAAGCAATATGACTATGAATTATTGAAGGGTGCTAGTAATTTATCCGGTGGCCAGAAACAGAGATTATGTATTGCCCGTGCCTTGTTAAAAGAACCCAAATTATTGATTTTGGATGATTCGCTTAGCGCCGTTGATGGTAAAACAGCTAGTAAAATTCAATTCAATTTACGTAAATTACGGGCTTACATGAGTACAATTGTCATTTCAGAGCGAATAAAACCGCTTTTAGATTGCGATTATGTGCTGATTTTGCAGGCAGGTAGGGTCAATGCTTTTGACACGCCAACTAATTTATTAAAAAGCAATCAAATATTTCAAGATTTGTACGAGTTAGAAACAGTGAATAAGGAGGATGCTAATGGCCAAGCTTAGTGTATTAAAACGTCTATTTGCCTATTTGTGGCAGGACCATAAGTTAAAATTACTTGTAGCTATCTTTTGCGTCATTGTCAGTAATTTTGCCTTAATTGCTGTTTCGTATGCTTTAAAGATCATGCTTGATAATTACATTTTGCCAATGATTCAAGCTAAGTCGTTAGACTTTACCAACTTTTACAAGTTCATAGCTTATTTAGCGAGTTTATTTTTAGCTGGTGCAATTGCCAACTATTGGTATAACAAGCTGTTAATCATATGCGGCCTCAAAATTCAAAAAGCTTTGCGTCTGACATTATTTAAGCACATGCAGGCCTTGCCGTTAGCTTATTTTGATAAAAATCCTAGTGGCAACATTATGAGCCTCTATTCGAATGATATTGAGAATATACAGTCTTTTTATACGCAGGCAATTTCGTCGCTTTTTCTGAATAGTATACAGGTGTTAATAACTGTGTGTATTATGTTTAGCATGAGCCCAATTTTGACAGCTATTTCACTTGGCTTCGTGCTAATTATGTTTTTTGTGAGTCGATATATTGGCGCTTGGAGTTCCAAATATTTTAGCGTGAGACAAGCGGCTTTGGCAGATTTGACAGGCCTAATTGAGGAGCAATTTGCAGGCTTACGGGTGATTAAAACGTTTAATCATGAAAAAGCTTCTTTAGCTAAATTTACACAAGTTAATAATTATCTTAATACCTGTGAGATAAAAGCTACAGCTTCCAGTCAGACAATTAGACCAATTATTCGTAATTTAGGTGATTTGCAATTTATCATAACTGCAATTATTGGCTGCTTACTAATCACAAAGCAAATTAGCAGTCTCAGTATTGGTAGTTTAGCTGCCTATTTGAATTTATCGCGCAGCTTTACCACACCGTTTATGGAATTAGCGCAATTGTTTAACACAATTATGCTGGCTTTGGCTGGGGCAGAGCGCATCTTTAACACATTAGCCATCGAACCTGAAGTTGATCAGGGAAAGTTAGAAAAATTACCTGAAAATGCAACAATTGAATTACGTAATCTTTGTTTTGCTTATATTTCTGGTAAACCAGTTCTACATAACTTGAATCTAACGGCCAAAGCTGGTCACAAAATTGCCTTTGTCGGTGCAACTGGTGCGGGCAAAACAACTATTACTAATCTACTTAATCGCTTCTATGAAGTGCCTGCTGCTTCTATATTTTATGGCGGAATTGATATTAAGCAATTCAAAAAATCAGCACTTAGAAGTTCACTAAGCATTGTTTTGCAAGATACAAATTTGTTTAGTGGTAGTATTCGCGAGAATATTCGTTATGGTAATTTATTAGCTTCTGATGCTGAAGTGGTACAGGCTGCTAGGTTAGCTATGGCAGATAGCTTTATAAGTCATCTCCCAAATGGCTATGACACGATAATTAGCGGCGATATGAGTGAAATATCTGAAGGTCAGGCGCAATTATTGGCCATTGCTAGAGCTATGCTTGCTAAAACACCAATTTTAATTTTGGATGAGGCGACATCTAACATCGACTTAAGGACAGAACGTTTGGTACAGATGGGCTTAGATAATCTCATGCAAGGCAAAACGGTATTCATAATTGCTCATCGTTTATCAACGGTTAAAAACTGTGAACAAATAATCGTGCTTGATCATGGTCAGGTAGTAGAACAAGGTACACACGCTGAGCTGTTGAACAAGCACGGAACTTACCATGATTTGTATACTGGCAAATTAGAAATGGCTTAATGCCAAAATTAACCACGTTTCCAAGTCTTAGGTCTAAAGCAAAGTAGCACTGGCAAAATTTCCAAACGTCCAGCAATCATTGAGAAAGTTAGGACAAATTTAGAGAAGTTATTATAAAAGGCAAAACTGCCAGTTGGACCAACTGCGCCTAAACCAGGACCGATGTTGTTAAAAGTGGCCACTGTTGCACTAAAGGCCGTTGTGAAGTCTGGGCTGTCAAGACTGACTAAGAGGACAATTAAGCCAAAAATAAACATGTAAACGGCGAAATAGGCATGCATACCACGCACAGTGTCTTTGGAAAGAGCTTTGTTATCCATCTGAATAAAATAGACGCGGTTAGGCGAGAGAGTTCTAATTATTTCAGCTTTAACAGATTTGAATAAGACAGCTACACGATAGATTTTTAAGCCGCCAGCTGTTGAACCAGCCGAAGCGCCAAAGATAGAAATGATCGTGATAATCACATGCGAAAAAGCAGGCCACTTATTGTAGTCGACTGTACAGAAACCGGCGGTTGTCATCAGTGAACTTGTGGTAAAGAAGGCATTGCGGAGAGCTTCGGCAAAATTTTGTGACATTGGTAGAATACTCCAAGTGATCAACAAGGTAGCTGCTGAAATGATAAATATATACCAGCGTAGCTCTTCATTTTTGAAAAATAGCTTAAATTGCTTCATCAATAAGAGGTAATAAAGGTTAAAGTTCATGCCGAAAAAGACCAAACTGATCGCAACAACATACTCAATATATACAGAATGGTAAGCACCAATGCTTGCCATTTTACTACTCATACCACCAGTACCAGCGATACCAAATGCATGGACAAAGGCATCGAATAAAGGCATGTGACCAAGCCAAAGAAGAATGACGACTAACATGGTCATGCAGAGATAAATAGTATATAAGGTACGCGTCATATCTTTGACTTTAGGCAAAAGCTTACCAAAAACAGGACCAGGAATTTCAGCTTTTAGTACGTTCACATTAGCTGAATTGCTAGCTGCATTTGGCATGATGGCAATGACGAAGACCAGTACACCCATACCACCAATTAAGTGCGTGAAACTACGCCAAAAAATTAAGCTATGGGGTAGAAGCTCAATATTGGGGATAACACTAGAACCAGTTGTGGTAAAACCACTTGCTGTTTCAAACATTGCATCCATAAAATTAGGCACATAGCCACTCAAAAAAAATGGCAGAGCTCCGATAGCTGACATGATAAACCATGACATAGCACAGATAATGTAGCCTTCCTTGGCGTAAATCTCTTTCATGTTGGGACGCTTGAAACCTAACAAAAAGCTTAAGATTAAGCACAAGCTTTTTGTGATTGCAAAGCTGATAAAAACTTTTGCTTCTTCTGCATAGATCCAAGCTACTAATACAGGAACACAGAGTAAAGCGGCTAGAATCAGCAACATGCGGCTGATCATCAATTTGATCATGCCATGATTCATACGTCAGCCTCCTTGAGAATATCGTCGACATCATCAAAGTTTTTATGTGTAGTAACAATTAAGACACGGTCGTTTTCTTTGATAAGATCTTGACCTGAAGGGAAAATTAAGCGATTATCACGAATGATATAGGCAATTAAGATATTATCTTTTAATGTCAAATTAGCTAGTGGTATATTTATGCAGTGAGCAGTCGCTTTAACGTTAAATTGTAAAACTTCAACTTTATCGTTGCAGAGACGATAGAGGGCATCAACGTTAGAACCACTAGCGTTACCATAAGCACGGACGAACCGAATAATTTTATCAGCAACTAACAAACGCGGCGTAATTACAGAATGTTGAGAAAATTCTGCCTTATCTTCATCATATAGTAAAGATAGCAAATTTATACGATTGACTTTTGAAATTACCTTTGGAACTTTTTCCCTAGCAGCATACAGACTGATCAACAAGTTTTCTTCGTCGATACCTGTCAAAGCGATACTTGCATCATAATCTTGGAGTTGCTCAGCATCCAAGACTTTTTGGTTGGTACCATCATCGTTAATGATTGTCACATTTGGAAAATCTTGACAGAGTTCATTAGCAATATCTTCATTAACTTCAATAACTTTTGGCGAAATATTACCTCTTTGCAGGCGAGGAATTAAGTATTTTGTAATCTTGCCACCACCGATGATCAAAGCGTTTTTAATTTTCTTTCGGCTATAACCGACATAGGCATAAAAACTGTTTAATTCTTTAATATCACCAGTAACATAGGTGCGGTCGCCTTCCAAAATCTCAGTCTGGCCAAAAGGAATGAGCACTTCGCCAGATTGCCGCTCAATTGCTAGAACAATCACGCTCTTAAATTTATTACGGACAGTGATCATGTTTTGACCGATTAACTGACTGTTTGCTGGTAATTTCAAATTGAGTAAATAGCCACGGTCGTGAGCGAATTGTTCAACATTGCTAGCTTGCGGAAATTGCAGGTTACCAGCAATATCTCTAGCTGCCTGCAATTCAGGATTGATAATCATATCAATGCCTAGTTTAGAACGCAAAAAGTTGATTTGCTTAGTATAGTTAGGGTCACGGACACGGGCAATTGCTTTCTTGGCACCCAATGACTTAGCTGTCAAAGCAGCAATTAAATTGGTTTCATCTTTTGGGGTAACAGCGATAAAAATATCTGTTTCTGCTACATTACTATCTTGTTGAACGTCGTATAAAGCGCCATTACCAACATAGCCTGTTATATCAAATTCACTGATCATATCGTTGATGACAGCTTCATCGAGATCAATCAAGGTTATATCGTGATTAGCATCTGCTAAATCCTGGCAAAGTGTTTCGCCAACTTTGCCTGCACCAACAATCATTATTTTCATATTATCTTCCTTTAATTACAAAGATCCTATTTGATGACTCATTGTACCATAATTTCTACCAGCTTTAACATTTAATTGCTTTGTGTTAATCTAGTAGAAAATTTATTCTAAATATATGTGGAGGAGTGAGAATGGCACAGATTTTCAATGAAGAGTCACATACTTTTAGTGAGTACTTATTGATTCCTAATTTGACTACAACTGAATGTCAGAGTCATAATGTAAATTTGAAAACAGCAATTACCCGTTATAAAGTAGGTGAACGAGAAAAAGCGCTGACGATAAATATCCCTTTAGTTTCAGCTATTATGCAATCTGTTTCTAATCATACTTTAGCGATAGCACTTGCCAAAGAAGGCGGCCTTTCTTTTATTTATGGTTCGCAATCAGCTGAAAGTGAAGCTGAAATGGTCAGAATGGTCAAAAGCTACAAGGCAGGTATCGTTTCAAGTGATTCCAATTTGCCAATCGATAGTACTTTAGCTGACGCTCTTAAATTGAAAAAAATCAGTGGTCATTCAACTATTGCTGTAACTGATGATGGAACAAGTTCTGGCAAATTGTTAGGTTTATTAACTTCAAGAGACTATCGCTTAAGTCGTACTAATTTAGACACACCAATCAAGAACTTGATGACGCCGATTGAACGGCTAGTAACAGCCCAAGATGGTATTACACTATCTGAGGCTAACGATATTATTTGGGAACACAAACTCAATCAATTACCTATTATTGATAATGATGGCAAATTAATCGGCTTAGTTTTCAGAAAGGACTATGATTCGCATAAAGATCATCCTAACGAAATTTTGGATAGCCGTAAACGCTTGCTAGTTGGTGCTGGCATTAATACCAGAGATTATATGGAACGGGTACCATTGCTGATTGAAGCTGGTGTCGATGTCTTATGTATTGACTCATCAGATGGCTTCTCTGAATGGCAATATCAGACAATCAAATGGATCAAGGCCAATTACCCAGACATGCTAGTTGGCGCAGGTAATGTAGTTGATGCTGACGGCTTTAACTATCTTGCTGATGCAGGCGCTGACTTCATCAAAGTTGGAATTGGCGGCGGTTCAATTTGTATTACTCGTGAAACAAAAGGTATTGGTTGTGGCCAGGCAACAGCTGTTTACAATGTGGCCAAGGCTAGAGATGCATATTGTGCAAAGCATGGTGTATATATTCCAATTTGCTCTGATGGTGGTATCGTGCATGATTACCATATGACGTTAGCTTTAGCTATGGGTGCTGATTTCATTATGCTAGGCCGTTATTTCGCTAGATTTGATGAAAGCCCAACTAAGCGTATGATGGTTGGTGGTAAGTACGTCAAAGAGTATTGGGGTGAAGGCTCTAACCGTGCTCGTAATTGGCAGCGTTATGATGAAGGTGACACGAAAGGTGGCATGCTCTTTGAAGAGGGCGTTGATTCATATGTTCCTTACGCTGGTTCACTGGCATCAAACGTACAAAATAGTTTAGCTAAAATTAAGGCTACAATGTGTTCAGTTGGTAGCTTAACCATTCCAGAGCTACAAGCCAAGGCTCGCTTGGTTAGAGTTTCCGCAACTTCAATTGTTGAAGGCGGAGCACATGATGTTATATTGAAAAATAGTCAGAGTATCGATTTATAATTGCTAAGGCAGAGGAGGATTTATGGCTGAAGAATTTTATGAGATGACGCTTGAAGGCGTTAATCGTTTAAATGCGGAACTTGATCGTCGTAAAGTGGAAGAACGTACAGCAATTGCAGAGCGCATGAAAGTTGCACGTGGTTTCGGTGACTTGAGCGAAAACTCAGAGTACGATGAAGCTAAGCAGGCACAAAGCGAGAATGAGCAACGTATTCAAGAATTGGAAAATATTCTTAAATATGCCAAAGTTATTGAAGATAGCGAAATTGCTAAGAATAAGGTAGCAATTGGTACAATTGTAAAGTTGGAAGACGTTAATACTGGCGAAGTTGAAGAATATAGCATCGTCGGTACAGCCGAAGAGGATATTTTCTCCAATAAGATCAGTTCAGATTCACCTGTTGGTCAAGCAGTTATCGGTAAGCGTAAAGGTCAACAAATTGAAGTTGATACACCTTATGGTATTTTCCAATACAAAATTACAGGTATTTCTCGTAAATAGTGTAGGAGTTAAAGTATGGATAATCAAAACGTTAAAAATACAAGCGAACAGGTCGAAATTAGACGAGCTAAGTTGCATGAGTTAAAGGAACGTGGTAAGGATCCTTTCAGTATTACAAAATATGAGCGGACTAATTTAATTAAAGATATTCGTAATGATTATGATAACTTTGAGGATAAAGAAGTTAAATTAGTTGGTCGTATTGTTGCTAAACGTGGTATGGGCAAGGTCAATTTTTCTGACTTGTTAGATCCAAGCGGGAAAATGCAAGTCTATACAAGACAAGATGCCATGGGCGAAGCTTATGCTGATTGGAAGAAGCTAGATATTGGCGATATTGTCGGTATAACTGGTAAGATCATGAAGACAGAAGCTGGCGAGATTACCTTGCGCAATGAAAACTATGTTTTGTTATCTAAGGCTTTAAGACCATTGCCTGATAAGTTCCATGGCTTGCAGGATATTGAGCAACGCTGTCGTCAACGTTACGTTGATTTGATTGCTAATCAGGATGTTAAAGCAACTTTTGAAAAGCGTTCCTTGATCATTCGTGAAATTCGTCGCTTCATGGATAATCGTGGCTTCTTGGAAGTTGAAACTCCAATTTTGAACGTTATTGCAGGTGGTGCAACAGCTCGTCCTTTTATTACGCACCATAATGCTTTGGATATAGACCTTTATTTGCGTATTGCTCCTGAGCTTTACTTGAAACGCTTGATCATCGGTGGCTTTGATCGTGTTTATGAAATTGGCCGTAATTTTCGTAATGAAGGTATTGATAACCGTCATAATCCTGAATTTACAATGATGGAAATGTACCAATCATATACTGATTTGTATGGTATGATGGAAATTGCTGAGAATTTGATTTCTACCTTGGCTGACAAGTTATATGGTACGACCAAAATTACTTGGGAGGGCCGTGAAGTTGATGTAACTCCGCCATTCCGTCGCTTAACAATGTTGGATGCTATCAAGCAATATTCTAACGTCGATTTCCATGACGTTAATGACTTTGAAACAGCTGTTAAGTTAGCTGAAGAACACGATATTGAAGTTTTACCATCTCATGGCTTGGGCGACATTATTAACTCATTCTTTGAAAAGTATGTGGAAGAGAATTTGGAACAACCTACATTCATTTATGAGTATCCAATTGAAATTTCACCTTTGACAAAGAAGAAGCCAGGTAATCCTAGATTCACTGAGCGTTATGAGTTGTTCATCCATGGTAAAGAGTTTGGTAATGCTTATTCAGAATTAAATGACCCTGAAGATCAGCGTGAGCGTTTTGCTTTGCAGGCTAAGAAACGTGAAGCTGGTGATGATGAGGCCAACAGCATTGATGAAGATTTCTGCGAAGCCCTTGAATTTGGTATGCCTCCGACAGGAGGCTTAGGGATTGGTATCGATCGTTTGTGCATGCTTCTAACCAACCAAGATTCGATTCGTGAAGTATTGCTATTCCCAACAATGAAGACCCTTGGTGGTGTAAAATCCGAAAATGGTGTAAGTCCTAAAGAGGTTTCTACACCAAATTCAGAGCCGGAAAAAATTGATTTTTCTAAGGTAAAGGTTGAGCCTTTGTTTGAAGAAGATGTTGATTTTGATACATTCTCAAAGTCAGATTTCAGAGCAGTTAAGGTTAAAGAATGCGTTGCTGTACCGAAGTCAAAGAAACTCCTTCAGTTCACTCTTGATGACGGAACAGGCACAGATAGAACCATTTTAAGCGGTATTCACGCATATTACGAGCCGGAAGAACTTGTTGGTAAGACACTTATCGCAATCACAAATCTTCCTCCAAGAGCAATGATGGGCATTGACTCTTGTGGTATGCTTCTCAGTGCAGTACACGAAGAAGAAGGCGAAGAGAAGCTTCATCTCCTTATGGTAGATGACCATATTCCGGCAGGTGCAAAGCTCTATTAAGAAGTACCGTTTTACTTTACAAAACGGGATGTACTTCATTTGTGAAAAAGCTCTGAAAATACACAAATACACCAAATTTACACCAAATGGTGCTTGAAACGGTGCAGAGCCTTAAAAATCGCATATTTTAAAGATATATGGGCAGTTCCATTGCGGAATTGCCCATTTTCAGAAAGAAAAAGATAAATTGGTATTTATAAAGGAGAATATTGATGAAACTATTTTTATGTTCGCACTTTTCAAGTGTGGGAAGTCTGATAAAGGAAGAAATTGAAAATAAGAAAGTCGCATTTATTCCAACAGCTTCACTGCGTGAAGGCTACACCGGTTATGTCGGCTCGAAAATTATTCAAAAAGTTGGGAGCAATCGTAACTGAAATTGATATTTCAACGGAGGCTTATTCAACGATACAGTCTGTTTTTGAAGATGCGGATGTGATATATTTTACCGGCGGAAATTCTTTTTCCTTATAGACCAGCTCCGTAAAACGGGAACGGATGAGCTGTTGAAAAAAGAATTGGCAAAGGGAAAACTGATGATTGGTGAATCGGCAGGTGCGATTATATGCGCTCCAAGCATCCAATATATCGAGCAAATGGATGAAAAGCCGGAGGACTACTCACAAGAAGATGATGCAGGGCTTGATTTGATTGATTTCTATGTTCTTCCGCATTATCTTACAGCACCATTTAAGAAAGTTACCGAGAAAATAATGACTGAATTTTCGGATTTGAATCTATGCCCTATTAACAACCATCAGGGAATTGTAATTGATGGTGAAGGTTCAAAGGTTATTTGCAAAGACTAATTTGAAAAATCCTTTTTTTGAAACTGGAAAATCGGAAGCTGAGGAGATAGACTATTGAGAACATATGAGAATAAAGACGAGCTTAAAAACGAGATAAATAAAAGCTTTGCAAAGTATATTTCAGAATTTAATGATATTCCGGAGCATTTAAAAGATAAGAGAATTGATGAGGTCGATCGAACTCCGGCAGAAAATCTTGCTTATCAGGTTGGCTGGACAACTCTTGTTATTAAATGGGAATCAGACGAAAGAAAGGGTATTCCTGTCAAAACTCCTTCGGATAATTTTAAGTGGAATCAGCTTGGCGAATTATATCAATGGTTCACAGATACATATGCTCAGCTGTCACTGCAAGAATTGAAAGACAGATTGAATGAGAATATCAACTCTATTTATGTAATGATTGATTCTCTGAGTGAGGAAGAATTATTTAAACCACATATGAGAAAATGGGCTGACGAAGCAACTAAAACAGCTGTCTGGGAAGTATACAAATTCATACATGTTAATACAGTTGCTCCGTTCGGAACCTTTAGAACCAAGATTAGAAAATGGAAAAAGATTGCACTATAACTTCCAGTTTGCCAACTTGCCCTTTGAGAGAGGAGAAATCCCTTTCCCAAAGGGCTTTTTCTATTTATACGGATATTCGCAAACTACAAGATAAAGCCAAAACTTCATATACTCTAAGCACAAGGAGGTTGAGGTTTGGCTATGAATAACAGTTTAGCAGAAGTACACCCGGAGCTTGTTTCGGAGTGGTCGGAAAAGAATTTAACGCTTACGCCTGATGACATTACTTTCGGTTCAAATAAAAAAGTATGGTGGAAAGGTGCTTGCGGTCACGAATGGGAAACAAGTATAAAGGCTCGTTCCAGTGGAGAGAAATGCCCCATATGCTCCGGTGCGAGAGTGATTGAGGGAATTAACGATTTAAGTACATTGAAGCCGGAATTGGCTTCGGAGTGGTCAGAGAAAAATGAAATCAAGCCGACAGAGGTATCTATCGGCTCACACAAGAAAGTGATATGGAAGTGTAAATTAGGACACGAATGGATAGCCACTGTAAAGAGCAGAACCATCAACAAAACAGGTTGCCCGTACTGCTACCATAACAAAGTGCTTGTAGGATTTAATGACTTTGCAACGCTATTCCCGGAAGTTGCAAATGAATGGTCGGACAAGAATGAAAAGAAGCCTACCGAAGTTATGGCGTTTGCAAACAGCAAGGCTTGATGGAAGTGCAGAATCTGCGGTTATGAATGGAATACGCTTATCTCTACACGTTCAGGCGGCAGTAAATGTCCTTGTTGCAGTGGCTATACATTTATAAAAGGCAGAAATGACCTAAAAAGTACACACCCGCAGATAGCCAAAGAATGGTCAGAGAAAAACTATTCTCTGCAACCGGATGAAGTCAATGCAAAGTCGAGGAAAAATGTATGGTGGCATTGCAGAAAATGTGGAAACGAGTGGAAATCAGTTATCAATGCCCGTGTGAAAGGAACGGTTTGCCCTGTCTGTGCAGAGCGAGAAGTGCTTGCCGGATACAATGACTTTGCAACAACTGATAGAAAATTACTTGTTGAGTGGGATTATGAATTAAACAAGTTAAAACCGACAGAAGTTTCAAGAAATTCGGCAAAGAGAGCGTGGTGGAAATGCAGATACGGTCATTCTTGGAGTATGAAGATAAATGAGCGTACTGTTCTTGGAAAGGGGTGCAGGATGTGTGAGCAGGAGTATATGTCGTTGTTCCCGGCTCTTGCAATCAGTTATTATTCCAATTTGAAAGGATTGAAAGTTGAACTTGGCTCTGATAGGTTATTAGGCATTCCACTTGATGTATATATCCCACTGGAGCAGATTGCCATTCAAGTGAATACAGACTCGGAGAAGATAGATATACTAAAGGAACATCTCTGTAAACAACGTGGAATCAAACTCATTAAGTTGCCGATGAAGCCAAACGAAGCGGAACCCGAATATGTACAGCGTATCAAAGCAGCATTTCAGAGCGTACATATATTTATATCTTCCGATACAGAAGAAGATGTTAAGATAATCAGGAAAATATTTAAGAACTGGAGGAACAGCCGATGAGAGAAACGAAATATCACATTTATCTAACCGATGATGAGCAAAGCAGAGTGATACAGTCGCTTATCAATCTGAAAAACAACCTCATAGTACAAGGAAGATACACCGACGCAGTAGATGAAGTTCTTCTGAAAGTGCTGTCCGCAAGGAAAAAGAAACTGAAAATCAAATAATTTCAAGCATTTATGCCGTCTGTTTTTTAACCGAAACAGGCGATTTTTTTTGTTGTCAAAAATTTTTTGAAAATTTTTTCGGAAAAGCAGCGATTTTGGGTGTCCAAAATGAAGCCTTTTGTGCAATGAGTGAAGGGGTTAATTCCTGATGATGAAGACGGAAGCCTTTTCACTTGTTCTTTGACAACTTAATACACAGGTCGTTAAGACTTTAATTCTGATGATAGCCACTTTAGCGGGTACGCCGAAACTTCTGAAAATTACAGAACAGCGAGAACTCCTGCTATGGGTATCGGATTGCAACCGATATGGCGATGACAGTCAGAAGGATAATGATACTTCTCTACGGAGCTGGCGGAGTACCCGGCAGAGGTTAGATTCCTATGATACAGATAAGCAGTCTGTTTCTTAACGACTTCCCGAAAGCTATATGCTTGGCAAGGGATATTGAGAATAAATATTGCCACGACCGTTTAGGAAATGAAACGGTCAAGTACATAGCCATATTTTATTGGCTATGAATAAATCGAAAGGAGGACGCAAGAGGTGTCAAACTGCAAAACGATTGCCATATGCAATCAAAAAGGCGGAGTCGGAAAGACAACGACAACGGTTAATCTTGGCGTTGGGCTTGCAATGCAGGGTAAGAAAGTCTTGCTCATTGACGCAGACCCACAGGGAGATTTAACTACTTGTCTCGGTTGGAGAGATACGGATAACTTGGGTATCACGCTTGCAACGAAACTTACAGATGTGATTAGTGAAACGATGAATGACCCGACAGACGGTATCCTGCACCATGAGGAAGGTGTTGACCTTTTACCGGCGAACCTTGAACTTTCGGCGATGGAATATAACCTAATGAACGCTATGAGCAGAGAAACCACTTTGAGGAATTATTTAAGTCAGGTCAAAGACAGATATGATTTTGTTCTGATTGACTGTATGTCCTCACTGAGTATGGTAACCTCAATGCTTTATCTGCGGCAGACAGCGTGATTATTCCGTTGCACACCAATAATTTTCCGGCTAAGGGTATGACCCAGATTGTGCAGACCATTTCAAAAGTCAAGAAGTATATCAATCAGGACATTAAGATAGACGGTATGCTTCTCACTTTGGTGGATAACCGCACAAACCTCGCCAAAAGTACGGTGGAAGCGTTGCGGGAGAATTTCGGAAATCAGATTAAACTGTATCGCACATCTATTCCGATTGCTGTAAAAGCCGCAGAAACTTCTTCCAAAGGAAAGAGCATTTTGCTTATGAGCCAAACAGTACGGTGTCTAAGGCATACACCGAATTTACGAAGGAGGTGTTAGCTGATGGCAGGAAGAAAGAGCAACTTCACTCTCACGAGGCTCGATGACTTGTTTTCAACACAGGAGCAGTGAGATGAGGAAAAATTTTCAAAAATCCGAGATATTCCGTTAGAGCTGATTGACGATTTCCCAGACCATCCATTCAAGGTCAGGGACGATGAAGATATGCAGCAGCTTGTCGAGAGTATCAAGGAACGTGGAGTAATTACTCCGGCTACGGTAAGGCAGAAAGAGGACGGAAGATATGAACTCGTATCCGGTCACAGACGAAAACGAGCAAGTGAACTTGCCGGTTTTGAAACACTAAGATGTGAGGTTGTTGACCTTAATCGAGATGAAGCCACAATTCTAATGGTGGAAAGTAATTTCCAAAGGTCGCAGATACTTCCCTCTGAAAAAGCCTTTGCCTACAAAATGCGTTTGGACGCAATGAAAAGACAAGCAGGCAGACCAAAAAAAGAAAATGTGTCCCCAGTGGGGACGAATTTACGAACTGATGAACAAATCGCTTTGGAAACAGGCGACAGTAGAAATCAAATACACAGATATGTTCGCCTTACAAACCTTGTTCCGGAACTGCTTGAATTTGTTGATGAGGGGCGAAAAAATACTTGGAGTAATCCATTTGAAGGATATTATTAAGCAAGGTGTTCAAGAGAAATTTGCCGATCTTCGTAAAATGGGTATCAAAACCATTATGATTACAGGTGATAATCCGATGACCGCCGCTGCTATTGCCGCCGAAGCCGGTGTAGATGACTTTCTTGCAGAAGCAACCCCAGAGAGTAAACTTCAAATGATTCGTGACTTTCAATCGAAAGGTCATTTGGTGGCAATGACGGGAGACGGAACAAACGATGCCCCAGCTCTTGCACAGGCTGATGTTGCGGTTGCAATGAATACCGGAACACAAGCGGCAAAGGAAGCCGGAAATATGGTGGATTTGGATTCATCACCTACATAATTAATTGACATTGTTCGTATCGGAAAACAGCTTTTAATGACAAGAGGAAGTCTAACTACTTTTTCGATTGCAAACGATGTGGCAAAGTATTTCGCCATCATACCGGCGCTGTTTATGGGACTGTATCCGGGGCTTTCTGCGCTCAATATTATGGGACTGCATTCCCCGCAAAGTGCTGTGCTTTCAGCGATTATATATAATGCGCTGATTATCATTGCACTGATCCCGTTGGCGTTAAAGGGCGTAAAATATCGTGAGGTTCCGGCAGGGAAGCTGTTGTCACGCAATTTGCTGATTTATGGTTCGGGTGGTCTTGTGGCTCCGTTTATCTTTGTGAAACTGATTGATATGCTGCTGGTCGTTTTGGGATTGGCATAAGGAGGTATAGAGATGAAAGCATTGAAAAATATATTGCCGAAAGCGGCTGACATTTTCCTGATTTTTACCGTAATTTGCGGTATTGTTTATACGGGTGTTGTAACAGGGATAGCACAGCTCATTTTTCCTGATAAAGCAAACGGCAGCATTATTGAGGTTGATGGGAAAAAGTACGGCTGCGAACTGCTCGATCAGCAATATACGGATGACGCTCATATGTGGGGACGCATTATGAACATTGATGTTTCAACCTACAAGGATGAAAATGGGAAAACTTTAATGTATGCTTCGCCATCAAATTTGAGTCCGGCAAGTGAAGAATACAAAGCGTTGGTTGCCGAGCGAGTAGAAAACCTGCGCAAAGCTAATCCCGATATGGACGAAACCACAATTCCTGTTGATCTTGTCACCTGTCCGGCAGTGGACTTGATCCGCATATTTCCCCTGCTGCTGCCGAGTATCAGGTAGTAAGAATCGCAAAAGCCAACCAAATGACAGAGGATGAAGTGCGGGAGATTATTGATAAATGCACGGATGGAAGATTTTTAGGTGTCTTTGGTGAAAAAACCGTAAATGTTCTAAAAGTTAATTTGATGTTGGACGGCATTTTATAATCTTAAGCCGAAGAAGAAGCAGAGGTGTTTTAGGCACTTCTGTTTCTTTTTTATATAATCTTAATGTGACGGTAGGGTTGCTTATGCGACTTTAACACAAATAAAGGTAGCATAAAGGAGGCATAAAAAAGCGATTAAGATAACGAGGATACATAGACTATGCAGAAAAGAAAAAAATCAAAACATTACCATATCACATCCTTTCAGATTATTATTTTGGGATTTCTTTCTGTTATTCTAATCGGAAGCTTGTTGTTAATGCTTCCGATTGCTACCCGCAGCGGCAATGGCGCATCATTTTCCGATGCCTTATTTACTGCAACATCAGCGGTTTGTGTAACAGGATTGATTATACACGATACGGCAACCTATTGGTCTGTGTTCGGACAGAGTATCATTTTGTTGTTGATTCAGATTGGCGGAATGGGAATTGTTACAATTGCTGTTTCGATTGCGGCAGTTTCAGGACGCAAAATAGGGCTGATGCAGCGAAGTACGATGCAAGAGGCAATCGCAGCACCAAATGTTGGTGGAATTGTTCGGAGAACGAAGTTTATCTTAAAAACAGCTATTTCTGTTGAATTGATCGGTGCGGCTGTTTTATCACCTGTCTTTTGTAGAGATTTTGGATTTTTCAAAGGAATATGGTATGCACTATTTCATTCTATTTCTGCATTTTGCAATGCGGGATTTGATTTAATAGGTGCAAAAAAGCCTTTTTCCTCATTAACTTCCTATTCAGTACAGCCAGTCGTAAATATTACGATTATGGCGCTGATCATTATCGGGGGCATAGGCTTTCTTACTTGGGAGGACATAAAGAACAATAAATGGCATTTCAAAAAATACCGTATGCAAAGCAAGGTCATTCTTGCGGTGACAGCCGCTTTAATCCTTCTGCCTGCCATTTACTTTTACTTTTTTGAGTTTTCCCGATTGCCGTTTCCCGAAAGAGTATGGACTTCTTTGTTTCAATCGGTTACGCCGAGAACTGCCGGATTTAACACGGCGGATTTAACGCTGATGAGTGAGGTTGGACAAATGCTTATGATTATGCTAATGCTGACGGGCGGTTCTCCCGGCTCTACCGCAGGCGGTATGAAAACAACGACGCTCGCTGTCCTTGTTTCATCCGCATTGTCTGTGTTCCGAAAAAAAGAACACACCCAATTTTTCAAAAGGCGAATCCCTGACAATACGATAAGAAATGCGGCTACAATTTTTTTAATGTATGTTACTTTGTTTCTTGTCGGCGGTATGATAATCAGCGGCATAGAAGAGATTCCGTTAATAACGGCGTTGTTTGAAACAGCCTCTGCAATCGGTACGGTTGGATTGTCGTTGGGAATTACGCCTGAGCTCGGAATCGCCTCTCATATGATTTTAATTTGCTTGATGTTTTTCGGCAGAGTCGGCGGTTTGACCTTGATATTTGCTGCAATCTCCGAAAAAACATCAAACGGCTCAAAATATCCACAGGAGAAAATAACAGTAGGTTAAAGGAGAAAAAACGATGAAATCTGTTTTATTGATAGGACTTGGAAGATTTGGACGCCATATTGCTATGAAGCTGGATGAACTGCATCATCAAGTTATGGCGGTAGATAAAGAAGAACGGCGAGTAGAGGCTGTTCTCCCGTATGTAACAAATGCTCAAATTGGGGACGCAACAAACGAGGACTTCTTATGTTCCCTTGGTGTTCGGAATTTTGATGTGTGTATCGTAGCCATCGGAGATAATTTTCAAAATTCGTTAGAAACTACTTCGTTATTAAAAGAGCTTGGCGCAAAAGTGGTTGTCTCCCGTGCCGCCAGAGATGTTCACGCTAAATTTCTTTTGCGAAACGGTGCTGACGAGGTGGTCTATCCGGAACGCCAGCTTGCCGATTGGACGGCAATTCGCTATACCGCTGACCATATCCTCGATTACATAGAGTTAGACGAAGAACACTCTATTTTTGAAATCTCCGTACCAAATGGATGGGTAGGAAAAACAATCGGTCAATTAGACATACGGAAAAAATATGACATTAACATTATGGCGCTCAAACATAACGGTGTAATGAATTTGAGAATAAGCCCAGATACTTACTTGCCAAAAGATGATACAATGCTTGTTCTCGGAGATATAAAGAGTATTCAAAAATGCTTTCATATTTAATTTGTAAAGGAAACCGGAGATATGAAAGAACTTATTTTAATTTGCATAGTTGCATTTGTGTTTATTGTTGGCTACCTTATTATGAGAAAGGTGGATATGTTTCTTGCTGAAAATAACTTGCAGACAAAGGAACATAGTACCTTTTCTTCGCTCCGCATTGGATTTGAAACTTTTGATTTAGTCGATCAGTCGGCAGAACTGTTAGAACACTTTTCAAAGAAAGCTCCAAGCTGCGAAATCATACTTTTTTACGGTTCAGCCGAAAAAATTGAAAAAGGACTGAAAAATCAGGAGCTTGATTTTGGTTTTATTTTAGATACTTGCAACGATTTTTTGGATGGAGGCTTTGATTCTCTGCTTGTTTCGGTCAAACAAGGTTCGGTTATTTCCAATTCGGTAGGGCTTTCGGTTGTTCCGCTCGACAAGTCAGAAAAAGACCTGAAGATTGTTTGGATTGCGGATGAAGGAAACCACAAAAAGAAAATGTTTGCAGAGTTGTTACAGAGCTTTTTCAAAGAACAGCTCCATTCTCGGTGACCGCAGATGAAAAAAAGATGAAATTGTGGTATAATCTTTATGCAATCTTAATGTCAGCACCAAAATGCTTGTCAGAAATTTATTTGTTTTCATTTATAATAGCTGCTATACAGGAGGTGAGCGTATGAGCTCATCCAGACTAAATTCGGATGAGCTGTTAAAGGTAATCCGAGATGAAGAAGAAAATCAAACCAAAGGGCATTTGAAAATCTTTTTTGGATATGCAGCAGGTGTAGGGAAAACCTATGCAATGCTCAAAGCGGCTCATATAGCAAAAAATCAGGGTGTAGATGTGGTGGCTGGTTATATCGAACCGCACGCACGTCCTGAAACGGCAGCCCTTTTGAACGGCTTGGAGATTCTTCCTACTAAAGAAGTAGAATATAACGGAATCACGCTGCACGAATTTGATATTGATACGGCACTGAAAAGAAAACCGCAGCTTATGCTTGTGGACGAGCTTGCTCATACAAATGCACAAGGGTGCCGCCACACAAAGCGCTATCAGGATATAAAGGAACTTTTGAATGCGGGAATAGATGTTTATACAACCGTTAATGTTCAGCATATTGAAAGTCTCTGCGATGTAGTTGCATCCATTACAGAAGTTTTTGTGCGGGAACGCATTCCAGATTCGCTGTTTGACAATGCGGATCAGGTTGAATTGGTGGATATTGAACCGCAGGAACTAATTGACCGACTTAATGCCGGAAATGTCTATAAGGAAGCACAAGCCAAACAAGCCGTAGAGAATTTTTTTACCGTAGAAAACCTGACGGCGCTTCGAGAAATTGCGTTGCGCCGATGTGCAGATCGGGTAAATATCCTGACGGAGTACGCCCGATTGAAAAGTCACGGCAATTATCATACAGACGAGCATATCCTTGTTTGTCTTTCTTCGTCTCCCTCTAATGCGAAAATCATTCGTACTGCCGCAAGAATGGCTACTGCCTTCAAGGGAGCTTTCACAGCGTTGTTTGTGGAAACTCCGGATTTTTCGGTAATGAGTGAGGAAAATGCGAAACGCCTGCGCTCCAATATGCGTCTTGCCGAACAGCTTGGCGCAAAAATTGAGACAGTTTACGGTGAAGATGTTTCTTTTCAGATTGCAGAATTTGCAAGGCTTTCCGGTGTTTCCAAAGTTGTGATTGGGCGAAGCTCCGGGGTAAAACGCCATCTGTTCAGCAAACCGACTTTGACAGAAAAGTTGATTGCGAGCGCTCCTAATTTGGATATACATATTATTCCCGATACTGTTTCCAATGAGGCTGTTTATCAGTTGAGAAAAGCAAAGAAAAGAAATCACATCATTTTTTCTGCTGCGGATATATTAAAGTGCATTGTGATCCTGCTTGCTTCCAGCTTAATCGGAACGATTTTTGAAAATCTTGGATTTGCCGAAGCCAATATTATAACTGTCTTTGTTCTTGGCGTACTGGTAACATCTGTTATAACAAAGCACCAAATATACAGCCTGATTTCTTCTATTGTCAGTGTTTTTGTTTTTAACTTTCTGTTTACCGAGCCGAAATTTACATTGCAGGCATATGACCAAGGCTATCCGATAACCTTTTTGATTATGTTTTTGGCAGCTTTTTTGACAGGCTCCCTTGCTATACGGCTCAAAAATCAGGCGAAGCAGGCGGCAAGAGCAGCTTACCGTACAAAAGTATTATTTGATACCAACCAGTTATTGCAGCAATCAAAGGATAGAAATGAAATTGTATCCGTAATCTCTAACCAGTTGCTAAAACTGTTGGGAAAGGATATTGTTTTCTATGTGGCTGATAAGGAAAAATTGGAAGAACCTCATATTTTTTCAGCAACCAATGAAAGTTTAGAAATGTGTACTTCTGATAATGAAAAAGCAGTTGCAGGTTGGGTATTCAAAAATAATAAGCGTGCCGGGGCAACAACCGAAACGCTGTCCAGCGCAAAATGTCTGTATTTTGCTGTTCGTGTCAACAGCACAGTATATGGTGTTGTTGGAATTGTTATGGGAGAGAAGCCTCTCGATCCGTTTGAAAACAGCATTTTGCAATCCATCCTCGGTGAATGTGCGCTGGCTTTAGAAAACGAAAAGAATGCCCGTGAGAAAGAGGAAGCGGCGGTTCTTGCGAAAAACGAACAGCTTCGGGCAAATCTGCTTCGGGCAATTTCACACGATTTGAGAACGCCCCTGACATCTATCTCCGGCAATGCGAGCAATCTTTTGTCTAACGGCGAGTCCTTTGATATGGATACGAAAAAGCAGCTTTATACCGATATTTATGACGATTCAATGTGGCTAATCGGTCTTGTGGAAAACTTGCTTGCCGTTACCCGAATTGAGGAAGGCAGACTGAACCTGAATATCTCCCAAAATCTGATAGATGATGTGATTACAGAAGCTCTTCATCATATTAACCGCAAAAGCGTGGAACATCATATTACCGTTGAAAATGAGGACGAGCTTCTTCTTGCAAAAATGGACGCTAAACTCATCGTTCAAGTAATTATCAATCTTGTGGACAACGCCATAAAATATACACCTCAAAATTCTCATATTGAGATCAGGACAGCGAAGCACGGAGATATGGCAGTTGTTTCCGTAGCTGATGACGGTGAAGGAATACCGGATGAAATAAAGCCACGAGTGTTTGATATGTTTTACAGCGGTGCAAACAAAATTGCAGACAGCCGCCGCAGCTTGGGACTTGGGTTGTCGCTATGCAAATCCATCATTAACGCTCACGGTGGAGAAATTACAGTTTCCGACAATCAGCCGCACGGAACAGTATTTACATTTACATTACCCTTAGGAGAGGTCAAGGTTTATGAATAAATTACTTATATTAGTTGTAGAGGATGATACCTCTGTAAGAAATCTAATTACGACTACATTAAAGGCGCACGACTATCGCTATCTTACAGCGCTAAACGGTCAAACAGCAATTTTGGAGGCTTCGTCTCACAATCCTGATATTGTTTTGCTGGATTTGGGGTTGCCGGATATAGACGGCGTTGAGGTCATAGAAAAAATCCGTACTTGGTCGAATATGCCGATTATCGTTATCAGCGCCCGCAGTGAAGATACCGATAAAATTGACGCTTTGGATGCAGGAGCAGACGATTATTTGACAAAACCGTTTTCGGTGGAGGAATTGCTTGCAAGGCTTCGGGTTACGCAAAGGCGACTTACGATGATTCAAAAGGAATCTCCTGCCGAATCTGCCGTTTTTACCAACGGACAACTCCGTGTTGATTTTGCCGCCGGCTGTGCCTATTTGAATGAGGAAGAACTGCATTTGACGCCGATTGAGTATAAATTGCTTTGTTTGCTTTCAAAAAATGTCGGCAAAGTCTTAACGCATACTTTTATCACGCAAAGCATTTGGGGGAGTAGTTGGGATAACGATATTGCTTCTCTGCGAGTGTTTATGGCTACGCTTCGTAAAAAGCTGGAGAAGGACGCAGATTCTCCGCAATACATCCAAACGCATATCGGTGTCGGATACAGAATGATGAAAGTGGAATGATATATAGCTATGGATATGAAAAACAATATAGAAGAACACACGGAATGGATATATTGTCCTGCCTGTGGAAACAAAACAAGGTTACAAATACGGGAAGATACGGAATTAAAGAACTCTCCTCTCTACTGTCCAAAATGTAAGAGGGAAACATTGATCGAAGCGAAAGAATTACAAATAACTGTCATCAAAGAGCCGGACGCATAGACGCAGAGCCGATGAATTTGTGAGTAATCACAGATCATCGGCTCTGTTCTTTATAAAGAGGAAAAAGCAGCCTTGCGGCTACTTTTCGGGTGTGGTATCAATCAAGGCTTTCGCTGTTGCTTTGACGACTTCCAATGACCGTTCATCGCAAGCTGAAAGCATACGGAGGAGATTTTCTACCTCGGAATCTTTGGACGGCTTTTCGGGGTAGAAAATCGAATCCGCAGAAATATTCAACTCCCGGACGAGCTTATGTAGGACATCAAAACTTGATTTCTTTCCCTCGTTCTCAATCCTGTATAGGTATCGCTCGGTAATATCCACTTTGTTTGCTAACGCTTCTATGGTAATTCTGGCGTTCTCACGAGCAGACTTAATGATACAGCCAAGCGTTTCAGGTTGCTATGCACTTGCAGTTCACCTCCGTCTATAATTATACGGATTTATGCCATCTTTATAATGGCACGACAATTCAATTATAAATAGACTGACAGTTCGCAAATATATGAACTAAATAAGAGGTATCAACCCCACCAAATGAAAAAATGAGGTTTTGACGGGGCGATTCAACACGCCTATACCCTTCAATCCGAGTTTTTGGATTGGAGGGATTTTTTATGCACTGGACTTCTCTCGGCGTTCCGCTGCTTGTGATGAGCAGCGAATATGAGTCTATGACATAGGTATTATCAGAGGTGTTCCATCAAAAAAAGCACTTGCCCTACAAAGGGGCATTGCGGCTCACATACTGAACTGATATGCCATAGATATAATGAAATAAACGCACTTGCACGGCGAAATTTGTCGCTATGTAGGTGCGTTTTTGCGTTTACCGGGATTATAAACTTTAATAGTGTCGGCTGTCGTTCACCGCCTTCCAGTCTGAATTTTTACATTTTTTGAAAATTCAGACTGGAGGTAAAGTAAATGGCAAAAAGTCAATTAGATGTTCTAAAAGAGGAGTTTCAGAGCGAGTGCAAGGTTATCAATTTGAAATACGAGTATGAAGGGTATAGCGGAAAAGAACAATGGGCGATTATCTCGGAACTATCCAAAGAGGAAATACTTAAAAAGTACAAGCCTATTGTTCAGGATTACATATGAACGACAATTTGATGTTCGCCGGATTGATGAAGTATGCCGATAAATCTTTTTGGGAAAAGCATAAAATCATTCAGTTTGATACGCTGACCGAGAAAGGTAAATACGAAGTAGTGGCTGCTTTTAAGACAGAAGTATATACAGACAGTCCGAACAGCTTCAGATATTATGATTTTGTCAATGCAGATACAGAAGATGATTTCAATGCGTATATCGCCAAGTGCAAGGAACTTGCTTTGTATGATACGGGAATAACCGCAGAAAACGGCGATAAATTGATTACGCTTTCTACCTGCGAATATTCCCGTAACAACGGAAGAATGGTCGTCGTGGCAAAGAAAGTGGCTGAGTAAGGAGGGATAAGGCAGACATGCGTGAAATTGAGAAAGTTAGAATAGTGCTTTCAATGATGAAACCAGCTCAGGAACGAAGATTGTATAAGTTTGTCATTGAGGGAAAGAGCTGTCGTGAAATAGCCGTAGAAGAAGGTACTTATCACAGTTCTGTCAGCAAATCTATTGAAGCAGCAAAGAGAAATTTTAAGAAATTTTACGAGAACCTCTGATTTTGGGTGTCCAAAATGAACCCTTTTGTGCAATGAGTGAAGGGGTTATTTCATTCCGGATACGAATGACACTTCAAAATGTTTAGAAATGTGAGGTTTTACATATGAAAGAAAAAATAATTTGCCGTGGAGATTTATTCTACTACGACTTTGGAACACGAACAGGTTCGGTACAAAGCGGAACACGACCGGTACTTGTAATTCAGGCAGATGATTATAACAGAAACGCACCAAAAATTATTGTGGCTGCTGTAACAGGCGTTATCAAGAAAAGATACCTGCCGTCACATATCCTGCTCGGTCAGGAGCTTGGACTCAAGAAGCCGTCAATGGTTCTACTGGAGCAACTTCAGACAGTAAACAAAGATGAACTCAGAGATTACATCGGAACGATTTAAGATGAGCAGCTTTTAAGGCGGATAAATATAACGCTTAAAAAGACTTTCGGACTTTGGATTTATAAGGAAGAAAAGAAAGAAAATATCCGTTGCCTTTGCTCAAAGTGCCTGAAAGATTATATTCACAATCCTAATTGTATCGTGCGTCGGCTTGACACGTTTGCTAAGGTCAAAGACCATTGTGATAAATGCAATCAATCCGGTTGGGATTATGTGATTGCTGAAAGAGAGCACAACGCAAGAGAAAAGGGGTGTCAGAATGTCTAAGAAAAGATATGAAATTGTAAGTTATGACATCCCGCTTTAGTTAAAACCTGTTTTATCGGTAACGGAAACTTCAATTTACACAGGGATAAGTGCCAATAAGATATATGAGATGTCAGAATCGGAGGACTGCCCTTTTGTGATATGGATAGGAAGTCGCAGGGTAATCAAGAGAAAATCCTTTGAGGAATACCTCGAAAGGCAGTATTCAATATAGTAAAAAGTCAAATCTGCGATGAGTCCGATTGCATAATGGGCTTATCGCAGAAAAATGAATATACTGATGCCATCAACGCAAGGAGGTATCAGTATATCTCCCGAAAAAGAGATGAAATCATAGCATACGATATTCCATTATGGAACAAACCTATAATGTCTGTTGCGGAAGCTGCGATGTAAACAGGACTCAGTGCAAATAAAATTTACGAAATGACAAGTGATGAAAAATGTCCGTTTGTCATATGGGTTGGAAGTCGTAGAGTTATCAAGAGAAAATCGTTTGAAAAATATCTGGAAAGACAGTATTCCATATAGGAAGCGGAAAGGAGAATAAATGATAAGCAACAAAGGAATGCCATTAGAGCATAAGCCGATACTGACTTTAAGAGAAGCGTCACTCTATACAGGAATCAGCGAGGAAAAACTGAAAGAAATAACAAATCCGTATGCGTGTCCATTTGTTTTGTGGATGGGTTATCACAGATTTATAAAGAGAAAAGCGTTCGATGAGTTCATTCGGACATCAAAATTCAAGGGAGGAGCAAAAGATGAGCAGTCTGAATATTGAGTGGTTTATCACTAAGAGTGAGAGCGTTCCAGTATGGCACAAGGTAGCACTCTCGGTTGATGAGATGTATGCGTACACAAGTATCGGCAGAGAAACAATACGAGGACTTATCAAACTGCCGGAAGCAAAACACTTCACAATAAAAATAGGAAAAAGAACGCTGATTAAACGCAAACGCTTTGAAGAATTTTTGGAACAAATGAGTTCTATTTGATGGGAGGAATGAAGATGTACAAGATAGATGGTACTGAACTTTATGATTATCAACAACAGTTATTGCAACCGCCGGAGGAAATACCAATTTGGGAAAAGAAATGTCTTACTGTTGAGGAAGCGGCGGCATATACCGGTATCGGAGAAAGAAGACTGAAAGCACTTTTGAAAGAAAAGGATAGCAGTTTCAGAATTGCAAGAAGCGACCAGTTTTTAATTATACGAGAGAAATTAGAAAAATTTATTGATGTAACCACAGAACTTTAGGAGGTAGAATGATGGCAAATACAAAAAGAAAAGACAAATCTAGAAAGGTTCTCCGCAAAGGAGAATCTCAACGTTCAGATGGTACATATCAATATCGTTGGACGGATGTGAACCGAAAAAGACAGTGCATTTACGCAAAAACTTAGACGATTTGAGATATAAGGAAGAAGAAATCGACAAGGACAAAAAAGGCGGTATTAAGGCAGAAGCACGATACACAACACTTAATGATATGTATGAGCTTTGGAGAGATTTGAAGCGTGGAATAAAAAACAATACCTTTGAGAATTACAAATATATGTACGAGACATTCGTGCGTAACCAGATTGGCTCTCAATTTATAATGTCCTTAAAAAAGAGTGACATCAAGAGATATTATAATAGCCTTGTTGATGACAGACATTTGAAAGCTGCAACAATTGACAGTATACATACCGTTCTACATCAGGTTTTTGAAATGGCAGTAGATGATGATTATATCAGAAGCAATCCAACCGACAATGTTTTGCGTGAATTGAAAAAATCGCATTGCTTTAGGAATGAAAAACGCAGGGCATTAACTAAACCGGAGCAGGAACTTTTTCTTGATTATCTGAAGAATACACCGGAAGCACAGTATTGGTATCCGATATTTGCGGTTATGGTAGGAACAGGATTACGTGTCGGCGAATTGACCGGACTTAGGTGGTGTGACATAGATTTAGAGGAAGGAATTATAGATGTGAATCATACGCTTGTTTACTATGACCACAGAACCGAAAGAAGCAAGAGAGGTTGCTATTTCAATGTGAATACAACCAAGACACCGGCAGGTATGCGACAAGTCCCAATGCTTGAATTTGTTAAAGAAGCGTTTTTGATGGAAAAAGAAAGGCAGGAACTTCTCGGACTGCATTGTAAAGCCACGGTTGACGGATATACGGATTTTATTTTTGTAAATCGTTTTGGTCAGCCGCAACATCAAGCAACCCTCAATAAAGCAATTCGTCGCATTATACGAAATTGTAATGATAAGCAGTTTTTAGAAAGTGATAATCCGGAGGTTTTAATTCCGCACTTTAGCTGCCATTCTCTTAGACATACATTTACCACGAGAATGTGTGAAGCAGGAGTGAATGTGAAAGTCATACAGGACGCACTCGGACACAAAGATGTATCCACAACATTGAACATCTACACAGATGTAACAAAGGAATTAAGAAAGTCAGAGTTTGAGGGACTTGAACAGCAGTTCAATCAATAAATACTGGAAAAATGAAAAGAGAGCTTATGTCGGCTGCAATGCCGGTGTCTGCTCTCTTTACTTTATGTGATGAAAATGGTAGAACAGAAAAAATAAGATGAAGCGATTATCGAAGTTCGGAAAAACAAATAAAATTATTCCAATTATACATAATAAGAGCTTGAGTAATTTAATATAGCCATACACCAATTACACCATTTTTTACACCAAATCTTATTTTTAGTTTAATGAAACTGATAGAAATGGTGTAAAAATGCCTTGTATATGCCCATTTACAAGTAGCGAAATTGGCAAGATGGTTTTAATGTTAATTTGGACGATTTCGTCCCAACAATGAAGCCAATAGGCAAGAGTGTAGGAAGTGATGAAAATGTTGCTGAAGAAGTAGCTAACTATTTCTTTACGCCTAATGAGAAAATTGATTTTTCCAAAGTCAAGATCGAAGACTTTTTGCAAGAATCAGTTGCCTTTGAGCAATTTGCAGCTTGTGATTTTAGGGCTGTTAAAGTTAAAGCTTGTGAGGCTGTGCCAAAATCCAAAAAGTTATTACAATTCACATTAGACGATGGTTCTGGAAAAGATAGAATTATTCTAAGTGGTATCCATGCATTTTATGAACCAGAAGAATTACTTGGTAAAACGCTTTTAGCAATTGTAAATTTGCCACCACGAGCAATGATGGGCATTGAGTCATGTGGTATGCTGCTATCAGCTGTACATATGGAAGATGGCGAAGAGAAACTTAATTTACTAATGCTAGATAATCATATCCCGGCAGGTGCTAAGCTTTGCTAGTTCGGACAAATATATTGTTAAATATGGAGAGAGGCAATCATAGGATTGTCTCTTTTCTGTTCATATACGTTTTTATAAATTAAAATAAGCAGCATTTTAATTCATTTTTACCTTATTAACTGCTCATATTTTACACAGTATTGTTAAATTGCAGTTAGGAGGTGAGTTGATGCATTAAACGTGGCTTTTCATTTATTAAAGAGTACTAACTTATTTACAAATAACAATCAAGTTGAACAGTGTAGTCAACTTAAACATTTGTGTAAATCTTTACGTATAACATGGATAGATCCATCTGGCACAGTTATATTTGATAATGACTTTCTGGTAGCTCAACTTAGTAATCACTCTGAGCGTGAAGAGATTATAACCGCCCTAAAATCAGGAGAAGGCCAAGCTGTTCGTTATTCCAGCACATTAAATGAAGATACTTTTTACTATGCTGTATGCTTAGATAATGGAACAATTTTACGCTTAGCTACTGAAGCTAAGAGCCTAGGTTCGATTATATTATCAGCAACACCTATTATTACACTTGTTTTGCTCTTAATCATATTGGCATGTATTGCTTTGTCACATATGTTGACAAGTCAGCTAATTAAACCGATTGAACAAATGGCACGTAACATTGCCAATAAAGATTTTCAAGCAACATACAAAGAGTTAGCTCCCTTCAGCCACATAATAAGAACGCAGCATATTAGAGCGGCCAAAGAAAGACAAGATTTCACAGCCAATGTTTCTCACGAATTAAAGATTCCACTTACAGCTATTTCTGGGTATGCTGAATTATTAGCTGCAGATATGGTAGATAAAGAACAAAAAATGCATTTTTATCAAGAAATTCAAAAATGTGCAGCTCGCTTGATTAGGCTATTCAATGACATTATTCGTTTAGCTGAAATAGATCGAAGCGAACGAGAACCATTATTTAGTAGTGTGGATTTGGCTGAAATAGTTAAAGAGTGTCTTACGAGCTTGAAAGTTAATGCTGATCAACGCCAAGTTAAGCTAATTCTGCAAGCTTAAAAATGTATTGTACATGGTAATCAAGAAATGCTGAAAGAGCTTGTAGATAATTTAGTTGCTAATGCCATCAGATATAATTCACCGGGTGGTAAAGCTTTAGTAAAAGTAAGTACTGATAACAATCATGTTAGGCTGCTAGTAGAGGATAACGGCATAGGGATTCCAGAAACGGAACAAGCCAAAATTTTTCAACGTTTTTATCGTGTCGATAAAAGTCGCTCTAAAGCAACTGGCGGTACTGTTTTAGGCTTGGTAATCGTCAAGCATATTGTTGAATTGCACTCTGCACAAATTATACTTAACAGTGTTCCAGGTGTCGGTTCAAGCTTTACAATTATTTTTTGATTCTGCAACAAGGCTTCAAGGACTGTTTGACATGTTGTGTTAAGTCAGTTATCATTCTATTGGCTAAAAATCACACAAACTATCTTCTGTTGATTAAATTTAGTTTGTGGAAGTTAAAACAGGAGGAATTTATGGCCGTAATTTCAATGAAACAGCTTTTAGAAGCAGGTGTCCATTTTGGTCACCAAACACGTAGATGGAACCCTAAGATGGCTCCTTACATTTTCACAGAACGTAATGGTATCTATATCATCGACTTACAGAAGACAGTTAAGTTAATTGAGACAGCATATGATTTCGTTCGTGACTTGGCACAGAATGACGGTACAATTTTGTTCGTTGGTACTAAGAAGCAAGCTCAAGATTCCATTAAGGAAGAAGCAGAGCGTTGTGGTATGTACTACATCAACAATCGTTGGTTAGGTGGTACATTGACAAACTTCACAACAATCAGAAAGCGTGTTCAACGTTTAGCTCAATTGGGCAAGATGGAAGAAGACGGTCAATTTGCTTTATTGACAAAGAAGGAAGTTGCTAAACTTCGCTTGGAAAAAGAGAAACTTGAGAAGAACTTGGGTGGTATCCGTAACATGAAGGAATTACCTTCCTGCTTGTTCGTTGTTGATCCACGCAAGGAACACATTGCTGTATCTGAAGCAAAGCGTTTGGGTATCCCAGTTGTAGCAATTGTTGATACTAACTGCGATCCTGATGATGCTACATATGTTATTCCAGGTAACGATGATGCTATTCGTGCCGTTAAGTTAATTGCTGAAACAATTTCTAACGCTGTTATCGAAGGCCGTCAAGGCGAAGATGCATTGGCGATTATGACACAGTCTACTGAAACTGAAGCTACAGAGGAAGCAACAGAAACTGTTGAGGAGCCTGTAGAAGAAGCAAAAGAAACAGAAGAAGCTTAAGCGAAAGGAATTAGTGTAATGGTTATTACAGCTGCATTAGTTAAACAATTGCGTGAGATGAGCGGTTCAGGCATGATGGACTGCAAGAAGGCTTTGCAAGTCAATGATGGCGATATTAATAAAGCTATGGACTGGTTGCGTGAGCAAGGCATGGGTAAGGCTGATAAGAAGGCTTCCCGTGTTGCTGCAGAAGGTGTTGTAACATCTTACATTCACGGCAATGGCAGAATCGGTGTCTTGATTGAAGTCAACATTGAGACTGACTTTGCTGCTAAGAACGAGGACTTCCAAGAGTTTGCTCGTATGATGGCTATGCAAGTTGCTGCTATGAATCCTAAGTATGTTACACCGGAAGAAATTCCAGCTGATGTTTTGGAGCATGAGAAGGAAGTTGTCCGTAATCAAGCTTTGAATGAAGGTAAGCCAGCTAAGGTCGTTGATGAGCGTATCGTTCCAGGTAGACTTGAGAAGTTCTATGCTGAGGTATGCTTGATGAATCAAGCTTTCATTCGTGATGATAGCAAGACATGTGATCAAGTTCGTCGTGAATTGATCGCTAAGATCGGTGAGAACGTTGTTGTTCGTCGCTTCATCCGTTATGAATTAGGTGAAGGTATAGAGAAAAAAGAAGAAAACTTCGCTGAAGAAGTTATGAAACAAATTAAGTAATGATGTTTGGCGGCAACTTCGGTTGCCGCTTTTTTATACCCTTTTTTCGGAGGTAATTATGTTATATAAGCGTGTCTTATTGAAGTTGTCAGGTGAATGCCTTGCAGGTGACCGTGTTGGTGGCGGTATTGATGAAGCAACTTTAGCGCGTGTAGCCAATGTAATCAAACAAGTGCATGATAAAGGTGTGCAATTGGCAATTGTAGTTGGTGGTGGCAATTTTTGGCGTGGACGTTCTAGTCAGAACATGGACCGTGTAACGGCTGACCAAATCGGTATGCTAGCAACTTGCATGAATGCCCTGGCTTTGTCAGATTCTTTGGAGCAAGTTGGCTTGGAAGTACGTGTAATGAGCTCAATTGAGATGCGACAGATTGCTGAATTGTACATTCGTAAACGTGCTTTGAGGCATTTAGAAAAAGGGCGCGTTATCATTTTTGCTTGTGGCTTAGGTAATCCTTATCTTTCAACTGATACGACAGCAGCATTAAGATCTGCTGAAATTAAGGCTGATTTATTCTTAAAAGCCACAAATATTGATGGTGTTTATGATAGAGATCCGCATAAGTTTAGTGATGCTAAGCGTTATGATTTTATTTCACATGATGATGTTTTGAGTAAGAACTTAAAAGTCATGGATGCAACAGCAGCAGCCTTGTGTCGTGATAATAAGACAGATATTTTTGTTTTCGATGTCCGTAATCCAGAAAATCTTCTCAAGGCTTTGGAGAGCACGGATGGTGGTACTTTAGTTCATAGCTGATTGATAATTTAATGATGCTTGTATGCTAAGGAGTGAAAGTGCTAACTATAGTTAGCACTTTTTTATTATGTGTAACGTGATGTAAAGTAGATTTTTTAGGCTGTTTTATAATTAATAAATAGAAGGGGTGAGTAAGTGAAAAAAGAAATTGTTTACGCATTTTTTGGTTGGCTTTAGGTATTGTCTTGATTACAAAAGGTGATTTGGGAACATCACCAATTTCTTCTGTTCCGCTTGTGACATCGACAGCCTCCAACCTATCGTTTGGTCAGACAACTTTTATTTTGAATGTTGCCTTTATTTTGTGTCAGTGGTTTTTATTGCAAAAAGATTTTTTGCCTGTACAATGGTTGCAACTTGCCATTAATTTATTATTTTCTAGTATGATTGATATAGCGACGCAATTATTAAGCTTTCTAAAAGTAGATAATTTGTTTATGCAGCTTTTAGTCTTTTTGTTAGGCTGTGCGTCCTGTAGCCATTTTTATATACTTCACCTGCTTCTCTTCTTTCGTATAACGCTACCCCAATTTGTTCCTAAGCTTCGCTATTTAGAACTGCATCCGTAACATTGTTTAGTAATTTTTTCATTGCTTCTTCATTGTTTCCTATGAATAGAGCTTTAAGTAATTCCGTTTCTAGTGTAATATTGATTTGAGCCATCTTGATCCTCCTGTTTGTTTATTTACATTTTTATTATAACTGAAAGAGTCATCTTGGCCTTACTTTTTTACACCAACTTAGATTGCACTATCGTTTGCGGTTGTAGTTACCATAAATAGAAATATAGGGCTTTTATAGCAGTAAACAAGTTAAATAGAGTAAAAATATGCTAAAATTAAGAAAATGTCTGCTAAGGAGTAATAACTATGGCTATTGAAATCACTAAGAGTACATATGAACCTTATGAAGAAAAAATGAAAAAGTATTTGGACAATTTGGTTGAAAATCTAACTTACATCAGAGCTGGACGTGCTAATCCACGCTTGTTAGATCGCGTCTTGGTTGATTATTATTCATCAATGACACCAATTAATCAATTAGCTAATATCCAAGTACCTGAAGCTAGACAATTGTTGATAACGCCTTGGGACGCAAATGTCTTAAAGAGTATTGAGAAGGCAATTTATGATTCCGATTTGGGCTTGACACCTTCTAGCGACGGTAAGAGCATTCGCTTGACTTTTCCAGCTTTGACTGAGGAGAGACGCCATGATTTAGCTAAAGAAGTAGATAAATATGGTGAAGAAGCTAAGATCAATATCAGAACTGTGCGCCGCGATTTCTTGGATAGTATGAAGAAGCTCCTCAAGAGTAACCAGATCAGTGAAGATGTTTATACTGGTTGTGAAGAAGATATTCAAAAGCTTTTGAATAAATATAGCGAACAGGTCGATAAAGCCGTCAAAGTTAAATCTGCAGAATTGATGGAAATTTAATTTGGCTTACCAATTAAGTGATCAAACTTTAAGTGACTTAAAAATTTTAAAGTTACCTAAGCACGTGGCAATTATTATGGACGGTAACGGCCGTTATGCCGAACGCCTCAATAAGCCACGTTCTTTTGGTCATAAAGCTGGCGCTCTAAACTTAACTAATGTTTGTCGAATCATGGATGCGATGGGGATTAGTTATTTAACTGTCTATGCTTTTTCAACTGAAAACTGGCAGCGACCGCTAAGCGAAGTTACCCAATTGTTTGCCTTAGTCTCACAATTTTTTGATCAGTATATTGATGAAATATGTGAGCTTGGCGTCAGATTGCGTTTTATTGGTGAAATAGGCGAGTTACCTTTAAGCTTACAAAAGACAGTCAAGCGAGCTACTGAGTTGACACATGACAATAATAAGCTGCAGCTGATAATAGCACTTAATTATGGGGCAAGGCAGGAAATAGCTAAGGCAGCTTGTAAATTTGCTTTGGATTGTGAATTACAGCCAGACTTGTTAAAGCTAAAAGCTAAGGACTTAGAAGCAAAATTTGCTAGCTATCTTTGGACATGTGACTTGCCTGATCCTGATCTAGTGATTAGGACGGCAGGTGAGTTACGTTTGTCTAACTTTTTACTTTGGCAGTTAGCTTATGCTGAGTTATACAGTACAGATTGTCTTTGGCCTGAGTTTGGTGAAAAGGAAATACTTTCAGCAATTGTTGCGTATAATCAACGGACACGTAAATTTGGTGGCTTAGCCAAAAGCTGATTTGAAAAGGAGTTAATATGAACGATCGTACTAAAACAGGAATAGTTTTGGTGATACTGGCTTTGTTCTTTTTATTGCCGGCTGCCTTTTTTAGCCAGATTATTATAGTTGCAGGTGTAATAGTTACAATTCTAACTTGCTTAGAGATGTTTTATGCTTTACGCCGACGCCTAAAACCAATAAGTTTGACGAGTATTTTTATCGGTGCATTTACAGCTTTGTTGCCGTTATTTGTTTGGTTAGCATTCAGTGATTATGTTAATTGGTTTAATTTGCCATTAAGAGCTAGCGGAATTTCCGCCGAACTTGTTCAGAATAATCTATGGCGCTCTTATTATTTATGGTTATTTGGCTTAGGTTTTGCTGTATATGCCTTTGCGTTCTTTATTTATGCTTTATTCTCAGTGCTTTGGCAGTTCATGCATTATGGTCCAATTGTTTTACCTCAAGCTGGTTTGACGGTATTTGCTGCGCTTTACTTATCCTTACCATTGGCTTCATTGGCCTTATTATCATTTGCAATCCCAAATGGCTACAAGTGGGTTTGGTTTGCTGTTATAGTAGTTACGACTACTGATATTGCCGCATACTATGGTGGTAAGAATTTTGGCAAGAACAAAATTGTGCCTGACATCAGTCCAAATAAGACGATTGAGGGAACTATTTCTGGTTTGCTTGCTTCAGCAGTAGTTGGCAGCCTATATGCTTTACTGTTTTTAACTGGCTCAGTACCACAACTCAGTTCTTATTTCCTGAATTTTATCATTGGCTTCTGTGCCGCCTTTATTTTAAGCATTTTAGCGCAGTTAGGTGATTGGTTCGCCTCGGCTCTGAAGCGTTGGGTCAAGCTAAAAGATTTTAGTAAGATTTTGCCTGGCCATGGTGGTGTTTTGGATCGTATAGATTCATACATGTTCGTATTACCAGGTCTGTTATTGTTAACATTTGTTTATTACATGAGTAAATTTGCCTGAGGGTGAGTATGTATAAAAAAATAAGTATTTTGGGCTCAACAGGCTCAATTGGTCGACAAACTTTGGCAGTTTGCCGTAATTATAATTTGTCAGTTATAGCGTTAGCATGCCGTTCTAATTGGCGTTTATTGATCGAGCAGATCATGGAGTTTAAGCCGTTAGCCGTTGCTTTATGTACGGAAGATAAAAATTTACAAGCTGATTTTAATAGCAATTTGGCAAATAGCTTAGCTAAGCTGTCTGATGCTTACAAAGGACCAGATGTATTTTTGGGTGAGGATGCTGCATGCAAATTAGTTGCTTATGATTGTGACTTAGCAGTTGGTGCCATCATTGGTTTAGCTGGTTTAGCACCTAATTTGGCCTTTTTGGAGGCAGGCGTTGATTTAGCTTTGGCTAACAAAGAGAGTATAGTTTGCGCTAGTTATTTGCTTGATCAAGCTATGGCTAAATCTAAAGCCATAATTTTGCCAGTCGATAGTGAACACGCAGCTATTAGTGAGTGTCTGAAAGCAGGGGAGCGTTCAGATTTTAAGCGAATTTGGTTGACAGCTTCTGGCGGACCATTTCGCACCTGGGAAGCTGCCAATATTGCGCTGGCAACTAAGGAAGAAGCTCTGAAGCATCCTACTTGGCAGATGGGGGCCAAGATAACGATTGATTCAGCCACCATGATGAATAAGGGGTTAGAAATGATAGAAGCTGCTTATTTGTTTAAGGTAAAAGCGGATGATATTCAAGTTGTTGTACATCCACAATCAATCATTCATTCTGCTGTTGAATGGCAAGATGGTCAGGTGACGGCTGAAATGAGTTTTCCAAATATGGAAGCACCAATCAAAGCAGCTATCTTTTATCCCAATAAGTTAGAGGGCTTAACTGAACCGTTCAATTTCTTTGATGAACGGGCGCGTAATTTAACATTTTATCCGCCTGATTTTAATAAATTTCCTTGTTTAGCTTTAGCTAAATCTGCTATGATTGAAGGCGGAATTGCGCCATTAGTTTTGAATGCAGCTAATGAAGCGGCAGTTCAGTGCTTTTTGCATGATCAAATTCGTTTGGGCCAAATTGCTACATCGGTAGAAGCGGCATTAGATGACTGTCGTAAACTTAACATAAATCAAGTACATGATTTAGCAGAACTTTTGGCACTTGATCAAAAATATAGAAATTTTGTGAGGAACTATTTACATGTCTAATTTGCTTAACATAGTTGTTGGCATCTTAATCGGTCTTGTTTCACTTAGCTTGATGATGCTTTTGCATGAACTTGGCCACTATGTGGCGGGGCGCTTGCTTGGCTTTAAGATTATTGAATTTTCACTTTTCATGGGACCACGTATTTTTAGTCGTGTTAAAAATGACATCCGTTACAGTATAAAATCCCTGCCAATTGGTGCATCCGTTGAGTTTGCTGGTGAATATCCAGAGATGGATGAAAAGCTAAATCCTAATCAAATTGCTAATCCTGAGCTTGGCCAGACTGAGAAGTTGGAAGATGAATCACTCAGTAAAGAAGCTATTTTAGAGCGTGACAAAGCAGCTGGTATTTTCTATGCTCAAGCTAAATGGAAGCGCTTCATTGTCATGGCAGCTGGTCCAACCATGAACCTCATCACTGGTTTCTTGGCCTTTGTTATCTATTTTGCACTTACTTATTCCAGCACTACTCAGTTGTTAGAAGCACCGAAATATAGTTTAGCAGCTGATCTAGGCATTCAAGCTGGTGATAAGATTGTCACTTATAATGGCTTCAAGATTAAAACAGACATGGATATTGTCGTAGCTGAGAAGTTCCCAGCTAGCGAACAAGGTCGATTGCTTGTATATGAGCATACGGATAAAGATGGCACCGTCAGCCAAAAGCAAGGCTATTTACAAGACAGAAAGCTTAAATTTTTACGCTTGAATGTGATTGGTCAGGCTGAAGAAGATAAGTTCAAAGTCATCCAATCCCAAAATGATGCTATTCAAGTTGGCGATGTAATTACGAGCATCGATGGCAAAAAGTTCACCCCTGAAGCTAGAGTTTATACAGGTGAAGCTGAAGCTAATTCTGAAATTACAAGCAAAATCAAGCTCTTACGCGCTGGAAAAGAAGTAGAAGTAGATGCAAAGCAGACAGTCTATGCTGTTAAAGCTCCATCAGGCTTATATTTACAGGCTGTAAGCGGTGTCAGCCCAGCTATTGGTTACGCTTGGAATTATTGTTTTTCAGTTGCTAAGAGTACATATTATCTCTTAGGCTTACTGTTCAAGGGCATGTTACCAGTTAGAGATGCCTTTGCTGGCCCTGTTGGTATCGTCAATTTGTATTCGCAAATTAATAGTGCCAATTTCGTAATTTGGGAGAAATTGCTCAGATTTGTGCAGATGTTTGCCTTAATTTCCCTGAGCTTGGGCATTTGCAACTTTATTCCGTTACCACCACTAGATGGTTCGCAAATTTTCTTGTTAGCAATCGAAGCTATTCGTGGCAAGCGTTTATCCGAAAAATGGGAGAATTTATATGGCTACCTTGGCTTAGCTTTAGTTCTCGGCTTAGCTTTGTTTACACTCTATCTTGATATTGCGCGTATTTTTAATCACTAGGTAAAAAATATGGTTTATCATAATTAGCATGTATGAGATAGAACGTAGAAAAACAAGATTAGTTAAAGCTGGCAAGATTGCCTTTGGCTCAGATGCACCGTTAGTTATTCAATCGATGAATAGCACTGATACGCGTGATGTAGAAGCTTCGCTTAAGCAAATTGTTGAGCTCAAAGAAGCAGGTTGCCATTTGACGCGTTTGGCTGTACCTGATTTCACAGCTGCTAATGCATTGAAGGAAATTGTCAAATATTCACCTTTGCCAATTGTGGCTGATATTCACTTCGACTATAAGTTAGCTTTGGCAGCCATTGATGCCAATGTCTGTAAGATTAGAATTAATCCTGGCAATATGAAGATGAATGGTGGTCTGAAGGAGGTTGTGCAGGCAGCCAAAGCTAAGCATATTGCAATCAGAGTTGGCGTGAATGCAGGCTCCTTAAATCCTAAAATTTTACGCAAATATGGTGGTCCAACGGCAGAGGCACTGGTTGAAAGTGCTAAAGAGGCTATCAATATGCTAGAAGAAGAAAATTTTTACGATATTGTTTTGTCGCTTAAATCTTCCTTTCCGTTATTGACTATTCAGGCTTACAGGTTGATGGCCAATGTCTGCGATTATCCTTTTCATATTGGTGTTACAGAAGCTGGTACTCTGCGTGAAGGTACAATTCGCTCTGCTGTTGGAATTGGTACTTTATTAGCTGAGGGTATTGGTGATACTCTGCGTGTTTCTTTGACAGCAGCTCCTGTGGAAGAAGTGAAAGCAGCAATCAGTATCTTGAAGTCATTAGGCTTAAGTGAGGGCTTGACGTTTATTTCTTGTCCAACTTGTGGCCGCACGGAAGTTGATCTCATTAATGTTGCCAATGAAGTAGAAAAGCGTTTAGCAAATATCAAAGTTAATGCTAAGGTGGCAGTCATGGGCTGTAAGGTTAATGGCCCTGGTGAAGCTAGAGGCGCTGATTATGGCATTGCTGGCGGTAAGGGTAACTATCTTTTGTTTAAAAAAGGTGTCACAATCAAAAAAGTTTCAGAAGATGGCGCCATTGACGCCCTAATTTCAGAAATTTTACAAGATCAAGCTAAGGCTAAAACAGCTCAAGCTAAGATTTAATTAGGTGAGAGTGATAAAAATGCAGGAACAAGCCAATGAATTAGATACATCTATAAAGGAGCTTAAGCCAATTAAAAGCTTAGCTGCCTTATTAAAAGATTTTGCTAAATTATATGATTGCCCAGTTTTTCAAAAATTAAACGAGCAGGCTTTAGAACGTTTAGCAGCTTTTCCAGCTACGATTCAACATTACAGCTGCGAGATTATCGAGTCAGCTAGTTTGCAGGCAGCTTTGAGTTTGTATAATCAGCAGAACAAGCAATATAATTTGAAATTTTACTGTTCGCTGAGTAAAGATTTTCGCGACATTAAGTTGCTGCGTTTTATCGAAAAAATATTTAAAGAGGTTTTCAAAGAGGCGGCTAATATTGAGCTGATTTTCCAGTTTGAGCCTGATTTTTTGCAAAGCTTTTCTAAACAGGCGCAGGCGGAGTTCTTTATCGGTATTTATCCGTATCTTTTATATAAGCTACAAGCTGAAATTAGCGGCAAAGATAATTGTTTCTTGCAAATAATGCAACTTGAAGCAACTGTTGATGGCCTTATCTGCAAAGTGCCAGAACAGTTTTATAGTTCTTATCCAAGCGAGCTTTTTAAGCGTTTGTTTGACTTGTTGAAATATGAATTTAATCTTGATTTAGCTTACCAAATCAAAAAAGTAGCTGAAATTGATACAGAGGCGAATTTAGAAGATCAGGCTTATCAAGAACAGCAGCAATTACTAAAACGCATGATCAAAGAACAAGCTGCTGAAAATGCCAATGTGCCACTTCCTAGTGAAGAGGCAGCTAGTAGCAAGGCGACAAAAGCTAAGCAAGGTCAATGGCTTAAAGACGATGACCCTAATTTCTTGTATGGACATGTGCCAGTTACGGATAATATTAGTTCTTTGACTGATTTTAATATACAGAGCCAAAAAGTTTTGGTCAAAGGTAAAGTGCATAATTTGGAAGCTAATCCAACTCGTGATGGCAAAAATTTAATCATTAAATTTGCCTTGTTTGGAGTGGATGGGGCAGTACAGTGTTTTTTGTTCGGCAAGGAAGAAAAGCTGACGCCTTTAAGTGAGCAATTACAAGAGAAAATGTGGATTTCAGCTTATGTTGAAGCTAGTTCTAATCGCTATACGAACGAACTTGAAGCAAGAATTTTAGGCATCAAGAAGGCAGAAGCGCCAGCTAAACGGGAAGATACGGCTGAGAAAAAACGAGTCGAATTACATTGTCACAGCCAGATGAGTGCGAAGGATGGTTTTGCTGAACCGAAAGAAATTATCAGATTAGCAGCTCATTTTGGACATAAAGCCTGTGCTATTACAGATCATGGGGTTGTGCAAGCATATCCTTTGATGTATGAGGAGAAAAAGGCTTTAGCTAAACAAGGTAAGCAAATTAAGTTGATTTACGGCATGGAAGGATACCTAGTTGATGATGGTAACTGTGTGGCATTTGGCTTGAATATACCTGATACACCTTTAACATCATTTGTGGCTTTCGACTTGGAAACAACAGGCTTAAATGCGCATTCTGACAAAATAATTGAGTTGGCAGCGGTGCGTTATAAACTGAATAAGGATAACGTTTTTGAAGAAGTAGACAAGTTTACAACTTTCGTCAATCCTGGCGGCATGCTTAGTCCTAAAATCAGTCAATTGACAGGCATTGAATCTTTGGACTTAGTGGGCCAACCAACTATTTCTGAAGTTATACCCAAATTTTATGAATGGCTAGGTAATGATCCACTAGTAGCGCATAATGGCTTATTCGATTTAAGTTTTTTACGTTATGCGGCTTTTAGTTTGGTTAAAGGTACAGAAGCTAGAATTAAGTTCAACAATATTTTGATTGATACTGTAGAAATGGCTAGGACCTTTTATACAGGCTTAAGCAATTACAAACTAGATACAGTGGCCAATGCTTTACATGTAGAACTTAAACAACATCACCGCGCCTTAGATGATACTCGTTGCTGTGGCGAGATTTTTATCAAATTACTAGCTGAACTTGGTATTAAAGATTTAGCTAGCCTCAACAGAAAAGCCGGTAAAGAAGATATAGCGCAAATTAAGGTACGCACGAAACAAGTTTTGCATTTTATTGCGCTCTGTCGTGATCAGCTGGGACTTTATAATTTGTATCGTTTGGTGTCTGAAAGCCATATCCATTATTTCAGCTCTAGGCCGCGTATCCCACGCTCACTTTTGCGCTATTTCAAAGCTGGTTTAATCTTAGGTTCAAGCTGCGAAGCTGGCGAAGTATATAGAAGTATGCATAAACTTTATCGTGATGCCAACAAAAACATGGTTTTGGCCAAAGAGCGCTTGTCTGAGTATCAATTTAAGAAAATGGCGCGCTTCTACGATTACCTCGAAATTCAACCATTGGCGAACAATCATTTCTTTTTAAGAGATGAAAGTAGTGGTATTCGTGATGAAAACGATCTAGCTAATATTAATCGCTTGATCATTGCCTTAGCAGAGAAAAATCATAAGCCTTATGTAGCAACTTGTGATAGCCACTTTTTGGAGCAAAACGAGCAAATTTATCGCAATATGTTACTAAGCGTAAATGGCTTTGCGAATGCTGATTTTTCACCTTGTCTTTATTTCCGGACAACGAATGAAATGTTAGATTGCTTTAATTATCTTTCGGAGGAGGAGCGTGAAAATGCCGTCATTACGTATCCTAATGAGATAGCAGAACAAATTATTGATAATTTGCCACCTTTCCCAGAAGGCACATTCCCACCTGAAATTCCAACAGCTGACAAGGAAATTCATGACCTAGTTTGGCAGGAAGTCAAACGCTTGTATGAATATAAGGGCAAGTTGCCTGAGATAGTAGAGAAACGTGTACATCGTGAACTTGATTCAATCATCAAAAACGGTTTTGCTATCATGTACTACATATCGTCAAAATTAGTTAAACAATCGAATGCTGATGGCTATTTCGTTGGTTCGCGTGGATCTGTTGGCTCGTCATTTGTTGCCACCTTGTGCGGCATTACGGAAGTTAATCCATTGCCAGCTCATTATCTTTGCTTAGACTGTCATTATAGTGAATTTGTCAATGATAGTAAGTACGATAGCGGCTTTGATTTGCCACGCAAAGCTTGTCCAAATTGCCATAAACCTTTGCAACAAGAAGGGCAAAATATTCCATTCGAAACATTCTTGGGCTTTAACGGTGATAAGGAACCTGATATTGATTTGAACTTCTCAGGTGAATATCAGAGCCGTGCCCATAACTTTATCAAAAATATGTTCGGTGAAGAATATACATTTAGAGCCGGCACTATTTCAGCTTATCAGGAAAAGAATGCGATCGGTGTGGTGAAAAAATACGCTGAAACACATGAACAGAATTATACAGCTGCCAATATCTTACGCTTAGCAAACGGCATTTGTGGTGTTAAAAGAACTACTGGTCAGCACCCAGGTGGTATTGTGGTTATCCCGAAGGATCGCGATATTTACGACTTTACGCCAATTCAATATCCTGCGGATAATCAAGATAGTTCAATGTATACAACCCATTTCGATTTTAATTCGTTGCATGACACGATTTTGAAATTTGACTGTTTGGGCCATGATGCTCCAACTCAGTTGAAGCGCTTAAAAGATTTCACAGGCGTCGATTTCTTAACAGTTCCGCTTAATGATCCGAAAGTTATGTCTTTATATAAAGATACATCGGCTTTGGAATTGAGTGAGCCAGACTTCCAAAAAGTCGGCTGCCTCGGTCTACCAGAACAAGGTACGATCATGGCGCGTGGCATGATTGAGGAGACTAAACCTAAATCATTCTACGATCTCGTGCAGTTAGCTGGTTTGTCCCATGGTACGAATGTTTGGAACGGTAATGCTCGTGATTTGATCAACGATGGCGTATGTACAATTGACCAGGTCATTGGTTGCCGTGACAATATTATGACCACCTTACTTTCTTATAACTTACCGGCCAAGATGTCTTTCGATATTATGGAAAAGGTGCGTAAAGGCCGTGGCTTAACAGATGAGCAAATTGCTAAGATGCGTGAGTGCAAGGTGCCAGAATGGTATATTGAGTCTTGCTTAAAAATTCAGTATCTTTTCCCAAAGGCTCACGCTGTGGCTTATGTTATGTCAGCGTTGCGAATTGCTTGGTACAAAGTTTATCGTAAGCAGGCGTTCTATGCTGTCTGGCTTGGCAACAATATTGATGAATTTAGCGCTGATATAATCATTGGCAAAAGTTTAAGTGAGATTAGAGCTAGTAAGGAAGCTTATTTCAACAACTTCAATAAGCTAAATCCACGCGAAAAGAAATTGTATTATATCCTCGAAATTGTCGAAGAAATGATGCTGCGTGGCGTTAAGTTGCTGCCAATTGACCTTTACAAATCTGATGCTAACTATTTCTTGCCAGAGGGTGATAATGTTAGACCACCGTTTGCCGTGATGCCTAAATTCCCTAAGTCAACAGCTGAGCAAATTGTTAAAGTGCGTAAGGATGGCGAGTTTTTGGCCAAAGAAGATCTTTCAATCAGAGCTGATGTCAAGCAAGCTGCGATGGAAGCTTTGGAGCATTTCCATGTCGTAGATAAATTGCCCGAGCAAAATCAGATGGATTTAGCTAGTTTGGCAGCTCAGCAAAATTAGAGGTGCTAGATGGAGGCAATTTCTGTAACTGTCAGTATTTTAAAGAATAAATTTCAGCAGCAATTGTTGTATCGTTTGCCGCTTAATTTATTGCCAGCTGATTTAGCTACTTCTAGTTTTGGCGAATTGAGCGAACGTTTAGTTGGAACTTTGGTGGCTGTGCCTCTAGGCAAGGGAAATCAGTTACAGGCCGCTATTGTCTGGGAGGTTAAAGGTTTAGAAGCAGAAACTAAGCTGAATTTGAAAGATGTTGCTTCCTTAATTAGTAAAGAGCCAGCTTTAACAGCTAAGCAATTAGACCTAGCTAAGTTGATTGCCTGGCGCTATCAGTGTAGCTTGGCGCATGCGTTGAATTTGTTTTTGGTTAGAGAAGAATTAAAAATTAAAGCAAATTCAGTTAAGCGTAAGTCTACTGTGCCTAAGTATCAACGCTATATTGCCAAAATTGTGGCTGAGTTAGAGCCAACTGAACAGGCTAAGTTGAAATTAGAGCCGACACTGACAGAAGAACAGGAGATGGCTTTAAAGGCAATTAGTCAGGCTAAAATTAGGGAGTTTTTGCTACATGGTGTAACAGGTAGTGGCAAAACAGAAATTTATTTGCAGTTAGCCAAACAAGTTCTGGCTAAAGGGAAAACTTGCTTAATTTTAGTGCCGGAAATTAATTTAAGTTATCCCATGATTCAAACTTTTAGCTTACGTTTCCCGAATTTGTGTGGTATTTGGCATAGTCAGATGAGTGCAGGGGAGAAATTGTCTTGTAAGCAAGCAATTAAAGATGGACAAATTAAAATTTTGATTGGTACACGGAGTGCCTTGTTCAGCAATTTAGACAAGATAGGTTTGATTGTCATAGATGAGGAACATGATAGTTCCTATCAATCTGAGACAATACCGCATTATCAGACAGCCAGTATTGCGCGCTTATTGTTGCGCATGCAGCCAGACGCTTGCTTAATTCTAGCCAGTGCTACACCAGATGTTAGTACGTATTATCGGGCAAGTACAGCCAAAAGTCAGTTGATTGAACTAAAAGAGCGTGTGCATAAGCAGGCATTACCGAAGATAGATTTGGTTGATTTACGTTTGGAAGCAAATACAATTTCGCAACTTATTTTGGCAAAACGGACAGAACAAGCGATTCAAAATTGCTTGAATTTAGGTGAGCAAGTTTTACTTCTCTTAAATCGTCGCGGTTACAATGTCTGTTATCTTTGTAAAGATTGTGGACAAGCTATGCAATGTGAGCGCTGCGACTTTCGCTTAGTTTATCATCAAAATATAAACAAGTTACTCTGCCATTATTGCGGCAAGACTTACGCTTTACCAAGTCACTGCCCTAAATGTAAAACTGGCAGCTTAATCAATTTTGGCTTTGGTACAGAAAAATTAGAAGAATACTTACAAATGCATTTTAAGGATGCTAAAATTGCGCGCTTAGATCAAGATGTTAGTCAGAAAAAGCAGGCAGCCAATCAAATTTTGAGTGCCTTTAAGCGAGGCGAATATCAGATCCTTTTAGGTACCCAGATGATTGCTAAGGGCCATGATTTTGCGAATATCGGTCTTGTCTGTATTTTAGCTATCGATAGTATATTGGCGATGCCTGATTATCAAGCTGAGGAATGTTGCTTTCAATTAATTACTCAAGCTGCAGGACGAGCTGGGCGTCAGGGTCAAGCTGCGCATGTGCTTTTACAAACTTTCGATCCTAAGCAAGCTTGCTTGCAGGCTGCTATTAATAACGATTATGCTGGATTTTATAAACAACAGCTAATCTGGCGTAAACGTTTAGGGTTACCTCCTTTCCAAGCTTTGGGCATGCTTAAGCTACAAATAAAGCACAAGACGCTGAATGCTTCTGAATTAAATGAATTTTTACAGCGTGTAAACAATACCTTACAATCACTCTGTTTGGCAATTAATCAAGAAAAGCCGAACTATGGAGTTATGATTTGGCCATCGTCACTTAGTAACTGGCGCAAAATTAATCAGGAATATAGTTTGATTGTGAAAGTTAGTAGTAAGGCAGAAGCAGCTATTGCTTATCTTTATCATAAGTTGCAACAACAAAAGCTACCTCTGCCAGTTAGTTTTAGCCTTTACTTTGCTGATTAGTTACAGCTAAGTTTGCCGCTTTCTACATCACGGATGAAGTTAGCCAAATTTTTATAATAAACATCTGGATTATCAACCATATGATGGTGACCGCCGTTAGGGGTTGTAACCAAACGTGCACAAGGAATTTCCTTTTGCATAATTTTGGCAGTTTCAAGTGGCATGGTCTCGACTTCGCCAAATGTAAGCAAGGTTGGGACTTTAATATTTTTCAATTGCTTTCTAAAATGCCATTCTTTCAGCTTGCCGGTAATAACAAATTCATTATCGCCTTGGAAAGCATTGTAGACAGTGCTTCCGCCTAAATCGTATAAATGATATAGTCTGGAAGGTTGCTTTCTATCAACGAAATTAATGTTAAGAATCTGAACATCAGCTTGGTATCTTTGATTATTGTAATCGTTATTTGTTTCGCATTTATGCATGAAATCAATTTCTGTTTGTGGCAAAATTTCTTGGCGTCTGCGATTGACAGCTTCAACATACTCATCAATCTCATCAACCATGGAAGAAACAATTGCGCCTTTTAAGTGTTGCCCGTATTTTACGGCATACTCTTGAACTAATAAGCCGCCCCAGCTTTGGCCGATTAGATAAAACTTATCTAAGCCTAGCTTTTGCCTAACTTCATCTACTTCATCCAAAAAGTATTCATATGTCAAGTATTTAGCTGCAATGTCTGGATCAGAATAATCTGGCTGATCTGAATATAACGAGCCTAATTGATCATACATGGTAACTTGAACATTTAGTCCTTGCTTAGCTAATTGGTAAGCAGCATCTTCCCAATATTCATGATTGCCGCCAGGGCCTCCGTGTAGAGCTAATAAATGAATATCACCCTTACCTTGGGTGTTCGTCCATAGATGATAGCCGTTATCAAGCGTGATAATTTTAGTACCTGTTTGCATAAAACCTCCTAGTAATATGTCATTGCTTATTACTTTATATACGAAGTATACACCTTAGCATTCAATTTCTGGCTTTAGTTTACAAATTGCTTTGGTACTTTTATGGCTATGCTATAATATGAAAAATAAGTATTTTTCAAATTAAGAGGTTTTCTATGGCATTAAGAGAAATAGTCCATGAAGGTGATGATCGTTTACGTAAAATTTGCCGTCCGGTTACTGATTTTGGGCCTAAGACCCAGCAATTGATCGACGATATGATTAATACATTGCAGGCAACCTCGAACGGCGTTGGTTTGGCTGCTAATCAAGTTGGCATCGTCAAACGGATTTTTGTCATTGATTTCCAAGATGAACGAGGTTTAAAAGTCTACATCAATCCTGAAATTATTAAAACTGAAGGTGAGCAGGTCAATACTGAAGGTTGTTTGAGTGTACCTGGTTGGTGGGGTGAAGTGAAGCGCCCACGTTATGTTACATGCAGAGCACAAGATCGCGAAGGCAATTATTTTGAGGTAACTGAGACTGGTATGTATGGCGTTTGCCTGATGCACGAGACTGGTCACCTAAACGGTGAACTATACAAAGATCATGTAATTCCAGGTACGATGTATCGTGATAATTAGTTAGAAAGCATTGTATGAAGAGAATTTGTTTCATGGGGACAGCTAGTTTTGCGCTGCCCTCTTTAAGAGCATTAATTGCGTCTGAAAAGTATAAACCAGTTGTGGTTGTGACACAGCTAGACAAAAAAGTTGGCCGCAAGCAGGAACTTACGATGCCTGAGCCTAAGAAATTAGCCTTAGAGGCTGGTATACCTTGCTTACAGTTTGTGAGTTGTAAGGATCCAAGTAGTGTAGCTGCTTTGGCTGACTATGACATTGATTTAATCGTTACAGCTGCTTATGGCCAAATTTTGCCTGAGGCAATGCTAAATTTGCCTAAATGCGGTGCTATCAACTTGCATGGCAGCTTGCTACCAAAATATCGTGGCGCTAGCCCAATTCAGACAGCTATTTTGAATGGTGATGCTGAAAGTGGTGTCACAATTATGAAAATGGTCAAGGCAATGGATGCAGGCTGTATCTATCAGCAATTCAGTTTACCAATTTCAGAAAATATGACTTACAGTGACTTGGAAGCGGACTTGGCTGAATTAGTGGCTAAGAATTTGGTTGCTTTCTTAGATAGATATTTTGCAAAGCAAGTTGTTGGCAAAGAGCAAGATGCAGCCAAAGTGACTTTCTGTCATATGCTCAAACGTGAAGATGGTTTGATTGATTGGTCAGAAACGGCTCAAAATATCCATAACAAGATTAGAGCCTTTTATCCATGGCCCAATGCCTATAGTAGCTACAAGGGTAAAACTTTGAAAATTTATCAAAGTCGCTTAGTTGATTTAGCTAATTTGCCGGATAATTTAAGCGCTACAGTCAAACATAATCTTGATAGTTTAGCGTTAAATAAACAAGATTTAGCAAGTGTTGTTCTGGCTAACAAGGGCCGTTTAATTGTTGGAACAGGGGATGGCTTGTTGGAAATTTGTGAATTACAATTTGCTGGTTCTAAGTGTTTATTAGCTAAAGAAGTTGCACATAATTTTGCGCTGCTAAGTCAATTAAACAGTTGAAACAAAAGGAGAGCTCATGCCTGATAATTACAGTATGCAAACGGCTCTGGACAAACTGAAATCCAGCCATAAATTATTTTATGATTTAGATTATGCCAACCTGCAAACTTGCTTGGCTGACTTAGGTGCAGGCAAATTCAGAGCTAAACAAATTCAGTCGTGGCTGAACAAGGGCGTTAGCGCTTTTAGCGAGATGAAAAATTTGCCTAAAAGTTTGTTAGCTGAATTAGAGGCGCATTATACGCTCGATTATCCCAAGCAGATTGCGCTGAAAGTTTCAAAATTAGATGGTAGCCGAAAATATCTGTTTCAGATGGTGGACGGTAACATAATTGAAGCAGTTTATATGCCTTACCAAAAGGCTAATTCTGTCTGTATCAGTTCACAGGCAGGTTGCCGTATGGGCTGCGCTTTTTGCGCTTCTACCTTAATTAAATATGGGCGTAACTTGAGCGCTGGTGAGATGATTGGCCAAATTTATCGTATCCAAAAAGATTTGGGTGATACACGCATTGATCACGTGGTGGTTATGGGAATTGGCGAGCCGTTAGAGAACTTAGCTGAGCTTGTACCTTTCCTTAAAATGCTGAATGATGAAAATGGCCTAAATATCAGTCTACGCCATGTCACAGTTTCAACTTGTGGCCTTGTGCCAGCTATCTATAAGCTAGCGGAAGCTAATTTACCAATTACTTTGGCAATTTCGCTTCATTCAGCCGACCAGGAAAAGCGCGCAAGCATCATGCCTATTGCAAAGGCTTTTGATTTGCCAACGTTGAAAAACGCTTGCAAAGCTTACCAGGCTGCAACTAAACGCCGTATGAGCTTTGAATATGCTTTATTCAAAGATTTCAATGATAGTCTTGCGGACGCTAATTTGTTAGCTGATTATATCAAGGGAATTGTCAGTCACGTCAATTTGATCCCAGTTAATCCTGTACCTGGAACTGATTTTGTTCCACCTACCAAAGAAGTGATTGACCAGTTCCAAAAAGCGCTATTGAAGCGGCATGTCGAAGTGACAATTCGGCAGAAAAAAGGCCAAGATATTTTTGCCGCCTGTGGTCAATTGCGACGCCAAAAATTAGAAGCTGATGTTAATAAGCATCTTAGCTCTAAATAGTGAGCTTAATTATAACTAATGAGAGGAGATAAAAGTGGACTTTTGGTTATATGCTGATAGTATATGTAGTAATTATCGTAGTAATAATGAAGATTACTATCGCTGTATATATCTTGAAGAAAGACAAGCTTATCTTCTCTGTTTAGCTGATGGTATGGGCGGCGAAAGTGGGGGCGAAGTTGCAGGTCAATTAGCCATTGATAGCTTAGCTGCTTATTTAGTGCCCCAATTAGTTCTCAATGTAAGTTCTAGGCAAGATAAAGCTTGCTTGTTGGCTGCCTTTAATGCCGCTAATACTGCTGTTTACAAAGAGGCTTGTCATCAGCCAGCTTTGCAAAATATGGGCTCAACGCTTATTGTTGCCTTGGTTTCTAAAGATGGTCAGACGCAGATAGCCAATATTGGCGATAGTCGGGCTTATCATTGGCACGAAAACAAATTGATCAAAATAAGTGATGATCATAACTATGCCAGCCAGTTATTAAGAGCTGGCGAAATAAGTCAAGCTGCCTATGAAATTCACCCTGGTCGGCATATGTTGACCAAGGCCATTGGTTGTGCAGCATATGTTACACCTGATTTTTTCTCTGTGAAATTAACTGGTAGTGATAAGTTATTGCTGTGTAGTGATGGGATTCATGGCTATTTGTCAGAAAAGCAGATAGCTAATGTTTTGAATCAAGCGATGACAGCTGAAGCTTCAACTCGCTCACTTATGCAATTAGCAAAAACGAAAAGTCAAGATAATGCAACTGTAATTTGCTTAGCAGTGGGCTGAAGATTTATAATGAACATGAGTTTTTAGATATATTTTAGGAGTTAAAATGCCACTTTTAAATGGTACAATTTTGAATGAAAGATATAGCATCTGTAAGATCTTAGGCTCTGGCGGCATGGCCCAAGTTTATTTGGCACGCGATTTGAAGAATGGTGAGTATGTAGCTGTCAAAATGCTCAAGCCTGAGTTTAATGATGATAGAGAGTTTTTACGTCGCTTTGATACAGAAGCTAGGGCTGCTTCTAGTCTTTCACATGCCAATATTGTTAAGGTTTTAGGTGTGGGCGAGGACCATGGTATGCGTTACATGGTGCAGGAATATGTCGATGGCGTCACCCTTAAAGAAATGATTTTACATTATCATCGCTTAGATTGGCGTGTGGCTGTACCTCTTTTTGTGCAGATAGCTTTAGCACTTGAAAGCGCGCATGCTGGTGGTGTAATTCATCGTGATATTAAACCACAAAATATAATTATTAATAAGCAACATAAAGCCTATGTTACAGACTTTGGTATTGCTAGAGCTAACAACCAAAATACTGTTGCTGGCAGTGCAAGTACACTAGGCTCAGTGCATTATTTTTCACCTGAACAAGCCCAAGGCGGTATTGTTTCCGAACAGAGTGATATTTATTCGCTAGGCGTGTTGATGTATGAGACTTTGACAGGTAGTTTGCCTTTTGACGCTGATACGTCTGTTACCATTGCCTTGAAACATATTAACGAGAAAGCTATTCCTCCTTCTCAAATTGAGCCACTTGTACCTAAGCCTTTGTCTGATATTGTCATGAAGTGCTTGAACAAGACGACAAATAGCCGTTATCGTAATGCCCGTGCTTTGATCACAGAACTCGATGCTTTTATGATTAATCCGCAAGGTGTATATGGTGTTGCGAAAGATGAAGCGGAACATAATAATTTCACGGAGCTTAATAAAAGTAGAGTAAATCTAAATAACAACAAAGCTAATAGCGATAAGTTAGCTAAGATTCGTTATTTAGAGGAAACTATGCACAAAAGAAGAAGCTCAAGGCATCGTGAGACAGGCTTAGTTATCGCCTTGGTAGTTATAACTTTGCTTGGCATTAGTTATGTCTTCTATAACTTTATCAACAATTTCAAAAGTGAGCTTAATTCTAATCAAGTACCACCTGTACGTTTAGCTGACTTTGTAGGTCATAGCTTAGAAGAATCTGAGAAAGCCTTGCAAGATGCAGGCATTATTCCTGACGTTGAGTATGTTTATTCTGATAAATATGACAAGGATGTGGTCGTTAAGCAAAATATTGCACCGGATAGCCGCTTCTATCCTAAGAGCTTGCAAAAGTTAGTTTTGACTGTCAGCAAGGGCAGTGGCTTAGAAAAAGTTGCTAATTACGTCGGCCAATTAGGTGAGGCTGCTCAGAAGGAGATCATTGCTAAAGGCCTAACTTGTGAAATTCAAGAGATTAAAAATGACGATTATCAAAAAGGCTATGTTGTGAAGCAAAGCCCAGCTGCCGATAGCGTCTTAAAGAAAGACGAAAAAATTGTGCTTTATGTTTCATCAGGTTCAGATATTGTGACATTTGAACCACAACAAGGCAAGAAAGTGGCTGATACAACGGCTTGGCTGAAAGCTCAGGGCTTAGAGATTAATGAGATTCTTTTAGAGAGTACAGATAGTAATCTTACAGCAGAAGATGCAGTTGTTAATTATGTTTGCCGCGCTGGCGAAATCAAAGCCTTTGTTGGTGGCGATCAAATCGATGTCGGTACTAAGGTTGACGTTCATGCTTGTTCAGCTGAAGCTTTAGCTGACATTCGCAGCAACAACGCAAATAGTAGCAATAATTCTGATAGCGATTAGGCAAGAGAGATGGTTTTGGCGGTAAAACAAGCTGAAAATATAACTAGTCAAGCTTTTATCAGCAAAAGTGATAAAGGCAGCTTTACTATTATTACAAACGATGATTTAGCCTTAACAGCAGCTGTGCAGGGCAAGTTGCGTTATCACGGCAAAAAGCTCTGTGTTGGCGATGAAGTTGAGTATGTTAAGACAGATTTAGCAGATACGGAAGTTTTGATTGTTGGGGTTAAAGAACGCCAAAACAGCCTTTTGCGGCCACCTCTAGCTAATTTGGACGAGCTTTGGCTCTTAGTCAGTATCGCTGAGCCAGAAGTTAATTTTTGTCAGGTGGATCAAGTCATTTGTCAGGCTGCCTTACGCAAGATTAATTTGCGTTTAATTTTGACCAAGGCAGATTTAGATTTAGGACAAACAGAGGCTCTTTCACTCCTAAACTATTTCCAATCAGCTTTTCCAAGCTTACTTATTTCTACCAAACAGGCTAAATTAGCAGATTTACAGGCACTTATTTCACCAAATAGTCCTTTAGCTGGCTACAAGGTAGCTTTAACTGGTTTAAGTGGAGTTGGTAAATCAAGTCTGTTAAATGCCTTATTAGGTGATGAGTATATGCTCACCCAGGAACTTAGCCAAAAGTTAAAGCGTGGCAAACAAACTACACGTCACTGTCAATTCTTTGCATGTGGTTCACTATGGTTGGCTGATACGCCTGGTTTTTCAGCCCTTGATATAAAGCGTCTGCATCTTAAAGCGAAGGATGCTATTTTGGCTTATCCAGACCTTAAAGCATTGGCAACAGGCTGCTATTTTAATGACTGTCAGCATGTGAATGAGCCTAATTGTGCGGTTAAGGCCAAATGTACAAGTGGTATTTTACAAGCAAGATGGCAAAACTACTGTACTTTCCAAAAATTTTTGCAAAATGAAGAAGGACAATATGTCTACTGAAAAATTAAATCTCTATTTTGATGCAACGGCAACTAAGCCGATAGACGCTGATTTGCTAGCTGAGTATTGTGCGAATTTGAAAACTTATTACGCAAATCCAGCTGCTGTATATGATAGTGGTTTAGCTAGTAAAAAGTTAATTCAAGACGCTTTAGCTGACTTAGCGAAATACTTCGGTGTAGAAAGTAGGCAATTACTGGTTACGTCAGGTGCTACTGAATCAACTAATACGGTTTTTTATAATTTTGCTAAACGGCATCGTCAACAAGATGTCATCTTGTTAGGAGCTGGTGAGCATCAAGCAAGTCAGATAGCAGCTTATCGCTTAGCTAAAGATTTGAACTTAAAGCTAGTCATTGTGCCTTTGGCTGATGATTACCGCTTGAATCTGTCTGAATTGGAAAATTTGTTTAAGCAATATGGTGAGAGAATTTTGGCCTTGTCCAATCTCAGTGTTTCTAACGAAACTGGCACGATTAACGATTTGGCTGCCATCAGTCGTTTATTGAAGCAGTATGCGCCTAAAGCACTTTGGCACGTTGATGATGTGCAAGGCTGGGGCAAGATTTACTTTGATTTTACAGAGTTAAAAGTTGACTATGTTACATTAGCTGGGCATAAGATAGGTGCGCCAAAAGGCATCGGCTTACTTTACATACGTGAGCCTAAATATTTCCAGCCTTTCATCGTCGGTGGCGGTCAGCAAAATAATTTGCGCTCTGGTACAGAAAATCCACCACTTGTTAGAGCTTTGGCTTTGGCTAATTCTAAGCATTGTGCTTTAGCTGAATTAGATAAGAACTGGAAACATTTAAGCAAATTAAGGAACTTACTTTTAACGGAATTAAAACCAATCGACTATGTTTGTCATACCGCTAATGAAGCGTGGCAGTATCCAGGTTTGCTTGCTCTTTCTTTCAAAGATATTAGAGGTGAAGTGTTGTTACACAGCTTGGAAAGATATGGTATAGCTGTTTCCACTTCTTCTAGCTGTCATAATTTGGCAGCTGGTACTAAAAATCAAAAAGTCTTTGGCGAGCCGATTTTCAAGGAACCATTCAAGGATAATCATTTACGAATCACTTTGACAAGTGAACATACTGAAGCTGATATTAAATATTTAGCTAATGCAATTAAGCAAGAAGTAAATTTACTAAGAAGCCATAAATAGGGAAGGACAGGAAAAAATGAATTTAGATAGTTGTAAACAAGCTTTGATGTTACGGTTTGGCGAAATTGCCCTTAAGGGTTTGAATCGCCATAAATTTGAAGAACGTTTGATTCATAACTTAGCTTTGAAATTAAAACAATATGGTTCATTCCAAGTAACATTAAGCCAGAGCCGCATTTGGATTGAGCCGGATTTGTTTACGAAAAATTACAGTGTTGCTGAGATTAAAGTCCTTTTGAAACAAGCTGAAAAGGTTGCTTGCTCGACATTTGGTATTGTATCTGTTAGCCCCGTTTACAGCTTTACAGGTGAATATGCTGATCTTTTGCCTGTTGCAGATGAATTAGTACAACAGCATCTCAATCAAGGCGAGAGAACGTTCAAAGTTGTTTGCAAGCGTGGCGAAAAATCTTTCCCGATGACCTCCATGGAAGTGATGGAACAATTAGGTGGCGATTTATTACAGAAGCATCCTGAGCTCAAAGTTGATTTGCATACACCTGATTTTGTTGTTTATGTTGAAATTAGAAAGCAATTTATTGTCTACAGCCAAATCAAGCAAGCTGTGCGTGGCTTGCCAACATCTTCATCTTCACGAGGCCTTTGCCTGCTTTCAGGCGGAATTGATTCGCCAGTAGCTGCCTATATGATGGCATCACGTGGCATGGAATTGGAGGCAATTTATTTCCATACCTTCCCATACACCTCAGATTTAGCTAAGCAAAAGGTAATTGATCTAGCCAAAATTGTCAGTCAATATTCTGGCCGAGTTATTTTGCACGTGGTTGACTTTACAGAAATTAATTTGGAGCTAAATGAAAAATGTGAGAAAGATATGATCACCATAGTCATGCGCCGAATGATGATGCGCATTGCTGAAGCTTTGGCCAAAAAGCGTGATTGCAAGGCCTTGATTACAGGTGAATCTTTAGGACAGGTAGCTAGCCAGACTACCGAAGCTATCAATGCTACAGACGAAGTTGCGCATATGCCGATTTTTAGACCATTAATTGGTTTAGACAAGGAAGATACAATTAAAATTGCCCGCAAAATTGGTACATTTGAAACTTCAATTCAGCCTTATGATGATTGCTGCACAATCTTTGTAGCTAAGCATCCTAAAACCAGACCTAATCAAGCTGTTTCGCAAACTTGCGATAGCAACTTAGATACAGAAAAATTGACAGAATTGGCTTTGACGAGAATTGATTCTTACGACATTCGTTATGATCGTATCAAGGAGTTTAAGCTCGATTATAGCCAAATTGAGGATAAATAATGGTGAACTTTAAGGAACCTTTAGCGATGCGCATGCGGCCGGAAACTTTAGAGGAAGTTGTCGGTCAGGCGCATCTTTTAGCCAAAAATGGCATTATCAATCGCTTGCTTAAGCAAAAAAGTTTGAGTTCACTTATTTTGTTTGGTCCACCAGGCTCAGGTAAGACCACCTTAGCATATGTTCTAGCTAAAACTTGCGCCTATCCATTTCGGCAGCTAAATGCTGTCACAGCTGGTGTGAAAGACATCAAAGAAGTAATTGATTTAGCTAAGAGTCCTTTATTGTGTCCAGAGGGCCAAGTCTTATTATTTATCGATGAAATTCATCGCTTTAACAAAGCACAACAAGATGCTTTGCTGCCGGCTGTTGAAGCTGGCTCAATTATTTTGATTGGCGCTACGACGGAAAATCCTTTCTTTGAAGTAAATAAAGCTTTACTCTCAAGAACGACGATTTTGGAATTAAAAGCACTTAGTTTAGCTGACATTGTGACAGTTATTAAGCGGGCGCTTACAAGTGAAAAAGGCTTAGCAAAATTAAATGTCCGTTTAGTTGAACCAGAATTAAGCCAGCTAGCTCGTTGGGCCAATGGCGATGTTAGGCGGGCTTTGAATTTATTAGATTTGCTAGTTAATACGACGGATATGAATGCTGAGGGCGTCATTGATTTAAATGCTGATGTCTTTAATGATTTAGCCTTGCCAGTGCAATATAATTACGACAAAAAAGGTGAAGAACATTACAATAATAGTTCCGCTTTCATTAAATCCATGCGTGGTAGTGATCCTGACGCAGCTGTCTTTTATTTGGCGCGTGCCTTACAAGCAGGCGAAGATCCAGAGTTTTTAGCCAGACGCATTGTAATTGCAGCAAGTGAAGAAGTTGGGTTGGCCAACAGTCAGGCCTTGGAAGTAGCAACTGCATGTTTGACAGCTGTTAAGCAAATTGGTATGCCAGAAGCAAGAATTATCTTAGCGCATGCATGTATTTATGTGGCAGTTAGTCCCAAATCCAATGCAGCTTACAAAGCGGTAAATACGGCCTTGGCTGATTTGAAAACTAAAAACTGTGGCGAAATTCCTAGACATATTTTGAATGCACCTTATGCAGGAATGCAAACTGAATTTAATTATGGTAATGGTTACAAATATGCGCATGATTATGCTAATAACTTAGTGGCGCAACAATATTTACCAGATGAATTATTAGGCACACAGTATTATCAGCCAACATCGAATGGTCAAGAAGCAAAAATTGCAAGCTGGCTTAAGGAGTGGCGCCAATTTGTGGCAAATGAGCTAAAGGCTGAAGAGCAGAAAAAATAAATAAGCGTTAAAATAGTAAAAATATTAGGCTTTATAGATGGAGGAAATTATGGCAAAAGATTATCTTTTTCATGCAGAATCTATGTGGCATAAGCAAGATGCTAATGAACAAGCTGCCATTCAAGCATATGGCGAAAGGTTTAAGGCATTCTTAAATGCTGCCAAAACAGAGCGTGAATTTGTAGCTTTAGCAATTAAAGAATTAAAAGAATTAGGTTACAAGGAAATCAATGCTTGCCCAACTTTAAAAGCAGGTGACAAAGTTTATCAATCAATCCGTGGCAAGGGTTTGGCTGTGGCTGTTATTGGTAAACGCCCAAGTGAAGAGGGCTTCAATTTGCTAGGCTCGCATATCGATTCTCCACGCTTTGACGCTAAGGCTCATTCAGTGCAAGAGCATGACAAATTAGCTTATTTAGCTACGCAGTATTATGGTGGCGTTAAAAAGTATCAATGGACTTGTATGCCTTTAGCTATCCATGGTGTAATTACCAAAGCTGATGGTACAGTTATTCCTGTTTCAATTGGTGAAAAAGAAGATGAGCCAGTCTTTTACTTCACAGACCTACTACCACATTTGGGTAGGGAACAGATGAGTAAGACAGCTAACAGCTTTATTCAAGCTGAGCAGCTCAAATTGTTAGTTGGCTCTGAACCAAGTCAAAATACAGAGACTAAGGAACCATATCGTGAGCGTATCTTAGAAATTATTGCTGAAAAATATGGTGTGACAGAAGCTGACTTAATTGCTAGTGAGTTAGAAATTGTCCCAGCTAATAAAGCTCGTGACGTTGGCCTAGATCGCTCAATGATTGGATCATATGGCCAGGATGATAAGCTCTGCTCATTTGCTTCCTTTACAGCTATCGCTGATATTAACGAATGTGAACGTACATCTATTGCATTCTTGTATGATAAGGAAGAAATTGGTTCAGAAGGTAATACAGGTGCCCAATCTCGTCTATATGAACTTTTCTTGATGCAATTAGTCAAAAAGACCTGCCAAGCATATGACAGTGTGATTTACAATCAAATTATCAGTAAGAGCTACATGATCTCATCTGATGTTACAGCGGCCTTTGACCCAATGTATCCAGATGTCTTTGATAAAGCTAACAATGCTTACTTAACTGAAGGTCTCTGCTTGATGAAACATACCGGTTCAGGCGGTAAGAGCTCATCCAATGATGCTAACAGTGAATTTTTGCGCGCTGTTATCAACATCTTCGAAAAAGCTAATTTGCCATGGCAGATTGGTACACTTGGTAAGATTGATGCAGGTGGTGGCGGTACGATTGCCAAATTTGCCGCTAAGACTGGTATGCAGGTAGTTGATGCGGGTATTCCAGTTCTCAGTATGCATGCTCCGATGGAAATTTGCCATAAGCTAGATCTCTACTATTCATATCTTGCATACAAGGCATTCTTACTTAATATGGATCTCTTAGTAGGAGATAGATAGTAGTAACTATTTAGAACAACAAATAAATCACCTCTTCTATTAAATTGATATGTACCCAGAATACTGGACACATATTTATGAACTAGGCTGGACACATGGATGCTATCCTGTATTGTACAGGAGGCATCCATTTTGTTTTTGCCTGAATTCTTTTATTATTATAGTAATCTATATATTCTTCAACTGCTTTTGAGAATTCTTCGAAGGAGGAATAATCTTTCTCATAGCCGTAATACATCTCATTCTTTAGTCTTCCGAAGAAGGTTTCCATTATACAGTTGTCATAACAATTACCTTTTCGCGACATAGACTGTACAATACCGTGTTTCTGTAAGGTATTTCTAAAATAGGCATGCATATACTGCCAACCTTGGTCTGAATGAAATATAAGCCCTTCAACAGATGGGAATTTTTCAAAAGCTCTATCCAGCATTCTTGATACCTGCTCAAGATTCGGGCTTGTTGATAAATTATATGAAATGATTTCATTCGTATTCATATCCAGTACTGGAGAGATATAGCATTTCCCCCATGAAAAATTAAACTGAGAGACATCTGTTGTCCATTTCTGCAATGGTGCTGTTGTACTGAAATCCCTATTTATTACATTATCAGCAATCTTACCTACTTCGCCCTTATAAGAATGATATTTTTCCTTTGGACGCTTACCAGCTAATCCTGCTTTATGCATAAGGCGTTGAACTCGCTTATGATTTATATGATATCCACGATTTAGTAATTCATGATAAATTCTACGAACACCATATCTATGCTTGTTTTTTTCAAATATTTCTCTAATAACAATCAGTAATTCTTCATTGCGATCAGCAACTACATCTGATTTGTTAATCTCAAAATAATAAGTTGATTTAGACATGCCAATAGCTTTTAAGAGATATTTTAATTGGTATCCTTTTTCACGGAGTTCTTTGATGATTGCTGCTTTTTCGCCTTGAGTTCCGCAGCCCATTTTTCGTGTCTCAAGGCGATTAATTTTTTTATTGCTTCATTCTCCGTTTTTAAGTATTCAGTTTCTGCTCTAAGACGAATTAATTCTTCACGTTCTGATGGGGTTAAATCAGTGGGTTTGGATTTCTTGCTCACGTTTGCTTCCTTCTTACTTTTTCTGCCTTTTTTGAGATTTAATCCTTCATACCCTTTAACTTTATATGTCTGAACCCATTTAGACAATAATCCACTATCAATTCCTGCACTAATAGCAACAGATTTTTGTGATTCACCAGCAAGTACACGAGCTACTAACTGATATCTACATTCAGCCGAACGTTCTTTACATGTAGTTGGATGCCGAAGAGAATCAAGACCATATATATCTGCAATTCTTGACCATTGTACAATTCTTTTTCTAAAATTCTTTTGACTTATACCTTCTGGTGTCTCAATCCACTGACCAGAGCGATATAGTTCTACAGCATTAAGTTTAAAAGCATAATCGTATTTCATACAAAACCCCTTTCACTGGTTGTGTCCAGTAAAAGGGGTACATATCAAAATTAATTCAGTAGTTGGCTTTTTTAATTCTATTATTTCAAAACGCTCATTCACAAAGTTGATATAGAAAATCTTTTAAGCCTCCACCTAAAACAACAAAGAAGAAAGGAGGGAACGAGATGAAACGAGATGAAACAGTTAAACAAAAAGCTTGATGAGCTAACTAAAACGGTAGTGAAACTCATCAAGCTAGGACTAGAGATAGAAACTCTAGTTACTATCATCAAGCTAATTATAAAAGCTATTAGATGATAAAAAAGGGTGGTGCAAACCACCACCCTTATTTTGTTTAACTTGAAAGTATTGGTAAGAATTATGAAAATCAATAAGGACTTAAAAGATTTGATTGTAGCAATTTTTAAGCTGCCTATTGACCAAAGCTTATGGGTATAATTGGCAATGCTCTATGCGAAATAACGTCTTTGCTCAAAATTAAGAATTACTTAGTAAGTTTGTCGGCAAAGTATGGTATAGTATCAAGAGCACCCACAGTTATAGGGAGGATATAGAGATGGACGCAAACAAGACTGAAACAGATAATAAGGATAAGATTTTTTTAGCTAGTGAGAACACAGCTGAAGAAAATGAAAATTTCAAAAATATCGGTCAATCATTTTTACATTTTTTGGCTCGTAATTATATCAACGTCAACAAAGTTTATGCCGTACTTGGCATATTAAGTGCCGTTTCGTTGATGTTAGCTAATTTGTTAGTGACGCCACTATTGAATTTATTTGCATTTTTGAATGTTAATTCAGATGATTTATATATGCCTTATTTTTGGCATGGGCTTCATTCTAAATTACCCGGCGCAACACTACTTATCCCAGCTGTTTTGATCGGAATTGTGTATATTGCTTTGTTTGTTTATGTGTGGAAGATAGCTCGTTATGCTGACAAGAAGGCACTTTTATGTGCCTTACTTGTTTGGGAAATTATCATGGGCAGGGGCTTTATTTCCATACTCTTGCCAGTCGCTGCTTTGGCAAGTAAAGTTTTAGCACTTTATTATTATCGTGACTTAAGCATTGAACAGCAATTGAAGGATACAGAAGCTGAATTTCGTAGTTGGTTTACAGCGTTTAAGAAATAAAAGTAATAATGGAATTAGAAGATAAGAAACAGGTAGACAATTTGCTTGTTGAAGATAGTGATAACAAGGCTAAAGAACGAGGCACGAGTACGCGCAATTTACTCTTTGGCCTTTTAATTCTGATTGTGATGCTATTTCTAACTTGGCGGATCATTTTTACTGATTACAGCTTTGATGAAATGCTTACTTCTTTGCAATCAACTAACTGGCATTGGCTCTTGCTTGGCTTTTTGATGATGCTGATTCATCAACTCTGTATAGCTTTAAGTATAGTTCGGGTGCTAAAGTATATTGCTCCGAAGGTGGATATATCTAATAACTTAGCTATCTGCACCTCATTTATTGGCTTCTTTTTCAACAATATTACGCCATCATCTTCCGGCGGGCAGCCGATGCAGATGTATTATATGAAGAAACGCGGTATAGCTATGTCGTATACATCAGTCGTTTTCATAGCCTTAGCTATTTTCTATAACTTGGCTATGTTATTCTACTGTGCTTTAGTTAATATCCTGCGTTTTAACTATGTTAAAAATAATTTGGGCTATGTTAGCTATTTGTTGCCGTTAGGCTACCTGTTATATATAGTGACGACTGCTTTCTTAATTGTTTTATTTTTTAATCCCATGATCATTGTCAAATCTGCGCGTAGTATTTTGAATTTTTTAATTAAACATCGCTTGGTTAAGCGTCCTAAGGCGCTTCTAGCCAAATTGTTGCACTTTTCCAAACGTTATGTTGCAAGCTCACTCAATTTTAATAAAAATTGGCGCTTGATTTGGGAGCTGGCTGGTTTACACTTGATTCAGTTAGCAGCTTATACCTCTGTACCGTTTTTTGCTGCTATGGCTCTAAAAGACTGTATGACTACTAACAAATGGCAGCTTTTCCTGGACACTTTTACTATGCAAGCTATTTTGAATATATCAGCTTCTTTAATTCCTTCACCTGGCGCTGTGGGCTTGACTGAAGGTAACTTTTTGCGGCTGTTTACCAATATTGTGGGGGATAAGCAAGTTTTGACAACCATGCTTTTAACTCGTTTAGTAAATTTATATGTCTTCTTATTGATCGCAACTGTGATTACCATAATTTGTTTTGTAAAACCAGGTATTTATGCTAAAAGAGATGGAAAATCTGATAATTGATTCATATACTTTGTTATTTGCATAGAAAATAAGGAGAAAATGCAACATGTCTAAAAAAGTTTTGACGATAATTATTCCAGCTTATAATTCAGAAGTTTATTTGGAACGCGCTTTAATTTCGCTTTTAGCTTATAAAGAGAATTTGGATATTATCATTGTCAATGATGGGTCTACTGACAAGACAGCTAGTATTGCTCAAACATATGTTGAGCGTTATCCAGATGCAATTCGTCTATTAAACAAAGCAAATGGCGGCCATGGCTCAGCCATTAACTTAGCTTTGAAGTATGCTTGTGGTACATATGTAAAAGTGCTAGATTCTGACGATTACTTTGTTAGTGAGGCATTAGAAGCGTTAGTTATGTTAATCAATGAGCTTACTCAAAATGCTACCTTTCCAGATTTGATTTTTACTGATTACACTTTGGAAATTTTGAAGCAAAATTATCGCCCTATGTTGTCTGAATTCAGTCCCAAAGAGCTTTATCCATTACAAAGAGATAAAAAGTTCTTCTATATTGATAATAAACTGGGCCATGTTTTACCATCCAAGCAATTATTTGCTTGGGACGAAGTTAAGAAGTGGTCGTTTAGAGATCTTCTAATTATGCATACACTTTGTTATCGTTTGGATTTTTTGCGTTCAATCAATCTTTGCCTACCAGAAGGCGTATTTTATGAAGATAATTATTACAGCTTGGTCCCTTTGCAAAGTGTAAAGTCAATGTTTTATCTGCCAGTTAATCTCTATGTATACTATATTGGGCGACCTGATCAGTCAGTTAATTTGCAGAAAATCATCAAAAATTATCGCCATCAAGTGAAAGTTATCAAGGCTATGCTGCACAATTTGCACTATGACGAAAATCTACACACGCAAGCTTATGTCTTAAAGGATCTTACAGTTAAGCATATGGCACGCATGTATGAAGTTTGTCAGCTGATTTATTTGTTAGAGCCAACTGATGAACATAAGAGAGCCGTTAAAGAAGTTAAGGCTGCTTTTAAGTCAAAAGGACCACAACTTTGGCATAGCGTCAAACGTAAGAAGCTAGTTATCTTCTTGAATTTTGCCTGCCGTTACTTGCTTGGATTGGCTCAATTTATTTTAGCTTGTTTGCGTAAGTTGAAAATTATTAACGTTTAATTTTGCTTGAGCGATGTATATACATCACCAGGCAAAAGCTCTTCTTTGTAAAGTGTTGCACATTCGTTTATATTTGCGTAGCGAATCTGTCTATCTCTGAGTAATTCCAAGCTATCAGAGAGAGCTTCGATGCTAGCTTGATTAGGCGTTAATTCTACAATGTCACCAGGTTCAGGATTGTGTTCTAATATTTGACTTATGCTTTCTTTAGGATAAGTTGCCTGAATATAATTGTTATTGCTGATGATTGGAATATTAATAAGCGCTTCATTGACATTAAGCTTATTTAAACGGATGAATTTAATTTCAGACCCTAGCTTAGCACTTAGATCTTGTTTATAGCTTGAACAAAGCTCATCAAGATTGTCTACGTCTTTTTCTGTGAAGTCATTGTTTGTGATTAAGAGCGCAATTTCGTGGCCTAGTTTTTGTAATTTTTTGAGTTTAGCTAGATTAGAGCTTGTATCTGCTTCAGCCTTACTTATGAAAAATGTTGCATGTGCTTCATTTTTGGCCAAGACATTGCATAAATTATCTAATTCAGTATCTGTTTCAGGTAAATGATCAAAAGTCAGAGCCAAAAACTTGTAGGAAAGTAAATTAGCTGCTTTTTCATTAAAATCATAAGGTAAGAGTTTCTCTTTATCATGATTGTTATAGTAAAGAGACCAAGCATCATAATTAAGCGGTAGCTTTTTAGGTGAGCTGGCGTTGAAAAATTTACCAGCCTCTTTGTAGCTCAAATTGAGATAATTGCTGAATACTTCGCGACTACCACCGAGCTTAATGAGTTCTTTTGGATTAGTGTTTTGTTTTATTAAATTGGCTTGGCAAAGCTTAGGTTCGACAATTAAGACTAGCTTATCATTAGTGAAAAGTAGGTTTTGCATTGCTTGAATGTTAGAAGGCAAGCCAAGTTCTTCTTTTTTCTCATAGCGATAAAGATTGTTAAAGTTATCAGCTAGTTCTTGCAAATTGGCGCCTAAATTAGGCAACAATTCCTGCAAACTTAAAACTTGGTGATTAGGCAAATCGTAATAAAATGAGCAATACTGCCAATCGGTTAATTTGCTTTGGCGGGCGCCCTGTTCATAATAATTGAGAGTGAATACAACTGATAACAAGCGCTTTGCCAGTATACAGGCATCGTAATTGACTACCAATAGCGCTTTGTAGCGGCTTTGCCGGCTGACATTCAAGCTTTCAGCCGCTTTAATATAAGGTTGGATTAACTCATCGACTTTTGTTTTTATTTTCAAATTAAGATAATCGTCGTTGAAGCTAGGGTAGGCCAGGTTCAAATTGATTTTCTCTAATTCAGCATTAGTTTGCGTAAGTTGACCAGCTAATTGAATACCCCTAGTTTGCGTCAAAGCCTGTTTGAACTGATGCTCTGCTTGTTTATTATTCAATGCCCAACCGTGTAAAATATAGAAAGAATTACAGATAATAATTAAAGCTAAGACAAAAATGCTAGATTGTTTCAGGCTGAAATGCCGAGACAATAAGCGTTTTATGGCATTAGTTTCATTTAATTGCTGATTATAGATAGAAGTATCAATCTGACTTTTATGCCAATTAGAACGCCAATTAGCTAATTCTGATTTGGCTTCCTTAGCGATATTTTGGCCAAAAGCGCGTAATTTCTGATAAGGGCTGAGTGTCTTTAGTTTAGATTTAAGTTTGGTTTGGGCTTGCTTAGCCTTGCTGTTTTGCCAAAATTTGTTAGCTAAAGCTTTGGAAAAATTGAAAGTAGCAGCACCTTCGTGTCTAAGTTGCATAAATAGCTCATGTTTAACTTCTGAATTATCAGTTATATCATCAGAATTTGGCAATTGTTGCCGTGACTTATAGCTAGTTAATTGAGCAGCCTTATCTTTGGCCAAACCACGATAGGTTAATATTTCTAAATTTTGGGGTAGAGCACTAGAATTTGCTATAGGCTCAGAATCTAGCTCAAGTTTCTCATCTTTGGCACTTAGCTTATTTGTGTCTAGTTCAGCTTGGGCTGGCTTAGAATCATTCATTTGGTCCTGAGTTGTGTGTTTATTCAAAGAACTTGTCAAAAGGAGATTAAGCGGCCGATAACTTATATCTTGCTTGGCTTCATCATTAGTGAATAATTGACTTTCTTTGTGTGCTAATTTTAGTTGCCAGGCTAATTTAGCTCGCTTAGAACGCATGACCATTACTCCTTCTACCATCCTAGAGACAGTCATTTCATTATAGCAATTAATTTAACTTTGGCCCGTAATATGCTTGACACTTTGGACAGAAATGGCTGCTTCGGCCAGCTATTTTAATTTTACAAATTTCAGTTTGACAAATAGAGCAAGCTTGCTTACTGCGTTTATAGACTTTTAGTTCAAGTTGGAATGTACCTTTATGACCTAAGCTATCAACATAGTCGCTAAAAGTAGTGCCATGATGACCAATTGCTTGCGTAAGAAGTGGTTTTATACTATAGAACAATTTACTAATTTGTTCAAAACTTAGATAGCTAACCAAAGAGAGAGGATGAATCTGATTAATGAATAACAATTCGTCTGCATAAATATTGCCCAAACCAGCAATAACTGTTTGATCTAAGAGTAGACTTTTAATTGGTGTTTTAGGATGTTTTACTAAGTTATTTTGAAAACAAGCTAGGGCATCTGACTCCTTAAGCGGGGAGCTTGTATATGCTAGTTTGTAGGTGTAAGCGTCAAAAGCCAGTTTAGTTAGACTCGAATAAGCTTTAATTTGCTCTTTTGTGAGGACAACAGCACCTCCAAAGCGTCTTATGTCGTTGAAATACAGATAATGTGTAGCTCTAGCTTTATCTTCTAAGGTGAAATAAAAATGTGTATGCTTCGGCCAATCTATAACTGTATCAGTAACAATTAACTTGCCAGTCATACGCAGATGAAAGATAATTAAGAATGCAATTTGTTCACATTGCTTAATTTCAGCTATGAGATACTTGCCTTGGCGTACGAATTGACTTAATGTAAGCGGCTCACTACCATTGAGTGAGTTAGCTAATAAATTTTCAGAATCGTGAAAACAATAAGGGCTGACTTTAGTAAAATCCTTCAAGACAGTCTGGCTACTTAACTTATTTAAGCCACGTCTAATTGTTTCAACTTCTGGTAATTCTGGCATATTTATTATTCCTTGCTTAGCTTTTGTTGTTTTACTTTGTAATCGCTGATCAAACTTCTTGCATCGTCAACGTGACAACGCGCTAAGCGCGGATCGAGTTCAGCTTGGCCTAAACCTTCAATCAAGTCACGGTAAACATAAGCAATTTTCGTATCAGTTGGATAATAGGTAATCCTAAAGTCCTTGTACCAGAATTGAATATAGCTGTTTATATCTTCGTAAACGAAATGTTGGGGTGGAACTTGAATCAAGTAGTTCAAATCTATGCCAGCACGGTCCTTAGTTGCAAAGATAGTGCAAGCGTTTGGCGCTTCTAAATCTTGCTTAAACTCAGCTAAATCAGGCTTGTTTTCAGTGTTAAAAGCAAAGGTGAAACGTGGACTTTCATTTGCCCAATCTAAAACGAAATAACTTGCTACATTCTTGCAGATACATTCACCGCTTGCGTGCTGGTTGCTGAATTTTTCAATTGTAGCTTCACCGCTACTTGGATAGATATATTCAGGTGCTAATTCCTTGAGATAGCGTACAGTTGTATGGCGAATTTGCCAAAGATGCCAAACAATTGGGTTAGCACTAACACCAATTTTCATTTTGCCGATGGCTGGAAAGTTAATTGCTTCCTTGAATAGACCATCTGCCCCGATAGTTGCCTTGAAATTACAGAAAGAGCAGGCAATACTGTTACGGTTAGCTTGATAAATGACTAAGTGCTCTTGACAGTTAGGGCAGCTGTAAAGCAGATTGTCCAAGCCGCGAGCGAGATTATAGTGCCAATAGTTATAAGCTTTTTTGCCGTTTTTGATTCTCAATAACTGATTGCGATAATCATTGATTTGCAGGAGCTCTGCCATTTTTTCCCGAATTTCATCTAATTCCAGCTTGCTCGTTTGTTCACCTGTATAGATAAGCTCGCTTGTAGCTGTAATTTTGCCAAAACGTAAGCCTTTGTAACCACTCCAACGTGGCCAGGAGAGAAAGGCGCCATCAATATTGCAATAAATCAAATTGGCCTTAGCACGTTGAACTAATTTGATGAAAGCGTCTGAAAAAAGTTCATGTCTACCATCAGGTGTGCGTTCTCCTTCTGGAAAAATAGCAATTGATTCATTACTTCTAAGCATCGTCAACATTTGTTTAACAGCAATGTAGTCGCTGTTAAATTGCGTAATGTTGATGGTTTTCATTTTGGCCGTTATCCAAGGTAAAAAGCCTTTGCCTTCTTGTAAGAAGCTGCCTGCGACAAAGTGAAGTTTCATCTGGCTGCCTAAAGCAAGCATAACTAGAAGCGGATCGATCAAAGATGAGTGTGGGGCGATAATGATACTTGGGCCTTGTAATTTCTGACTATCGAACTTTCGTTCACAGGTGAAACGGAAAAAGATAGCAAAAACTACTCGTAATAAATAATAAGCAGCAGTATAAAACAAAGGTGAAATTGCTAGTTTAGATTTATTTTTGGCTTGACCGATAAGTTTGAAAGATAAGGTTTTGAGACCAATTTTTTTAATTTTGGTTTTATCTACGTTATCTGTCTGTTCAGATGGATCGCCGTCAGCTTGACGAAAGTGCTTGGTATTCAATGCTGTTACCTCATAGTAAATATACTTATATACGCGTTTAATTATAAGCTAAATGCGAAAAGTTTGTATATTAAATTGATTTCTAGCAAATAATACAAGATTAATACGCTTGTGTTACTTAAACCTGCTAAGTCTTTATAAGCAAAATAAGGTGTTTTTGCCAGTATGCTAGCTAATCTGCGCTATGTGATTTGGAAGAAAACTTAATTTAATTGCAAAATAGGCGATGCTTATGCTACTATATCTGGCGTTACTTAGCTATGAGATAGTTTAATGTAGCTTGCAGCTTGCATCTATCCATGGTAAAATTCCAAGCGTTAGGCCTACATACAACACAATATGTAGTGTTTAAATCGAATGGCAATTCGAAGTTTAGGCTTTTCCTTAAAATGTTTAACCGCTATATTTTGTAGTAGTAATTAGAGGGGACTGGAATACATTATGTCATTAGAAGTTATCAAGCGTGATGGTAAAGTAGTTGCTTTTGATCGTGAGAAGATCAAGATTGCAATTGAAAAAGCCATGAACTCCGCCACAGGTAATTTTGTAGATGGTCAAGCGGAAGAAATTGCATGTGAAATTGAGGAGTTTGCTAGAAATATTCCCCGTGCTATTACCATTTATTTGATTGAAGATCAGGTTTATTACAGTTTGATCAAGCATGACAATGCCGCTACAGCTAGAGCTTATGAGAATTACAAGGCTGTACAGAGCTTCAAACGTAAAGATAACACGACAGATGCCGGCATCATTGGCTTGATTGAAGCAACTAACCGTGACGCTATGGATGAGAATTCTAACAAAAATGCCTTCCTAGCCGCAACGCAGCGTGACTTGATTGCTGGTGAAGTTTCCAAAGATATTGCTCGTCGTAAGATTATGCCAACGGATATTTTGCAGGCACATGATTCAGGCGCAATTCATTACCATGATCTTGATTATGCAATTCAGCCGATTTTTAATTGCTGCTTAGTCAACCTAGAAGATATGTTGAATAACGGTACAGTTATCAATGGCAATCAGATTGAAACACCACACACTTTCCGCGTGGCATGTACAGTTACAACTCAGATTATTGCGCAAGTTGCGTCTAACCAGTATGGCGGTCAGTCCATAAACGGCTTTGATCGCATCTTAGCTCCATTTGTGCGCAAGTCTTTCAAGCGCTATTTAGCTGAGGTCTTAGAAGAACAAAAAGACGTTTATGGTGCAGAAGTAAGTGCAGCCAATCAGCAAAATGCTGAAGAGGTAGCTTGGCGCAGAACTAGAAGAGAGATCAAAGATGGTGTGCAGACAGTGCAGTATCAGATCAATACTTTAATGACAACCAACGGTCAATCACCGTTTGTTACCTTGTTCTTGTATTGCCCACCTGAGAATGAATACTCCAAAGAAGCTGCCATGATTACAGAAGAGATTCTGAGACAGAGAATTGAGGGCATTAAGAATAAGTGCGGCGTTTACGTTACACCAGCTTTCCCTAAACTTATCTATGTTTTGGATGAACACAATATTCGTGAGGGTGCACCTTATTTCTATCTAACAAAATTGGCCGCTGAATGCACAGCTAAGCGCATGTATCCTGACTATATTTCAGCTAAGAAGATGCGTAAGATGTATGAAGGCAATGTCTTTAGCCCAATGGGTTGCCGTTCATTCTTGAGTCCTTGGAAAAATGAGAAGGGTGAATATGTCTTTGATGGCCGCTTCAATCAAGGCGTTGTGACTTTGAACTTGCCACAAATTGGTTTGCTAAATCGTGGCGATGAAGAAGGCTATATGAAGATGCTCGATAAGCGACTTCAGATTGTTAAAAAAGCGCTTTTACTTAGACATGAACGCCTGATGACAGTTAATTCTAATGTTAGCCCATTACACTGGCAGTATGGTGCAATTGCACGTTTAGGGGAAGGCGAGAAGATTGCCAAATTCCTCGAAAAAGGTTATTCAACTTTGAGCATTGGTTATATCGGTTTGTACGAAGCTAGTTATTTGGTAACAGGTAAGAGCCATACAACGCCTGAAGGTAAGGCCTTTGCTTTGCGTGTTATGCACAAACTTAATGATGCTGCTGACAAGTGGAAAGCTGAAACTGGTTTAGGCTTCAGTGTTTATGGTACGCCAGCTGAGTCTTTGACGCATAGATTTTGTGCAATTGATAGAGCTCATTTTGGTGAAATTGAAAATGTCACAGACAAAGGTTATTACACAAACTCTTATCATGTAGATGTCCGCGAGCATATCAGCGTGTTTGATAAGTTCAAGTTTGAAGCAGAATTCCAGCCACTTTCCAAAGGCGGTATGATTTCTTACGTTGAGATACCTAATATGCAGAACAATATTGCTGCTATTTTGGAGATGATTCAGTATATTTACGATACAATCATGTACGCTGAGTTCAATACTAAGCTCGATTATTGCCATGAATGTGGATATAGTGGTGAGATAAAGCTAGATGATAAAAATATCTGGACTTGCCCACAGTGTGGCAATAATAATCGCAATAAGTTGACAGTTGTACGTCGAACTTGTGGCTATTTGGGTTCTAATTTCTGGAATGAAGGACGCACGAAAGAGATTAAGAGTCGTGTCTTACATATTTAACCAGATATGGTTTTGAATGACAGAGAGTTAGTTATGAAAATGGCTAACTCTTTATTGTTGCTTGCGATTGTAAAACAGTTAAATTAGAAAGGATTAAGTTATGCGTTACGCCCAATTACGTGAATTTGATGTGGCAAATGGCCCAGGTATTCGCTCAACTGTCTTTGTGACTGGCTGTACGTTTAACTGTCCTGGCTGCTTCAATGGCTTGTATCAAGATTTCAAATATGGCGAAATATGGACGCCTGAAGTAACAGTTAAGTTGGCTAGATGGCTGCGTAATCCCTACGTTTCTGGTTTAACAGTTTTAGGCGGCGAACCGATGCAGCAGGGCCCTGAGTTAGCTAACATTTTAGGCTTGTTGCGTGAAATGGTGGCTGAATCTGACTCAGAAAATAGTGGACGTTACTTAAATATTTGGTTGTTTTCAGGCTACAAAATTGAACAGATAATCCAAAATCCAGTTCAGAAGCAAATTCTCATGCAATGTGATACGTTAGTCGATGGCTTATTTCAAATTGCTCAGAAGGATTTAATGCTCAGATTTAGAGGCTCTGCCAATCAGCGGGTTTTAGATGTGAAAAAGAGTGTAGAAAGTTTAGAGCAAGGTGATTTAGCTATTTGGCAAAATAATTTTGGTCCAAGTTGTGAGCGTATTTTAGCTAAATATTCAGCCTTTATTCCGCCTGCAAAAGAGCAATAAATGCGTCATTTGATTTATATTTTTAGCTTAATTATGCAAAAAACAGTCATTAACTGTTACCTTTATGTAGCTTATATGATACTATACGTCTATGAACTGCGTAAGCAGCGGGAGGTTATTAATGACAGCTTTCGATCAGCAATTAAATGAGCCACTCAAGTCGCGCAAAGATATTTGGGTTAGGCGTAAGATTATTGGCCAGAAGCGCCCAGAAGAATTAATTGCCAAAGAACGGACACGGCGTGAATGGAGCTGGATGCTTTATGATGTGGGAAATTCAGCCTTTTCAGTGGCAATTAGCACAGCTGCTTTTCCAGCTTTTATAGGTATAATTGCCAATTCTGAAGCGCAGATGAGGTTAGGTTGGTTCAATTCAATTAGCTCAATCATCTTAGCTTTGATCAGCCCAATTTTAGGTACTTTAGCTGAGTTCCGTGGCTATAAGAAGAAAATGTTTACCTTCTTCGCCCTTTTTGGCATCCTTACCACTATGTTGTTAGCAGTAATACCAGCTAATTTGTGGTATACCATTTGTTTAGCTTATGTATTGACGAATGTTTGCTATAACGCATCTATCATTTTTTATGATGCTTTCCTAGTTGATTCTGTTGTAAAAGAGCGAATGGATAAGATATCATCATATGGTTTTGCTTGGGGTTATATCACGAGTATTATTCCTTTCGGTATCTCTTTAGCCATTATTTATATGCTGGGTATGAGTAATCCGCTTGGTTATCAAATTTGCTTCTTGATTACTGGTGCTTGGTGGTTAATTTTTACCATTCCGATGTTAATTGATGTACAACAAGTTTATTGGTCGCCTAAGCCAGAACATGCTTTATTGCATTCATTCAAAGAGATTTATCAGACATTCAAGGATATTAGTAAATATAAAGTAGCTTTCATTTTCTTAGTTGCTTATTTCTTTTATATTGATGGCGTTGATACGATTATCAGTATGGTTGTACCTTATGTGCAAAGTGTTTTGGGACAAGACGTTGTAAATACGGCGCTTTTGCTTGTTATATTATTAGGAACCCAAATAGTCGCTTTCCCATTTGCCATTTTGTATGGTTGGTTGACGAAGTTCTTTACACCTATTCGTTTGATACAGGTTGCTATGTTGCCTTATTTGTTTACAGTTTGCACGGGTATGTTTATGAGCAACGTCTGGCACTTGTTAATCATGTCAACCTTGATTGCTTCTTCACAAGGCGGTATTCAAGCTTTGAGCAGATCTTATTTTGCGCAAGTAATCCCACCTGAGAAAAACAATGAATTCTTTGGCTTCTATAACATTTTCGGACGCTTTGCTGCTATCATGGGTCCGGCTTTGATGTCCTTGATTGGTTGGTTGACAGGTAAGCCACGTTTGACAATTTTGGCCGTTGTACCACTGTTCATCATTGGCTTTGTCATTACTTTGTTCTTACCTAAAGAAATGCCTAGTGAGCTGAAAGCTAATTAATCTTTTTTGAAAGGAAAAATATGCAAATTAGTCTGACAGCATTTCGTAAGCAAACATATTTTTTGGCACCGATGGCTGGCTTCAGCCATCTGCCATTTCGTAGGCTTTGCCACAAAGGTCAATGTGACTTTAATACAACTGAATTGGTGAGTGCGAGGGGAATTATCTACAATGGCTTAGAGCCATCTTGGCGTTATCTTTTAATTGATCCTGAAAGTGAAGGCCCTGTAGCAATCCAGCTATTTGGCTCTGAACCAGATGATTTTGTGCGAGCCTGTGACAAAATTATGGCCGATCCTATTCTTAAGCAATGTACAACGATTGACATCAATATGGGCTGTCCAGTCAAAAAAGTTTGTCAAACTGGTGCAGGTGCGGCTTTAATGCTGACAGAAGAAAGAGCTTGCGCTATTGTTAAGGCCTTAAAAATTTATTTAGCTGGAAGTGGTGTGTTTGTAACGGCCAAATTCAGAAAAGGTTATTATTCTGAGGATAATACAGCGAAAGACTTTGCCTTGCATTTGGCTGAAGCTGGCGCAGATAGACTGGTTTTACATGCGCGCACCGCCAAACAGATGTATAGCGGTCATGCTGATTGGGCTTTGTTTGCTGATGTTAAGCAGGCATTGGTTGAACATGGCTTTGGTGATATTCCATTCATTGCTAATGGTGACATCAAAAGTCAAGCTGATTGTGACGAGATTAGAAAGATAGCTAACGTTGATGGCTTCATGATTGGGCGAGCTGCTTGTGGAAATCCTTGGATATTCCAAATGCTTAAAACAGGTCAAGCCGAAATTAGCCCATCTGAACGTTGCTTAGCACTTAGACAATGCTTTGAAGATATGTGCGAAATTTTGGGTGAACATATAGCCTGCCATGAATTTCGTGGCTTGATTATGCCCTGGCTGAAAGCTAGGCCGCAATCATCTAATTTACGGCAGATTTGTGGCAAAATGCAAACTAAGAGTGAGTGGTTAGAGCTTTTCACAAAATTACCTGACTTTTTTGCAACAACACTAACTAAATAAGCGAAACTAGCTTTGAATAAGTCTTAAATGCCTTTATTTTACAGCGCAAGCGGTTAAATTGTGCTAAAATTTTAGCTGCGATTGTCAAATAATGAGGAGGCTTGTACTAGTGGCTCAGTATAAAAAAGTTAAGGGTACATTAGATCTTTTACCAAATGAATGTCATGAATGGCATGAGATAGAAGCTATTTTTGCTAGAGTTTGTCGAAGCTTTGCTTACGGTGAGATTAGAATACCGACTTTTGAATATACCGAAGTTTTTAATCGTGGCGTTGGTGAAACTAGTGATATTGTGCAGAAAGAGATGTACACATTCGCCGATCGTGGCGGGAGAATGTTGACTTTACGGCCAGAAGCTACGGCAGGTGTAGTAAGAGCTTTTGTGGAGAATGGCTTATTTAACGAAGCTTTGCCACAGCGCCTTTATTATGAAATTTCTGCCTTTAGAGCTGAGAATGTGCAGAAGGGCCGTTATCGTGAATTCCATCAATTGGGTTTGGAGTGCCTAGGTAGTCAAGCTAGTCAGACAGATGTTGAGATTATTGCTTTGATCAAGCAATTTTTCCAGGAAGTTGGCTTAAAGAATGTCAGCTTGAAGCTAAATAGTTTAGGTTCAACTGAGAGCAGAAAGGTTTATCACGCTCGCTTATTAGACTATTTGAAGCCACATGTAGCTGATTTGTGCTTCGATTGTCAAAATCGAATTGAGAAGAATCCGTTGCGCGTGCTTGATTGCAAAGTCCCAACTTGTAAGGAGATTGTGCAGGGCGCACCACTTATTTTAGATTGCTTAACTGATGAAGATAAGACAAGATGGCAACAGGTCTTGCATGGCTTAGACAATCTCGGCATTTCTTATGAAATTAATCCGAGGATTGTGCGTGGCCTTGATTACTATTGCCATACAGTCTTTGAATTTATCTTGGATAATCAGACAACTGGTCAAGCTTCAACAGTTTGTGGCGGTGGCCGTTATGATGGCCTTGTCAAATTGTTAGGCGGACCAGATCTACCAGGTATGGGCTTTTCAATTGGCTTAGAGCGCTTGCATTTAGCTTTAAAAGAGCAGAATCGAGACTTTAAGCAATTTAGACCTTGCTTATATGTCGTTGCCCAAGCTGAGGCTGAACGTGAAATGGCAGCTAAGCTGATTTGGACTTTGAGACAAAAAGGCATTGTCGCTGAACAAGATGTTGATAATCGTTCATTCAAAGCACAGATGAAATATCTCAATAAGCGCAATTATCGTTATTGTCTAGTTTTAGGTGAAACTGAGCTTGCCAATAATAGTGCAAAGTTGAAAGATCTTGATACAGGTAAAGAGTTAGAAACAGAATTCAGTTTGCAAGATTTAAGCCAATTAGAGGCTGTTTTGCTTGCTGACTAGGTAATATTAAGGAGTAGAAGTATGAATAACACGATTACTGGTTTGCAACGTACGTGCTATGTTGCTGAATTAGATAAGTTAGTTGTTGGCCAGAATTACACATTAATGGGCTGGTGCCAAAAGCAACGTGATTTAGGTGCTTTGATTTTTATTACTTTACGCGATAGAAGCGGTTTGATGCAACTAGTGGTTGATGATACATGTCCTAAAGAAGTACGCGATTTAGCAGCTAAAGTACGCAGCGAGGATGTCTTAGCAGTTAAAGGCCAATTACGCATACGTTCCAATCCTAACCCAGATATGCCAACTGGTCAGTATGAATTACTGTTGAGCGAGATTAGAATTGTTGCTGAGTCAGAGACAACTCCTTTCTATATTGAAGATGATGTCCAAGTCAAAGATTCCTTGAAATTGCAATATAGATACTTGGACTTAAGACGTCCAGCTTTGCAGAAGATCATCATGTTGCGTTCTAAGTTGACACAATTGACCAATCGCTTCTTTGAAGAAGAGGGCTTTATCAATTTGGAGACACCTATCTTAGGTAAGTCAACTCCAGAAGGCGCACGTGACTATCTTGTACCTAGTCGTATTTTCAAGGGCGAGTTTTTCGCTTTGCCACAGTCACCACAGCTCTTTAAGCAATTGTTGATGGTAGCAGGCTTTGATAAGTATATTCAAATTGCCCGCTGCTTCCGCGATGAAGACTTGCGTGCTGATCGTCAACCTGAATTTACCCAGATTGACATGGAGATGAGCTTCGTTGATGAAGCTGATGTTATGGACGTTGCTGAGCGTTTCATTCAACGTGTTTTTCGTGAACTCAAAGGTATTGATATTCAATTGCCACTCAAGCGCATGGATTATTGTGAGGCTATGGAGCGTTATGGTTCCGATAAACCAGATTTACGCTTCGGCATGGAATTAGTTGATATTTCAGATTTGGCTAATACGCTTGATTTCACAGTCTTTAAGACAGCTTTAGAGAGCGAAAAAGGTGCTGTTAAGGCTATTAAATTAACAGATGGTGATGATTTAAGCCGTAAGCAATTAGATAAATTATCTGAATTCGTCAAGACCTATCGTGCAGGTGGCTTATTATGGATGACAGGTGATGCTAAGCGTAGTTCGTTTGCTAAATATGCAACGCCTGAGTTTGTTGAGAGCTTAAAAGCTCGATTGGAAGCAGAAGCTAAAGATATGATCCTTATTGTAGCTAATAGCGATCGTAAGATTGTCAATGATGCTTTAGGTCATTTGCGTTGCGAATTAGCAAGTCAACGTGGCTTAATCGATCCAAAGAAATTGTCAGTTCATTGGGTCGTTGATTTCCCATTGCTTGACTATGATGAGACAGAGAAGCGCTATGTTGCTGAACACCATCCATTTACCATGTTGAAGGATGATGACCGCGCTTATTTGAAGACAGATCCTTTGAAAGTACGTTCTAAGGCTTACGATATGGTTATCAACGGCTATGAAGCTGGTGGTGGTTCAATTCGTATCCATGATCAGGAATTACAGAAAGAGATTTTAGGCTTACTTGGCTTTACGGCTGAACAAGCTCAAGCTTCATTCGGTTTCCTCTTGGATGCCTTTAAGTATGGAGTACCTCCACACGGTGGCTTGGCTTTCGGTATGGATCGTCTCGTTATGCTTTTGACTGATACAGAAAATATTCGTGACGTTATTGCTTTCCCGAAAGTTCAAACTTCAGCTTGCTTGATGACACAGGCACCTTCAGCTGTTAGCCAGGGTCAGTTGGATGAATTGGGGATTGATGTTGCAACTAAGGAAGACTAAAGGGGAAGTTAAGATTGGATTCTTCTAAACAAAGTCATTTTAAGCTCGATAAGACAGCTACAGATCAGGCAGCTTCGCCTAGACCTGAGCCGTCGGTTCGGGCTATCAATTTTGATAAACAAGCTTTAGATAAGCAGGTTCGTTTAGGCTATTTACGCAATATGTTGATGGCGGATGTAGCGAGAAAGGATGCGCTCAAAGACGAAGATGGCACAGCTAACAAGCGAAAAATTCGGAAAAGACGCAGGAAAGCGATCATTATCGATGATGAAAATAAGCCAACGTCAGGTCCGATTGTGAGCCAAGTAAACAGCTATCGTGTGCCTTTTAGAGATGAAAATAGATCTGTCCTTAATCGTAATTTTGCTGAACAGAGGCGCCATGCTAAGCAAGCTTTGGAGAGATTAGATATGCCAGATTCACCATCATACAATTTAGAAGAAAATAATGTAGCTGATTTCAGCCCAGAGAATGTGGCTGTACCTAGTCGCGTCGATGTGCATGAAGGTAAGGCTTCTAATAAGCTCATGAATGAAGTCTTTTCATGGGTGAAATCCTTATTTTTAGCTTTTGTTCTAGCCTTCATTTTTGTTACGTTTGTAGCTCAACGGAATATTGTCGACGGTAGTTCTATGTATCCGACACTTTACAATGGCGATAATCTGATTGTTGAGAAAGTGAGTCGCTATTTTTTCTTGCCACCTTATGGCAAGATTATTACCTTCATTAAGCCAAAAATAAAGATTAATTATAGTGAAGATAGTGACGGGAATTTGAAGCGTGACGTTAAGCCTGTACCTGATATGCCGGATATCCATTTAGTTAAGCGTGTGATTGGCTTGCCTGGCGACACAATCGAAATTAAAGATGCTCATGTGTATAGAAATGGTACGTTGTTAAAAGAGGATTATTTGTCTGAGCAAGTTGTGACGAATGTATTAGATCCAGTTTTTGCTAAAGTTACCTTGGCAGATGATGAGATTTACGTACTTGGTGATAATCGTGAACATAGTTCAGATAGCCGCTATTTTGGCCCAATTAAGACAAAATCGATTGTTGGCCGCAGCTTATTACGCTTTTATCCTTTCAGCCGAGTCGGCATACCACATTAATTGACAGGGAGTAGTTTATTGATGACGCAAAAGCGTTTAGATTTGATAAGAAATTTTAGTATTATTGCGCATATTGATCATGGTAAGTCAACTTTAGCCGATCGCCTGATTCAAGATACAGGTGTGCTCACTGAACGTGAAATGCAAGAGCAAGTGCTTGACAACATGGATATTGAGCGTGAGCGTGGCATTACAATCAAAGCCCAGGCTAGTAGAATGTATTACACAGCTAAGTCAGGTGAGACTTATGTACTCAATTTGATTGATACACCGGGGCACGTTGATTTCAATTACGAAGTTTCCCGTTCGTTAGCAGCCTGTGAGAGTGCAATTTTGGTCGTTGATGCAGCCCAGGGTGTGGAAGCGCAAACCTTGGCCAATTGCTATCTTGCAGCTGATGCTAATTTGGAAATCTTGCCAGTTATCAACAAGATTGATTTACCATCTGCCCAACCAGAAGTTGTCAGAAACGAAATAGAAGAAGCAATTGGTATCGATGCTTCCTATGCGCCTTTAATTTCGGCCAAAAATAATATCGGCATCGATGATTTGTTAGAGGCGATCATTAAATATTTACCTGCACCAACAGGCGATGAAGATGGTCCTTTGCAAGCTTTGGTTTTTGATAGCAAATTTGATGCTTATCAAGGTGTTATTGTACACGTCAGAATTAAAAATGGCTCTTTAAGAAAAGGCGATCGCATTCGCTTTATGCATAGCCAGACTGAGTATGATGTTACAGAAGTAGGCTATTTCAAAGCCGGGCAACAGTCAGATTGTAAGGAACTTTTGACAGGTGAGGTTGGCTATTTTACCGCTTCTATTAAAGACATACACGATTCTGAAGTTGGTGATACTGTCACTCTGGCAAATCACCCTGCTAAGGAAGCTTTGCCAGGCTATAAGCCAGCTAGACAGATGGTTTACTGCGGTATTTATCCAGCTGATAGTGCCAAGTATGAAGATTTGAAAGACGCTTTGAGCAAATTAGTTTTGAACGATGGCGGTATCTCATTTGAGCCTGAAACATCTTTAGCTTTGGGCTTTGGCTTTCGCTGCGGTTTTTTGGGCCTCTTACATTATGAAATAAGTTTGGAGCGCTTGGAACGCGAGTTTAACCTCGATTTAATTTCGACAATTCCATCAGTTATGTATGAGTTAATAATGACCAATGGTGAGACTCTCATGTTGGATAATCCAACTAACATGCCAGATCCTTCGAAAATTTCGGAGATGCGTGAACCAATTGTCAAAGCCGATATTATGGCGCCTAAAGATTATGTCGGCAATATCATGGAGCTCTGCCAGGAGCGCCGCGGCACGTTTATCGATATGACGTATGTTGACCAGTATCGTGTCAATATTGAGTATCATCTGCCGTTTAATGAAATTATTTACGACTTCTTCGATGCTTTGAAATCTCGAACACGTGGCTATGCTTCGCTTGACTATGATTTCCTAGATTATGAAAAGGATAAATTAGTCAAATTAGATATTCTGATTAACGGCGATGTAGTGGATGCTTTATCATTCATCGTGCATGAGGAAAGTGCTTATACGCGCGCGCGTAAGATGTGTGAGAAGTTGAGAGACAATATTCCAAGACAGATGTTTGAAATTCCAATTCAGGCAGCTATAGGCGGCAAAGTAATTGCGCGTGAGACAGTAAGAGCTTACCGCAAAGATGTGCTTGCTAAGTGCTATGGCGGTGATATTTCGCGTAAGAAAAAATTGCTAGAGAAGCAAAAAGAAGGTAAGAAGAAGATGCGCCAGATAGGCTCAATCTCCATTCCACAAGATGCTTTCATGGCTGTTTTGAAATTAGATGATGAGTAAAGCTAATTGATAAATAAGCTCTAGGCCATTTGCAAGTGCAAAAAATGGTAGCAAGGGATAAGACGCACTGAGTTTCGACTTAGGATCGTCTTTTTCTTTCAAACTTAGTTTTAAGTAAAGATGGTATAGGACAATCAACAGACAACTTATTAACAGATAAGATGCTGTAGCTTGCCAATTGAAATAAAAAATGGCACATGTAAGTAAGCGCCAATCAGCTAAACCTATGCCAAAGTAAACTTGTTTAGTGAATAAGAAAAAAGCAATTTGTAACAAATTAAAACAGATAAGCATCCAGCTAAACTGCTTAAAAGCATAGAGCCAATAAAGATTGACTAATAAGCTAGGCCCAAGCCAAAGATAAAGCTTAACTTTACTACATTTCCAATCTGAAATAGCTAATGGCATTAAGAGAATGAGCCAGATTATCAGTTTGAGGATTGCCATATCTTAAGCCTTAAAAAAATCTTGCATAGACTTGGATTCAGCTAATGGCTCATTGTTAGCATAGCTTTCTGTTTGGGCTGCTTTATACAAGGTCAAAACAGCTTGTAAAGCCGAAATGCCTGACTCTAAGTTAGCTAGGCAGGCGTGATCATTTTCGATGCTAGAGATTAAATCAGCATATATAGCTTGATGCGGATTAGTCCAACTTGTCCAAGCATGTGGCCCTCTGTTTCGCCAATATAAAGGCAGAAGGAAAATAGCTAAGTGCCAAAAACGTTCTTGCCCATTTTTGTTATGAATGCTAACTTTGAAGCTTTTATTATGCATAGAGAGAGTTAAGTCACCAGATTCACCAATTAACTTGAATGACGCATAATGCTGATTAGGCAGGGTAGAAGTTGTGCAATTTAGGTTGATTTGGCGCCCTTTGTTGTCAACGAGCAAGCAAGCTGCGTAATCTTCTGCTTCAATTGTGTGATTTAGTTGAGCTAAATAAGCTGTCCCTTTGGCTAACTTGCTATCTAACAGATAGAAGAGGAGATCCAAGGCGTGAATACTCTGATTCATTAAAACCCCACCATCTTTGGCATAAGTGCCACGCCAGGCAGCCTGATCGTAGTATTCTTGACTATGTCCCCATTCAAGCTCCAATTTTGCCATGAGAATTTTGCCTATCATACCAGATGCTAAACAAGTTTGTAACTCTTTAACTAGCGGAATATAGCGATAAATATGGCCGATAGCAACTTGTAAATGCTTAGACTGGCTGAGAGCTAATAAGTCATTTGCTTCCGTCAAATTGAGCGTTACTGGCTTTTCAATTAAACAATGACAATTATTTTCAAGTGCTAGTTTAGCTTGCTCATAGTGCAGATTGGAAGGAGTTGTGATGGCAACTATTCTTTTGGCTTCAGGTTGGTTAGCTAAAGCCTCGGCCAAATCAGAAAAGAACAAAACAGTGCCAGGCAAATACTTTTGATTTTGCACACAGAAACGTTCAATCTGCTGCTTATTTGGCTCAACTAAGATTAAAGAAGCAAAAAATTCGCGTAAATTGTAGAAAGCTTTCAAATGCTTGATTGCGACCCGTCCTAATCCGACAATAATTAGTTGATATTTTGAATCAGGTGTTAGCATATGCATACCTCGCAATTGTAAAATAGTCAGCCAATTTCCTCACTAAGTGTTAAAATTAGAACGTTACTGCATTAGACAGCTTTTTTGATTATAATGAGCTAAAATAAGGCCTAGCTAAAGTATAAACTATGAGGTGGAGAATGACCAAACCAGAAGTAAAAGCATTTTTGCAAAAATATGAATTAGATGCTGAGCAGATAGATATGACACAGGAGCTTGGACATATGCTTGAAGCTATGTCAATTGGTTTGTTGCCAGATCAAGAGGCAGACAGACTAGCTAAATTATATGACAGCTTACCACTTGCTATGCTTCCTACTTTTATTGGTGTAGAGAACAAAGTTCCTTTTGAGAAACCTTGTATTGTTTTAGATGCTGGTGGCACCAATTTTCGCGTGGCGGTGCTAACTATGCACGCTAACAAGCAACCTGATATTGAACATTTTGCTGTTTATCCAATGCCAGGTTCGGAAGCTGAACTTAGTAAGGTCGAATTTTACGACAAGATTGTCAGCTTCATTGAACCAGTCATTAATCTGAGTGACGATATTGGTTTTTGCTTTAGTTATCCAGCTGAAATTATGCCAAATCGTGATGGTCGTGTCCTTAGCTTTACCAAACAAGTTAGAGCGCCAGAAGTGGTAGGCGGCTTGATTGGTGAGGATTTAAAAGCTGCCTTAAAGCGGCGTAATTTGCCAAGTGACAAGAATATTTGTATTTTGAATGATACTGTTGCCACCCTTTTAGGTGGACGAGCTTCTATGAGTGAGGAGCTGTATGATTCGTTTGTTGGTTTTATTTGGGGAACTGGTGTGAATGCTGCTTATGTTGAGAAATGCCAAGAAATTAGCAAGATTCATGCACAATTAAGTTCTGAACAATTAGGCGAGCGAATGATAATTAATACCGAGAGTGGTTACCATCGTCCACTTTTAAGTTCGGAAATTGATATGGAGATGGATGAGGGAACGGTTGATCCAGGTCGTTCCTTGCTTGAGAAACGCGTATCTGGTCGCTATCTTGGCTTACTTTGTTTATATGTCATTCGCAAAGCTATGCAAGATGGTTTGTTTAGTAATTTCTTTATTACTAACTTCAGTGGGATTAATCAATTAACAACGAAAGACCTTGATGCCTACATGCGTCAGCCATTTGGGCAGAGTGTTTTAAGTAAGTCATGTGCGAATGATATTGATCGGCAGACTTTGTACTATATAATTGACAATTTGTTTGAACGGGCAAGCCGCTATGTTGTGACGTTGATTGCCGCAATATTAGTCAAATCAGGCTTAGGGAAGAATCCATTGAAACCAACGGTTGTAACTATGGACGGTTCAACATATTATAATTCATTGTTATTACCTAACAAGGTAAATTATTATGTTAAACAATTTATTAATTCGAAACTGAACCTGAATATCCGCTTTAATAAAACGGAAAATGGCAACCTAGTCGGAGCAGCGATAGCCGCTTTGACAAACAGAAAGGCTTAGTATGGGGATATTTACGAATAGACCAGATGGCTATTTGGTTGATGATGGCGATCCGATGAATCTCATTATTCCTTATATGATGCGTTCAAGGATTGAATCGCAGATTTATTACAAATACCATATACCCTATGACACAATCAGTGAATATATCAAAAGTAAGCGGCGAGCAGGCATTAAAATAACGTTTTTTAATGTGCTAGTAGCAGCTATCCAGCGTACCATGTCCGAGCGGCCAAAAATGAATCGCTTTGTGGCAGGACGGAGAATTTATCAGCGTAAATCGTTTGAAGTATTGTATGTTGTCAAAGATAGTTTGACTGATGATGGTAATGAGTCAGTTGCTAGATTAGAGTTTGATGACCATGATACGATTTTTTCCATTGCTGAAAAAATGGATAAGACCAATCAGGCCTTGCGTAATGGCAAAGAGAATTTGGAGGACAAAGCAATTTTGTTATTGTTAAAGCTGCCTCGCTTTATGATTAGCTCCGTCTTTGCTATCTATCGTTTTTTAGATTACAACGGTTTGGCACCGAAGAAAGCAATCCAGGAATTTCCATTCTATTCTTCGATTTTCATTTCGCACCTTGGCACAATTGGTGGTGATGCTGTTTTCCATCATTTGTACGAGATGGGAACTAGCAGCTTATTTTTGACAGTTGGCCGTTTGAAGAAGCAACCTTATTACGAAGACAATACAGTTGCTTGGAAGAAGTCGATTGAGCTAGCGTTTACGATTGACGAAAGAATTTGTGATGGCTATTACATCATCAAAAGTCTTAAGTTACTTAATCATTATTTGGCTGATCCTACTTTATTGGAGCAACCATTAAAAGAGACATTTACTAAGGAAGAGAAAGAGAACAAGGCTAAGCACTTCAGCTTGATGAAGATGGCACGTGACAAGGCTTTGCGCAAATTCTCTGGTTATATTACTGGCCGTTATTTCCGCGACAAAGATAATTAGAGTTAATACTCGCACCAACTAGTAGTGAATTAGCGTAAAAAAGTGCCTAACGAATGTTAGGCACTTACTCTTAGGGGTTATTAAGAGAGGGGTATGAATAACTTAATAAGGGGGTCGTTATCCATCTGTTTATATGGTATGCTCATATGATAAAATTTAAAAATAAAAAAATGTTGTCGCTCATATGAAAATAGTGTAAATTCAATTTATCAATTTAGAAATGAGAAAAATGCATGGAAGATACTTTACTAGTTAAATTGCGCAATGCTAAATTTCCGCCACTAATCGTTAGTAATAAAGGGCATAAATGGTTAGAGACAGGTCACCTATGGTTATATGCTAATGACATAAATTGCTCATTGTGTAACAATTTGCCTGCAGAATTAAAAGCTTATAAGTCAGGTGAGCTGGTTGATGTTTATAGCGAAAAAGCTAAATATCTTGGCACAGGTTTTTACAATGACAAAAGTAAGATTGCTGTTCGCATACTAAGTTCCAATCGTAACGAACGGTTTGAAGCTAGTTTTTGGCAGCGCCGTGTCAGCTATGCCTTGGCTTATCGTTTGCAAATTGGTTTATTGACTAGCAATGAAAATACAGCTTGCCGCTTGATTTATGGTGAAGCAGACGGCTTCCCAGGCTTAACTTGTGACTTATTTGCCGATGTTTTGAGCATAGAGATCTTTTCATTAGGTATGGCTAAAATTTGGCCCTTAATCCAGGAGATTCTGCTTAACGAATTAAAAACAGTATATAAGCGTAAAATTAGGATTGTGTACGAGAAAAGTCTAGGTCAGCTTAGAGCCAAAGAGGGCTTAAGCGAGTTTGCTGGACCTAGATATAGTTCTAAGTATAGTTTGGCTGATGAGAGATTAGAGACTGAATTAAAGCCCGTCTTGATTGTTGAAAATGGCATCAAAATGGAAGTTGACTTCGTGCATGGCCAAAAGACAGGCTATTTTTTGGATCAGAGAGATAATCGCTTGTATCTGCAAAAATTAGCCAAAGACAAACAAGTTTTGGAATGCTTTACCCATACTGGCTCATTTGCACTTAACGCTGTAGCTGGTGGAGCAAGTTCAGTCTTAGCTGTTGATATAAGTGAAACAGCACTTAAGCAAGCTGAACAAAATGCTAAGTTAAATGCAGAAAATTTAGATTTAACGCATTTGGAGTTTTTGCAGGCAGACGTGTTTCAGTTGCTGACAGCCTTGGTAGAGCATAAATCCGGACCTGATTGGAATAAGGCGCGTGCCAAAGGCCCGTTTAACATGATTTTACTTGATCCGCCTGCCTTTGCTAAACGCAAAGAAGTCAAACAGGCAGCCTACAAGGGCTATTTGCAGATTAATTATCAGGCTATGCGGCTTTTGCCACGTGGCGGCTACCTGGTCACAACTTCATGTAGCCATTTTATACCAGATGCAGATTTCTTTAAGATGTTGCAGGAAGCTGCCAGCAAGGCCAATGTCAGTTTGCGCTTAATAGCTAGGAGAGAACAGGCAGCTGATCATCCCATCTTGCTTAATATGCCTGAAACTGCTTATTTGAAGACTTATTTTTTGCAAATTGTCTAATTAAAAGAAAACTTTTTGCATTTTTTGCTCAAGGCTAATGATTTATTGTAAAATATAAGGCAATTGATTTTGCAACAAGTTTTGCAAGTAGACCTTGGAATATTTCCGAGGCAAGAAGATATGTGAGGGAGTTTAGATATGCGAAATACTAGATTAGCAGCAACGCTATTAGCAGGTACTTTGCTTTTACCTTTAGTGGCATGTAATAGCTCTAAGTCAAAAACAAATGTCACTGAGAAGAAAATTGTTTTAAGCGGTTTGTCTAATGAAACTGAGAAGCCAAAAGCTACAGAACCTGAGAAGCCTTTTGATTTTAAGCCACTTAAGTACAATTTAATTCGTGATTATGTCAAAGATGATGACGGTGATAATTTCCCGTTCTTGGCAGCAACGATGTTAGCTGATAGTGATTTGTACCAATATCCTGATGCTGGTACTAAGGTTGTAGCTAAAGCTAAGAAGGGCGACAAGATTTACTTGATTCAGAATATTGAGAATGGTTGGTCTTTCATCCATGTCGGCAAAGATTCTGGTTACGTCAAGAGCGAAACGACAGATCAGAGCAAAGTCAAGGAAGCGCAAGCTAAGAATGCTTCAACCATGATCGAACAGAATATGTCAGTTAAGCCTCCATTTGATACAGTCTTGAACAAGGATAATTTCAAATCCACTGGCAAGAAAGAACCTAACAAGGTCTATTGGAAGAATTACACTTTCCCATATGAAAGAGTTAGCGACTTTACTTTCTATGATCCTAATTTGTACTACAAAGAGCCAGCTAGCGACATGATTTACAAGATGATTGGACCTGAGTTTAATCCTTATGACAACAAGATCACATATCTTGATGGTCACCGTCACAAGGTTGCTTTCAATATGTGGAACAACAAGTTTGGCAAAGGTGAGATTATCGAAATCACAGATAAAGATGGTAATGCTTACAAGTACAAGGTAGTTGATGCTAAGCAAGAGAAATTCAGTAAATATAATGCTTACATTGGTGCTGCCTTTGATAACGGTACAAGCGTAGTAGATGCTTTGTACTTTGGCGCTAATTACGAGGGCGTTGTCATTCAGTATTGCAATGACGCAACTACTGATCCTGTTATCAACTTCTTCTTGTGCTTACCAGTTTTAGATGAAAAAGCACAGTAATCTAAGCTAGCGCTAATTCAAATCTACTATTGCTCAAGTAGTGATAGTAGATTTTTTATTATCTTCTTAGGAACAGAAATGCGAATTTTTGAATTTTTGAATTTTTTCTTGATGTCTTTGCTTAAAACAATGTGATATAATGTGCTTATTACATGAACTTTAGTTCAGGTTAAGCTTGCGAATATAACTTAGGAGAATGATATGGCGAAATTAACGAAGAATGCGAAATCCAATCAAACAATTACACAAGTCAGTAGTGAGGAGAGAGATGAAGCTTTGAAAGCCGCTTTGGCTGCGATTGATAAGAAATTCGGTGCTGGTTCAATTATGGTTCTTGGCAAGGCACCTGACCAGAATATTACTGTTATTCCTACCGGTATATTTGCAATCGATTTAGCTTTGGGCGTAGGGGGCTTACCAAGAGGCAGAATTATTGAAATCTATGGACCAGAATCTTCAGGTAAGACAACAGTTGCATTGCATTGCATTGCTAGCGCTCAACAAGCTGGTGGTGTAGCAGCTATCATCGATGCTGAACATGCTTTATCGCCAGAATATGCAGAGGCTTTGGGAGTTGATACAGCTCGTTTGGTACTATCACAACCTAATAACGGTGAAGAGGCACTTGAGATAGTAGATTATCTTGTGCGTTCAGGTTCAGTCGATATTATTGTCGTTGACTCAGTGGCCGCCTTGGTTCCTAGAGCTGAGATAGAGGGTGAGATGGGTGATTCCTCTGTTGGTTTGCAGGCACGCTTGATGTCACAAGCTCTCCGAAAATTAACAGCTAGTATCTCCCAATCCAAAACGATTGTTATTTTCATCAACCAATTGCGTGAGAAAATCGGCGTGATGTTCGGCAATCCTGAAACTACAACTGGTGGTCGTGCTCTGAAGTTTTATAGTTCAGTTCGTATGGACATTCGTAAAGGCGAAGTGCTTAAAGAGGGTGATCGCCCAATTGGTGCTAGAACTAGATGTAAGATCACTAAGAACAAGGTAGCGCCGCCATTTAAGGAAGCAACTTTTGATGTTATTTATGGCAAAGGCGTATTGAATGAGAGTTGTGTAGTTGATATTGCCGTTGAGTATAATGTCATTGCCAAATCTGGTGCTTGGTTCTCTTACAAAGAAGAGCGTCTAGGCCAAGGCAGAGACAAGGCTATTTGCTACTTATTAGATCATCCTGACGTTTGTGAGGAAGTTATGAGAGCTGTCAATGCCAAAATTGCAGAAGAAAATGCTAAACTTGAAGCTAAGATGAGTCGAACTAAAGCAAAGCCAGCTGAAGATAACAAGGCTGAACAAGCAACAGAGACTAAATCTGAAGCAGATAGCAGTATTTTGGATGATATATTGGAACTTGATGAATTATGAGTTTAAGCAATTTAGAGAAGAGGCAAATGCGCGAGAGTGCATTTGCCTATTTAACTAAATACAAACCTAGTACGGGCAAAATGCGTGCCTATCTTTTGCAAAAAAAGTATCCGCTTCAAGAGATAGACGCTTTGATCAATGAGCTTACGGAACGTAATTATTTGAATGATCATGTTTTAGCCTCCAAATTGTTAATTGCCTATCGTGGCACTAAAAGCCGTGGCAGAACAGCTTTACGCTTGATGCTTATAAAACGGGGAATTGCACTCGATAGCGTTGAACCTGCTTTGAATGAGTTCTTTGAATTACGCAGCGAGAAAGACTTGTTGGCTGATTTCTTAGCTTCAGCCTGTCAGTCTATGTTAGAGGAATTAGAACAAGCTGAGGATTATTTAAGCAAGCGGAAAATTCTGCACAAATTAATGGCCAAATGCTTGCGACGAGGCTTCAATAGTTACGATATTCGTCAGGCGTTGGCAGAATATTTGATTATCAAGACATGGTGATAACACGTAATAGGGCGAACATTTGTCTTTTCGCAAATTGATTAGTGTATAATAGAGAAAAGTTTAATAAGGCGGTCAAGATTATGAATTTACCAAACAAGTTGTCTTGCTTACGGATTTTATTGATGCCGTTTGTTTTAGGTTTTGCATATCTAGCTAATAGCTTAGGTATGAAGGAGCAACGGATTGGCGCTGTTCTCAGTATGGTAATTGCGCTATTACTGTTCGCATTAGCTTCATTTAGTGATTTTCTTGATGGCCATATTGCACGTAAATACAATATAGTAAGCAACTTTGGCAAGTTTATCGATCCTATTGCAGATAAGTTGTTGATTTTAGCTACGATGATTTTATTTGTTGAGCTTGGCTATATCAGTGCTTGGGTACCAATTATTACGTTGTTCCGCGATTTAATCGTAACGGGCATGCGCTTGATTGCTGTTGAATCTAGTGGCAAGGTAATTGCTGCTAATTTCTGGGGCAAGATTAAGACTGTTTCACAGATTGCGGCCTTGCTTGTTTGCTTTGCTTATGGAATATATTCCTTTGCAGTTGGCAGTGTCGGAGATATGATTACTATTCAACATGGCTTTCAGTTAGCAGATGTAGAGTTAAGTTCAGCGTATGCTGCTTTACATAATTTCTATTTCATGATGAATAGTCTAGCTTGGGTAACAGTTGCGATTGCTTTGTTCTCAGGTTTGACGTATTGGCTCAGTAATCGTAAACTTTTAACTGTTGCTTAATATTATCTATTTAAGGAAGGGTACTTTTTATGTCTAAACAGGAAATTCTAGATAAAGTGACTAAGATTCTCGTTGATCAGTTGGATGTTAAACCAGAAGAGGTTGTTTTGGAGGCGAATTTCTTAGAAGATTTGAATGCAGATTCGCTTGATATTGTTGAACTGATCTTAGTAATGGAGGAAGAGTTTAATTTACAAATTCCTGACGAAGATGCTGAAAAAATTCAAACGGTTGGCGATGCTGTCAAATACATTGAGGAGCATATCTAAGCCTAGCTTAGTTTGATAGATTGCGTTGGTATGTTAAATTCTGAAAAAGCTTTATTATGCAAATTAGTTAATTGTCAAGCCGAGTCACTGAACTTTGTTAAACAAAGCAGTGATTCTGCTTTACCTGCTTTGATTGCTAATATGTATCGGGGAGAGAATTTGCAAATTGTTAGTGCTAGAAGCGAAGAAGCAATTAATGCTAACAATTTGTTCAATTGGCAGCATCCTTATATTCTGCAATTCTATGCAGGAGTTGACCTTGATCAGTTTGCGCCACGCTATGAGTTTGAAGTTTTACGCAATTTATATACTTTGCGAGATAAAATTGACCACGACTTGTTAGAATTAGAGCCAGTAATGGATGATTATATGCTGTTATTGGCTGCTGAAAAAGAATCTGAACTTGATTCCACTCAGTTAAAAACTAAATTTAGAGCAGAACAGCAGATTTTAGATTTTTGGCTTTTGTATCGTAAAGTAGTTAGTATTGTTGGTGGCTTCCTCATGCTGGAGCATTTTGATGATTGTTTGCCTATCATGATTCAAAAATATCATTATTGTCGCAAACGTTTCGACTTAACCAGCAAATTGTCAAAGCTGAATGATCGCCTCTTGACTTATTATGATTCTGAACACGAGTTATTAGCTAGTAAGCTAAAGCAGGCGAAGAGATTAGCAGATGAAGCAGACGTTATCCAACGGCAAATTAAACAATTTGATCGCCAGATATTAAGTATTGATCAGAGCTTGAATGAATTAAGGGATTTTTATGCCTCTGATTCCAGCTTCTGCATGCATGAAAAATATCGTGAAAGTGGCTTGTGCTTAAATTATTTAACCAGAGCTGAACGGCGAAGCTTGGCAGCTGAGATTGTTACAATAGTGCCTAACGATACGGATTTTGCAAGCAATTTTGAGGCTGAAGAATTTTCCAAGATTTTGGCTGAATTTTCAGAAGGAACGAAGCAGATCAAGCAGCAGACAGAGATTCAGAACTTGTACAATCTTTTGATTGACTTTGTTAAAGCTGCTAACTGTCGTGTTCAGTCTTGTATTTTCTCACCTTTTGTTTTAACTGTAGAGAAGCGTAATGTCTATGGCTTTAATCTTTTAAGTAGACGGCCTAAGCTTTTACTATGGCAAAATGTGGCGGCAAATATGCAAGCAAATGGCTTAGAAAATGATTGGTTGCAGCTTCTAAATATTTTGAAGGAACATGAGCAAATCAGTAACTTCTTGTTGCAGGCAGCAGATTCGTATGTGGATATTGACCTTGACAAAATTATTTGTAGAATTTCAGATAATGTAGCGATTAATTTCCAACATGAAGAAAGAGAAGCTAACGTTGAGCTAAATGCAGAGCCGGTAGAAACAGCAAGTTTAGGACAAGTGGAAGCAAGTTCTGAACCGGTAGAAGTTACTAGCTGTGAACAAGTAGAAACAGTAGGTTCAGAGCAGACAGAAGCTAGAGATTCAGAGCCTAAGCTTGATAAGCTGGAGCTAGCTCATACAGAGCTTTCAGATGAGCATTCGGAACTATCTGATGTAAAGACTTACGAAGTTAAGGAAACTGAAATTGAAACAAAAGCTAAGGCTGAATTAGAAACAGATAATGAGCCAGCTTCAGTAACTGATTCTGAACCTGAGCTTCCTAATTTAGCTAGTGCTGATTTAATGACTGAAAGAGCTGAATCAGACAAAGATAACGATTCTGGTGCAATACGCTAGATACAGATAGTTACGGTCAGCTATTTTGAGGTAATTACGTATGGACAATTTAGAAGAACAATACAAAAAGTTGAGTGAAGCTGAGCTTTTTAAGGCTTATGCTTCTTTTTTGCGCCCGTCTTATGCTGAATTTTACAAGAAGCTTGGTTATGAATTTCATGACCCAAGCAATTTGGTATTAGCATTGACGCATTCAAGTTTTGCTTATGAGCATCTTGAGCACCGAGCTGTTGATAATGAACGCCTAGAATACCTGGGCGATGCTATTTTGGAATTTATCATCAGTACTTTTTTGTTTCATCACAATGACCAAATTCAAGAGGGTGAGATGACGGCGTTAAGATCCGTTGTTGTTAGAGAAGAAACTTTGGCTTTAGCGGCTGAAGATATTAATTTGGGTGCTTATCTTTTACTTGGCCATGGTGAAGAGTTAAATGGCGGCCGTGAAAATCCATCTAATTTGGCCAATGCTTTAGAGGCACTTTTGGCAGCTATCTATATTGATTGCACTGAGGCTGACAATTCGCATGAGACAGAAGCGGAATTTTTTGCTTTACCACCTGAAGTTTACAGCATTTGTATCAAATTGTTGAAACCATATTTGTTGCAAGCGATGGCTGGCACACTCATCTATGATTACAAGTCACGCTTGATTGAATGGTCACAGGAGAAATATGAACAGGGCGATTTGCAATTTAAATTGTTAAGTCAAAATGGACCTGCACATTGTCCTGAATTTACCGTTGCGGTTTTGTTAAAAGATAAAACGATCAGCACGGGTGTTGGCAGAAGTAAAAAGGAGGCTGAACAGAGAGCAGCTAAGACTGCTTTGGAGGCTTTGCGTTGAAATTAATCTCACTCGATATTAATGGCTTTAAGTCATTTCCTGAACCAACTCATATTCAATTCCATTCCGGTATTACAGCCATTGTCGGGCCTAACGGGTCAGGCAAGTCTAACATATCAGATGCTTTGCTTTGGGTTTTAGGTGAGCAAAGTGTTAAGAGCTTGCGTGGTAGCAAAATGCAAGACCTTATATTTTCTGGCACGCAGCATCGTAAAGCACATGCTTTTGCCGAAGTAATGCTAACTTTGGATAACAGCGATCACGAATTGAATGTTGCCTATGACACAATTGAGATTAAGCGTCGTTTGTATAAAACGGGCGAGAGTGAGTATGCGATAAATCAGCATACCTGTCGCTTAAAAGACATTGTTGACCTTTTCCTAGATTCAGGTTTAGGCAAAAATGGTTATTCTTTGGTTGGACAGGGCAGAATTGATGAGATTTTGAGTGCTAGATATGAAGATAGACGCTTGATTTTTGATGAAGCTGCTGGCATTAGCAAGTTCCGCAAACGTAAAGAAGAAGCTGAACAGAAGCTGCGCTACACGGAAGATAACCTTGTGCGTATCCAAGATATTCAGCGTGAAATATCCACCCAATTACAGACCTTGGCGAAACAAGCTGAGTTAGCTCAGACATATCTTAACTTACAAGCTGAATTAACGGATCTAGATTTAGCAAGAATTTATTTTGAGCTCCATGCTTATACTGACAAGATGGCGAAGCTAAAAGCTGATAGTGCAATTTTGCAGGATGAGATAGCTACACAAGAAACGGCCAAAACGGAGCTTTTAACTGCGAATGAAAATTTGCAGGCTAAGCGTAACGCCATGCAGGCTGATATAGAGGAGCTGCAGACTAAAACAGAGAGCTTAACGTGGAAAATTAGCGAGCTTAAACAGCAGCTTGAGCTTTTGAATTTGAATCGTAGCAAATATAAACAAGAGCGCTTAGAAAAAGAACAGGCAATTGTTGATATTGAAGCAGAACTAAATAGTTTAGGTGAAAAGGTTAAGTTAGATGAACAGGCTAAAGCGAGCTTAAATGAGGAACTTTTAGTTTTAGAAGCTGAGTTATCTAAGTGGCAGACTGAATTTGGCGCATCCTTGGAGGTTAGCTCCAAGGCAGAGACTAAGTGGCAACAAGCTCAGACTCAGTTAAATAAAGAGCAAGCTAGTTATTGGCAGGATAAATCTAAGTTAGCTGATTTACAGGCTAAGCAGGCTGCGGTCAAGAGTAAGTTAGCTGTGCAAAAGACAACAGTTGAGGATTTAGCTAAACAGCTTAGCAAATTCACTAAAGAAGAAGCTAACTTAACCGAACAGGTTAATAAGGCAACAGCCAAAGAAAATGTCGCTAAAAAAGACTTAGAACAAGCCTTAGGTGCTTACAATGCCTGCAAAGTAGAAGTGCAAAAGTTAGCGAAGGCTGTGTCTGATAATGAAGCTGCGTTAAACAGCTTAACTTATCGGCAGCATGGTTTGACATTAGCTGCCAACAATTATGAGGGCTTTAACCAGAGTGTTAGACAACTTTTAACTTATGTCCGTAAGAAACTGCTTTATAGTCAAGAACAGGTTATTGGCAGCTTGGCGGACTTAATCACAGTTCCTAATGAATATGTCCATGCTATTGACAGTGTGCTTGGTCAGTCTATCCAAAATATCGTGACTGATACGGCTAAAACGGCCGCTGATTTAATTACACTTTTGAAAGAAAAACACTTTGGCCGGGCTAATTTCTTACCACTTGATAACTTGCGCTCACGTTCAATTAATGACAATGACTTGCGTAATTTGGAACGCTTAAGCGGCTTTATTGGTATTGCTTCAAATTTAGTGAACTGTAAATCTGCTTACAAAGCAGCCATTGACTTCCGGCTAGGGCGCATAATTGTCGTGGATAATTTAACAACTGCAAGAGAAGCTGCCCAATTATGCGATAGACGCTATTTGATAGTGACATTAGAGGGCGACCAAATAAGCGTAGGCGGCGCTATGTCAGGCGGCGAAAAGCAACGCAATACAGCTAGCTTGCTTTTGCTTGAACGTAGGCAAGAAATTTCTAAGTTAGATGCTGAAATTAAGGCTAGTCAACAGAATTTAGAGGCTAAGCAGGCAGAATATAAGCAAGCTGAACAGGCCTTAGGCGAAAAAGAATTATTAATAGCTAAGTTGAAACAAGTTAATGAAAATTGTCATATGGATTTGCTCGCAAAGCAGCAAGAATTAAAACAGCAGACTTTACAAAAAGAGAATTTAGCTAAGAAAGAAGCTTTTGAGCGGCAAGCTCTTAGCCAAGCTCAAGCTGAATATGCTAAGAATTATGCAAATTTGCCAGATGCAATTAGAGAGCAGGAGCAGACGTTTGCTAGTTTACAGGCTCGTGAGTTAGCTTTACAGGCTGAACGAGAGGAATTAAATAAGCAGAGTCAGTTAAGCAATGATAAACAGGCTGAATTGCATAAGTGTGAGTTGGCATTAACTGAGAAGAAGAGTGCTTTGAAGTTAAAAACAGAGCTTCTGGCCAATTTACAGGCTCAGGTGCAAAATTTGCAAGGCAAATTAGCAAATACACGCAGTTTGTTAGCCATGCTCATTAAAGATCAGGCCAATTTGGGGACAGATGAGAGTAAGTGGCAGACAGATTTACAAAAGCTGGAAAATGATTTAGCTAAGACGAAAGAACTTTCTAAGGTTAAGAATGAAGAATTAAATCAATTGGAGCAAGCTAACTCAGGCTCATTCCAAAAGTTAAATGATTTACATGCCTTATTAAGCAAGTTGAACAACCAACTGACTAGATTGCAGAATCAGGTGGACAGGGAAGAACAGACAAGACGTGAGCTTTTACAGGAATTGTGGGAGAATTATCAAAAGAGTCTGCAAGATGTACCTGATAAGCTAGAGAAAGATTATCAAGCTAAGCGCGACCTTGCTATGATTCGTGATTTAAGAGCTGAAATTAAAGCTTTGGGCCCAGTTAATGTTGAGGCAATCGAACAATACAACGATTTACAGGAACGCTATGATTTCATCGAGCAGCAACGCAGCGACATCATTGCAAGTAAGAAAGAGTTAGATCAGTTAATTGTGCAAATTACAGAGGCGATGCAGGAGAAGTTCAGCGCAAGCTTTGCTTTAATTCAGGCGAATTTCCAAGACATATTCGTTAAGCTTTTTGGCGGTGGTCAAGGCGAAATTTGCTTAGAGGAAAAGGCAGATATTTTGTCGGCTAATATTGAAATCAAAGCTTGCCCGCCAGGTAAACGTATGCAGAACATGCTTTTATTGTCAGGTGGTGAACGCTGCTTAACAGCTATTGCTTTGTTGTTTGCAATTCAGTCCTTGAAGCCTTCAGCTTTCTGCGTTTTGGATGAAGTTGAGGCAGCTTTGGATGATGCCAATATTTTCCGCTTCACTGAGTATTTGAAGAAGCAGGCGGGAAAGACACAATTTATTGTTGTGACACATAGAAAGAGCACGATGGCTGCTTGTGAGCGAATTTATGGTGTGACGATGCAAGAACGTGGTGTGTCACAAGTGTTGACTTTGGCTTTAGCAGAAGATCAGGCGAAGTTTAGCAAGATGATTGAGTAAATGAGGTGTTAGGATGGGGATTTTTGATAAATTCAAAGCCGGTTTAAGCAAGACGAGAGCTTTAATTAGCAACCAACTGCAGAGCTTGAAATTACAATTAGGCAAGTTTGATTTAGAAAAGCTAGATGAACTTGAATATAGCTTGATTCAGACAGATATGGGCGCTCAAAACGTCGATAATATCATGGAAAATTTGAAAAAGACCATGAAAGAAGCTGGGCGTGAAGATGGTGCTTTCATTCGCGAGAATTTACAAGCTCAGTTATTAGGGATTTTGGGCAAGAAACAAGAGCTTGAATTAGTGCCTGGTAAGTTAAATATCTTTTTGATGATTGGTGTTAATGGCGCTGGTAAGACAACTACTTGCGGTAAATTAGCTAAGCAATTCAAAGAAGCTGGTAAGCAAGTTATGCTGTGTGCGGCTGATACTTTTAGAGCAGCTGCAATTGAGCAATTAGAAGCTTGGGCTGTTAAATCTGAGGCTAAGTTTATCTGCCAAAAAGAAGGCTCAGATCCAGCTGCAGTTGTGTTCGATGCCTTAAGCTCGGCCCAATCGAAAGCTTATGACGTGCTCTTAGTTGATACAGCTGGCCGTTTGCATAATAAGAAGAATTTGATGTTGGAATTGGAAAAAATTAAGCGTGTAATCACAAAGACAGCCGTTGATGCTAATGTGATTACGCTTTTAGTGATTGATGCCTTGAATGGGCAAAATGCCTTGGCACAGGCGGCTAGTTTTGGCGAAAGTTGCCCAATTGACGGCTTTATCTTAACTAAGTTAGATGGGTCAGGTAAAGGCGGTGTTGCAATTGCTTTGGCTGAATTAAAAGTTGCGCCAATTGTCTATGCTGGTGTAGGTGAAGCAATTGATGACCTCATTACCTTTGATCCTGAGGCGTTTGTCGAGGCTTTATTGCCAGAAGTTTGAGTTTGCAAGTGGCTATGTTTAATTACTTCAATTAATGTGGGACTTGATAGTAAACATTGACTTTGCAAAGTAACTATTTTATAGTTTATATATTAACAGTGGGTTATTTAAATAACTCAAGCTGTAAGATGAAGTTAGAGGGTTGACAAGAATATGGAACTGTGTGAAACTGCCTTGACAGACAGACAGACAGACAGACAGCATAGCTTATGTTTGGCTGCTATTTTTGGCGACCGTAATAATTGTATAAGTACATTTAATAAGCAAGGACTAATGCCGAGTTTTCGGCAAAGGTTCTTGCTTTTTTTGTGCCAATTAAATGAAAAAATTAGATTGTGAGGTTATAAGTAGGATGAAAAAGATCATAAATAACTTATTTTCCTTAGCACTGACAGCAAGTTTGTTGGTAAGTGTTTTGCCGTGTCAAGTAAGAGCGGAAGAGGCTAAATTGCTAGATGATAAAGGTCAATTAGTAATTAGCAATCAAGCTAAATTAATGGAAAAAATTGCTGAAGCAAAAGATATCGGAGTTAAGGTTACTGAGCAAGACCAAACTAACAAAAATCTTTATGATACTGAAACTGAAAAGCTAAAGGAAGCTAAAAAGAAAATTGAAGAGAGTTATACAACTAGTATTAATAACTTAGATAATGCTATAAATGAGCAAAAGAAAAATAACGCAGCTTATTATGAGAAATTAAAAGCTTCATTTGCACCTTTCCTTAAAGATGGTTGGGATTTCGAGAAGTTTAAGAATTTTTTGTTGACACCTGATGAACAGAAATTGTCTGAAGAATTACAAGTAAAAAAGATGATGGATAGAATGAGCGGCCTGTCTATTGTGACGTCAACGAGTAATGAGACAAAATTGATTGCTAAGAATATTGGCGGTAACACGGATATTAATACAAAGAATGAAGACTATTTTACAGTTAATGACTGGTTACGTTATGGAAAAGTGTTCAAATCTGCTAATGGCGAGTGGGTCGATTTGAAAATTACATTGACGGCAGTCGAACCGATGCAAGGACAAGCAGATCAAGATACTAAGAAGGTTAATTTTGTAAGTGATAAATACAGACTAAATGAACCGTTCTTTTTCTATGGCAATAAGCATCTAACACTTAAAGTTGATTTCTTAAAACACAATACTGACGAAACAGATACTAAGACCGAGACCCCTATTTCAATATTGCCGTTAATTGTTTTTACAGATATAGATGGAAAACAGGCTGTAGAAATAAAAGAAGGTGATTTTAATGCACCATTGGCCGGAAGTAAAGTGGAGGTTGAAGGTGGCAAGTGCACTAGTGTTGATGATCAAGACAATACACAAGGGTCTAATAAAAATTTCTGGGCCTTATATGCTGGTAAACATCCAATGACGTCTTTTACTTATAAGTTTTATCAAGGAAATCCATCTGATGTATACCAAGGCTTAGGTGGCAAAGATGTAGTATACACAGCACCAACTGACAAACTAGAGAAAGTAGATTGCGTAGTCACAATCATCAAGCAACCTGTTGAGAAGAAGCCAGAACCAGAGAAACCAGTTGAACCTGAAAAGCCAAATGACGAGATTCCATATGTGCCAAGTGATCCTACAGAGCCAGTTGTTACTGAAGTTGTAGAACCTAAGGTAGGTAAAGTAGCCAAGACCGGCGAGCTTGCAAATATGGCAAGTGGGTTTGGCCTGGTTATGTTAGTTGCGTTTGCTGCATTGACTGTCAACAAGCGTAAGAAATAGTAAATTAACAAGCTGCAATTTAGCAGCTTGTCATTAAAATGAATCCAATTGAAGAGAGGAATAAAATTATGAAAACACAAATGCATGCAAATGTTTTCAAGAAAAAATGCTTGGCATCTATAACAGCTATGCTCATGGCAGCTTTGCTCGTTGTGCCAGCTAATGTTAAGGCAGTGGGAGGAAATGAGCCTACGGACCCAGAGTGCAATGATTTAGATGCAGATTTGAAATCTGGTGCTGATAGTGGAAGTGATGTTATCACTAAGAAAAAAGATGATGTAATGAGTTTCACAGGTGTACTTGGTGTAACAAAGATAAAGGATCAATTAGATGCTAAGAAGAATTCATTCAATAAATCATTCAAAAATATTTACGGTACAACAATCACAGATTGGTCAATAATATCTTTAACTGATGATGACGGTAAGACCACTGTTAAGACGTCTTTTACCGCAACATTAACATTACCCGATGGCTTGGAATTTACGGAAAATCCGACGGCTGGCCTTAGCGGTGCAAATAATAACTTTGAAATTACTAAACAAGATGGTCTAAAGATCGACAGAAAAACAAGAACTGCTACAGTCACTATGACATTAACCAAATTAGCTTATGTTAAAAACTTTCAACAGCTAGAAGAAAAAGTAAAAGGTGTAAATGAAGATCTTGAAGTTACTTTGAAAGGCGTTAAGTTTTCTAAGGAATCTAAAGGAAATACGCCATATATCATAACAGGCCAAGTATCAGGTGATTTTAGTGCCACTGCAAAATATTTATTTGTTAGTAGTATTAAAAAAGATTTTAAATTTAAATGGACTGGCAAGCAAACTGATGCTGGTAAATACAAGGATAGAAATGATATCGCTATTGCTGTTCAGTACGCTGCTGCTCCAGCCCCAGATCCAGATCCAGCTCCAGCCCCAGCTCCAGTTGAACCAGAAGTAGAAATTCCGTATGTTCCAAGTGACCCTGTAGAGCCAGTTGTTACTGAAGTTGTAGAGCCTAAGGTAGGCAAAGTTGCCAAGACAGGTGAGATGGCTAATACCGTTAACCAATTAGGCTTAATTATCCTAGCTGCCGCTAGCGTTGTAATTGCCAAGAAACACTAACATAACTATCAGCTTGAGATAGTTAACATAAGCCAGCCTATAACGGCTGGCTTTTTCAGTAGATGAGAAATTTTAAATGCCTACTTACCGGGGTGAAGAATCACAACTTTGAAATTATCACTGATTAACTACACACCGTCATATATAAATACTTGACAAGCTTCTAATATGCCTGTATACTTCAACATGTTGTGCGTGAGGTAGGATAAGTGGCAGATTTAGAGAAGACAGAAGAAATCAACGAATTGTTGGACCTATACCTGCCTTTACTGACAGAGAAACAGCAGACAGCCCTAGAGCTAGTCTATCAAGAAGACATGAGCATGCAAGAAGCAGCTTCTCTCCTAGGCATAACGAAGCAGACAGTCCATTTTAATGTGCAGAGTGGACTTAAGCATATTACAAAACTGGAAGCGAATTTGCATTTGCTCAAACGAAACAAACAATTGGACACGTTTATTTCTAAGTACAAGCAGATGAAAGAAGCAAACTTTGACTTTAGCCAATTGCAGGCTGATTTAACAGAATTACAGGTAGGAAACTAAAGCATGGCACTGTTTACAAATTTATCAGACAAGCTGCAAGCAATAACACGTAAGCTAGGTGGTAAGACACGCTTAACTGAAAAAGACATTGATCAGATGATGCGTGAAATCCGTTTAGCCTTGCTTGATGCTGACGTTTCAATCCAAGTTGTTAAAGAATTTATCAACGATGTCAAAGTTAAAGCCCATGGCCAAGATGTCATGGCTAGCTTGAGCCCAGGCCAGCAGGTAGTTAAGATCGTTCGAGATAATTTGGCGGCTGTCTTAGGTGGCGCCAATGCCAAATTAGAATTTGCCTCAGGCCCACTTACAGTTATCATGCTTTATGGTCTGCAGGGCTCTGGTAAGACAAGTACAGCTGCTAAGTTAGCTTTGTATTTGAAGAAGTTAGGCAAGCAGACTTTACTCTGCTCAGTCGATACCCATCGACCAGCTGCTGCTTTACAGCTGAAGGTTTTAGCTGATAGCATCAATGTCCCTTGCTTCATTCAACCAGATGAGAAGGACGCAACTGTTATTGCTAAGGCAGCTTTGGACAAAGCTACATATTTGATGTCCGATGTCTTAATCGTAGATACAGCTGGTCGCCAGATTGTTGATGATGAACTGATGGACGAGTTAAAGGCTATTGACAAGATTGTCAAACCAACTGAACGCTTGTTAGTTGTCGATGCGATGTTAGGTCAAGAATCAGTCAAGATTTGGCAAGCATTTGACGAAGCTGTCGGTGTTTCTGGCTTTATCATGACTAAGCTAGATGGCGATGCTAGAGGCGGTGCGGCTTTATCTATTCATAAGTTGAGCAACAAGGCAATCAAGTTCGTGACAACTGGTGAAAAGGTTGAGGCCTTGCAGGAATTTTATCCTGAACGCATGGCTGACAGAATTTTAGGCATGGGCGATGTGCTCAGCCTGATTGATCAAGTGACAGCTAAGGTTGACAAAGAGAAGATGACCCAGACAATTGATGATCTGAGTCAGAACAAGTTCACTTTGGCTACGATGTTGACTCAATTTGAGCAAGTCAAGAAGATGGGTTCATTGAAAGACATTGTCGGTATGTTGCCAGGCATGGCCAATGCCAAGCTTGATGAGAGCAAACTTGATGATCGAGTAATTGACTACAATATCGCTATCATTCGGTCTATGACGCTTAAAGAACGCTTGCATCCTAATTTGCTTGATGCTTCCAGACGTAAGCGCATTGCCAAAGGCTCTGGCCGCTCAGTTTCTGAGATCAATCTCTTGATCAAGCAATATGAGCAGACTAATAAGCTGATGAAACAGTTCCAGTTGCCTAAGCTCAAGAACAAGAACAAAAAGGGCAAGGCCAAAGGCAGCTTCAATCCGTTCAAGAAGTTGTTCGGTAATCAGTCAGCGATGGTCAGCCAAGAGAGTATGGCCGAACAAGCTAAGAAATTACTCAATGATCCGAGCATGCTGAACAATAAGCAAAATCCATTCAAATGGTAAAATAATTAAGTTAAAGACGATTGACCGTAAGGCAATTGAAATATATTAAAGGAGTTTAACTATGGCAGTTAAAATCAGATTAAAGAGAATTGGTATGAAGAAGCAACCACATTATCGTGTAGTTGTTGCTGATGCACGTGCACCACGTGATGGACGTTTTATCGAAGAGATTGGTTATTACAATCCAAAGTCTGAACCTGTTAGCTTACAATTAGATTTAGCTAAGGTCGATGAGTGGATTAAAAACGGCGCCCAACCAACTGAAACTGTTCGTTCTTTGATCCGCAAGGCAAAAGAGCAGCAGTAAGGAATGAGCAATGGAAAGACAAAGACGTCAAAGAATTTTAGATAATGTTTCTTATGAGCAAGCTTTAGTTGAATTACACGATCTTTTGCAGATCTTAGTTGAACCATTGGTTGAGCATAAGGACGAGATTAAGATTGTACCTGTTGAAAAAGAGCATCAAGTTGTTTTGCAATTATACGTGCACAACGATGATATGGGCCGCGTAATTGGTCGTGCTGGTAAGCGAGCACAGGCAATTCGTTCTTTGATCAAAGCGAAGGCTAGTCGCGTTGGCGTTAGGGTGGCAGTCGATATTGTTGATAATATAGCTTAATTTATTAGAAAAGCTCAGGTTGCTTCATATAACTTGAGCTTTTTATATTTGTAGGTGGCAAATGCGTAGCTTAAAGCAGTACTTAAAGGTTGGCCAGATTCGTACCGCACATGGTGTGCATGGCGCTTTCAAAATCGAATTATTTTCTGACGATGTCGCACGTTTAGCCTATTTGAAAAGTGCGAGATTCGTTAATCCACATGCTGAAAACGATTATCGCGATGTGGAATTGTCCTTGCAGGGGAGAAAACCAGAATCCTTGATTTTAGCAGCCTTAAATATCGAAAGCCGTGAGGAGATCATGGCATATCAGAATTGGTATGTAGAAGTTGAACGCAAAGATGCTAAAAATTTGGCTGAAGGCGAGTTCTTTGTATGTGACTTATTGCATTGCCAAGTTATCGATGCCAAATATGGTGAAATTGGCGAGGTGAAAGACCTTTTACAGAACACGTCGCAAGATGTGTTTGTGATAGCCAAAGCAGGTGAAGCAGATATTTTATTGCCGAAAGTTAAAGCGTTTATACAGGCAATCGATATTGAAAATGGCGTAATTAAAACAGCTATGCCAGATGGCTTATATGAGCTTTATCGTGCAGAAAAATAGGCTACGGCTACATAGGTACTTTGCATGCGAATTTCAGTTATTACTTTATTTCCAGACATAGTTGAAGCTTATCTTAATTGCTCCATTTTGGGCAGAGCTCGCCAAAAGAATCTGTTTGAGTGTCAGACAGTTAATTTGCGTGACTTTGGCCATGGCAAGCGTAAACAGGTGGACGATCGCTTGTTTGCTGGTACCCATGGCATGCTTTTACAAGTTGATGTAATCTGGCAAGCTTATCTAGCAAGCTTAAAGTGGCAGTGTGAGAATATAACCAATCAAGAACTGAAAACAGAGATAGCTGACTGTATTTCTAAATTACAAACGAATTTAACCGACATTGAATTTATTAACTTAGCTTCTAAATTGGCTGATTTAATTACACAAGTTCAGATTAAATTATTTTATCTGTCCCCAAAAGGCCTGACATTTAATCAGGCAACAGCAGAAGCATTTGCGCAAGCTGAGCATTTAATCTTTTTGTGTGGTCACTATGAAGGCATAGATAGCCGTGTTTTAAAGATTATGCCATGGCAGGAAATTTCATTGGGTAATTTTGTGTTGACAGGTGGCGAGTTAGCCGTTTTAGCTATGATTGATGCAAGCTTACGCCTTGTTGATGGCGTTTTACCAGCCAAAGAAGCTTATAGCAACGAATCTTTATATAATGGTGTTTTGGAAACTGAACAATTTACGCAGCCAGCTAATTGGCATGGTTTAGCAGTGCCGGAAGTTTTGACTAACGGTAACCATAAATTACAGACAGCTTATAAACAGCAAAGCAGCCTGGAGGAAACATATACCAAACGGCCTGATTTATTCAATAAAATTGTCTGGCAGACTGAGGATTTAACTACCTTCATTCAGCATTTACAAGCTAAATTAAAGCAAGATACAGATAATGAGGTATGATATGGCGAAAGATATAGATACAGAATTTTTGGAAGAAGAAGCATATTTGCACGATTGCTTGGCGTATATCAAAGGCTTACAGGGCCAACTTGAGCAAAAAATTGCTAAGTTGACTGGCAGTATGCATGAAATAAAAGAAGAAGCTTACAATGAACACATGGAATATAAAAGCGGTGCCAATATGGCCGACAATGCCGTGGTGCAGCATGAATTGTGGCAAGAACATCTGTATCAGACAGACTTAAAGAAAGAAAAGCGCAATTTGTTAAGAATGAGCTATGAACCTTATTTTGCGGCTCTAACTTTTCAGTTTCATGGTGAAGATGAGGCAGAAGTCTATCATCTAGGCCTTTCATCCTTGTTTGATGACGAAACATACAGACAGTGGGTTATAGACTGGCGTAGCCCGATTGCCTCACTTTATTACGAGGGAGAATTAGGCGAAGCTAGCTATGATGTGAATGGTGAGAAGGTCAAAGGCGATTTACTGAACAAAAAGCAGATTTTAATTCGCCGTGGCCATCTGTTGAACATTTACAATCGTTCTAATTTGATGAATGACCAACTCTTAGAGTGGGTTTTAAGTCAGCCAGCCTCACAGCATTTGGAGCAGATTGTTTCAACAATTCAAAGTGAGCAAAACAGCTTAATTAGAGCAAGGGAGCAGCAGAACTTATTAATTTACGGGGTAGCTGGCTCAGGTAAAAGCTCAATAGCTTTGCACCGTGTCTCTTATTTGCTTTACCTCCATCGTGATTGGGATTCAAGTAGCTTTTTGTTCATTTCCCCCAATGAGCAGTTTGCCGAATATATTTCGGAGCTCTTGCCGAATTTGAATGATGAAAATATCAGCACATTAACCTTGGCTAACTTGTATCGTAGCTTGTTTTTGCATAAGCAGTTAAGATTGGCGCAATTTAATTTCAGAGAAGTCAAAGGTGAGACCAAAGCGCTTTTTGCCAGCTTCAAATTTGTTGACTGTGTGCAAGCCTTTATAAAATCTTTCACTAAGTCCAATTTTAAGCCCCATGATTTGATTTTGGATGAATTACAGGTTGAATCTGAAACATTGCTGGATTTGTATCAGCGTGAGTTTGCAAGTGAAGCTCCGTTCCAACGCCCAGCTTTAATGTTCGATTACTTACAGAAAGAATTGCATGCTAAGGCTTTCAAATATCAAGCCGATGACATAAAAGCTGAGTTACAGTCCATGTTAAAGACAATCGATTTGGTTGAGATTTTAAGTCAATTTTATGCAAGCAAAGAGTTTAAGGCGTGGGTAGAAGCTTTGATAGAAAGTGAGCAAGCTTTGTGTAAAGCAAAATGCCAATCGGTTAATTCCAAGCTGGATGAGATTGATCGAATTATCTTAGCTTATTTATTGGTGGACTTCTATCGCGACTATGACACATATCTAGTCAAGCATTTGCTGATTGATGAAGCGCAGGATTTACTTGCCATTGAACATGTGCTTCTAGCTAATTTGTTCAAAGTGGACAAAACCATTTGTGCTGACTTTAATCAGGCAATTTATTGGCCACAGGCTAAGGACTTTTCAGAAGAATTAAAAGACTATTATGCCAAGCAGAAACACTTGTTGTTCAAAGTAATTAATGTAGCTTATCGCTCAACGTATGAGATTACTGAATTTTGCCGTCGCTTTATTCCAGGAACTGAACTTCAAGCTGTTAAACGTCATGGCTCAGATGTGAAATTAACCTGTTTAGGTCAGACTAATGTTGATTGCTTTAAGGCTAAATTAACAGATATTGAGCCGTCATTAGATGTTACTTACACTAAGTTCATGCAGGGAGAAGACAAGCGGCATAGCTTGGCAATCATCGTGCCGAATGAAATGTGGAAAGAGGCTCTAAAGACCCAAATTAAAGATAGTAAGTGGCAGAAGGCATTAGCTAGATACGAAATGACAGCTGGTAATAAGCCAGTGTTAGAGAATTTGCTGCAAAAAGATGAAGATGAGCAAATGAAAGAGTTCAAATTGGCCGTGCATACAGCTAAGTCGGCGAAAGGCATGGAGTTTGATACTGTCTTAGTTTATCCAGTTGATAAAGAACTGTACCAAGATAAGCAGGCTAATTTACAGCTGTATGTTGCTTGTAGCCGTGCCTTACACAATTTGGAAATCTTTTATTACAACGACAAAAGCTTGATTGACTAATTTCGCTTCAGCTTTTAAGCATAAGCAAGCAAAGCCAAATAAGCAAAATAAGCCAAATTTAGTTAGTAGTTAAAAATAAGAGCTTGACTTAGTTTAGTGCCCATATAGCGCTAAAGGTCAGGCTCTTTTGCTTGCTTGAAATATTAATTACAATTTGTTTTGGCCAAAGGATATTGCGCTTGCCAAAGCTTAGCATAAAGTCCGTTTTTGTTAAGGAGTTCCATATGATTGCCGCGTTCTTGAATAGCGCCATCTTTGACAACCAAGATTAAATTAGCATTGGCGATACTGACTAGGCGATGGGCGACAACTAGGAGAGATTTTGTCTGACTTAGCTTGCGAATTGCTGTTTGAATTTTGACTTCACTAAAGCAATCAACAGCAGAACTAGCTTCGTCAAGGAGAATAATTTTACTCTCGCGCAAGAATAATCTTGCTAATGAAAGAAGCTGCATCTGGCTATAAGAAAGCATCAGCGCGCCTGGGCCAATTAAAGTATCTAGCTGTTTAGGCAGACGCTTGATGAATTTCTCTAACTGAGCAGCTTTGCAAGCCTGCCAAAGTTCAGCTTCACTTGCTTTTTCATTGGCAAAGTAGAGATTTTCTCTGATTGTGCCATAGAAAATCCAGCTATCTTGTAAGACCAAGGCGAAATTTTGTCGCCAAATTGGCTTAGAATAGCACTTAGCATTCAGCTGATTCAAGCTGATTTTGCCAGATTGTGGCTCATAAAATTGCATGAGCAAATTGATAATTGTACTTTTACCAGAGCCAGAAGGACCTACGATAGCCAAAGTTTGGCCTTTTTCTAAGCTGAAAGAAACATCATGCAGAATCTCTTTGCCCAGTTTATATGAAAAGTTAATATGCTCAGCTTTTAATTCACCGTTTGGAGTTTTGCTTGTAAGCTCCTTAATGTCTGAAACTATGTTGTCTGAGTGAGCGCTATCTGCATTATTCATATTACTAGCATTATCTACAGTATCAGCGTTAGCAATGTTGTCTACGTTGAAGCTGCTTTCAGATTCACTTAGCGTGCTATGAAGATGCTCATTTAGTTCAGACACAGCTACTTTTGCTTTTTCTAATTCAGCCAGCACACCATTTAAGTCACTAAAGGGCTTGCTAAATTCATTTGTATAGGTCAAGAAAGCTGTCAAGCTAGCTAAGTTAACTTGCCCCATCTGGAGAAAGATTAGGCCAAAGAGGGCAACTAAAATATAGATGACGTTATTCAAAATACGGTTGAGGGGATTTGCGAGGGAGGAATAAAAGATAGCTTCTTGCCAAAAGTTTTTCACCTCATGATTATGCTTATTAAAAGCTTCGACAGCATACACTTGATTGCCTTGTTGCTTAATGCGCATGATGGACTTAGCTGATTCAGAGACTTGACTTGTCTGCTTAGCTTGCGCAGCTTGGGCCAGACTAAAATAACGATGTGTATTTTGGCTGATAAAGCGGGTGACTAGGAAAGCCAAAGGGCTTAGGCAGACAATGATTAAAGTCAAATAAATATTCAGCTTGAGCATGATGGCAAAACTGAAAATCAGGCTAAAGAGGGCGGTAAAAAATTGTTTGTAATACATTTCAATGCCTTGGGCAAGATAGTCTAAATCTAGTAGGAGAATATTGTTTAACTCGCCGCTTGTCAGGCCGTTAGCCTGCGCATATTGCTGATAATTAAAGAGATTAAAGAGGTTTTGACGTAGTTGGCAGATAGCGCTGATGCTGAATTTGTAAATTAAGAGCTCCAAGCAAACACTTGTCACACTGTGAACAAAGATTAGGCCAGTGAACATCAGAGCTAATTCAGAAAAATTGTGAGCGCCAGTTTCAACAGCTAATTCTTTAATTAATTGTCCGACCATAAAAGGCATGAAAGCGAGGCTGACGCCATTTAGGAGGCAGCAAGCTAGGGTAGCTAAATGATAGAGCTTATAGTTAACCAGTTTAATGTCGCTTTCAATTTGGCTGCTCTGCTCTAGCTTAGTTTGACTTAATGTGAGTAGAGCGATGAGATCGTGACTAGAAAAATTCATAAGTTTACGCATGCTTGAGCTCCTTTGTCATTAGGAAATTCTAATTTGTATAGTTCTTGATAATAAGGATTTGACTTAAGTAAGTCTTGGTGCTTGCCTTCAGCAATAATCCTTTGATCCTGCAGGATAGAGATACATTCGCTGTTGATCAAGGTCGCTAGGCGTTGGGAGAGGCAGATGACCAAGCAATCTTGGCTGATTTTTTGGACATTGCGTAGTAATTTAAGCGCCGTACTCAGATCCAAGGCTTGCAAAAAGTCATCCAGAATCAGAATATCAGGCTGCCTAAACAAGGCAATGGCCAAGGCTAAGCGGGCTAATTGCCCACCTGAGAAGTTGTTCGATTGCTCATTAACGAGACAATCAAGGCCACCTTTGGCTTTGACAAAGTCTATAGCCTCTGTTAGCTCCAAAGCATGCCAGATTGCTTCTGTGTTTTTAGCACTGTTTAAGTTTGCATCGGACATGGAGCCATAACGGAAATTACTTCGCAGTGTTCCTGCTAACAGTTTAGGTGCCTGTTCAACATAGGCAACATGTTCATTAAGAAAAGCAGCTTTTTCATTAGCATCCTTGAATTTAAGTAGCTTGCCATTTGTCTTAATTTCAACATTATCACTTTTATATAAGCCAGCTAAAATTCTAGCCAATGTGCTTTTGCCGCTTGCTTGTAAGCCAAAAATTCCGTAAATACAGCCACTATGCATTTCTGGCAAATTCAGATTTTCCAAAACAGGCAAATTATCCTTGGTATAAGTGAAAGTTAAGTTCTTGACTATAAGTGAATAGCTTTTTGCTGGGATTGGTTTAATTGTGGACTTGGGGTTGTTTACATTAATTACATTGCTTGCATTAAGATCTAGCTTAGCTTCGGCCTTCAGCTTGAAAAAAGTTTGAATTAACTGATAGCTACCGATGGCCTTACTTAGCGTAACTAGCAAATTAGCGAATTTAATTGTTTCAATCAGGCTTTTACTAAAATAACTATAAATGGCAATCAAGGTTGCGGCATTTAGGCGCAAGCTGAAGGGCAAGCTGTAATAAGAAAAGAGACAATAGAGCAAGGCAAAGTTAATTAATGCTTGGCTTAATGGGGCGATATAGGCATTTAAGAGTGAGAATTGACGCTTAAAATAAGCTTCTTCTCGGTTCGTTTTAGCAAATTTGTTGATGATTTTACTTTCGGCATTGAAAGCGCGAATGCAGCTTAAACCGCTTTTTGACTCGGCAATTTGACGAAAAATCTGCTTCGTTTTGCTTTGCATTTCTTTGTAAGCACTCAAGCTTTTTCTTAAAAAATAGCTGATCATGAGGCTGATAACTAAAATAGCAATAGCCAAAATTAAGGCCGCTTTAGGCTGAATGATGAAGGTCATGATTAGAGAGCCGATAATAATGAAAGGCGAACGAATGAGTAAGCGGAGGCCTAAGTTGAGGCCATTTTGAATAGCTAAGCAATCACTGACAATTCTTGTGTTTAGATAATCTTGTCCCAAACTCGTTTGACTCAAACTATCAAGCTCCATGTAGTGCTTGTAAATTTTGCTTCGCAATTTAGCCGTATAATCCGTAGCTGCTTTGCTTGCAAAATATTGAGCAGCAATTGCGAGAATACCAGTTAATAGAGAGAGAAGAATAATTAGCTGGAATTTTGAATTTCTTAAAAGGAGCTTAATTGTCTCTATGTAACTGACGCTTTCACTTTGTTTACTAGACATCAGGGTGATCAGGCTGATCATGAGGTAGGGGATTAAAAGTTCAAAGATTGTTTCACCTAACTTGCAGAGTGGGCCAAATACGATGGACCATTTCTGTATAATCGAGGCATTCTCTGTTTTGTCGTTTTCCATAGTCGCTCCTAAATTATTAAATAAATATAACTATAACGCTACTTGCCATCTGCATTACTTTCAATGCTAATTATAAACAATTTGTTATAAGCTGCCTGCAAGCATAACAATATTTTGCTATTACCTATAAAATATAGACAAGTCCTAAGGAAAGAGGTAAGAAGATGGATAAGAAGTTACAAGAAATGTTGAATGTTTACTGTGCTAATTTCGGTTTGGGTTATATCAAGGTTTGTAACCTACACTGGAATGTTAAAGGTAAAGGCTTCATTACAGCCCACAAGTACTTAGAGTCAGAATACGAGAATTGGGCAGAATATTTGGACGAAGTAGCAGAACATTTGCGCATCAATGGCGTTTGCCCACCTGCAACATTGAAAGCTTATCTTGAATTAGCTACACTCAAAGAGAAAGTTTCTGAAGAAGTAGAATGCATGGATGCTTACCAAATTTGGTATAAGGACATGGAGACACAATGTGCTTTAGCTAAAGAGATCAGAGCTTATGCTGATGAAATTGGTGCAGTTGATACAGCTAATATGTTGGACGACCAAATTGCTGATTTCAACAAGGCTTTGTGGATGTTGAAGATGCAAATTAGCGATTAAACTATAATAAGTAAGTTTAATTTGAAAGTGAACACCATCAGTTGAATAGCTGGTGGTGTTTCGTGTTATTATTGGAATGCATAAAGTAAATTAGGAGTAGACGAAGATGCTGAGTTATAGAGATAGAAAATTTGGTAAATTTACTTATTTTAAGCAAGCTCTGAGCCTAGTCTTAACAAGCTTGATTCTAGTTGGCTGTCATAGGGTAGATGTGCCAACGATTGGTGATAGTGCCAAACGTAAGGCCAAACAGCAAGTGGTTGATGTGAACAAAGTTGAACAGGAGAAAGTCCCAGTCGATGTTCGATTTAGCCCAAGAGAGGTGACGAAGAATAATGTGCAGACTGAGGCTAAAGGCGCATGGGAAGTGTGGCCCAAAGCTATTTCCGTGCCGCTCAAAATTGATGTTGATATGGCAGCGTTTAATCAGCGGACTTTCAAGAACAAACCTTTGTCAGATGCCGTAATTTTCATCGATCCTAGCCATGGTAGCAGCCTTGATTTGGGCTCAACGGGCGAAGTTAAAGGTAGAACTGTTTCAGAAGCTGAAATTACTATCTCTCTAGCTAATAAGTTAAAAGTTGTGCTTGAAAATCTGGGCGCCAAAGTAATTCTTTTAAGAGAAAATGATGATTGGCGTTCTTTGCATTATCGTATTGCTAAAGTGGGCGCTTGGACGGTTGATTACGTTAAACCACAGATTGAAAAGTCGCAGACTGATAGCAAGTGGCTAGATGAAATTGCTGATGGTATGAAAGACATCATGGAGCGCAATAACGACCGCCAAGATTTGCCCAAAGAAAGCTCTGGCTTAGGTGTAGCCTGGGGCTATGGTGTCAGCGCTACGATGCGCCAATTGTTTGATTTAGAGAGCCAGATTCGTCAAGTGATTGTTTTATCTCTAAATATGAGTGCAACAAGTCAGCTTGAGAATCAGATAAAGGGCTTTTTGGCATACTATTTGAATTCTGATTTTATCTTTGAAAATGAATTACAAAACATGAACGGCCAACCAGATACCAACGGTAGCTTTGCTTTTGCTTCAAATGAACGAGCTAACCCAGCTTATACTTACAAGAATGATGCTGAGCGTGAGCGCCTAGCTAAGAGTATTTATGATGCAGTAGTTGGCAAAATCACGCATTTTGCGAGAAATGCAGAAACTGGTAAGCAAGTTGGCCCAGCTAATTTCACAATTTTGCGTGAGACAGGTTATGCTTCAGCGGCTTTACAGTGCGGCTTTATCAGCGATGAGGGCGATTTGAGTTGGATTTTGGATGAAGATAATCAAAACAATTTAGCGCAGGCAATCGGTAAAGGCATTTATAACTATTATTGCACGGCTAATTGGCCTTTAATTGACGGCTTAAGTCATTCCAATGATAAGAATTGGAAATCAGCTAGCGATGCTTACCGTGAGAAAAAATCAGGGGTTCAAAATCAAGCTCCAGTCAAAGCCAGTGAAGCTATGTCTACAAGTAGTGAAAGTGAGCCAACTTCGACAGAAAAATCTGCCTAATTTTGGCCAAGATCACAATTTATTTAGTTTTTCTTTGCTATAATGAAGGCAAATTTTAGAGACACAAGTGTTTTCAGGGAATGGTGAAAATCCTTACCGGTGGTGATAGTCCACGAGTTAGCTTAATTGCTTACAGATTCGGTGCAATTCCGAAACCGACAGTAAAGTCTGGATGGGAGAAAACGTTTAACTGCAATTTTGTTGCTTAGACTACTTTGAAACACCAAGTTGTCGAGAGGAGTAGTTTATGCAGAGAAATTGTCAATGCCAGTCCAAGCAGGCTGTCAACAATTTAGCTTTAACCAGTTTGTTCGTCGCTATTGCTTATATAGCCGTCTTTTTGTTCGAAATTCCCTTGCTACCAGGGGCAGATTTCCTAAAGTATGATGCTAAGGACGTATTCTATATCTTAGCAGCCTGTTTGCTAAATCCCATGTATAGCTTGCTCATGTGTTTTGCCGTTCCATTTCTGCAGTTGATTACAATTAGTAAGAGCGGAATTATCGGCTTTATCATGAACTTCTTAGGCTGTGTCAGTTTTGTTATGCCAGTTGCGATAGCTGTCAACAAAAAGCGCAACTTAAAGCAGCTTATTATCGGCCTTGTCATCGGTATTATCAGCCTGAATATTACCATGCAATTATGGAACTATATTTTTACACCTCTATTCATGCCAGCTATGACACGCACTAAGATGATTCCATTCATGTTGAGGTTTGTTCTACCATTTAATCTTTTGAAGGGGACGATCAATTCGATTTTGGCCCTGAGCTTGTATTTGACGATGTGGCCAATTTTACAAAAGAGTGGTTTAACGCACAATTTTACAGTGCTTGAGTCAGATACAAGTTCACGTAAATTAGCCATCAGCTTGATATTGCTTTTCTTAGCTTTGACAGCTATCTTGTTATTGCTGGAGCAGTATAAGCTAATTTAAGTTAGTATTGCTTGTTTAGCCACTCATGTATTCGTTTGCCCGCTTAAGAAATTAGCGGGCGTCCTTTTGCAATTTTTGCCTCTGCTTTGTAGGCGTTTTTGGGCTTTGTTTCGCAAGATTTTCAGTTGATGAACGTAATGCATGTTGTCTACTGGCCAATTTGTGCAAAATAGTACAAAGTGGTCACTAAGCTATGGAAAAAGCTATGAGGAAACAGCAGTAGGCTGCATTGATTGCAAAGCACAATATTATGATTTTTTGTCTTTGTTTTGCGTGCGTTCTGTGTGTTAGGGTTACTGGTGCTTTACGTGATACATGCTATCTACTGGCCAATTTGTGCAAAATAGCATAAAATGGTCAGTAAGCTACAAGCTGTAAGCGAGAAGAGGTAGATTAAGATGTTTGGTCGTGAAATAAAGCGAGATTATTATGTTAAAAGATTGATTTCGGCACAAGGTAATGGTCTTATCAAAGTTATATCTGGTATGCGTCGCTCAGGTAAAACTTATATTCTTATGAAACTTTTCTATGACCATTTAATTGAAGATGGAGTTAAAGCAGATCATATTATGCGAATTTCGCTTGATGACAGAAGATATAAGGAATTACGTAATCCCGATAAAATGCTTGACTATATTGATGCCTGTATCAAAGATAGGCAAATTTACTATGTATTTATCGATGAAGTTCAGATGATGGAAGACTTTGTTGGAGTACTTAATAGCTTTTTGCACATGCACAATTTAGACGTCTATGTAAGTGGTAGTAATTCAAAATTCCTTTCATCAGATATTGTGACGGAATTTCGTGGAAGAAGTGATCAGATTCGCGTTTATCCTCTGTCTTTTTCTGAATTTATGTCAGTTTATACTAAAGATAAACGAGATGCTTGGGAAGAGTATTGGCGTTTTGGTGGCCTTCCGCAAGTTGTTTTGTTAGATGATGAGGAACAAAAACGTAACTTTTTGCAATCAGTATTTGAAAACACGTATAAAAGAGATATTATTGAACGCCATAATATTAGAAAAAAGAGTGAGTTAAGCGATTTAACAAGGGTGCTAGCTTCTTCAATTGGCGCTCTAACTAGTACTAGAAATTTGGTCGAAACTTTTGCCTCTGTTGCTCATGTTTCTATTTCTAAGACAACTCTTGAAAATTATATTTCGTATCTTGAGGATGCCTTTCTTTTGGAACAGACGCTTCGCTATGACATTAAAGGTAGAAAGTATATAGCTAGTCCAAGCAAATATTATTTTACCGACATAGGTATAAGAAATGCGGTGCTTGGTTTTAGACAAATGGAAGAAAGCCATATCATGGAAAATATTATCTACAACGAATTAAAGCGTTTAAGGTATCAAGTTGATGTCGGCCGAGTGCAAATTCAGGACAAAGACAAAAATGGTAATTATATGCGCAAACAAACAGAAGTTGATTTTGTTGTGAACAAGGCTGACCAAAGGTTCTACATTCAGTCTGCGCTTGCTTTGCCAACTAGAGAGGAAACGCTGCAAGAAGAAAAGTCGTTATTAAATATTAATGATGCCTTTCGTAAAATAATTTTAGTTGGCGGAACTGTTAGACCTTGGTATACCGAAGAAGGCATTCTGGTTGTGGGGTTACTTGATTTCCTGATTAATCTTGAACTTATTTACCATTAATGTGCTTAAAAAAGTGCAATACTTATGATTTTTGCGTTTTCTAGGCTCATTTAGCGTGATATATCGTCTACTGGCCAATTTGTGCAAAATAGTACAAAGTGGTCACTAAGCTATGGAAAAAAGCTATGAGGAAACAGCAGTAGGCTGCATTGATTGCAAAGTTAATAATTTGTTTTCCTATTACGATCAAGTAATTTGTAGAATATAGACAACAGCACTCCCCGCACATTGCAGATTTTGTGATGTGACCCAGGGGAGGCATTTTTTATGATCCGAAAATTTGCTAAATATAGGGATTTTCTGCTATAATTGGTGAGTTATTTCAAGGTGGTCCGCTGCGGTGCGTGCAAGAACACCTGGTGTTTATTTAAGGAGGTACGCATGAGAGATTTAGTTAAGGCAGTTGAGCAAAGTCAACTCAGAACTGATTTGCCAAAGCTCGAAGTTGGTGATTATATTAAGATGCATCTTCGCATCACAGAAGGTCAACGTGAGCGTATTCAGATTTTTGAAGGTACAGTCATTGCATTGTCAGGTAAAGGCTTGAGTGAGACAGTGACAGTCCGTCGTTTATCATTTGGTATCGGTGTTGAGCGTGTAGTGCCAGTTCATAGCCCATCAATAGCTAAGATTGAGCTCGTACACAAGGGCGTTGTACGTCGTGCTAAATTGTATTACTTACGTAATCGTTCAGGTAAAGCTGCTCGCGTTAGAGAGCGCTTGGCTAATAAGAAGTGAAGCTTATTTGAACAAGACGTTAGAGCAGAGCATTAGCTCTGCTTTTTTGTATCTTGCATTAGAAAGGTATAAGAGATGGAGCAGATTGCGCAATGGTTTCCTGGCCATATGGCTAAGACATTTAGAAATTTAAATAGCCAGATAAAATTAGTCGATGTAGTGTTAGAAATGGTGGATGCCAGACTACCATACAGTAGTAGAAATCCTGAACTTAGGCGCTATACGCATAACAAAGTGCATCTCATTCTGATGAATAAAGCAGACTTAGCTGATGCTAAGGTCAATCAGGCTTGGCTTAATTATTTTCAAGCTAACAATTTGCCTACATTCTTATACAACAGTAAACAACGGCAACAATTGCCTAAATTGTTGCAATTCATTTATACACAGGCAGGGGCCTTACTTGAACGGAACGAGCAACGCGGCCTAGACCAAAAAGATTTGAAGGTGATGGTTGTAGGCGTGCCTAATTCTGGTAAATCGACCTTTATCAACAATTTGGTTGGACGCAAAAGCAACGATACAGGCAACCGCCCTGGGGTGACTAGACAGAGTAAGTGGATCAAGAGTGAAGTTGATAACTTAGCTTTCTTAGATACACCGGGTTTGTTGTGGCCCAAAATTGAGCGCGTAGAAGCGCAACTTTATCTAGCTTTGGTAGCCTCTATTCCTGAAACTATTTTAGATAAAGAGAATTTAACATACAAAGGTTTTGCACATCTGTGGCAATATTATCCAGAACTCTTAGCCAAACGCTACAAATTAGATAGTCAGTCTGAGTTTTCAGTTGAATTGTTTGATGAAGCAGTTAGAAATCAAGGCTGTATACGTGCCAAAGGTAAGTTAGACTATGAGCGTTTTGCCAAAGCTTTTTTGAATGATTTAAGAAATGGCACGTTAGGTGCTATCAGCTTAGAGCGCCCAACGGATTATGTGAATGAAAATGAGGCATGTGAATGACAGACAAGCAGCCTGTTTATGATTTAGAAGCTTATTTAGACAGCAAGCCCGAAAAAGCTGAGCCTGTGGCTACAAGTAACTTGGATTATAGCAAATTAGCAAGTGGCCTTGAATTCATGCAGTTAGCTTATCCGGATAAGTCGCAATTTGAACAAAAATTGTATCAACAAGGTGCAAGATATATTGCTGGCGTAGATGAAGTTGGCAGAGGCTGTTTAGCAGGTCCTTTGGTGGCAGCTTGCGTGATTTTGCCGGCTGATTTTCGCTGCCCTTTACATTTGAACGATTCAAAGAGATTATCAGCCAAGCAACGAGAGAATTTAGCTAAGCAAATTCAAGACGTAGCACTAGCTTATGCTATTGAAGAAGCGTCAGTTGAAGAGATAGCTGAGTATAATATCTTAGAAGCAGATAAACGGGCTATGCTAAGAGCTTTAGGCAAATTAAAGCTAAAAGCAGATAGTTTGTTAGTTGATTATATTGATCTAGCTTATCCAACAAAATACGGTTGTATTCATCCAGCCAAAGGTGATAGCTTGTCGTATTCAATAGCTGCTGCTTCTATAATTGCCAAAGTTTATCGTGATAAGTTGATGACTAAGTTAGCTTTAGACTATCCAATGTATGCCTGGGATAAGAATAAAGGTTATGGCACCAAGGAGCATTACCAAGCTTTAGATACATATGGGTCGTGTAAGTGGCATCGAGCTTTATTTTTAAGAAAATGGCAAGCAGAGAAGTTAGCTAAGTAAGGCTATGTAGTTTTTTGAGCACCTTATAAATCTTGATTTTTGAAATTTTTAACTTTGGAATTTTTGAATTTTTGAATTTTTTTGCTTAGTTTATTTAGCTCCTTAAGTTCTATACTTAGCTTATGGCAAATAGTGAATTAGTTAAATTGAGTAATCAAAGTATAGATGGCTTTCAGGCGGAGCATTTGTTCTTAGAATGGTTAGCTAAGCATGGGTGGCAGTTAGTAATTTACAATTGGCGCTCTAATAGGAGTGGGGCAGGTCAAGTCGATGTGATTGCTAAGGGCAAAAAGGTTGCTTTGTTTGAGGTTAAGTATAGAAGTTGTCAGACAGAGCTAAATTGGCCGCTTACTATGCGTCAGTTAAGGCGTTTGTATCGGGCAAGTTTAGTGTGGAATGCAAGCTATCCTTATTGTCAGATTAGCGAGCTGTATTTAGTTTTGATGCGCCCAATTGGCAATTTGAGTGTCAAGGAGCTTGAAGAGAAGTTAAATCAGGCAATTTCGCTTAAACATATTAATGTACGCTGGGGTGATTATCTGATTCAGTTCTTTAGCTTTCGTGATATACTTGACTGACATGTGGAGGGAATTATGACTATTTCTGAGATTGTTGGTGCGAATAAGAAGTTGTATTTAAGTCCATCGTTATTGGCTTGTAATTTTGCTAATTTGCAAGCTGATTTAGCCAAAGCTGAGGCTGAAGCTGACATGTATCATTTTGACGTGATGGATGGGTTGTTTGTGCCGAATATTTCGTTTGGGTTTCCTCTCATGGAAGCTGTACGCAGTGTTAGCAAAAAGCCACTTGATATGCACCTAATGATTGAAGCACCTGAACGCTATTTTGAACGCTTTAAGCAAGCTGGGGCTGATAGTATAACTTTCCATCTTGAAGCTGTGAAACATCCAGATCAGGCTCTAAGGTCTTTGCATAACTTAGGCTTAGGGGCTGCTGTGGCACTGAATCCTGGTACACCAGTTTGCATAGTTAAAGATATTTTGCCGCTTTGTGATATGGTCTTAATTATGTCGGTCAATCCTGGCTATGGCGGTCAGAAATTTATTGACTATAGCTTGGATAAGATTAAGGAACTCAAAGCTGTGATTAGAGAGCGCAAACTACGTTGCTTGATCGAGGTGGACGGAGGCGTAAAGTTGCACAATGCCAAGGCCTTGTTAGAAGCTGGGGCTGATGTGTTGGTTGCTGGGACAGAAGTGTTTCATCATGCAGATCCAGCTAGCTGTTTAAGGCAGTTTAGGGCTTTAGGGGAGTGAAATTAGAGCTGTGAAATGTGACGAATTGTTACAAATTGACTGATTGACTTTATCGCCAGTATGCCATATATTGTGGTCGTTGATGGATGTCGGTTAGTAATGCTAGCTCAGAATATCTGGGCTAGCTTGCTTATATGAGATGGCGCCTCAAAACTTGATTATAAAGTCGAAAGCTCCAGAAATTGCTTACTTACAGGGAATTAATTATCATTGATTAACTACACACAGGTCGATTCACCACTTGACAAGCGCCCAAAAATTTACTATATTGTCATAGCTATAGGGGAGTGGCTCAACGGTAGAGCAACGGTCTCCAAAACCGTCGGTTGCGGGTTCAAATCCTGTCTCCCCTGTTTCATTGCTTACTATGTTTATAGTAAGCTTTTTTATTGCCTGAACATTAATTAGCTGACAGAGGATGATAGAGGACTTTTAATGACAGATACATGTTGGATGGAAACTGAAATTAGCTTGACAGACTTGCATGCTAAGAACAAAAAGCAGAGCCAGCCATTTAAACTTGTTAGTAAGTACCAACCAACTGGTGACCAGCCAGCTGCCATTAACAAAATTTGCGCGTCCATTCAAGCTGGCAATCGTTTCCAAACCCTTGTAGGTGTAACTGGTTCAGGTAAAACATTTACCATGGCTAACGTCATACAGAAGCTACAACGCCCAACTCTAGTTTTGGCTCATACTAAGACTCTGGCTGCCCAGCTTTGTGCTGAATTTAAGGCACTTTTCCCCGAAAATGCCGTTGAATATTACGTATCTTATTACGACTACTATCAGCCAGAATCATATGTGGCGCGGACAGATACTTATATTGAGAAAGACGCCTCGATCAACGAAGACATCGATCGCCTGAGCCACCTAGCTGTGAGCAGCATTTTGGAGCGTAATGACGTCATCATCGTGGCCACCGTTTCCTGTATCTATGGCTTAATTTCACCATTAGACTATGTCAATTTAACCTTACCGATTAAAGTCGGGCAGATTAAACCAATCAAGGATATCGTGACTAAATTAATCAGCATTCAGTATGTGCGTGATGATTTTGATTTCAAACGTGGCGCTTTTAGGCTGCGTGGCGATACTTTGGATATTTTCCCAATTGAATCAGAAAATATGTATATTCGCATCAAATTTTTTGATGATGAGGTAGAGAGTATCTCTGAGATGCAAGCGCTCAATAACAATGTTATCAGCAAGCGAACTTTTGTCAGCATTAACCCAGCCAGTCGTTATTTAGTTAGGGAAGAAGCAATCAAAGAAGCTATCCCTAATATTCAAGCTGAATTACAAGCAAGATTAGCTGAATTACAGAATACTGGCAAAATTGTGGAAGCTTATCGTTTGGAACAACGCACAAATTACGATTTGGCCATGATGCAAGAAACTGGTTTTTGTAAGGGCATTGAGAATTATTCCAGACATCTAAGTCAACGCTTGCCAGGCTCGGCCCCATATACATTGGTGGATTTCTTTCCTGATGATTTTCTTTTGATGATTGATGAGTCGCACATGACTATTCCTCAGTTAGGTGCCATGTATCTAGGCGACCACTCACGCAAGCAAGCCCTTGTTGATTATGGCTTTCGTTTGCCATCTTGCTTAGATAATCGCCCTTTAACCAAAGATGAGTTTTGGCAGAAGATTAAGCAGGCATTGTTCGTTTCAGCTACACCAGGGGACTTCGAACACGAAAACTCAGCCACCTTTGCTGAACAGATCATTCGCCCAACTGGTCTCTTAGATCCAGAGATTGAAATTCATCCGGAAAAAGATCAGATTGCTTACGCTCTTAGACAGATTAATTTGCGAATTGAACGTAATGAGCGCACATTATTGTTGACAACGACTAAACGCTTAGCTGAGGAAATTAGCGAGCATTTGAAGAAAAACGGCATTAAGGCAGCTTATATTCATGCCGATGTGCCGAATCAGAAACGTAGCGAAATTTTGCGTGATTTACGAATAGGCAAATATGATGTCTTAATTGGTATCAACCTTTTAAGAGAAGGTATCGACTTACCTGAAGTATCGTTAATTGGCATTTTTGATGCTGACAAACAGGGCTTATCGCGTTCAACCACTTCTTTAATCCAAATTATTGGCCGTGCATCCAGAAATGCGCATGGACATGTTATTTTGTTTGCAGATACTGTTTCTGAATCTATGTTAGAGGCAATTACGGAAACTAATCGTCGTCGCCAAATTCAGCAAGCTTATAATGCTGAACACCACATTGTGCCCAAGACTGTACAAAAAGGTGTGCGTGAACTTCTTAGCACCAAGTTGGATACACGGGAGTCTGAGACTGAATACAAAGCCCGTAAAGCAAATCAGCGGAGAAAGAAACAAGTGCTTGATTTGGCTGGCGTTGATAACAATGAAGAACATACCTTCATGTCGAAGCTTGAAATTAGTGAACACTATGCTGAGCTGATCAAAGCTTACCAAGTGGCAACTAAAGAAGAACAAACTATGTTTGGACAGCAGATCGAACAGGTCCAGAAACAAGCTATCAATGATTTGGACTTTGAAACAGCTGCGAAGATGCGAGATTTAAAAGCCTTGTTAGATGTTTCTATCTAGGGCAGATGTTATAATTAACAGACAAAGTATTGGGAGGCGCTTTTTGAGATGAGCGAAAATACGATAACAAGTAACGACTTATACAACTTTTGGTTGCACGATCCTTTTTTTGATGAAGCTACACATAAAGAATTGCAAGCCATAAGTGGGCAGACAGAAGAAATTACAGAGCGATTCTACAAGTATTTAGAGTTTGGTACAGCCGGCTTACGTGGCATTATGGGCGCTGGTACTAATCGAATGAATGTCTATACAGTTAGTTTGGCTAGTGAAGCTTTTTCACGCTATATCGACACTTTAACTGAAGAAGAGAAAAAACGTGGCTTAGTTATCTCTTATGATTCACGCCATAATTCCAAAGAGTTTGCTTTGAAGTCTGCATTAGTTTTTGCTAAGCACAATATTCCTGTGCGCTTGGTTGACGAAATTCGTCCAACACCAATGCTTTCATTTGCTGTGCGTTTTTATAACTGCATAGGCGGTGTCATGATTACAGCTAGCCACAATCCAGCTAAATATAACGGCTACAAAGCTTACGGGGTCGATGGTGGACAGATGCCACCTGAGGCTGCTGACAGAATCATGGCTGAGATGGCTAAGATTACAGATATTCGCACTCTTTCTTGGCTGAGCGAGAAGGAAGCTTTGGACAAGGGCTTATTGCAATATGTTGGCAAAGATTTGGATGAAGCATTCGATGCAATGCTCTTAAAAGTCCAGATTGATAAGGACGTTGTTAAACGTCATTCAGATTTGAAGATTGTCTATACTCCACTTTGTGGTTGCGGCAACAAACCAGTTAACCGTATCTTAAATGCTATTGGCTTCAAGAACGTATACACTGTGAAAGAAGAGCAAAATCCAGATGGCGATTTTGCTGGCATTCCATTCCCAAACCCCGAAGAAGCTTGTGCTTGGGAACGTGCAATTAAATTAGCTAATGAAGTCAAGGCCGATTTGGTCATTGCAACTGACCCTGATAGTGACCGTACAGGTTTACTTGTTAAGCGTAAAGATGGCAGTTATCAGATTGTGACAGGTAACCAGATTGGTATTCTTTTGATGGAATACATTTTGTCAGCCAAAAAGGCAAGTAACACCCTAAAACCTAATTCCTTTGTAGTCACAACTATTGTATCTACATCATTGGCAGATAAGATTGCAGCTAATTATGGCGTTAAGTGCTATCGTACATTAACTGGCTTTAAGTATATTGGTGAAAAAATTAAGCAATATCATGAAACTGGCTTAGAGACATTCGTCTTTGGCTTTGAAGAAAGCTATGGTTTCTTAGCTGAAACAGAAGTTAGAGATAAGGATGCTGTTGTTGCATGTATGCTTTTGGCTGAAATGGCAGCTAAAGCAGCTGATGATGGCAAGAATGTCAATGATTTACTCGTAGAGCTGTTTGAAAAGTATAATTACGGCAAGGAAAATGTTTTCTCAATCGTAAGAGAGGGCATTGAAGGTCAGAAGCAGATTAATCATGCTATGGAAGTTATCCGAAATGGCGAAGTTAATTTGACTTTCCCGAACTTAGAAGTAGAAGAATTAGAAGATTACACTAAGTCTACTAGTTACAACTACCAAACAGGTAAGACCAGAGAGCTTGAGATCAAAGTTAAGTCTAATGTTTTGCGTTTCAGATTTACAAATGGTTTAGATTTTGTGGCTATTCGTCCATCTGGTACAGAACCAAAGTTGAAAGTATATTGTGCAGCATATGCTGACACAGAAATAGCAGCTTCACAAAAAGCAAAAGCATTAGAAGAAGTCATGCGTCATACATTAGATAAGCTCATGGCTTAATGGATAGGGAGATGGAGTCTGTTCAAGTAAATAAATTTGTCCATTTGCACGTACACAGTGAATATTCTTTACTGGATGGCGCAATTAGAATCAAGGACTTGCCTAATAAATTACAAGCACTTGGTATGAATGCTTGCGCAATTACTGATCATGGCAACATGTTTGGGGCCGTTGAATTTTATAAAACGATGCAGGCAGCAAATATGCAAGCTATCATCGGCGTTGAGCTCTATGTGACAAGGGGCAGCCGCTTTAGTAAAACTGAACGAAGTGATCGGGAACGTTATCACTTATTGGTGTTGGTTGAGAACAATGTTGGCTTAAGGAACTTGAACATTCTCCTTTCCAAAGCTTGGTTAGAGGGCTTCTATTACAAACCACGTGTCGATTATGATCTTTTATTAAAGTATCACGAGGGCTTAATCTGCCTGTCAGGTTGCTTAGGTAGTGAAATTGATCAGGCCTTACAGGCTGATGATTATCCTTTGGCTAAGCAAATTGCGGAACGCTATAAAAAGCTGTTTGGAACAGATAATTTCTTTTTGGAGCTACAAGCTAATGATTTACCAGAGCAACGATTATGTAATGCTGAATTAAAGCACTTGGCCAAAGAGCTTGATTTAGGAGTAGTTGCGACTAACGATGCGCATTATTTAGAACAAAAAGATTGGGAAGCGCACGATATTTTGCTCTGTATGCAGACTAACAGCTTAGTCTCAGATCCTAATCGCTTCAGATTCTTAGGCGGTCATAGTTATTATCTTAAGAGCGCTGATGAGATGATCGCTGCTTTTCAAGATTGTCCAGAAGCTATTTCTAATACAGTTAAAATTGCTGAACGTTGCAAGGCGATGAAGATGCAGTTTGGCAAGCTTTATCTGCCTGAATTTGCAGCTCCAGATGGCTTAACAAGTACAGACTACTTAGAACAATTAGCCAAAGCTGGCTTAGAGGCAAGGTTAGCCAAACATATTTGTTCTCGATTTGAAGTAGCTGATTATGAGGCCCGCCTAAAAAGAGAACTTGCTGTGATCAACAGCATGGGCTACACAGATTACTATCTAATCGTGCAGGATTTCATCAACTATGCCAAAAGTCAGGGCATTCCAGTCGGGCCAGGTCGTGGCTCTGGTGCAGCTTCCTTAGTTGCATATGCTTTAAGAATAACGGATATTGATCCGCTTGAATATGATTTGTTGTTTGAACGCTTTTTGAATCCAGAACGTGTCAGCATGCCAGATTTCGATATTGATTTCTGCTATGAGCGTAGGCAAGAAGTGATTGATTATGTCACACGCAAATACGGTCAGAATCACGTCTGCCAAGTTATTGCGTTTGGTACTTTAGCTGCTAGAGCTTGTCTGAAAGATGTATTAAGAGTTTGTGGCAAAAGTCCAAGTGAAGTGACTAAGCTTTTGAGGTACATGCCGAATCGGCCAAATATTACTTTGAAGTCCACTTTAGAAATAAGCAAGGATATACGTAAGCTTTACGATACTAATGCTGAATTTAGGCACGACTATGAAATTGCCGAAAAGTTAGAAGGCTTACCACGCCATACTTCCACGCACGCAGCCGGTGTTATTATTTCAGGTAAGGACATCAAAGCAATTGCGCCTTTAGCCAAGAATGATGAAGCTGTAGTTGTGCAGTATGACAAAGATTTAATTGAGCAAGTTGGCCTTTTGAAATTTGACTTTCTCGGTTTAAGAACCTTGACAGTGATAAGTGCAGCCTGCCAAGCAATTTATGAAAAGACTGGTCAAACTATTGATTTCACCAAATTAGCTTATGCTGATCCAGCTATTTATGAGGATATTAGTCGTGGCCAAACAGGGGCGGTCTTCCAACTTGAAAGTGCTGGTATGACTTCGTTCATGCAAGCTTTGAAACCTGATAGTTTGGAAGATATTATCGCTGGAATTTCACTCTATCGTCCAGGCCCAATGCAGCAGATTCCTGATTATGTCAAAGCACGTCATGATCCAAGTCAAATTAAGTATCTGCATCCATCTTTGGAAAAGAGCTTAAAAGTTACTTATGGCTCTATGGTTTATCAAGAGCAGGTTATGCAGATTGTGCGTGACTTAGCTGGCTTTTCTTTGGGTCAGTCTGACATCATTCGGCGGGCAATGGCGAAGAAAAAACCAGAAGAGTTGAAACGCTATGAGAAAATTTTCATCTATGGCGGCAAGTTTGCTGAGACGGATAAAGAGCCTGTACTCGGAGCTGTCAATAATGGGGTGGATGAGAAGTCAGCCAAGGTGATTTTTGACCATATCTTAGCCTTTGCTGGTTATGCCTTTAACAAAGCGCATGCCGCCGGCTATGCTGTTTTGGCTTACCAAACAGCTTGGCTCAAGCATTATTATCCATGTGAATTTATGACTGCTATGCTAAATAGCTATATCAACACACCGGCACAGGTGGCGCATTATATTACAATGGCACGAAGCATGGATATCCAAGTTTTGCCACCTGATATTAACCATTCAGCAGCCAAATTTATCAGTAACTCTGAGCATACTGCTATTTACTATGCTCTGGGCGCAATCAAGAATTTGGGCTTGAATACGGCGCTTGAAATAGTTTCGACAAGAGAACAAGCAGGGCCATATAAGCGGCTTGATCAGTGCTTAAGGACTTTGCAGCAGTACAATGTTAATAAGAGCAAAATCGAGGCTTTGATTTATGCAGGTGCGCTTGATTGCTTAGAGGGTAATCGCTTACAGAAACTCATTTTTTCAGCTGAATATTTGCCTTTAATCAGCCAAAGTAAAGAGCAGGTGAGCCAACAACAAATTTCTTTGTTCAGTTTGGCAGAAGCTGAGACGGAGCAGCTACCTGAAATTAAGCTGGCAGCAGACAAAGCTTTTACTAACTTAGAAGAACTAAGCTATGAAAAAGAGTACACATCTGTCTATTTCAAAGGCCATCCTCTGGACAACTATCCCGATTTAATTAAATCAGCTTATTGTGTTACAAGTGCTGATTTAAGGTATCTTGATCAAAGTTTAACTGATTCTACCGAGGCTGCTGACGAGGCGTTTGCATTCGCCGGAAATCTACCTGTAACGCTTGCTGATGGACAAGAAGTTTTGATGTATGGCTTGTTGCAAAAAGTGAACAAACGAATCAATAAAAAGCAGGTAGCTTGGGCGATTTTGCAGTTAGAAGATTATACAGGTGATTTTGAGGCGCTTTGTTTTAGCTCTGTTTGGGAGAAATGCAAGGCTGATTTACAAGAAAATCAAGTCTATGTTTTTAAGGGCAAAGTCAGTGCACAAGGTGATTTTGCAGCTGCCTTGATTGTTGATGAATGTTTGCCATATACAGCTGAAAATTTAGAAACTTTGCATTCAAAGCTTAAAAATACAGCACCTAAAGCAAAAGTAAGTTATGCTAACGGCGAAAATATTATAGCTAAGACTAAGACGCTAGTTAAATCCACTAAGCAGCCGGTTATAGCTGCTCAGCCGCAAGTTAAATCTACTATAGAACAGCCTAATTTAATTGCTAATTCACAAGCAAATTACTTAGCCGAAGCTGTTTTGTGCCTACATTTAGCTAGCGATAAGTCTGACCAATTAGCTGCCTTAGGTAATTTGTGTAAACAGTATCCTGGCAAAAATCGAGTCTTAGTTTATGATGCAAGTTTGGCTCAAGTCATTGCTACACGCTCTAAACGTGGCGTTCAACTGAGTGTGGAGTTTTTGCAAAAACTTGCCCAATTATTAGGCTGGAACAATATCGCTATCAGATTTTTGACTAAGTAAAGAAAAAGAGGAAAGCATGCTGCCAGAACAAGCTAAATTATCTGGAAAACTTAATTCTAAACATATTCTCACGGTAATAGCGTTTTTAATGGTTATTTTTGCGCGCTATTTACCTAGAATTTTGCCATTCAGTCAGGGCGCTTCACAGGTTATTTATCAATTTGTGGCTGTTTTAAGCTTATGGCTCTTTGTAGCTATTGATTGGCCGTCACTTTTACTTTTGTTTGGCTTCAGCTTGGTGCCTGAATTGAAATTTACAGGTGTTTTGCAAGCTGCCTTTGGCAATCAGACCTTTGCTTTTTTGTTATTTACATTTAGTTTGACTTACGTTTTAACGAAAGTTGGCTTATTAAGACAGGTTGCCTTGGCCTTCATCACAAGCAAGTTTGCTAGACTAGGAGGCTGGCACTTTGTTTTGGCTTATTTTGCCTCTATTCTGGTTTTAGGCTGCTTCATTTCGCCAACTGTTTTGTTTTTCATCTATTTAGCTATTTTAACTGAAATTTGTACACTCGTTAAGCTTGAGAAAGACTCTAGTGCCGCTAACTTATTGATGCTAGGAACTGTCTTTTTCTGCGGTATCAGTAGTGGTATGACAACTATCTCACACGTTTTTCCATTGATTTCTTTGAGCTTAGCTAAACGGATGTTGAATTTAACTATCAGCCATGTAACTTTTTCTTTGGTAGCAATTCCTATCGGCTTAGTTAGTTCGTTAATTGCCCTAGCTATTTTTTATTTCGTGCTTAGACCTGATCTTACTAAGTTACAAGCTAGCAATTTACAACAAATTAAAAGCTATTTGGTAACAGAATCAGCTGATCCAAAGTCAACATATGAACGTTTAATCAGCTTAATTGTTGCTGCGCTTGTATTATTAGCTTGGCTTGTGCCAACTGTGTTATTGAAGCTCAGCTTGCCAAATGCAATTACGAATTTCCTCAAATATTGGCAGACAGCTGGAATTAGTTTGCCACCTTTATTGGGCTTTATGTGCTTATGTCTAGTTAAAACTGAAAATAAGCCACTTGTTACAGTTCAGGAAGCTTTGACTAAAGGAGTGAGCTGGCCTAGCTTGATCATGTGTGCCTCAACTTTAGCTTTGGGGGCAGTTTTGACTAACAAGGAGCTTGCCTTTAATACAAGTTTGGCCAATTTGTTCAAGGATAATTTGCCTAGTTTACCACATCTCTTAGTTGTACTTATTTTCTGTGCTTGGGCGGGGATACAGACTAATTTCAGTAGCAATATGGTTACGGCCACTTTGGTGACAAGTACACTTTTGTCTTTAGCTGGCAATTTAGTGTTTGTAAACATACCTTTATTGGTTTGTTTGATTGGTATATTAGCAAGTTATGCGTTTGCAGCACCATCAGCCATGCCTTGTGTCGCAATTGCAGCTGCAAGTGGTTTTAGCAATAGCCGCGATTTATTAAGATACGGGCTTTTGTTGATTTTCTTGGTTGTTTGCTTTATCAGTTTTATTGCTTATCCATTATTGCTAGCTGTGGTATAATTAGTTGATTAGTTTGGTTAGATATTTAACGATTGGAGACTTGTGAACTATGAATAACAGTTCAGAATTAAACGTAAACGGACAGCCTAATGTCCCTCAAGCTGATGTTAACGGCCATGCTGTTAATACCAATACGGAAAATGATATGCAAATTCCACCTATGTCTGGGTTGCTGACGGATTTACATCGTCATCATCATGTGTTTGGTGACACACCGAACAAAGAGATTCGGACAATTGGCGTTTTAACTTCTGGCGGCGATGCTCCTGGTATGAATGCTTGTATTCGTGCTGTTGTGCGTGCTGGTTGTTACTATGGTTATCGCATGGTAGGTATCAATCGTGGCTATCACGGCTTATTACGTGGTGAAGTTAATGAATTAGATGCCCGTAAAGTATCTGGCATTTTGTCCAGGGGTGGTACTTTCTTAATGACTGCTCGTTCCAAGACTTTCCCAACTGAAGAAGGGATCAATTCTGCTGCTAGAATGGCCAAAGTTTTTGGTATTGATGCTCTAGTAGTTATCGGTGGCGATGGTTCTTTCCGTGGCGCTCAGAAGTTATCACATGTTGGTTTGCCAGTGATTGGTATCCCAGGCACAATCGATAATGACGTAGCTTCCACTGAATATACAATTGGTTATGATACAGCTATGAATACAGCTATGGAGTGTATCGACCGTATTCGTGATACAGCTTCATCACATGAACGTTGCTCAGTTATTGAAGTTATGGGCCGTGAAGCTGGTTACTTGGCTTTGAATGTTGGTTTGAGCTGTGGTGCTGAGGTCATTCTTTTGCCAGAAATTCCAACTGACTTTGATCGTGATGTTATCAAGGTGATTTTGGAGTGCCGCAACTTAGGTAAGAATCACTTTGTCGTTGTAGTTGCTGAAGGTGTTGGTAACTCTGTTCAGATTGCTAAGCAGATTGAAGAAGTTACTGGTATTGAGTCAAGAGCAACTATCTTAGGTCACTTGCAACGTGGTGGTTCACCAACTATTCGTGATAGACAGACAGCTTGCTTTATGGGTATGAAAGCTATCGAGTGCATCAACGCCGGCCGCTTGAATCGTATCATAGCTGAACAAGGCGGTAAGTGCGTTGATCTTGATATTGATGAAGCCTTGAGCATGAATAAATCAATTGCTCGTGATGAGATCCTTGATGCTAAGATCATTGCATTCTAATTTAACTATGAGGTAGTGGACAGTGTTAATCAGTGAACATGATTTATCAATTTTGGAATTTCCCAAAATCTTAGCAAAATTAGCTACTTATTGTCACTATCCAGAAAATGAACAATTTGCTTTGAAAATTCGCCCGTTTGCCGATTTAGACAAGGCGAATTTCGAGCAACGCTTAACTGAAGCGGCGCTGGAGCTGACCAAAATGTGGGGCGAAGCGCCGCTTTATGGTTTAACTGTTCTGAATCCTTATTTGAAGCGCGTAAGTCTTGATGCTAGCTTGAATTGCGCTGAATTGGCGCAAATTTCTACTTTTTTAAGAGCTATAAATCGCTTACATGCCTATATCCAGCCAGCGATAGCTGAGGATGAGGATTTTAAGCAGTTAATTCCACCTTTTCAAGCCTATTTAGCCGATAGCAAGCAGGCTTATCAATGTGCTGAATTCCTAAATTTAGATACTAAATATAATGCAGTTTTGCTACTTTTAGCCTGTTTACCAGAACAGCCTGATTTGTTGAAAGAATTAGAGCGCTGTATCATGGATGACAATAATTTGCAGGACAATGCTAGTTCAGAATTAGCCAAAATTCGGCAAAGGATCAAAGAGCAGGAAAATAAGGTCAGACAGAGCTTAGAACAATTAATTAAGAGCAACAATAGTGCTTTGCAGGATAATGTCATTACCCAGCGTAACAATCGCTTTGTTGTGCCAGTTAAAGCCAGCTTTAAGCAGCAAGTTCCAGGCCTAGTGCATGATAGTTCAGCTAGTGCTCAGACTCTGTTCATCGAGCCTTTAGCAGTTGTTGAATTGAATAATGAAATTCGCGAATTAGAATTGGCTGAGGCTAAGGAGATTGCCAAGATTCTGTTCAGATTGAGTCAACTCGTGAAGGCTGTCTCGCCTGAACTCAAGTTAGCTAGCAATCTTTTGAAAATTATCGACTTTAGTTTTGCTAAGGCCAAATTAGCTAAGTCAATGCAAGCTAATGCTACTTTCTTTGTTGAAGGTCAAAGCTTACATTTAATTAAGGCGCGGCATCCTTTGTTAGATGTTGAGAATATAGTGCCATTAGATTTGACATTGCAAGCTGATATTGAACAGCTTTTGATCACTGGCCCTAATACAGGTGGTAAAACAGTTTGCCTTAAAACAGTTGCCTTGTTGCAAGTCATGGCCCAAAGTGGTCTAGCTATTCCAGCGCAAGCTGAGTCCAAATTGCCTTTTTATAAGCATATTTTTGTAGATATTGGTGATGAGCAATCAGTCAAACTTAATTTATCAACTTTTTCTGGGCATATGCGCAAGGTGGTGCATATTTTAGAAGTGGCTGATAGTTCGAGTTTAGTTGTCTTAGATGAACTTGGCTCTGGTACTGATCCTATGGAAGGTGCGGCATTAGCTAGGGCTATCATGGAAATGCTATTACAGCGCCACGTTATGACTTTGGCTTCAACCCATTATCGTGAACTTAAAATTTATGCCTTAGATACACCACATGTCCTAAACGCTGCTTGTGAGTTTGATACAGTTACCATGCAGCCGACATATCATTTGTTGCTGGGGGCAGTTGGTGTTTCCAATGCTTTTACGATAGCGAAAAATTTGGGCTTAGACAAAGATGTCATCAGTCTAGCGCAAACTTATTTATCAAATGAAGAACAGAATTTTGACCAAGCTTTGAGCAAAATTGAAGCTGAAGGCAGACAAACTAGACAGTTGCAGGTTGAGTTAGATACGAAGTTGCGTGACTTAGCAGTTGATAAGGCACAGGCTGAGCGTGAACGAAACAAATTGCAAGAACAGAGAAGCAAATTAAAAGCTGACTTGTTGCAAGAAAATCAACGAACTTACAAGCAAAAGCTCTCAGAAGTAGACAGTTTGCTGGCTGAATTGAAAGAGCTGTTACAAACTTGTCAGCGTGAAAAAGTGGCCTCACACAAAAATTCGCTCAAAGACGCAGTTGATTTGGCTAGCTTATTGAAGCAGGAAGTCAAGGGCGATTTGTCCAAATTGCAAGGAAAAATTCATGATCAGACTTTGCACAAATTATTCCAAGCGGATGAGAAATCTGACCAAGTTTTGCAAAATGTAAATGAAGTTGAACTTGGCGCTTATTATTTAGCACCTAAATTAAGCTTGCAAGGTCAAGCCCTGGCTGTCGATGCACATAAGAAGCAAGTTACATTGAAACACAAGAATATGCAGGTCAATGTACCAGTACAGGGATTAATTAAAATCAACAAGTTAGTTGAAACTGAAGTTGATCCAGCTGCTGATTTGAAAGTAAAGTATCGTTTGCCAAAGGGTAAAGCAGGCGCTAACAACGAAAATTATCGTAAATTGCAAGCAAATTCCGCCAAGAATCTACCGCTTGAACTCAATTTGATCGGCCAACGTTACAATGAAGCTGAGATGGCTTTGGAGCAATATGTTGATCAGGCTGTTTTAGGCGCTGCCAAAACAATCAGAGTTGTCCATGGTAAAGGTTCAGGTATTTTGCGGAAAATGGTTGAGAATTTCGCCAAACAGGACAAACGGGTGGAGAGTTATCGCTTGGGTGAGTTAGGCGAGGGTGACACAGGTGTTACAATTATCAGTTTACGTTGAGGTGAATGTATGAAAGTGCATGTCTTTAAAAATGAAGATGCTGCTTCTTTAGCAGCTTCAATGTTGGTTTGTACGCAAATTCTAAAAAAGCCAGAGTCGGTAATTGCTTTGGAAAACAATTTAGATCTGCAATCGACATATGATAAGCTTGTGGCTTTTTATCGAGCAGGTTCCCTCTCTGTGGGCAGTGCTAAATTTTGTTTAACAAGTGAATATGCCAAAGGCCAGTTTGCGCAGACCAATTACGATAAATTGAAGCAAAAATTTGCTGATGCGGTTCATTTGGAAGCAAGTGGTTTGTATGACTTTAATTTGCAGACTGAAAATTTGGCCGTGGCAGCTTTGAATTACGAGCAAACTTTGAATAAGTTAGGCGGCATCGATTTAGGCTTATTGACAGTGAGCGAGACAGGCAATGTCTTGTTCAATCAGGCCAATCAAGATGTGTACAATGATTGCCATGCTACTGAACTAGAATACACTGTACCAGCGCACGGTACAGATGAGCAAGCGAAACAGACTGTTCATTTGCCAGTTCTCACATTTGGCATGGGCACGTTGATGCGGATTAATACGTTAGTTGTATTAGCGTTTGGGCGAACCAAAGCAGCTAGTGTGGCTGATTTGGTTAGAGGAAAAATTACACCAGCTTGCCCAGCTAGCTTTTTACAATTGCATAAACAACTTATTCTAATTGTCGATGAAGCAGCCGCTTCCTTAATCTAAAATGCTTATGAATTGTAAATATAGGTGTTTTTTAGTAAAATAGTCCAAGTACGGGGTGTAGCTCAGGTGGCTAGAGTGCGTGCTTGGGGTGCACGAGGTCGCAAGTTCAAGTCTTGTCACTCCGATAGCGCAGCTCAGACGAGGCTGCGTTTTTTAAAATTAGCTTAATTAGCAATTGGAGATAGAAGACTATAATTGGAGGAAATATTATGGCAACAATCAAGATTGTGTATTGGACAGGCACAGGCAATACTGAAACTATGGCAGAGGCGATTGCTGAGGGCGTAAAAGCTGGTGGCATGGAGCCAGAAGTTGTGAATGTCAGTGATACTACAGCTAGTGAATGTGCTGATTTACCATATATTATGTTAGGTTGCCCAGCTATGGGTAATGAGGAATTGGAAGAGTCTGAATTTGCGCCTTTCTTTGAGGAATTATTACCAAGTTTGGCTCACAAAAAAGTAGCTCTCTTCGGTTCTTATTCCTGGGCTGTAGGTGAGTGGATGGATACATGGACACAGACATGCTTAGACAATGATGTAGATGTGTTTGATGGTCATGGCTTGATTGCCTTTGATGATCCAGAAGATGAAGATTTGGCTAAGTGCCGTGATTTAGGCAAGCGCTTTGCCGAAGCTGTCAAGTAATTTTGATTTGACAATCAACGAGAAAGAGTATATAATACTCTCCGTTGATTGCCGAATGGTGTAAAGGTAGCACAGCTGCCTCTGGAGCAGTACGTGAGGGTTCGAATCCTTCTTCGGCAGTTGTTCTTGGAGGTTGAAGGCTTTAGCTTTTGACCTCTTTTTTTATTGATAGGGCATGATGATCTTAACGATCTATTGTTAAGGTGGGATTATATGAGTATAATGTTACAAATTCTTGGTTATGCTTTGCTAGCTGTCTGTTTACTTTCGATGCTGGCTGTTTATGTAGCTGGAAAGATTCGGAAACGTTTTAATCTGCATTTAAAGCTTAATGAGAAAGAATTGGATAACTTAGCCAAATTTGATGCAGAAAAGCGAGCTAAGTATGAGGAACTATTGTTAGATTTGAAATTGAAACGTAATTTCTTGCTTTTTGCTGCTTCAGTAGGTGGATTAAGCTGGATTTGTTTCATTTTATTGCATTATGTTTATAATATTTAACTTATAAACAAACTTGTTTGAAAGATGGAGAGTAAGATGCGGGATTTAGAGTTTTTGCCCAAACACTTTGAACCAAAAGATCGGGAACGTGATATTTATCAGACATGGGAGAAAAATGGCTATTTCAAAGCTAAAGTCGATCCTAAGAAGAAGGCTTTTACTATTGTGATGCCACCACCGAATGTTACAGCTCAGCTGCATATTGGTCATGCTTTAGACAATACTTTTCAGGATGCGTTTGTTCGCCAACATCGTATGTTAGGTGAAGAGGCTTTGTGGATTCCTGGTGTTGACCATGCAGCGATTGCAACTGAGGCCAAATTAGTTGAACAGTTGAAGAGTGAAGGCTTAACTAAGCAAGATATTGGCTACGATGAATATATGAAACGTGCCTATGCTTGGAAAGATAAGTATGCCAATCGCATCATTTCACAATTGCGTTATTTAGGTAGTTCTTGTGATTGGGACCGCCAACGTTTTACGATGGACGAGGGCTTTTCAGAAGCTGTATTAGCTGTTTTTGTAAAATACTATAAGCAAGGTTACATTTATCGCGGTGAGAGGATCATCAACTGGTGTCCTAATTGTAAGACTTCTATCTCTGATGCTGAGGTTAATTTTGCTGAACAACAGGGCCATCTATGGTATGTTCGTTACGAGATTGAAAATGAACCTGGACACTATATCGAAGTAGCAACGACAAGACCTGAGACAATTTTGGGCGATACAGCTGTCGCAGTAAATCCTAATGATGAGCGTTATAAGGATTTGGTAGGTAAGCGTTGCTTAGTACCATTAGTCAATCGTTGGATCCAAATTGTCGCTGATGAATATGTTGAGAGTGAATTTGGTACAGGTTGCGTGAAAATCACACCAGCCCACGATCCTAACGACTATGAAGTTGGCTTAAGACATAACCTTGAAATTATCAATGTCATGGATGAAACAGCGCACATTAATGAAAATGGTGGCAGTTACCAGGGCTTAAGCCGCGATGAGGCACGTGAGAAGATTGTTTCTGATTTGGACGCTTGTGGTGCTTTAGTTAAGGTTGAAGATTATAAGCACAATGTTGGTAGTTGCTATCGTTGCCATAAAGTGATCGAACCACGTCTTTCTAAGCAATGGTTCGTCAAGATGCGGGCCTTGGCTGATAAAGCTATGGCTGCTTCTGATGCCGGTGAGGTGACTTTCGTTCCTAACCGCTTCAAAGGCATCTTTGATAACTGGATGAACAATATCCGCGACTGGTGTATTTCCAGACAATTGTGGTGGGGCCATCGTATCCCAGCATGGTATTGCGCTGATTGTGGCGAAATTACAGTTGCTAGTTCAACACCTTCTGTCTGTGCCAAATGTCAAAGTGAACATCTAACTCAAGATCCTGACACTTTGGATACTTGGTTCAGTTCCGCTTTGTGGCCATTTGGTGTTTTAGGTTGGCCTAATTTCAAGGTTCCTTACACTAAAGAAGAATTCGATTATTTCTTCCCAACTTCAATTTTGGTAACTGGTTACGACATCATTTTCTTCTGGGTTGCACGTATGATCTTCCAGAGCTTGGAGTTGACAGGTAAAGCTCCATTTCATCACGTTTTGTTGCATGGCCTAATGCGTGATGCAAATGGTATTAAGATGAGTAAGTCCTTGAACAATGGTGTTGATCCGTTGAAGATTATTGATGAATATGGCGCTGATGCTTTGCGTTTCGCAATTGTTTCTGGTACAGCTTCTGGTAATGATCAGAGATATTCCAAGGAAAAGCTAGAAACAGCGCGTACCTTTATCAACAAGTTATGGAACGCATTGCGTTTCTTACTAGGTCATCTTGCTGATGATTCAACTTATTTGACGGAAAACGAGTTAAAAGACTTAGTGAAAGATGCTAATTTGCGCTTGGAAGATCGTTGGATCTTACATCGTTGCAATGCCTTGGTTGAGAATGTTTCGACTAATTTCCAAAACTATGAAATTGGTACAGCTTTAGATAATATCTACAATTTCTTCTGGACGGAATATTGTGACTGGTATGTTGAGATTGCTAAGGCTCGTTTGTTCGATGAACAAGATACTAGCCGTAATGTTGCTTTAAAGTGCTTGCGTTATGTCTTAGAAACTATTGTCAAGCTCTTGCATCCATTTATGCCTTTCGTTACAGAAGAAGTTTACCAATATCTGCCTAACCATGGTGAAACGATCATGTTGGCAGCTTGGCCAACTTATGTAGCTGAACTTAACGATGAGCAATCTGTCAACCATATGGAAATGCTTATTCAAGCGATCAAAGAGATTCGTAATGTACGAGCTGAGAAGAAGCTTAAACCAAGTTTGCGTTTCAAAGTTCTCTGCTATACACAAGATGAAAAGATTAAGAACTTATTAAAAGTTTCTGCACATTATTTTGAGCGCTTGTGTGGCGTTAATGCCATTGAGTTCTTAGAGGACCAAACAAAAGCCCCGAAGCTGGCAATTACAATTGTTTTGCCTAAGACACATATCTACATTGCTTTGAGCGATTTAATTGACTTGAAAGCTGAGAAGGAGCGTTTGCAGGCAGAGTTATCCAATTTGACAAACGAAGTTAAGCGCTTTGAAGCTAAGTTAAGCAATCAAGAGTTTGTGAATAAAGCTCCAGCCAAAGTTGTTGACAATGAGCGCAATAAGCTGGCTGTAGCAAAACAAAAGTTGCAGGCAACAGAAGCTCGTTTGGCTGCCCTTTCTTAATTGATTGAAGATATTTATGGATAAACTAACCCTTGTTCTGCCAACAATTGCCGATAGTCAGGCCATTTTGGAGTACAGAGATGAATTTATCAGTGCAGGAGAAACTATTTGTGGTGCTGGTGATCTTACGAGATTAGCAGACCCTCAGGCTTGGTTAGCGACTATCAAGGCCAAAAGTAGCCAGGATACTTTGCCTGTTGGATTGGTTATTAGCACGCAGTTTATTTGTAAGCGCTTAACTGATGGTAAAATCTTAGGTACCATTGATGTGCGCCATAGCTTGAATGATTATCTGTTAAATTATGGTGGTAATATCGGTTATGCAGTCGCACCAAGTCAGAGGCATCAAGGTATCGCAAAATGGATGTTACAATCTGTATTGACTTATTGTCGAGAGATAGGTTTGCCAAGAGTTTTAGTTACATGTTTAGCTGATAATGTTGCTAGCAGAAAGACAATTTTAGCTTGTGGCGGTGAATATGAAGATAGTCGCTTAGAGCCAAATAAACAGAAGTTAATGCAGCGTTATTGGATTAAATTAGCTTAACAGTTATGATTAACTTGCATTGGTGAATCAAATGAATGTAGATTTGCTTAAAAAAGCGTCGGCTAGTAGCTAACCGACGCTTTTATGCTTAGTGGAATAAAGTACCTTTGATCCAAACTTGCTTAATGTTGAGATCTTTGTCAACAGCGAAGAAATTAGCTAACTTGTGCTGCTTGATGCTACCCAAAATATCGCCAAAACCTAAGTAAGTAGCAGGGGTGAGTGAGCCCATTTCAACAGCCTTCTCCAATGGAATACCATATGTGGTTAAGCGCTTGGCATTATCCCAAATATTAGATATGCCACCTGCAATTGCGCCATTAGAAATTCTCGCAACGCCATCTTTAACTGTAACTGTTTGACCACCTAAATCATATTGACCATCTTGCAAACCAGCTGCGCGCATAGCATCAGAAACAAGAATCAGGTGCTTAGAGCCGAACATTTTGTACGCAGCATAAACAGTAGCAGGACTATTATGAACACCATCAGCAATAATTTCAGCATAACTGTGCTTGGCACAAGCAGCTCCAATTGTGCCAGGATCTCTATGTAAAAGTTCAGGCATAGCGTTGAAGAGGTGACAAAGACCTTTAGCACCATAACTGAAAGCTAAGTCAGCAGTCTCAAAGTCAGCTAAGGTATGACCAATTTGACAAACGAGATTCTTATTAGCTTGCTTTATGAATTCAAGCGCACCATCTGTTTCAGGGGCCAGAGAAATAAGCTTGATCTTATCTCTATGATGATAGCTGAGATATTCTTCGTAACTAGCATGGCGAATGTGGTCTGGGTTTTGCGCACCTTTTTTGTTTAGATTAATAAAAGGTCCTTCCATGTGATAGCCTAGTAACATTGCACCGCCTGGTTCAACATTTAAATCGAAAACGGCATTCAATCTTTCAATAGGCATGGACATGGTTGTAGCAAGAAAAGCAGTTACACCGTGACTAGCTAAGAAACGACTGATAGCATCTATGCCTTCTTCTTTGGCATCCATCGTATCGTAATTCATCGCTCCGTGGATATGTTCATCGATTAAGCCAGGCAAAAGATACATGCCATGGCCATCGACAAAATCCTGATAGTCAGAGGTATCTAATTTACCAGCTTCGACAACCAAGCTAATTTTGCCAGCTTCAACCACAAGGTCAAGCGGTTTGAATGAAAAATTCTCATCAAGCACAATAAAATTTTTGAAGAGCATGCTAATTTCTCCCTTTTTCTATATCTAGTACCTATTATAACTGAAAGAATTGTGCAAAACCGATAATTTTTTTGTCAAACTAACGTTTTTGTTCTATAATGCTAAAGATTATTTTGTTTGTGAGGGTATTATGCCGAAAAAATCTGAAACAGCAGCAACTAAGCCAGCTGCTAAAGAACTTAAATTTGAAATCAAAAAAACAATTGATACAATTTCTGATAGTAAAAATGGTAACTGGCATTTGGAATTGAACGTTATTTCCTGGAATGATGCTAAGCCTAAGTATGATTTACGTAGTTGGAATGAAGATCATACCCGTATGACGAAGGGTATTACACTCAATGCTGAGGAACTTGCTGTCTTAAGAGAAGTTTTAGCCGAAATAGATCCTTACGCTATCGAAGAAATGTAAGTCATGGAAAATTTAAACGACCTATTTGTTAGCTATCCGTTGATTTTGCAAAAATATCAAGCTGGACAGGTCTTAACTAAGGAAGAGATTATTAGTCTATTTTCTAAAGTTAAGATGAGAGAAGTTACTGCCTTCTATCTTGATTTGCAAGCACGTTTGCAGACGTATGCCAAAGCCTATTATGACGAGGGTAATTCTAATTTAGCTGACTGGGATTATGATTTTGCATATCGTATTTTAGAAACTTTGAGTGAAACATTTAGCACGCTTAAACTATACAGCACTTTGACAGAGAATGTCGGTGCGGTTGAACCTGCAATTAATAGTCAACCTGAACAGCTTAGCTTTTTTACCGATACACCGTCAGCTGAGCCTACGCCTAAGCAGATTAAGTCTAACAAAGTTAAGTCTAATGAAACTGAGGCTAATAAAGCTTCAAAGTCAAGCTTATTTCCAAAAGAAGCGCATGCTGTGAAGTTGGAGTCTTTGCAGGATTTGTTCAGCCAAGTTGAACTTTTTTCCGCACTTGATAATATGCGCGCTGACTTAGTTTCTAAGGGGATAAGCGCTGATGAAGTTAATAATTTGGGCTTTTCTGTTGAAGAAAAAATTGACGGCCTTTCGTTGGCTGCTTTGTATGAGCATGGTAAGTTGACTAGGGCCTTGACGCGTGGCAATGGCCTAGTTGGCGACAATGTGACAGCTAATGCTCTGATGATTCGGAATTTGCCAGCTAAAATTGACTGTCCTTTGGATTTGCTTGAAATTCGTGGCGAAGTTTATATGCCTAAGGCCGCTTTTCAAAAACTGAATGAAGATTTGTATACAGACTTAATTGACAAGGGTGTTGATCCGGAATTAGCTTCTTCTAAGTTGTTTGCCAATGCGCGTAATGCCTGTGTTGGCTCCTTGAAGCAAAAAGATGCCAAGGTCACTTATGCCCGTAATTTGCAGATTTTCGTGTTTAATTGGCAAAGAGCTTCCGAAATAGTGACAAATAGCCATGTTGATACTTTACATGAAATGCAGAATTACGGTCTGCCAGTCATTGCAAGTAAGCAACTTTATAAGACAAATGCTGATATTTATGCAGCTTGTCAGGCAATTTTAGCTCGTCGTGAAAGCTTAAGCTACGGCATTGATGGCGCTGTAATTAAATTGGATAACTTAGCCTATCGTAAACTGTTAGGTTCAACTGCCAAAACGCCACGTTGGTCATATGCCTATAAATTTCCACCTGAACAGGTCAAAACAAAATTGTTGGATATTAAGGTGCAAGTTGGTCGTAGCGGTAAATTGACGCCTTTAGCCATTGTTGAGGCAGCCGAAGTACAGGGCAGCACCATTCGCAAAGCCAGCTTGCATAATTTCGACTACTTAAGCAAATTAGATTTGCGCATTGGCGATACAGTTTGTCTACATAAAGCTGGTGACATTATTCCTGAAATTACAGCTTATGTGAAAGAATTAAGGCCTGAAGATGCAAAGGTATATCAAGCACCTTCACTTTGCCCAGTCTGTCAATCTAAGCTGTTTACGAAAGGTCAAGATGTCTTTTGTCCTAATTTCAATTGCCCTCAACAAATTTTGTTGCGCTTTGCTTACTTTACAAGTAAAGAGGCGATGAATATCGCTAATTTGGGTGAAAAGACCTTAGCTCAATTTATCGATGCTGGCTTTTTGCACGCATTACCTGATCTATATCGTTTGCATGATCACTATGCTGAAATAGCCAAATTAAAAGGCTTTGCCACAGTTAATAGCTTGAATGAACAGGGTGAAGTTGAACTTAGAGTGCCAAAATTTGATGAAATATGGCGTTCAATTGAACACAGTAAGCAAAATACAGCTAGCCAGCTCCTTACTGCTTTAGGTTTGCCAGAACTTGGGGTGACGATGGCAAGGAAGTTAAGTAAACATTTTAAAAATCCAATGGCTTTCTTTAATAGTAGTGAAGAAGAGCTCTTGGCTTTGCCAGATGTTGGACCAACAATTGCCCAAATTTGGTCGGAAATTTTTATGAGCGCTAACTTTAGAGACTTAATTTCCGAGTTCAAAGACTTAGGCTTAAAGATGCTTGATGAGAATTTTGTAAGTCAAGCAGCAAAAAGCAATAAGCTTGATTCGACAGATAGCAATTTTAATCTGTTGCTTGAGCAATGCTATATTGATGCCAAAGGTAATTTTAATAAAGAGATACAAAAGGCTAAATTTTGGTTGGATAAGAAATTTGTTTGTACTGGTACTTTCCAAAAGATTAAGCGCAGCGATCTAGTTAGACTTCTAACTAGCTTAGGTGCTCAGGTACAAGCTACTGTAAATAAGCAGACAAATTACTTAATTGTAGGTGAAAAAGCCGGTTCCAAGCTACAAAAAGCTGAAAAATTAGGTATTAGCTGCTTATCAGAGGCTGATTTTTGGCAAATTTTTGCTAAATAAACTATAATCTAGTTTTAGCAAGTATTTTAAGAAAGAGCGAAGAGTATGAAACGCAAAAAACGCAAATTAGTTGTAATTATATCAAGTTTGATTGTAGCCAATTTGATTGTAGTAGCACTGACAATTGCTTTGTTTTATAACAAGCAACATAATACAAATGCCTTGATTAAAGCTGCTCAAGCTGCTTATAGACAAGCTGATTATGAAGGTGCGATGACAAAGTTGAACAAACTTTCTCAAGCAGCGCAGAAGAAGCCAGAAGCTTTGATTTTGCGTGCTAAGATCGAAGCTTTGACTAAGAGTGATAATCTGGATCAGACATTAGCCGCTTTTAATGATTTGAAATTAACAACTAAGCAGCAAGCTTTGTATGCTAATGATTTAGCTCAAATTAAATTGAACGTGGCTTTGGACAAGGAAGACTACAAGGCAGCTGAGGCTATCTTTGCTGAACAAGCTAGCATTCCACTAGATCCACAATTAGCTTTAAAATGGGTCAAGTATGAGAGCGAAAATCAGAATTATGCTGATGCTTTGAAAATATTCAAGCTCTTAGAGAATGCTTTTGACTTCGATGATAATTTGCAAAAGTATTACTTGCTGACAGCCGTTAATGCTGGCGATGATCATGTAGCTTCCGAGATTTTCCATAAGAATACGGAGAATTATTTGAAAGATGAGAAGTTCATGCTTAATTTGGAAGAGAGCCTTATTTCTAAAAAGTTGGATAGCTTGTTAGGTGAGATTTATCAAGGCTATATGGAGCGTAAGCAAGTTAATAAGTCCAATTTCTTACGCTTGAGCAAGTTCTTCAAGTCTAAGAATGATGAAGCTAACTTAGAGAAATTAAAGGCTATGGCTAAGGAGTTAAATATAGTTGCAAGTGATGTTAATGCAATTGGTAATAGTCAAGGCAATATCCTCAATCATGGTATTGTAGCTAAACATAAAGATACAATTTTCTTCCCTGATTTTAATAATTTCTATTTAGCTAAAACAGATGACAATTTTGCCAATAAGACAATTTTGTTGGAGCAAGCTGTTGGCTATTTGAACGTATCAGATGATGGTGTTTATTTCATTAATCGTCAGCAAAAGAGCAACGCAACTGGTAAGCAAGATAAATGGTTGAATGTCGGTTCAATTAAGCGCGTTGATTTGGATGGCAAGAACGTTCAGACTATTTACGAAACAGAAGCAAGTAACTTATTGTTAGAGAAAGGTTTCCTCTATTTCATCGATCATAAAGATGGTAATAAGTTGAAACGCATTGCTTTATCTTCAATCGATTTGGGTGAAGTAGAAGTAGAGACTTTGTCAGATGCATCTATGTCTGAATATGGCTTACACCAAGATTTAGTTGTATACAACAACGATAAGGATCATAAGTTGCATCAATTAGATTTGGCTAAGAAAGAAGATAAAGTGCTCGTAAATTCGCGTGTAAGTTATGTCAACTTAGTCCAAGATCGTGTTTACTACATCAATATGGACAAGAATTCAGAAATTGAATGCTTTGATTTGACTAAGAATGAGAGTTCTGTTGTTTATAACAAAGCTCAATGCAGCCAATTAAACGTTATTCCTGGTTCAAGCAGAAGCAAGGATATGTTATTGTTTGAAAAGCTGAATTTGGCGCGAATTCGTGGCGATGGTAATGATTTCTTAGACCTCACAAGCGATTTGATCAGTCAGATCAACTTTGTTGGTGATTCTATCTATTATTACTTAGAAGATCCTAATATTGCTTGGGAAATGTACAAGCAAGATATTAACGGTAGTCAGCGTGTAAAGGTTGTAGGTAATAAATAATGGCGATTAAACTCGTTGTTTCAGATCTTGATGGTACATTGTTGAATAAATTGAGCCGCTTGGATATTAGAACTATCCAAGCGGTCAATGCGCTTAAAGAACGGGGAATCATGTTCACCTTTGCAACTGGTAGAACTGATCTTAATACTTGGTATTATGCCAAATTGCTAAATCTTGATTTACCAGTTATTGCATGTAACGGTTCTTTGATTCGCTATCCATTTAGCGATAAGGCGCTCTATCAAGCTTTTTTGCCAGAAGAGGCTGTTGATAGTTTAGTAAGGGAATTTATCCGTAAGCAGAATGATTTCTGTTTATATACCCCAGATGCTATTTATTATCCAGCTGTAAGTAAAACTGTTCAACGTTTCTGCTTCTATAATCGTTTAGCTAGTACCATTAACGTACCTCAAATTAAGTTGATTAACTTCGATACATGGAGTCAAGGTCGCACAAATCTTTGTCCAGAATTAACTGTTAAAATTTATTGCCATGCTCCTAATGAAGAAGCGCGGCAACACGTTATTCAATTGACAAGTCAATTTCCAAACCTAATAGCTGTCAAATGTGCTAGAGCTGCTGTTGATATTATGTTAAGTTCTTCTGACAAGGCTGCTGGTGTCAAACGCTTAGCAGATAGCCTGGGCATTAGTTGGTCTGAAATAGCAACTTTTGGTGATGAAGCCAATGACTTTAATATGTTAAGTCTGGCCGGGCAAGGTTTTGTGATGAAGAATGCGAATAAGAAATTTATTCAGCGTTTGCCGAATGCTATTGTGGCTGAAAATCACAATTGCCACGGCTTTGCAAGAGCTATATACCAGTATATCTTGTGAAGATAATTGTTTTGTATTAGTATTAATGAGCTACTTGTGTTTGTGTGTCTAGCTAATTTATAAGCGCAGGGAGTTTATTATGGTTAAACCAATTAAGTTTTTAGCTGAGCGTGAGCATTATTGTTCACCTTATTTTGTTTTAGTTGCCAATGATCAAGAATTATTAGCAGATTTGAATAGGTTGTTCCGTAGGCAAGGCTTCATTTCTGTCGTGACAAGAGCCAATCAGCAAGTGTTTTATATTAATAGTCAGCAGGCAACATCCAAAATAAGTAGTGAGATACTTCACTTTATGCAGGAACAGAATTTCATTTGGCCTCAGGTTGCGAACAATTATGCTTGTTTTTGCCAGGCTCGTAGAAAACTTATCCATGCTGTCTTGCATAAGTTTAATTTTGATGAATCACTGTTAGGCTATGCTATTTTGAAATATATAGCTGAACATTTAGATTGTCCGCCTAAGGATTTAAAACCATTTAAGCAAAAAATATATCCGCAGGCAGCTAGCTATTTTGCTGTCAGTATCAATCAAGTTAATCGGGCAGTTAATTATGTTTTACGTAAGGCTAATTATGTTGGTAATACATTAGATATTTTTAACGTAATTTATTGTTATCTTAATGAGTTAGCTCGGCATCCAGAACTAGTCAAAAAGCTAGGAACAAGTAGAGCTGATTTAACTAAGCTTGAAGCTTTGACCTTGCTAAGCATTTTGGCACCCAAATTTAGGGATAAAAACTTGGAAAATAGCGAGATTTCCAGCGAATTAGCTGCTTAATTTAGTTTGGATTATGGCAATTGCAGAATTTCGTTAAAATCAGGTGAAAACGCTTGACAAAGGCGCCAAATATCTTAATAATACCACTTGTAAGTCTTAAGGAGGATTAAAAATGTCCAAGAACAAGTTAATTGAATTGATTGCTGAACAAAGCGGTTTTACAAAAAAAGATTCAGAAGTTGCTTTGAAATCAGTTTTAGGTGCTTTCGGTGCTGCTTTAGAGCAAGGTGAAAAGGTTTCCATCGTTGGTTTCGGTACTTTCGAAGTTAAAGAGCGTAAGGCTCGTATTGGTCATAACCCAACAACACGTCAAGAAATTCAGATTCCAGCTTGCAAGGCTGTTACTTTTAAAGCTTCTAAGAACTTGAAGGATCGTGTCAACAAGTAAGAATATCCTTTCTTTGTTGAAGAACACTTTTCGCTATTACCGTTTGGTAATTTTCGAGAAGTGTTTTTATTTTATTTAGGTAACGATTAAGCAATTAAATATAGTTTACAAGTTATGTGCTTTGCGTAACTTACAATTTGTAGCGCTTTGGCTTAAAATAGACTAGTAAAGGATGGCATATACATGAAGATTACAGCAGATATGATTGTTAGCGATATTATGAACATGGATCCAGGTGTTATCCCAATTTTTATGGAGCATGGCTTGTATTGTATGGGCTGCTTCATGTCTGGAGATGAGTCATTAGAAGAGGCTGCCCAGGTAGATATGGTTGACTTGGATCATCTTATCTTGTCATTGAATCAATATTTCGGATTTGATACTGGCGATTATGATATGAATGGTAATGAAGCTGGGAGCAGCGATTATGATGCAACAGCTAAGCCAATGACCGAAGCTGAACGCGATGAATTGAAAGTAAATTCTACAGCTGAAAATGATAATTCCAAGCCTGAATCTGATCGTAAGACTGATAAGTCTAAGGATGCTTTGACAGGTCTGTAATTTGTTAGATATGAGGTAACTAGATGGCGCAGATCATCTGCGCTATTTGTTTTGCTCAGATTAATTCTAGATTTGTTTTTCATTTTCAAATTAATGTTAATTTGCATTTGAAGCTTGTTTGATGTAAAGTAAAGCAGAATTTACTAATTTTCTTTTTGCATTTGTAGATGTACAAATGTTGTAGATAGAGGAGGATTTTATGTGCAAGAAGACAGGTTTTGCTGTGCTACTTGCTCTACTTATAGCTTTGCTTGCACCTTTTAGTGTAGGTGTTCAAGCCAAAGAGCGGAAAAAGTATGCAAACTTCCAAGAAGTTGCGCTTGATATGGAAACTTGTTTCCAAGAGGCAATTAAGTCTGTCAAGGCAGGCGAAGCTAAAAAAGCTTATAAAGCGATGAATGATGCCTACTTTGGGCATTATGAGGTACAGGGCTTTGAGAAATATGTCATGGTCAATATTTCTGCTAATCGTGTGAATAAAATCGAAGCAATGTTCCGTGATATAAAGCATTCAATTTTAGGTAATGTTTCCAAAGATAATAAGGAAATCATAGCTAATATCAAGACTTTGTCGATGTGTGTCTGCCGTGATGCACTCGTTTTGGATGGTGTACTTGATACTGACTCGGCTGATGAAGAGGGTCTTAAGTTACTCAAAGGAACGACAGTTGAAGTTGACGAAAAAGCCGTTAATCTCAAATCATTTTTTGCTTCATTCGGTCTTTTGTTGCGTGAAGGTTTGGAAGCCATCTTAGTTTGTATGGCCATCATTACATACTTGATTAAGTCTGGTAACAAGCAATTATGTAAAGGTGTATACCTCGGTATGTTAGCCGGTGTAATTGGTAGTGCCTTGTTGGCTGTGGTCATTAATTATGCTTTGCAAGGTGTAGGTCAGGAACTCATGGAAGGCTGGACAATGTTCCTAGCTGTGGCTGTTTTGTTCTATGTTAGCCACTGGATGTTACATCAATCAGAAGAAGATGCTTGGAATGAATACATCAACAAAGCTGTGCAAAAGTCAATTGATAAGCGCAATGAGTACGTCTTAATTGCGTCAGCATTCTTAGCTGTCATCCGTGAAGGCGCAGAATTAATCTTGTTCTACAAAGCAACATTAACTGGTAACACCAGCAGCTTATATGCCGTCCTTGGCTTTGTCGCTGGTTCCATTGCCTTGGCAGTTATTTACTTTGTTATGCGTTATACCACTGTGAGATTGCCGTTACGTCCATTCTTCTTGTTCACAAGTATCCTACTGTTCGTAATGTGCATTAGCTTCATGGGTAAAGGTGTACAAGAACTTACAGAAGCTGGCTTCATTTCAGGTGCTAGCAGCTTGCCATTTATGAATGGTTTCAGTATTCCAGATTTAGGTATATATGATCGAGCTGAAACTATGATTCCACAAGTGATGATTTTGATTGCTTCAATTTCTGTGATTGTCTCTAATCAACTAAAACAGCGAACTAAATTAAAAGCAGGCAAGAAACTTGCTAGTCCAACAAAATAAGTAGGGTTATTAATAAAAATTGTTAGATCGAGTCTATGATTCGATTTAGCTTAGGAGGAATTTATGAAAAGAAATTATATTAGTCTAGTCTTGGCTTTAGCTTTGAGCTTGACTTTAACAGCTTGCAACAATTCAGGCAAAAAGACTGATAAAGTTGCTAAAGAAGAGAGCATGCAAAAAGACACTGACAGCAGTAAGGCAAAAGACGATAAAACAGCTGATAAGGCTGACGACAAAAAGCCAGCTGAAGAGAGTAAAGCTGAAAAAGATGACAAGGATAGCAAGAAAGGCGATGCTGTTGCTAAGCCTGGTGAGTCTGGCTTTAACGAAATTCCAATCGGTGAAGCTACTGAAGCTGGTCCATTCAACGTTGAAGCAGTTTACTTCCAAGGCGTTGATATGGTTCCAGAGAATAAGCAACCATCTGGTGAAGAATCAGATATGCACCTTGAGGCTGATATTCACTTGAAACCAGAGGCTGCTAAGATATTCGGCTTTGGTGATGGTGAAAATATTTGGCCAGCTTATTTGACAGTTAATTACAAGGTCATGTCAGCTGACGGCAAGAAGGAAATTACTTCTGGTACATTCATGCCAATGAACGCTGATGACGGTCCTCACTATGGTATTAACATCAAGAAGGGTGTTATTCCTGTAGGTAAGTACAAGTTGATCTTGGAAATCAAAGCTTCCGATGATTACTTACTACATGTTGATAGTGAAACAGGTATTCCAGTAGCACGTGAAGAAGGTAAGGCTGCAGCTGTTAAGTACTACGAAAAACAGACTGTCAGCTTCGACTGGAATTACGATGCTAGCCAATTGACTTCTAAGTAATTGCTAATTTTACGCTATATTTGCCAAGGTTGATTAGGCACTAATCAGCCTTGGCTTAATAGTATTGCTTAGAAAGGAGGCTTGGGTGCTTAGCTTTTTTGTTTATGTTGTAAGTTTGCTCTTGTTGTTCGCCTATTTATATGGCCAAACTCTAGCCTTTGTCTGGCGCAGCCGTGATAAGTGGTTAGCCTATTTACTGTACATTGCAACAGCTATCGGTTTTGTAGCTGGTACAGGTGTTTATATTGCTAAACGTTTGCAACCGAAAAAATTATTGCGCTTGCTGACAACCTTGAACCGGCATGTAATCGTATTAGCTTGGCTCTTTGCCTTAATTGGTTTTGTACTTCTTATTATTTATCTTTTAGTCAAACAAACTAAGCTTAAATTTAGATTAGATTCAGGCTTAAAGCAGCTTGCTTTGGCCTTTTTCAGCCTGTCTATCATTCCTTTACAAATGCATTTGATACCGCAACTTCTCTTGAAAACAGGCGAGTTTGTAGCTTTTAACGAAGAGTCTATCAGTACAGGTACCTTGTTCCGTTTCTTAGGCTATAGCTTAGGTCTTTTGTTGGTATTTTTGACAGGCTTGAGTGTCTTCCATGCTTGTAAACGAATGCTAGATAAACATCTATATTTGATCGCAGTACTCAATTATGCTGCAATTGTTCTGCATCTGTCTGTACGTGGCGTAAGTAGTGGTGCACGTCTAGGCATATTTTCAAGCCGTAATAATTTCATCTTTGACATTATGATCCTCGAAGATAAATGCCTGCCTTACTTTGCTATCAGTTATTTGTTGCTTGCTGTGGTTACGGCCTTAGCAGTCTATCTGACGCACCGTAAATTAGTTGGCACATTCAAAACGGCAGCTATGAGACGTAAAGAAGCATGGTGGCAACGTAATTGTCGGCGTTGGGCTAAGAGTTTAGTTATTTTCATGCTTTTGTCTGCTTTGACATTAACTGTGGTCAATGATTACATCACTAGACCAGTTAAATTGACGGCACCTGAGGAATATCAGGACGAAAATCGGCAGATTATTGTTGATTTGAAGCAGGTTGAAGATGGCCATCTCCATCGCTTTGCATATGAATTTGAACATCATAATATACGCTTTATCGTAGTTCGAAAGCCTAAAAGTAATGCCTATGGTGTAGGCCTTGATGCTTGTAATATTTGTGGTATTGCTGGCTATTTCGAACGTGGTGATTCAGTTGTTTGTAAGCGCTGCGACGTTGTTATGAACAAAGCAACAATTGGTTTCTTAGGTGGCTGCAATCCTGTCCCATTTCCTTATGTTGTAAAAGACGGCAAGATCATTATTAATAAGGCTGATTTGGAGAAGGAAGCAAATCGCTTCCCGTTAGGAGCGTAGTTATGTTTTGGAGAATGGTTGGCGGCGCTCTGTTCCGCCAGAAAAAGAAGATGGCAATGGTTGCTTTTACTGTTGCTTTGGGTATCTCGCTCGCTACAGCTTTGTTAAATGTCATGCTCGGAGTTGGCGATAATATCAACAAAGAACTAAAAGTTTACGGCGCCAATATTAGAGTTGTTCCGAAAGACGCCTCTTTACTGGATGATCTATATGGCTTAGAAGAAGGCGCAGGCGTCAATGATAAGTATTTGTATGAAGAGGATGCACCGAAAATCAAACAAATTTTCTGGGGCTACAATATTGTCGATTTTGCACCTTACTTAAAAATTAGAGCTAATATTGCAAATTCTGATACAAGCACCCAAGTCATTGGTACTTGGTATGCCAAGCCTTTGAATTTACCAACTGGTGAATCACTATTAGCCGGCGTCCGTAACTTAAAAACATGGTGGCGAGTTGACGGCGAATGGCTGCAAGATACAGATGAAAAAGGTGCCTTAGTTGGCTATCTATTAGCACAAGAAAACAATTGGCAGATTGGTAGCAAAATCAAACTAAGGTTGAACGATAGAGAAGAAGAACTGATTGTCCGCGGCTTACTTAATGCTGCAGGCGATGAAGATAAATGTACTTATGTTAATTTACCAATTGCACAGAAATTAGCTAATTTGCCAGGCAAGATTTCTGGTATTGATGTTTCAGCTTTGACCACGCCTGATAATGACTTAGCAAGGCGAGCTTCCCAAAATCCTGATTCACTTTCACCGTCAGAGCGTGATACTTGGTATTGTACAGCTTATACAGGTTCCATCTGCTACCAAATTCAAGAAGTAGTTAGAGATGGTGTGGCCAAAACAATTCGGCAGGTGGCTGAGTCTGAAGGTACGATTTTGAATAAAACGAAATTGTTGATGCTATTAATTACAATTTTGAGCTCCATTGGTTCAGCTCTCGGTATCAGCAACTTGGTAACAGCATCTGTTATGGAACGTGGACAAGAAATTGGCTTAATCAAAGCTATTGGCGGCCGCAACATCAGAATAGTTCTATTAATTTTGACTGAGATTATGTTGACAGGTTTATTTGGTGGCGTGCTTGGCTATGGTATTGGCCTTGGCTTTGCGCAGATTATCGGCTTAACTGTCTTTGGTACAACTATTCCTTTAGCCGTAATGGTCATTCCGATTGATCTTGTGTTGCTAGTTGCAGTTGTACTTTTGGGCAGTATCCCTTCAATTCGCTATCTGTTGCGCTTGAAGCCAACGGAAGTTTTGCACGGGAGGTAAAAAATGCGCGCTAGATCTATGTATTTTAAGATGATTTTGAGCTCACTCTTAAGAAGGCGCTCACGTATGCTCATCGCTTTACTAGCTGTGGCCATTGGTTCCACCATAATGTCAGGTATGATCACGATTTACTACGATATTCCACGTCAATTAGGCAAGGAATTTAGATCGTATGGTGCGAATTTCATGGTTATAGCTGGCGGTGACAAGAAGATCAACCAAGAGCAATTCAAAGCTCTACAAGAGATTTTAGAAAAGAAAAAGTTAGTTGGTTTGGCTCCTTATCGTTATGAAACAGCTAAGATTAACCAGCATCCTTATATTCTTGCTGGAACTTATATGGATGAAGCTAAGAAAAATAGCCCATTCTGGTACATTGACGGTGAGTGGTCAAACAATGACGATAAAGAACAAGTGATGATTGGTAAAGAAGTTGCTAAGACTTTGAGTTTATCAGTCGGTGATACATTTACCATTCAAGGTGTTTTATATGGTCGTGATATTATTGCAACTAAAGTGACCCATACAGCTGAAGATTACAAGAAAAAGGATGCCTTCAAAGATTACTACCGTGTTAAGTTACATGTAAAAGGTATTATCACGACTGGCGGCGCTGAAGAGAGCTTCATTTTCATCAACTTAGGTATGCTTAATGAAATGTTGCAAGATAAGGAATTACGCTTGGACGGTATTGAGTGCAGTATAGAAGCTGATAATGAAGAATTGGAAGCATTAGCCACTGAAATAGCAGATAAAGTCCCAGGTGTTGTAGCAAGGCCAGTTAGACGTGTGACACAATCTCAGGACATCGTGCTTGGCAAATTGCAAGTTCTAGTCCTTTTAGTTGATGTAGTTGTTTTACTTTTGACTGTAATTTCTGTCTTTACAACTATGCTCGCCGTGGTCACAGAACGCCGCAAAGAAATTGGTTTGAAGAAAGCCTTAGGTGCTTCCGACAAGAGTATTATTTCTGAATTTATCGGTGAAGGTGCTAGTTTAGGTATCTTAGGCGGTGGCTTAGGAGTTGGCTTAGGCTTTTACTTTGCCCAACAAGTTAGCTTGAGTGTCTTTGGTCGAACCATTGAATTTTCATGGTGGATTATTCCGCTGACTTTGAGTTTAGCGGTGGTGATCACTGTGTTAGCAAGTATTTGGCCAGTTAAACAAGCTACCAGCATTGATCCAGCCTTGGTACTTAGAGGCGAATGATGAGCAACAATAAGAACCCAAATAACAGGAGATAATTATGGCAAAATATAAATTAGAAGTAGATGCGAACAAAATAAGTTCAAGTGAGCAGATTGAACGCTTGCCTGGCGATACAGATCCACGGCCAGTTATTTTGTCAGTTAGAGGTGTATCCAAAATTTATGCAACAGTTAAAGCTTTGCAAGATATTAATTTGGATGTACATAAGGGTGAATGGCTATCAATCATGGGTTCATCAGGTTCTGGTAAAACAACAATGATGAACATCATTGGCTGCATGGATAAGCCCGTAGCTGGAGCTGTTTATCTGGATGGTGAAGATATTACGAAGAAGAGTCAGCAGGAATTGACGACAATTCGCCGCGAAAAAATCGGTTTGATTTTCCAACAGTTTCATCTGATTCAATATTTGACAGCTTTAGAAAATGTCATGGTTGCGCAATACTATCACAGTATGCCGGATGAAAAAGAAGCTTTAGCTGCATTAGAAAAAGTTGGTCTAAAAGATAGAGCTAAGCATCTGCCGAACCAATTGTCAGGTGGTGAGCAACAGCGCGTATGCATAGCACGAGCCTTAATCAATAATCCTGAAATCATTTTAGCTGATGAACCAACAGGTAACCTCGATGAAGCAAATGAGAACATCGTGATTAACATTTTGCGTGAATTACATAAAGAAGGCGCAACTATTGTCGTCGTTACCCATGATCCTGAAGTAGGTGAGGAAGCTGAACGAAAAGTGATCCTCGATTACGGCAAAATCAAAGATATTATCAATTTGAAAAAGTAGTTGCCTTGTAATTAAGCAATTACTGGAAACGATAACACTTAAATATATTAGGCAATTAAAGGCAGTTTACTGTCTTAAGAATAAAAATTTAGGAGGTGCTTTATGCACACAAATAGATCCTTGCAGACAATCAATTATCTGCAAATAATCGTCGCTGTCATCTTAGCAGCCATGTCATTCATCATTTTGCCTGTATGCGGTCCGATGAAAAATGGTATGCATATGTCTTGTTACTATACAGGCATTTTGGAAACCGTAGTTGGTATTGTCCTCTTTGTCCTAGCTATAGTCAATTTAACTAACAAGAATGCCCTTGTCCATAAAATTTTGCCTTTTGCACAAATTGTAATTGCTGCAATTGCCTATATGATTCCAACTAAGATCATTCCAATTGCTGTCGGCACAACAATGAATGGTAAGACTAAGTTGATTGGTCTTTGCATGAAACCAATGCGTTGCTGGACAAGCTTCAGGGGTTGTAGCATTTGCCTCTTAATCGTTGTGCTATTGGCGCTCATTTATTTGGGTATGCAATACGTTACGAAAAAAGACTAGTGCTTAAACTATAAAACTTCTTGTATAGGCCAAGCTGTTCAAGCTTGGTCTATAACTTAATTTAGAGAAAATAAAGGAGATTTATGCGAACTAAATTTAGTTTCCGAAAGTTAGCTAAGGCTAATATTCAAAGTAAACCTCTGCGCAGCTTCTTCCTGTTACTCGTTGTCTTTTTGTTTAGCTTAGCCATTTTATCTGGCTCATTATTTATCAGCGCTTTATCTGACGGTATCATGCGCATTTCCAACAAAATGGGGGCCGATATCATGGTCGTACCTTCAGGCTACAAGAGTAACGTTGAAGATGTTTTGTTGAAAGGCGAACCTTCTACATTCTATCTACCAGCAGATACACTTGATTTGTTGGAAGAGCAACCTGGCGTAAAGCAAGTTACACCACAGCTCTATATTGCTACTTTGTCAGCTTCTTGCTGTTCTTATCCTTTACAAATTATTGGTATCGACACTAAAACTGACTTCCTAGTCCAAGCTTGGCTCAAGCAAACTTTGCCTAGAGATATGGCCGATGGTGAAGTTTTAGCGGGCCATAATATTATTGGTGAAGCGGGCGAAAAAATTAGATTTTTCGGTAAGGAACTTAAAATTGCTGGCCGTCTGAGTAAAACTGGCATGGGATTTGATGGTACTGTTTTTGTCAATATGAATACAGCCAAAATGTTAGTTAAAGCTAGTGAAAGAAAAGGTGTGCAAAAAGCTGTTGATAATAGTCAAGTTAGCGTTGTCATGGTCAAGGTCAAATCTGGCTTAGATCCAATCAAAGTAGCTGGTAATATCTCAAAGAACTTAAGTAATCGTGGCATTTTTGCTATGGCTAGTAAGAGCTTTGTTAATGATTTAGCTGATAAACTTTATATGTTAGCTGGCTTAATCAAATTCTCGCTCGTGCTACTATGGGTGATGGCGCTAATTATTTTAGCTATGAGCTATACAACTATGATCAATGAGCGGAAACGGGAATTAAGTGCTTTAAGAATTTTGGGTGCTACTAGAAAGCAGTTAAGAAAAATCGTTCTACTGGAAGCTTGGCAATTAAGTAGTGTTGGCAGCATTACTGGTGCGCTCGTAGGCTTACTTTTAACTTTGATAAGCTACCCATTGCTTGTGAATAAATGGTCTATTCCTTTACCTAATCCAAGTTGGCAAGTCTATGTATTTTATAGCTTGGTTACAGTTATTGTCGGTATGCTAGTTGGCCCACTTGCTTCTTTGCCAGCTGCTTGGAAAGTTAGCAAGCGTGACGCTTATACAAGTATGAGGGAGACAGACTGATGCTGGAAATTAAAGGATTAACGAAAACATACAAGCGTGGAGAAAAAGTCGTTACAGCCGTAGATCATGTCGATTTAACCGTTAAAGATGGTGAATTTCTGCATATTATCGGCCATTCTGGTAGCGGCAAATCAACCTTGCTCAGCCTGATAGCTGGTTTACTTACAGCTGATTCTGGTACGATAAACATCGCTAATGAAGCATTTTCAACCTTAGGTGATGAAGAACGGGCTATTTTCCGCAATCACAATATCGGAATAGTTCCGCAGATGCCAACTTTGCTTTCAGCTTTGAATGTATTTGATAACATTGCTTTGCCTTGGTACTTAAGTAAGCAAAACGAAGATGCTGAGGGCAGAGTTTTGTACTTATTGGACGAACTTGGAATTAGCGATTTGAAAGACGCTTTCCCACATACTTTGTCAGGTGGTGAGATTCGGCGTGTTCTAATTGCACGCGCTCTAATGATGGCGCCTAAATTATTGTTAGCCGATGAGCCAACTTCTGATTTAGACCCAGCTAAAACCAAAGAGGTTATGGAATTATTCCAACGAATAAACCAAAAATGCGCTACGACTTTGATTGTTGTTACGCACGAGTATGATACATTAAGTTATGGCGATCGTGTACTTGAATTGGCAAGTGGTAAATTCAAAGAAAAGGGCATAATTAGCTAGAGATAGAGGATAGGTGACTGATTAATGACTAAAAAATGGCTACTTATACTAAAGAAGCTATTAACATATAGTTTGGCCTTGCTTCTATTATTAGGCCAGGCAGCTTGCAGTAACAAACTTTCACAAGCGGAAAAAGATTTGCAAAAGAGCCAAAATGCTCCAGCCTTTGTCAAAATTAGCCGCAAAGATTTGAATATAGCAATCCAAACAGCACCCAGACATTGGCGCCCAGACTTGCCTCAGACACTGGCTGAAAAGGCCCTGATTGACCAAGTTTACGAAGGTTTGGTGACTTTGCATAATAATCGTGTACGCTTGCAACAGGCAGAAAAAATCACGCCGAATCAAGCTGCCACGATTTGGCAAATTAAATTGCGTGATGATCTTAAATGGTCTGATGGTAGCAAACTGACGGCTGAAGATTATCGTAGAAGTTGGCTTGAACATCTGAATTTAGCTAAGCAAAAACCTGAAAACGCAAGATCTGTGAACGGACAAACTGAAAACTTACAATCTGAAGCTTATCGTGGTTTTATCATCGAAAATGCTGAAGCTTACAGTGTAGGAAAAGCAGCAGCTTCCGAAGTTGGGATCAAGGTTCAAGGTGATAGCTTGATTGTCAAACTGACTAGACCTTTAGCCAATTTCCCAGCCTGGTTAAGTCAAAGTTTTTTCTATCCAACTAAATCAACTAGTGATGGTAAAGCCTTGTATAACGGGGCTTACGTCTTAGCTGAGCAAAGTGATAAGGCAATTAAATTGCAGGGCAATTCTACATATTGGGATGCGATCAATGTTTGGCTAAAAGACATCAACATAGCAATCATCGCTGATGAAATTCAAGCTTATGAGGCTTATCATGCTGGTAATCTTGACTTCATCGGTGAACCATTCTATTCAATTGCCAAAGATCGGCGTGAGGCTGCTTTACGTAGTGCCGAAAAGCTAATTTTCCCTATGGCCCGCTTAGGCTATATCAAATTACAGAATCAAGCCCATAAGCTATTTTCCGTACCTGAAAAGCGACAAGCATTGTATGCGCTTTTAGATGCGCCATTTCAAGCCAATGTGATCTTACAAGATAATTCAGAAGTCTGGCCTGAACGCAAAACTCCAACCCAAGTTGAGCGTGAAAAAGCTGCACAAGTTCTAGATAAAGGCTTAACTGAAACTGATTTAACTGAATTAAAAGAAGTTGAAACAATCGGTGTGGCTGGACCTACGATTTTGGAAAATCGGCTGTTAGTTGCAAGTAGTAAAGATTGGCTGAATGCCTTGAAAATCCGTTTTCGTTTGCAACGGCAAGCTAAGGCAAATAGCGTGCCTGACTTTAAATATTGTACAGACATTGCACCTGATGGTGAAATGAATAGTCTACTTAGGCTCTGGGACTTAAAAAAAACTATTAAGCTGGATAAAGCAGAAGCAGCCATCATCTGGACTGACGGTGATGCCAAGTATGATCAAGCTGAGTCGATCAATGCTTTATGGCAAAATCTAGCAAGTACAAATAGTATCTTGCCACTAACTTCACGCAATGCCTTACTCATGGTTAGACCAGGTTTGATTGGTGTTAGCGTTGATAAAACTGGTAAAATGCTCTTAAGTGACCTGCAGTGGCATTAAAACGCCAATTTATAATCGAAATTTCAAGTTGCAAAATGTTCACATTCATCTTGCTTGACAATCTCTTATAAATATGAGATACTATCGCCTGTTGACGCTGGTGTAGCTCAGTAGGTAGAGCAGCTGATTTGTAATCAGCAGGTCAGGGGTTCGAATCCGTTCACCAGCTTGATTAAGCCGTAACTTAGGTTGCGGCTTTTTTATTATCCAGATTGGAGAGAAGCGATGGAAATAGCGAACAAATTTGCTCTAATCACAGGTGCTAGCGGTAGCCTCGGCCAAGCTTTAGCTTTGACATTAGCTGAACAAGGCTGGTCTTTAATTTTGCATTACAGTCACGGGGAAGAGCGCATACAAACTTTATTGAATACGTTGACGCAAGCTTATTCTAGACAAGAATTTTCAACTTGGCAGGCTGATTTCAGCAAGCTCTCTACTTTAGAAAGTAGCTGTCAGACAGCTTTAACTAAGCTTACGAAGCTCAATTTGTTGGTCAATAACGCAGCACTTGATAGTTATTGCCAAATTGATGATTTAACAGTCACTGAAATACAAAACGTGCTCAATGTCAATATCGCTGCGCCCATGCTTATAGCTAAAGCTTGTTTGCCCAAATTAAAGCAAGCAACTTCATTGAAGCAAACTGCCCAAATCATCAATATAAGTTCAATTTGGGGCAATTATGGTGCCAGTATGGAAGTTTTATATTCAGCAAGTAAAGGTGCTATTAACAGCCTGACAAAGGCTTTGGCCAAAGAATTATATTCCTTCCCAATCAAGGTAAATGCAGTCGCACCAGGCATGTTTACAAGTTCGATGAATGCTATTTTTACGGATAATGAACAGAGTGATTTTGTCAATGAACATTCACTCTTACAACGTCAAGGAACGGCTAAAGAAATAGCTTCGGTTATTGCCTTTTTGGCTAGCGATCAAGCTAGTTATGTAAATGGTCAAATACTTGAAGTTAGCGGATCTTACCTATAAAATTTAATTAATATGAGAGATGATGAGGTAGCAAATTTGATCAAATTCAAACGTGTAAGTGAAGAAGATTTACAGCGCCAACGTGACTTGTGTATCGAAAACAAGGCGTTATGGGGCAGAGGTAAACAGTTTTATATCAGTACATTTGGTTGTCAATTGAATGAAAATGACTCAGAAAAAGTAGGTGGTCTATTGACTGAAATGGGCCTAACAAAGACTGACGACATCCAAAAAGCTGATATTATTTTGATCAACACATGTAGTATCAGAGAGAATGCTGCTGGTCGTTTTTATGGTAATTTGGGTGAACTTAAAGCCATGAAACGCAATAATCCTAATTTAATTGTAGGTGTTTGCGGTTGCATGATGAAACAAGAAATTTACGTTGAAAGAGTGAAGCGGAGCTATCGCTTTGTCGACATCATGTTCGGTCCTTCAGATATTTGGCGCTTGCCTGAGATTTTGAATCGACGTTTAAGAGGCAGCCGCCGTGTCTATGACATTAGCAATGATGAATTGATTGCTGAAGATCAACCAATTTTAAGAGAGCGCAAATATCGTGCTTTGGTCAGCATTATGTTTGGTTGCAATAATTTCTGCACTTTCTGTGTCGTACCACATACACGCGGCAGGGAGCGTTCCAGAAACATGGACGATATTGTGCATGAAGTTGAGGACCTGGTCAAAGAAGGTTATAGCGAAGTTATGTTATTGGGCCAAAATGTTGACTCTTATGGCAAAGAAATTCGTGAATATCGTAAAGCCTATCCCAATGCCTTTGCCGAGCTTGTGAAAAGATGTGCTCAAACAGGTATCAAGCGTTTGCGCTTTATGACGAGTCATCCGAAAGATATTTCTTTAGAATTGCTAGATGTTATGCAAGCTTATCCAAATGTTGAACGCCATTTACATTTGCCGTTACAATCAGGCAGTGACAAGGTCCTAAAAGCCATGAACCGCCATTATAATATTGAACGGTATATGATGATTGTCGATGAGGCTAGAAAACGTATACCTGATTTGAAATTTAGTACAGATATTATTGTTGGTTTTCCTGGCGAAGAAGAAGCAGATTTTGAGCAGACATTGGCGATTATGGAAAAAGTTAGATACGCTACAAGCTACACTTTCCAATATTCCCCAAGGCCAAATACGCCAGCTGCTTTAGAAGAGCAAATTCCCCAAGAAATTGTCGATGAACGCTTCCAACGCCTAGTCAATATGCAAAATGAGCATAGTCTTGAGATTGCGCAAGCTCAAGTTGGGCGTATCTGTGAAGTTTTGATTGAAGGTGTATCTGACCATGTTGATGATCGCTATACAGGCCGAAGTTCCGACAATTTCTTAATTAACTTCTCTGTTCCAGATAGCATTTGGCCAGGGCGACTTATAAATCAGCCAGCTTCCTTCAAAGGTGATTACTTAGAAGGTAAGTTCTGTAAAGTTCGTATTACTGAGGCTAAAACCTTCTCATTGACAGGTGAATACGTCTCTGGATTAGAGTTAGAAAGCGATGATGAGCTAGATCATTCTAGCTTAAACATAGCTGAGGCATAGGGAGATGAAACAGTATCAATCAGCTTTAGCCAAACCTGAATTAAGCCCTATGATGCGCCAGTATTGCCTAACTCATCAAGAGTATGATGACTATCTTTTGTTGTATCGTTTGGGCGACTTTTACGAACTGTTTTTTGATGACGCTGAAATAGTAGCTAGGGAGTTGGAGCTCGTTTTAACCGGTCGTGATGCTGGTTTAAGTGAGCGAGTACCCATGTGTGGTATGCCACATCATGCCGTAGATAACTACATTAATCGCTTATTGGCCAAAGGTTATAAACTAGCTGTCTGCGATCAAGTTGAAGATCCAGCCTTAGCTAAAGGCCTAGTTAAGCGTGAAATTACCCGTTTAATTACCACAGGTACCCAAACAGATGTCAGTGCTATAGATAAAGCTAGCAATAACTGGCTAGTTGCCTGCTATCAGCAAAAAAATTACTACGGCTTAGCCGTACTTGAGTTAGTGTCTGGTCAGTTTTTGGCTTGTCAAATCAATTTGGGTTTAACAGATAAGACCTTGTTCAACGAACTGGTTAATTATCAAGCTGGCGAATATCTTTTGCCTTGTAGTATGCAAAATCAGCCTTTGGCTAAAAGTCTTGAACAGATCAATTTGAATATTAATTATCTGCCTGAAACTAACTATCAAAGCTTAGACAAAACCTATTTACCTTTCGATTTTAAGCTTGAGGATTTGTTGCCTGATAAGTTAGAGTCAACTCAGGCCTTAGCTTATGGCGCCATTTTAGCATTATTAAACTACGTCTTAAAAACACAGCACAGTCTGCCTAGCCATCTTCAGAAATTGCAATTTTATCGCATCAGCGACTACCTGCAAATTGACGCAGCTTCCCAAGCTAATTTGGAGCTATTTACGACTTTACGTGAAAAGAAAAAGAAAGGTAGTCTCTTGTGGGCTATCGATCAGACAAAGAGTGCCATGGGCCTAAGACTCTTAAAGCAATGGCTAGAAAAACCGCTTTTAGACGTCAAAGAAATTAAAAGTCGCCAGAACATTGTGCAAACTTTGTTGGCAAACTACCGCGAACGGCAAAATTTAAGGGATTTAATCGGCCAAGTTTACGATATTGAACGTTTAGCTGGCAAATTAGGTAACGGCACAGTCTTGCCGCGCGATTTATTGGCAATCAAAGATAGCTTGGAGCTAATTCCGGCCTTTAAGCAGATTTTAGCTAGTTTGGCTGACCCTAATTTAACGAATTTAGCAGAAAACTTACAGCCTTTACCAGAAATTGTCGATTTAATCAATCAGTCTATTGCACCTGATTGCACTAATATCATTAAAGATGGCGGCATTATCAAGCCGAAATTTTCAGCTGAACTTGACCACTTACGTTCTGTAAAAACAGATAGTCAAACGTGGTTCGATGCTTATGTGCAAGCTGAAAAAGATAAGACGGGCATCAAAAATATGAAGATAGGTTACAGCCGTATTCATGGCTATTTCCTAGAAGTATCGAAATTAAACTTAAATTTGGTGCCAGATTACTATATTCGTCGCCAAACTTTAGTTAATAATGAACGCTTCACCACTAAAGAGCTAAAAGTACGCGAAAATGAGATTTTAGGTGCAGAAACTAAATTATATAGCGTTGAATTAGAGCTTTTCAATCAAGTGCGTGACCAAGTTAAGACTGAAATCAAAGCTTATCAGTTAAATGCACAAATTCTAAGCCAATTAGATGTTTTACAGAGCTTTGCCGAACAAGCTGAACAGGCAGATTATTGTTGTCCAGAATTTGTGGAAACTAAGTGCCTGAATCTGAAAGCAGCCAGACATGCTGTCTTAGAAAAACTAGCTGGTCGGGCTAATTTTGTTGCTAATGATTGTGAGCTAGATGCCGATAATCATTTTATTTTGTTAACTGGCCCGAATATGGCCGGTAAATCAACTTATATGCGTCAGATTGCCTTGATTTGCTTGTTGGCGCAAATTGGTTCATTTGTGCCAGCTACTAGCTGTCAACTGAGTCCCGTTGATCAGATCTTCACCCGTATCGGTGCCTCAGATGATTTAGGTCTAGGCAAATCAACTTTCATGGTTGAAATGCAAGAAATGGCCTATATTTTGCATAATATGACGCATAACTCCTTACTGATACTAGACGAAATTGGTCGTGGAACAGGCACAGCTGATGGTCTATCTATCGCTTGGGCTATCTGCGAAGCTTTGAATTCAGATGCAGCACTTAAAGCAAGAACTTTGTTTGCTACTCATTACCATGAACTTATAAAATTAGCTAAACAATTCAAAAGTATCCGTAATTATCATGTGACAGTCGCTGAGACTAACGACAGTATTACCTTTTTGCATAAGATAAAAGCAGGGGGAACTGACCAGTCATACGGTGTAGAGGTTGCCAAATTAGCAGGTTTACCTAAATCTATCACAGAGAGGGCCAATTCTATAATGGAAGAGCTTGGCAAGCAAATTTATCAGAACAAATTAACTATCAGCAAATGTGAGCAGCCCATGGCTAATCAGGTGCAACTTTTTTCACCAGAACAAGCGAAAAAAGATGAATTATTGGCTAACTTACAAAAGATAGATATTAACCAGTTAAGCCCGTTAGATGCTTTACACAAACTGAATGATTTAGTTCAGGCAACGAGAAAACTAAATAGCTTAAACTAAAACTAAATGACCTAAGCGAAAACTAATTAGAGGTAAAGGAGAGAAGTATGGGGCATATTAAACAATTAGATGCCGCCACAATTCAACAGATTGCTGCCGGTGAGGTGATTGAACGCCCCGCTTCAGTCGTCAAAGAACTGATTGAGAATGCAATCGATGCCAAAGCAACCCGCATTGATATTGCTGTCCAAAATGGTGGTATCAGTGAGATTAGAATTCAAGATAACGGCATTGGCATCCCTCAATCTGAATGCGTGCTTGCTTTTAGTAATCATGCTACGAGCAAATTGACCGACATTAATGATTTACATACCCTAATGACTATGGGCTTTCGGGGTGAAGCTTTAGCTTCCATTGCTGCTATCAGCCGTGTCACTCTAATCAGTAAACCTAGAGAGCAGGAACATGCGTATAAAGTTGAATTTGCCGCATCTAAGTTAATTAAAGCTGAAACGGCAGCTTTAAGTGACGGGACGCAATTAATTGTCCGTGACTTATTTTACAATGTGCCAGCTCGTTTTAAGTTCTTGAAAAAAGATCAAGGCGAAGTGCAAGCTATCACAAGAATTGTTACGGAAGAAGCTTTGGCTGCTCATAATGTCGCTTTTACTTTATCTAGCAATAGCAAATTACTTTTACAAACGCCTGGTAACAACGACTTGTTGAGCGCTGTACAAGCTTTGTTTGGCTCAGATGTAGCTGATGCTTTAGTGCCAATTTATGGCGATGATAATTACAATCTAGTCTGTAAAGGCTTTGTCGCACGTGCCAATTTAAGCCGTAAATCAAGGCGCATGGAATACTTTTTCATCAACAAACGTGCCTTTAATTCAAGCGTCGTAACCAAAGCTTTAGAAGCTGCGATGCAGCCATATCTCATGACAAGAACGTTCCCGGTTGCTTTCTTGTTTCTAAATTTGCCACCTAACTTAGTTGATGTGAACGTGCATCCACGCAAGTTAGAAGTTAGATTTTGGAATGATAATGAAGTTTACCGCTCTGTCTATTACCAAGTAAGGCAGGCGATGGCTGAAAGCTTCGAGAAAGCAAGCTCGGAGCTTTACAGTGTAAATGCACAAATAGCTAATGCAGAACAAGTAGCCGAGCCAATGCAAGCTTCTGAAACGCCTAAACAAGCTACAAGTCAGGGCACTAAACAAACTAAGGCTACGCAAGAAGCAGAAATTATAGATAAGGCGCCAATAAAGAATGTTCAAGCTAAGCCAAGTTTAGAACGAATTAGCACTTTTTCTAAAGTAGAGGTAGGCAAAAGGCAGCTTAACTTAGCTAACTCTCAAGCTGAAGTAATAATAATGCCTAATTATGCCCAAAATCTAGCTGTAAAAACGCCTAATTTAGGAGATACACCTGTAACTACACAGATAGATAATGCCTGCATCAAAGCGCCTCAAACGGAAGCTAACAAGGCCCCATCCAGTCAAGCTCAGCTTAGCTTACATGAACCTTTGACTAATTATCATGTCACTCATTCAGAAACTAATAGTGAAATTGATGCAAATAGCAAGCTGAACACAAATTTAACAAGCAATTATACGCAAGCTAAGGCTGAAATTACCTTGCCTAACTTAGCTAGCACTGAACTAAAGCGCATTGACGGCAATTTTGCCGAACTAAATAAGTTAAGCACAGCTGATTACCTTGGCCAATTGCATGGTACTTATTTATTATTTAACGTGCCTGACTGCCTGTTGATTGTTGATCAACACGCCATGCATGAAAGAATCAATTATGAGCTCTTGCTAAAAGTACAAACTACACCCAATAAACAAGCTAATTGCCAACAATTATTAGTGCCGTATGAGTTCAGTTTACCAGTTACAGAGGCTATCTTATTAAAAGATAATCTTACCTTGTTGGCTGAAAATGGCTATCAACTGGAGGCAAAATCAACTACTGAATTCGCCTTACTAACAGTCAATACGACAGATGTCCAGGCTGATTTTGCCCGCCTGATTAGCGAATTTATCAGCGATCTTAGTGAACAAACGTGGCAACAAACTGAAAATAAATTAGCCAAAAAAGAACGCCTAATTGCGCGCAGAGCTTGCCGTAGCTCCATCATGGCCAATGATTATGTCGCACCAGAACGCATTCAAAAGTTGATCCCCCAACTTTTAGCTTGCCAAAACCCTTTCCAATGCCCACATGGTCGGCCAACTTGTCTTCAAATTACACGCTTGAATATTGAAAAAGCTTTTAAGCGCAAATTATAGAAAGGACTGATAAAATGAAACAGGTGATTGCAATTATCGGTCCAACTGCTAGTGGCAAAACCAATCTCTCTCTAGCTCTCGCTAAAGAACTTAAGGCAGATATTATTTCCTTAGATTCTATGCAAATTTATCAAAAGTTAGATATAGGCACCGCCAAAGCTAGTGTGGAGGAGAGGAAAACCATTCAGCACCATCTGATTGATATAGTTGCAGCGAATGTCAATTATTCAATAGCTGATTTTTTGAAAGATTATACCGATACAGTTAATGAATTAGAAGCCAAAAAGCAGCCATATATCCTGGCAGGCGGTTCTTTGCAATATTTATTGGCTTTATGGCGTGAAGATAATTATACAGATAGTATCGCAGAAGATGCTGAATATCGTGCTAATTTACAAGCATCTTATCAAGACTACGCCAAAGACTCAGATGATAATAGCCAAAATCCTGTCTACCTTAAGTTATGTGAAGTAGATCTGAAACGAGCTCAACAGGTGCATCCCAATGATATGAAACGCATTATTCGTGCTTTAGAAATTTGCAAAACAGGCTGTCTAGCATCTGAGAAAGATCCACGTAATTTAGAAAAAAGTAAGAATGATAATTACTTGCTTTTTGCCTATAATTGGCCAAGGGAAGTACTTTATCAACGCATTAATCAGCGGGTGGATTTGATGCTAAAAGCTGGTTTGTTAGAAGAAGCGAAATGGGTATATATTAACAGAGAAAATTTGAGTACAAGCTGTTTGCAAGCTATCGGTTACAAAGAATTTTTTCCTTATTTTCAGGCTGAAATTAGTTTAGAAACAGCTATCAATCAGCTTAAATTAAACTCTAGACATTACGCCAAACGGCAATTATCAATCATGCGCAAATTACCAATCAATTACTTGGATCCACAAACAGGTATTGCTAGCCAGCTTAATTTTATTCGCCAAAGCCTATAAATTGATACAATAAGACGCATATTTTAAAGTAAATGCGTCTATTTGAGGCAAAAGATAATTAACGGCCAAAGCAAATAATGAGCTCAATAAACAACGTTGTTTAAAATCTCAACCAAAAGAGAGGGTTGTTTATGGCTAGTAATTATGCTTTCCAAACAGGGGAATATAAAAAGTCTTTTAACAATCAGAGCCTAGCGTCTTTGACCAGTTCTGATAGTTTGCGTAATAATAGTTTGCAAGATCGTTTTTTATCTGTCTGTATAAGTGAACAAATTTTACTTGATTTGTTTTTGCAATCTGATAGTAGTCAACGTGGTGTGATTGAGGCGTTTGATAATTGGGTTATACTGTTTCACGCTAAACAGCGCTATTACTTAATTTATAAGACAGCAATTGCACTTTTGACACCCGTTGAACCAGATAAAGTAGAAGCACTGATGCAATCTGATTTAAGCTATGCCTTTCAACCTGCCCGTGTTGTATTGACATTAGAAGAAAGAATGGCTAAATATCGGGTTAAATCGGATGTAAGTAACAATAAGAAACAGGCTATTCAATTTTTAGCTCTTAAACAAACGTTAAGCGATAAATTGCATAAATCATCAGGTGAACAGAAATATAATTCCGTTGCCTAGAAATTAGCGCTTTAGTTAGTTAAAATTAATGGTCGCTAGACAATTTGCTGTCAGCGACCATTTTCTAGTATAATTCGTTTAGCGAGGTTTAAAGTTAGTATGAAGTTAAAATTAAAAAGAAACGGCCCCAATAAGCATTATCGATTTAAGGGCTATAAAACTGTCAAACAAGCTAAAAGAGTTAGATTCTTTGAACGCCAGAAACAAACTTTATATCAATATATTTTTCTAGTGGCAGCCTGTGTTGTCATATTGATTTTCATCATAGCGATTAAGCCATGGGGCAAGATTTGTGATATATTGACTATCTTTGGCTTACTCTAATTTAGATTTTATGAAAAAGGGAGCTTAAAACAAGCTCCCTTTTAACTATGCCTTGATAAGCTCAGCTTGAGCAAACCGTAACTATCTATTAGTTTTACTTTTTATTAGCTTTACTTTGCTCATTAGCAGTTTCTGTTTCAACGGCTTTCGGCAATTTTTTATTCGCCAGAGGATTACTTTCAACAGCTTGATGTAATAATTCCTCATTCGTATGCGTGTAAATCTCAGTAGTTGCTACGCTCTCATGGCCAAGAATCTCTTGCAATGAACGAATATCGACATGGCCAAATTGATACATCAAAGTCGCAGCTGTATGTCTAAGCTTATGCACACTGAAATTATAATTGGCTAAACCAGCTTCACTTAAAGTCTGTTTGATCATGTGCTGAATCATACTACGTGATAATCTGTTACCTTGTCTTGAAATGAATAAGGCGGCTTTATAATTCTTCGCAGCCGGCAATCTAACATTCATATAGTGCTGCAAAGCATCAATACAAGCGTCATTCAGATAGATTGTCCGTTCTTTATTACCTTTACCAATAACTCTTAAGGTTCGCTCATTTTGATTAATATCTTGGCAGTTTAACTTCTGTAATTCAGACAAACGCATGCCACAGTTCAAGAAGAGAATCAAGATACAATAGTTGCGTAGAGCCAAACTTTTCTCTAAAGCTGGGCTGTATTTATAATCGGTAGCCATTGTCTTCAAGCTTGAATCTAATAACGATTGCGTTTGCTCTAAATTAAGATATTTCGGTAAACGTTTATATTGGCGTGGTAATTCAAGCTCACTAGCTGGGTCAACCTTTAGAATATGAATTTTTTGACTGAGGAATTTGAAGAAAGTCTTTAGACTTGAACACTTTCTAGCTCGATTAGCCACTGAAGCATTTCGCTTAGTTGCTAACCAAGCAATATATTGATAAAAATCAGTCAAAGAAATTGCTGCAAGCAGCTTATCATCAACCAATCTCAAATCAATCATATCTAATTCAATGTTTTTATAATCAGCAAATTTAGTCTGTAAGTACCAGTGGAAAAATAAGCGTAAGTCATAATGATACTCTCTGATAGTCAAATCCGAACGACCTTTGATTGCACTTAGATAAGCTAGGAATTCATCTAAGCGCGGAAATGTATCAACAATAATGTGACTAGAGTCATCAAGTTTTGCCATAATAATACCCCTGATAAAATCTATTACTTGTTTGGAAGCTTTAAGTGGTGAACATACAATAACTAAACTTAATGTAGAGACCTTAACATAAATTAGACAAGCAAATAACAAAAGTATCATTTGAAATTTTGTTGTTTTAATGCTTGTACGGCCTGAGAAGAAGAGTAAGTTAAAGTATCACTCACCTAAGTGGCCTTTTATAGAGTTAAACAAAATAATAATTTTGTTTAACTCAGTATCTAGTATAAACGTAAAATCCTATGTCTGCAAAAATTTAAGCCACAATCAAGCCACAGCCGAATTTGAGCTGTTAATTAACTCGAGTACTTAAATCAAACGCATCAATAGCAAAAATAAATTCAGCTAAATGTAAATATATAAAATTTAAAAGCAAAATTAAACCTTAATATGTATAAAAATAACTTATTGCCACAGATAGCACATAACACGTAGTCAGATAACTTATTGTGGATCAAGCACTAGCATGAACTTAAGTGCGTGTAACCAGTTTGTAATAAAGCACAAACTTTATAAAGCGTATTTTATAAACACAAATGAATAAAATTTCTGTGTATTACCAGACGTTCCTACCTACCCATAACAAGCTATTTCAGCTAGTTTGCTCAATCTCACCAAATGTGCCTAATTTTAGGGCATAAAAATACCTCTCCTAATTTGATATGTACCCCTTTTACTGGACACAACCAGTGAAAGGGGTTTTGTATGAAATACGATTATGCTTTTAAACTTAATGCTGTAGAACTATATCGCTCTGGTCAGTGGATTGAGACACCAGAAGGTATAAGTCAAAAGAATTTTAGAAAAAGAATTGTACAATGGTCAAGAATTGCAGATATATATGGTCTTGATTCTCTTCGGCATCCAACTACATGTAAAGAACGTTCGGCTGAATGTAGATATCAGTTAGTAGCTCGTGTACTTGCTGGTGAATCACAAAAATCTGTTGCTATTAGTGCAGGAATTGATAGTGGATTATTGTCTAAATGGGTTCAGACATATAAAGTTAAAGGGTATGAAGGATTAAATCTCAAAAAAGGCAGAAAAAGTAAGAAGGAAGCAAACGTGAGCAAGAAATCCAAACCCACTGATTTAACCCCATCAGAACGTGAAGAATTAATTCGTCTTAGAGCAGAAACTGAATACTTAAAAACGGAGAATGAAGCAATAAAAAAATTAATCGCCTTGAGACACGAAAAATGGGCTGCGGAACTCAAGGCGAAAAAGCAGCAATCATCAAAGAACTCCGTGAAAAAGGATACCAATTAAAATATCTCTTAAAAGCTATTGGCATGTCTAAATCAACTTATTATTTTGAGATTAACAAATCAGATGTAGTTGCTGATCGCAATGAAGAATTACTGATTGTTATTAGAGAAATATTTGAAAAAAACAAGCATAGATATGGTGTTCGTAGAATTTATCATGAATTACTAAATCGTGGATATCATATAAATCATAAGCGAGTTCAACGCCTTATGCATAAAGCAGGATTAGCTGGTAAGCGTCCAAAGGAAAAATATCATTCTTATAAGGGCGAAGTAGGTAAGATTGCTGATAATGTAATAAATAGGGATTTCAGTACAACAGCACCATTGCAGAAATGGACAACAGATGTCTCTCAGTTTAATTTTTCATGGGGGAAATGCTATATCTCTCCAGTACTGGATATGAATACGAATGAAATCATTTCATATAATTTATCAACAAGCCCGAATCTTGAGCAGGTATCAAGAATGCTGGATAGAGCTTTTGAAAAATTCCCATCTGTTGAAGGGCTTATATTTCATTCAGACCAAGGTTGGCAGTATATGCATGCCTATTTTAGAAATACCTTACAGAAACACGGTATTGTACAGTCTATGTCGCGAAAAGGTAATTGTTATGACAACTGTATAATGGAAACCTTCTTCGGAAGACTAAAGAATGAGATGTATTACGGCTATGAGAAAGATTATTCCTCCTTCGAAGAATTCTCAAAAGCAGTTGAAGAATATATAGATTACTATAATAATAAAAGAATTCAGGCAAAAACAAAATGGATGCCTCCTGTACAATACAGGATAGCATCCATGTGTCCAGCCTAGTTCATAAATATGTGTCCAGTATTCTGGGTACATATCATTTTTGTTGTGTCAGTATGTCGGCTTAATTGTTTTGTTCATTTCAAATTTTAAAAGTAAGGGCGAGCGTTAGCGAGTTTATTTACCCTTGACTTTAAAAAAAGCCAATGGTTGTTGCTCCATGCAAGGGTTTGCTCACAGGACGCAAGCACCCTTTATGGTGTATAATTGCGCCTTAGTAAATTAAGGGGTTTTGATTAGTCTTTTGACTTTCACAATTTTCTCTTTTTTTATACTTTCATCTCCTAATCAGTTTCATTTTTTTGATTACTTTTTTCTTCTTATGATAAAAGTTCATCATATTTTTACCAAAGACTTTTTCTAAAATGACTTTGATTTCTTCTGTAGATTTATCTTCTAAAATCATTCTTGATCTGCTTTATGACTATGCAATTAAGAACGAAGTTTTATCACCAGAAGCCAAGAAGATAATGGACTACGTCGATATATCAGATGTTCAGGTAGAAGACAGCAACAAAGTTAAGCTCCGCTTATACACGCAAGAAGAGATTAACACTTTATGGCAACTTGAAGATGATTTTAATGCTAAGATTGCGCTAGTGCTGCTTTATACAGGTATGCGTAGCGGCGAGCTATACAATTTAAGACTTAACGACATACACATAGATGAGCGCTATATCGATGTTAAACATGCCAAAACTGAAGCTGGCATCAGACAAGTGCCTATTTGTGAGAAGATAGTAAGCTTACTGGAAGACTTAATGTATGCCTCGACGAGCGAAAAGCTTTTTGAGCGTAATAAAAACACTGTTTTCTATTACCAGATGCTGCCATTTTTGAAATCGCATAACACGGTACACACTACGCACGACACCAGGCATACATTTATAACTCGTATGGTTGAACTAGGCATTGATTCTCGTGTCCTTAACTTTTAATGCGTAAACAAAATTATACAGCTTTGTGTTACTTGCCTGTCACTTGTACGGTAAATATTCTATTTTCTTCTTGTGTTCGCAGGCATAAAAATAGCGACTTAACCACAATATGTAGTGGATAAGTCGCTAAAATGGGACTAACTGCCCTATCTACTGTAGAACTCAATGATCTGACGATCGTTAACTTCAACTGGGATCTCTTCGCGCTCTGGCAAACGAGTATACTTAGCTGTAAACTCTTCAGTATTACGCTCAACATATGGTAAGCTGAAACCTGCGAACTCACGGAAGTGGTTAGCAAAATTCTCAACCTGACGAGCCTTCTCATGCAATGAAAGGACATCACCGACCTGTACTTGATAGGATGGAATATCAATGCGCTTGCCGTTAACCAAGATATGGCCATGGCTGACCATTTGGCGAGCCATACGAATTGAGCTAGCAAAGCCAGAACGATAAACTAAGTTATCCAAACGGGACTCTAACAAACGTAAGAGAGCTGTACCTGTTTGCTCCTCTGAACTCAAGGCAGCCTCATAATAACGAATGAGTTGCTTCTCGAAGATGTTGTAGTAAACCTTTAACTTCTGCTTCTCCAACATCTGAACACGATATTCAGTTGGCTTGCTACGACGTAAATTACCATGTGTAGCAACGCGCTTCATTGCCTTAGGATGGCCGATAGCATTAACGCCAACCCAGCGGCATTCCTTAAAACGTGGACCTCTTCTAGTTGCCATGTTTTCTCCTTAAAAGATTACGTGAATTTCACATCGGGCATTTGCATAGGGATGTGATTGAACGGTTACCCGTGGCGAACTTAGCATTCAAAGTGTGAAGCATATTCGCTCTTTCCTACCTATTCTTGCATACACAAGAAAAATGCGAACATATTATACATGTTTTAGCCTGATAATGTCAAATTTGGGCATATTTAGACCGAACTTCGCGCTCAACTGCCTTCTTCTTCATATCCTCACGTTTATCATAGAGCTTCTTACCGCTAGCCAAGGCCAACTCTAATTTGACGTGATTATTTTTGAAATACAAGCTTAACGGCACTAACGTTAGACCATTCAGCTTCACTTTATTGGCTAGCTTATTAATCTCACGCCGATGTAAGATCAATTTCTTAGCTCTGAGCGGATCAGAATTAAAAATATTGCCCTGCTCATACTTAGAAATTTGCCAACCATACAACCAAACTTCGCCTTGCTTAATCTGAGCATAGGCCTCTGTCAAGCTGGTATTACCTAGGCGAATCGACTTAACTTCTGTGCCCTGCAACACAACGCCACATTCGTAGGTTTCAAGAATATTGTACTCATGTCTAGCCCGACGGTTGTAACAAATCTGATGGCCACTACCCTCTTTCATCTCTTACTCCTTACAACTTTTTGTGGACTTTAACTTGAGGCAATTTTTTCCATTGGTCAAGCGACCAAGATGGATAAGCATTCAAGTTTGAATCAGCTGGCTTACCGCCACTTATACTTAAATAATAAGCTGATGCACCAATCATAGCGCCATTATCTGTACATAATATTTTGTCAGGACAAGTGAAATGTACATTAAGTTTTTTGCACATGTCAGCCAAAGCCTGACGTAATTCGTTATTAGCAGCTACACCACCAGCTAAGCCAAAGATCTTCGCACCAGTTTGTAGAATTGCTAACTTAGAATGTTTAACTAGAGTTTGCACGATAGCTGTCTGGAAAGAAGCTGCAAAATCATTGATATTCAAAATATCAGTAAATTCACAACCCTCACGCTCTGCTGTTTGCTTAGCCTTGTTAATATAGGTTAAAGCGGCTGTTTTCAGGCCACTAAATGAGAAATCCAAATTATTTTTCAAATGCGCAGTTGGGAAGGCATAACGAGTATTGTCACCAGTTTTAGCCAACTTATCAATCTGTGGTCCACCTGGATATGGCTTGCCTAAGGCACGAGCAATTTTATCAAACGCTTCACCACAAGCATCATCCAAGGTTCTACCTAGAATTTGAAAATCATAATTCTGATCCATTGTCACCAAATGGCTATGCCCACCTGACACAATCAAGCCTGTAAATGGCACATCAAATTCAGCATCAGATAAAAAGTTTGCGCAGATATGACCTGCTAAATGGTGAACTGGATACAAAGGCTTCTTATAGGCAAAAGCTAAGGCTTTCGCTGCACTTACACCAACTAGCAAAGCACCCGCTAAGCCAGGGCCAGCTGTTACGGCAAAAGCATCTATATCAGTTTCTGGTTTGCAATGAGCTTCTTCCAATGCTTGTTCGATTACAGCAGCAATAACTTTCACATGCTCGCGTGCAGCTATTTCAGGCACAACACCGCCAAATTGGCTCTGCAAATCCGCAGATGAGGCAATAACATTACTTAAAACTTTACGACCATCTTTAACAACTGCTACACTTGTTTCATCACATGACGATTCAATTGCTAAAATATTCATCTTTTTATCCTTCATCCTCTACTTAAGCTAAGCCGCTATGACCAAAACCACCTTTACGATCAAAATCAGGCTCACCTGAAGCTTCTGACCACTCCACCTGATAAATAGGTGCAAGCACCAATTGGGCTATACGATCGCCTCGACAAATCTTATAAGCACCATGGAGGGCTCCTTTTGTAGTCAAATCATAAACAGGCAGCTTGCCATATGCAGTGTCAATCGTTTCTATATTATTATCGTTCTTAGCTTGTCTTTCAGCCAGACTAAAATCTGAATTGTTGTGTACAATCAACTTAATTTCATCTCTAAAGCCAGCATCAATCGTACCAGGGCTATTTGCGATACTTAAGTTGGTTTTCAGGCTTAAACCACTTCTTGGACGCACTTGTAATTCATAGCCTTCAGGTAATTCAACTGCAAAGCCTGTACTTACCAAAACAGTTTGACCTGGCAATATTAAATAGTCATCAGCTGCGCACACATCCATGCCAGCATCGCCACGATGGCGATAAAATGGTTCTTTAACATCTAATTGAAGCGCTTTAAAACCCACTTTAACTTTACGTACGTCAATCTCTGTTTCCATCATGCTTTATTCCCTTCTTTTGTTAGACAGTCTTGCAAAGATAATTGCTTGCGATTGGCTAATTGATCTTCCACTTCTTCACCAGCTAAGATTTGCAAAACAAGTTTCTGAAAATGCTCGGCACTAAAATTATCATCTGCTTTGTATTCACTAAAGCGTTCTGAAATGCGTGTGAAAATACTAGCTAAGTCAGCTAACTTCTGCTTGTAGTTAACAATTTTGCGCTCTAAGACCGCCTTTTGTTTTTTTAGTTCAGCTGTTATTAACAAGCTCTGCTTTAAAAGTTCTTCTTGATCATTTAGCTTAAAAGCAACCGTTGCCTTCTCATCTAAGGCATTCAGCAAAGCTAAAATAAAAATCGACTGCTTGTCAGCATGCGCTAACTCACGTTTTACATCTTTCAAAAGTAAATTAGCCTCAGCAGCAATCATTTGCATATATTCAACATCAGCATCGGAACTGATCAAATAATTCTGGTTGGCAATTTTCAAGGTAACTGTTTGTCTAGTTGGAGTAGTTTTGAGTGTAGCTATTAAATCTAAATGTGGCTCATTCAAAGATGCCTGTTTCAGCTTATCTGTATTTTCTACTTGTCTTATCTGCTTCTCTAAAGCAACTGTATGTAAAGCTTTCTTAACAATATCTGGTAACTCATTGGAAAGTGGCTCTTCAACTACTTTAGTTTGTTGCTGTACACGCTCGACTACCTCGGACACAATATTATTTGCAATCCGCCTAACCCCCACTTCCATATAATTCACGTCAGATTCTATATTAGGATACAAATCAGCTAAACTAGCTTGCTTATTCAATATTTCCGTTCTTCTGCGCTTTTGCATAATCAGTCACTTTTCTTGTTTTCTTTATTATACATGGCTATCGCTAATTGAAAAAGTTCTAACGGTTCTAACTCTTCAGCCCGAACGGATGCTTTCAGTTCAAGTTCTCTAAAAAAAGCTAAAGCTGCTTGTTGCTCATCTGAACTAAAAGCAGAATTTAATAACTGTTTGCGTCTCTGTTTGAATACTAACTGCAGAAAATCAGCAAAATAAGGGAAAAAATCAGCTAGATCTAGCTTAGCTTGTGCTAATAACGAGCTACATTTAGCAAATTTTCCTTTATCTCTGACTAAGGTAACAAAACTATTATTCACTTTGGGTACGGGGTAAAATGCACTAGCACTAATTTTCTGACTACAAGCTTTAGCAAATAGTAGTTGGGTAAAAACAGCCTGCGGTCCATAGAGTTTAGCTTGATAATTACTCTGTTTAGAGCTAGCAGCCGTCAAGCGTGAAATGGCTTCTGTTTGCAACATCAAAGCTAACACTTCTAGTTTTTCACCCACTTCGGCATAAATTTTCAAAATTAATTCGCGTGTCTCTGAATAAGGCAAATTGGATATGACAGCCAAGTTTAGCTCAGATTTAAACAATGAACGCCAATCAATTTGTAAAGCATCTTCACACAGTAAATGTAATTCGCCAGTTTCTAATTGCTTAGAAAAGCGCTCATTGAGAAAGTCACGCAAGCTTAAATCAATTTCAAATGCTAAGACACGAAAATGGCGCCTGAGGAGCGCTTCTGTCAAAGCGCCCCCACCAGCACCAACCTCGATTACCAATGTATTTTCTTCTAAGTCGATTGATTTCAACAAGGAAATAGCGTCTTTTTGATAGCGCAAAAAGTTCTGACCCCAAGCTTTCTTAAATTTATGCTCTAAGTTAGCTACATAGCCAGGATCAAAGCCAGATTCTTGCGTATTATCAAGCGCCATACTGTTTCCTCTCAAATCACTCAGCTTGCTCAGCTAAACGAGCTTCTAACTCTTGTTTACGCTCTTCAAAGCCAGGTTTACCAATCAAGGCATACATATTTTGCTTGTATAGTTCGACACCTGGTTGATCAAATGGATTAACGGCATTGAGATAGCCACTCAAACCAACTGCATATTCAAAGAAGTAAATCATCTGACCTAAGTCATATTCACTGATGCTATCAATTGTCAACAAACTGTTAGGTACGCCGCCATCAGCATGGGCAATAGCTGTACCTTGCATAGCCTTGTGATTAACTTCTTGCAATTCTTTACCAGATAAGAAATTCAAGCCATCGATATTATCAGGGTCATTTGGAATTAAGCAACTGGAATTACTCTTGTTGACCCACAAAACCGTTTCAAACATGGCTCGCTTACCCTCTTGGATGAACTGCCCCATGCTATGCAAATCAGTTGTATTACTTACTGAAGCTGGGAAGATACCGCGCTTAAACTTACCTTCACTCTCACCAAATAGTTGTTTCCACCACTCGGAGAAGTAATTCAAACGTAAATCGTAGTTGACTAAAATTTCAATGCCTTTTCCTTGACGATATAAACTATTACGTAAAGCGGCATAAGCCCAGCTTGGGTTAGTCAAATCTTTGGTTTGAGCGCAAAGATCCTGCATAGACTTTGCACCTTCTAACAATTTTTTGACATCAATACCAGCTACAGCCAATGGGAATAAACCGACAGCTGTCAAAACAGTGAAACGACCACCTACATTGTCAGGAACAACAAAAGTCTGATAGCCCTTATCAGTTGAGAATTGTTTCAAAGCACCTTTGTGAGCGTCTGTTGTAGCAAAAATTAAGGAACGAGCTTTTTCAGCGCCAACTTGCTTCTCCAATAAGGAACGCAAAATACGGAAGCTGACGGCAGGTTCTGTCGTTGTACCAGACTTAGAAATTACATTAATAGCAAAGCGCTTACCCTCTAGGTAATGCAACAATTCATTCATGTAGTCACCAGACAATTGGAAACCAGCAAACAACAATTCAGGACTATTTTTAACTTGACCTGTCAAAGATTGAGCGAAGGCTGAATGAACGGCACGTGCACCTAAATAGGAACCGCCAATACCAATGACAACTAAGCAATCAATCTCCTTACGCAATCTCTCAGCAATTTGTAAAATTGTATCTAGCTCTGCTTGATCATAATTAGTTGGCAAATCAACCCAACCCAAAAAGTCAGAACCTAAATTGCTACCATCATGTAAAGCCTTATCAGCAATCTGCAACTGAGCCTGCAATGCTGCTAATTCATTCTTAGCTAAAAATGGAGCGGCATTAGTGTAATTAAAATTCAACATTCAATCTCCTTCTTTCTCGCCCTTACGAGCTAAACTATAAATCAAGTCTATACATAAACTTATTTTGCCTAAAACAGTCAAAATATCGATTTATATTATAACAGTTTCAAACAAGTTAGGTTAGGAAATTGTTCGTAACGCACTTAATTGCTATAATAAGGCTTATGAGTTTAGTTAATTTACAAGCCGTTGATTTAGCCTTTAATGAACAAGTTATCTTTCAAAACGCCGATTTAACTATCGATGCTGGCTACAAGTATGCCTTAGTCGGCCTTAACGGTTCGGGCAAATCAACTTTTTTTCGCTTATTGAATCATGAATTAAGCCCAGATCATGGACAAGTTAAGATTGCCAAAAATTGTTTAATTTCCTATTTAGGTCAACTTTCGTTAAATTATTTGGATGATTTAGAGCATATTTATGATAATCCTGAACTTAATCTAGCTGAGCAGCACATGCAAGATTTACAAGCTCAATTAGCGAATCTTCAGACTAAGTCTGCCAAAGATAGTTTGGAATTAGATAAGCTACTTGAAGCATACAGTCAGGCACAAGCTGAATTTGAGCGTTTAGGCGGTTATAGTTTTCAGGCTAATTTTAAGGCCGCTATTTCGGGTTTGAATTTACCTAATACATTACTGGAGCAAAGACCAAGTAGCCTATCTGGTGGTGAAAAGATGAAAATTGCCCTTGCTCACTGCCTCTTAAGAGCTAACGATTTAGTCTTATTGGATGAGCCGACTAACCATTTAGATTTACTCAGTGTCGAATGGTTGGCTAATTTTATCAACAAGTCAAAAAAAACATTCATCGTAGTCAGCCATGACCGTTATTTTTTAGATCAAATCAGCAATCGTACTATCATGCTAGATGGGCATAAGTTTACTGTCTATCCTGGCAATTATAGCCAAGCTAAGCAGCTTGAAAACGAACAAGCTCAAATTCATGAACACGAATTAGAGAAGCTAACAGACAAGCTTGAACACGAGATGGAAGTTAAGCAAACAATGCTTTCACATAGGAATATCAGTGCTTACCATCAACGTGAAAAAGTCGTCAATAGCCTAAATGACAAAATTAAGAACTTAATGCAACAGGAAGTTAGCAAACCAAATTTGAAATTCAGCTTTAATCAGCCAGAAAGTTTGGGTGAAAAAGACTATAAGCGCTTACTCATCGTCATTAAAGATTTAGAGAAATCATATCAAAAGAAGCTATTTTCTGAGCTTAATTTGGAGCTTAAAGCCAATGAAAAAATCGCTTTGATCGGCGGAAATGGGGCTGGCAAAACTACGCTTCTAAAAATTCTGTTAGGGGAAGAATTAGCTGATGGTGGTGAAATAAAACTTTATGGTGATTTGCAAATTGCTTACATGGGCCAAATCATAAATTTCGAAGATGGCAATATGTCGCTTCTTGATTATATGATGTCTGACAATACCATTCCTGAGCGTTTTATTCGTGCCCAATTAGCTAATTATGGTTTTTCAAGCGAAAATATTGATAAGCCCCTATCTTCCCTATCAGGTGGCGAAAGGCATCGAATTTTTCTTGCAAAATTGATTAATTCCGCACCTGATATTCTGTTCCTAGATGAGCCAACCAACCACTTAGACCTCTATTCAATTGAGTGTCTGGAATCGGCCTTGGAACGCTATTCTGGAGCGGTAATTATCGTAAGCCACGATCGTTATTTCGTGAACAAAATTGCTGAGCGTGTTTATGGTTTTATCAACTGTCACTTAGATAGTTTCGACTCTTACACCGCTTGGTGGCAGGCTTATCTACAGGCTTTGGCTAACAACAAGGCTAAGCCTAAGCCAGCTGAAAAAAAAGAAAAAGTTGAGCATAAGACCATACAATCTAGCGAAAACAAAGCCATAAAAAAGCCTTCTTTTAATAAGGGCAAAATTCGTGCCTTAAAAGCCAAAGCCCAGCTTGTGCTCAACAATTTGTTAGATGATTTGACCGATTTAGAAACAAGCAATCAATCTTTGCTTACTTACAGCCAAAAACAACCTGAGTTATATCAAGTATATAATCAACACCTTGATTTACAGACAAGATCAGAAACGCTTTATATGGATTTAGGCGCACTTATGGAAGTTCAGCCTGAAGAGGCAGTTAACTGGTCTGAAGTGCAAACTTTAACTAATAAATGGCCAGATTTAGAAGCTGAGCTTAAACAAGCTTTCCAATATGTGAAAGCCCTAGATTAAGTGTGTGAAAGCTTAAATGTGAAAACCCTAGCTTAATGAACTAGGTTCTCAAAGCTAGGGGCTTTTAGTATTAGTTAATCTATAAAAATTAGAGCAAATTGTTCTTAATACCAGGTTGAGTCATGCTCTTTGGATCAAGTATCGTCTTTAGCTCTTCTTCATTAAGCACGCCATGTTCTAGGATTAACTCTGCTACTTCTCTTCCCGTCTTTTGGGCTTCTTTAGCAATACTTGCTGAATGTTTATAACCAATGTATGGATTCAAAGCTGTGATAATACCAATTGAATGTTTAACTAAGTCTAAGCAATGTTCCTTATTAGCGGTAATGCCGTTGATGCAGTTCTTAATCAACGTCCGAATTGCTTGGGTCAATGTTTCAATTGACTGGAACAAGTTGAAGAAAATAACTGGTTCAAAGGCATTCAATTCCATCTGGCCAGCTTCGCATGCTAAAGTGATAGTTGTGTCGTTACCGATAATATTGAAAGCAACTTGGTTCACAACTTCAGGAATTACTGGATTAACCTTACCAGGCATAATAGAGGAACCATTTTGCATGGCTGGCAAGTTGATCTCATTAAAGCCACAACGAGGGCCGCTACTTAACAAGCGTAAGTCATTGGACATCTTGGACAAATTAACAGCACAAGCTTTGACAATACCCGAAGCTTCTGTATAGCAATCTAAGTTCTGGGTAGCATCAATTAAGTTATCAGCTTGTTTTAAAGTCAAATGACTGACTTTGACGATATTATCAACGATATTATTTACATAATTAACATCAGCATTGATACCAGTACCAATAGCTGTGCCACCCATAGGTAAGCTAGATAAGCATTCGATAGCCCGATCAAAACGTTTGATGTCACGCTTAATGCCTTCAGCATAAGCTGTAAATTCTTGGCCCAAACGAATAGGTACAGCATCTTGTAACTGTGTTCTACCCATCTTCAAGACATCATCAAATTCTTCCGCTTTAGTTAAAAGTGCTGATTCCAAATCACGTAAAGCAGATTGAGCTTCAATTAAAAGCTTAATGGCTGCCATCTTGCCGCAACTTGGGAAAACATCGTTCGTTGATTGCGCAAAATTAATGGCATCGTTAGGATGAACGATGCTGTAATCACCCTTTTCGCCGCCTAAAATTTCAATCGCACGGTTAGCAATAACTTCATTGGCATTCATGTTAACAGAAGTACCAGCACCACCTTGGATAGGATCTACAATAAAAGCATCATGTAGATAACCAGCAATAATCTCATCACAAGCTTGGCAAATTGCCTGTAACTTCTCTTCATTCAAACGACCAACTGTGTAATTTGTAATAGCTGAGGCTTTCTTCAACTCAGCAATTGACTCAATCAAATATGGGTGTAATCTCTGACCTGTAATTGGGAAATTGATAGCAGCTCTTAATGTCTGTACGCCATAATAAGCCGTCTTAGGTACACGCTTCTCACCAATTGAGTCACTCTCAAGGCGATAGTCGAATTCACCTTTTTCTTCCAAATGACTGTATATTTCGCCATGCTTACAAATACGATCAACAGTCTTACCATGCCAGTCAGCTGGTTGTGCTGCCTTAGTATACGAACCATCCAATAAACGTTGAATCAAATCTTGATCAATCATCTTCATTGCTATCTACCTTTCACAAAACATGTCATATTTTATAGATTTACTAACATGTATAAACTAAATTATAGGCAATTACACAATAAATTCAATTATTTAGTTTGTATTAAGCAGATCAATTATGGCCAAATAGATGAACTGTATTGGCATATATACACGAAGCTACAGTCTCTATATCTAATCCCTTTAATTCAGCAATTTTACGAAGCACAAGCTTAACATTGCACGGCTCATTCCGCTGGCCTCTAAAAGGTTCAGGCGTCAGATAAGGTGCATCAGTTTCAATCAAGATGCGCTCTAAAGGGCAATATTTTATGACTTCTAAAGGCTGTCTTGCATTCTTAAAAGTAATTGGGCCATCAAATCCCAAATAAAAGCCTAAATCCAATAATCTTCTCGCATGTTCTACCGAACCAGAATAACAATGAATCACACCTGGAATATCAGCCAACAAATTATGACTTTTAGCGGCTAATAAAATCTCCAAAGTATCCTTATGAGCTTCCCTAGAATGAATACTAACTGGTAATTTATACTTACTAGCTAACTCTAACTGTGTATAAAATGCAGCCTTCTGCTCATCCCTGGGTGAATTATCGTAGTAATAATCTAAGCCAATCTCACCAATAGCAGCCAAGACTGGTTTTTCTTGGGATACTGTATCTAAATTAGCGTCACTATTAACTGTCATCTGCTTAATGATAGCTTCTAAGCAGTCTAATCCTGCTTCGTTGATAAAAGCATGTGCAGCATGTGGATGAAAGCCAATTGCATAGCGAAACAACTTTTTCTGACTTGTGCTTAATTTGGCATGAAAAGTTAAAACGCGCTTACTAGAAGCAGCATCATCAGAAGGTAAAAGCATCTGCATGACGTGGCTAGCTAAGCAATGTGCAATCACTTCTTGCCAGTCATTCTCAAAATCCAAATCATGCAGATGCGTATGACTATCGTAAACAGCTATGTCATTGGCAATGAAATTCTCTGCTATCTTTCTTAATTCCGCTTGCTTACCCATAACTATTTACCCTCTTTATCAGCTTATTTTCGAACCGTTTTCAATCTTCTGTTCTGGTTGAAGCAGGCGCAAATTACCAGCTTGGTCAACAGCTGTCAATAACATAGCTTCAGACTCAATCCCCTTTAGCTTGCGCTTTGGTAAATTGCACAGAACAACTACTTGTTTGCCAACTAACTCCTCTGCTTGATATTGCTCGGCTATACCAGAAACAATATGACGTTGGCCTAAGCTACCTAAATCAATCAGTTCATGGAGAAGCTTATCGGCCCCTTTAACTTTTTCACAGCTAATTACAGTTCCGACACGCATATCAAGCTTCGTAAAATCACTGAAGTCAATCAGTTTGCAATTAGTTGCCTCTTCACTTGTTGGCTCTGACTTTTTGGCTAAAGCAGCTTGTTGCTTAGCTAATAAATCATTCAAGAAATTAATCTCTTTGTCCATATCCAAACGTGGGAAAAGCGGACTTGCATTAACTAAAGTTTCTTTACTACTAAACGCTTGCCACTTTCCAACAGTCTTGAATTCATTAACCAGCTCTGTTAATTCTGTCTTCTGACCTAAGCCATTTAAGAGTGTGAGCATGGAATTAGGCATAGCTGGATAGAGGCAAAGGGCAACTTGTCTTAATACTTCCAATAGATGCAACATAACATCTAATAACTCACCCTTTTTACTCTCATCTTTGGCCAAAATCCATGGTGCCGTCTCATCAATATACTTGTTAGCCCGGCGTACTAACGTGAAAACTGCAGCTAAGCTGTTAGAATATTGATTTTCTTCAAAGCACTTATGATATTTACTGATTGCTTGCTCTAAGGCAGCTTCCAAATCAGTATCAAAAGCTGTGCTAACTGGCTTACAATCACTTGGCACTTTACCTTGGAAATACTTGACGAACATCGCCACGCTACGTGAATACAGATTGCCCAAATCATTTGCCAAATGAATATTGATACGTTCTATAAGTGACTCATTACTGAAATGGCCATCACCACCATAAGGCAATTCGCTAAGTAAATAATAACGAATTGGATCAACGCCATAACGATCAGTCAATACCATCGGGTCAACAATATTGCCCTTTGATTTGCTCATTTTATCATCTTTGAACATTAACCAACCATGGGCATACAATTTTTTAGGCAAAGGCAAATCCAAAGCCATCAACAAAGCGGGCCAGATAATAGCGTGGAAACGAACAATATCTTTACCTAAGATTTGTAATGAATTATGCCATATCTCAGGTAGCACTGGTTCATCTGGATAATGTAAAGCCGTGATATAGTTACTCAAAGCATCAACCCAAACATAGATAACATGCTTAGGGTCGAATGGAACTGGTACGCCCCATGAAAATGAAGTTCTAGAAACAGCTAAATCCTGTAAGCCTGGTTCAATAAAGTTCTTGACCATCTCATTGACACGAGAATTTGGCACCAAGAAATCAGGATTGTCGTGATAAAGCTTAAGCAAGCGATCTTGATAGTGCGAAAGACGGAAGAAATAACATTCTTCTTCAGCCGTCTCAACTGGTCGATTGCAATCTGGGCAAAGGTGTTCAGCCCCAACTTGTGTGTCTGTCAAAAAAGTTTCACAAGGTGTACAATACCAACCTTTATAGACGTTCTTGTAAATGTCACCTTTATCATATAATTTTTGGAAAATTGCTTGCACACGCTTACAGTGGTCAGCATCCGTTGTCCTAATGTAGTAATCGTATGAAATATCTAACTTTTGCCAAAGTTCTTTGATCCAAGCGACAATGCCGTTAGTAAACTCCAAAGGTTTTAAGCCCTTTTCTTGAGCAACTTTCTCAATTTTCTGGCCATGTTCGTCAGTACCTGTTAAGAAAAATACTTCTTTTCCCAACAAACGCTGATAACGAGCCACATAGTCAGCTAATACGGTTGTGTAGCTATTACCAATGTGCAATTTATTACTTGGATAGTAAATTGGTGTCGAAATATAAAACTTCTCCTGCATAAATCACCCTCCAGTTACGAACTAAATTAAAGTTTTTCAGGTTCACCTAAATTAACATCATCTAATAAGTAGACATGCAAAATCGTCTCTTCTTTTAATGGACGGTCCTGATAATTAGTTTTAGTCTCAGCCACCTTGTCTAAGCATATTTCACCAGAAGTTAAACGTCCGAAAGCAGCGTATTGGCCGTCTAGATGCGGTGCATCAGCGTGCATGATAAAGAACTGTGAACCAGCTGAATCAGGATGCATTGCTCTAGCCATTGAAAGGACGCCACGACTATGTTTAAGCGGATTAACAACGCCATTTTGTCTAAATTCACCCTTAATACAATAGCCAGGGCCACCCACACCTGTTCCTTCTGGGCAACCGCCTTGAATCATAAAATCTTTGATTACGCGGTGGAAAATCAAGCCGTTATAGAAGCCACGCTTGATCAAGCTGATAAAATTCTTCACGGTATTAGAAGCTAAGTTTGGATAAAGCTCAGCCAACATATAATTATCAGAATTTAATTGTTCACCTAATTTTTGCCATTCGGCTTTGTTAAGATAATTTGTCTCTGGCAATGTGATAGTTAATTTTTCATTGCCATGTTGGACAACAAAAGCTATTTTGACTGCATCAGCATATAAATCACTCATATTATTCTCCATCTTCTCTAATTGTTTCTCTTGCTATGCTTTTCCAAGAATTCATGCTTGACTTGCCATAAGCGTGGCGATAAATCAACATAATAAGTTTGTGGATTTTCAAAGCGCTTAATTGAAGGCCACAAACTAGCCATCTCTTGCTGACAGAAGTCACGTAATTCTTGTAAGCTATAAGACTTTGCTACGACCCGGCCATTTTCCATAAGTGGTTCTAACATCCTGCGTACACGATAATTGTGTAATATCTTTCGCTTCCAAGTCTGAATTGGATCAAAGATTTCAATCTCTTGACCATGGTAATACGGCTGCAAATCTTCATCCTCTAACAAAATCAAATCAGCCATTGCCTTATCTGTTTCATTATCATAGAAACGCAACAACGTCTTAGAACCTGGATTTGTTACTTTCTCATGATTTTCAGAAATCTTCATCTTTGGCTCAAAATGAGGCTCACCTTTTCTCCGAATACCAGATAATTTGTAAACACCGCCAAATACAGGCTCATTGTGGGCTGTAATCAAGCGTTCACCGACACCGTATGCATCAATCATTGCACCTTGCATCTGTAAATCACGAATAATATATTCATCAAGTGAATTGGAAACTGTGATTTTAACATCACTCAAACCAGCTGCATCTAAGCGCTTTCTAGCTTCCTGACTTAACCAAGTCAAATCGCCACTGTCAATGCGGATACCTTTTAACTTTTTGCCCATCGGAGCCAATACTTCTTTGTGCACACGAATGGCATTAGGTAAACCAGAATTTAAGACGCTATAAGTATCAACCAAAAGAACAGCATTATCAGGGAAGCTCTTAGCATAAGCGACAAAAGCCTCATATTCAGTTGGGAAAGATTGCACGAAGCTATGCGCCATCGTACCGCCAACTGGCACTTGGAAGAACTCACCGCTAGCTAAGCAAGAACTACCATCCATACCACCAATATAGGCTGCTCTAGCACCCATCAAAGCAGCTGTATAACCTTGCGCTCTACGTGCACCAAATTCTAAGACTTGGCGCTTACCTGCTGCTAAGCGTAAACGCGAAGCCTTGGTTGAAATCAAACTCTGATGATTGACTAACAAAAGAATCATTGTTTCAACAATCTGAGCTTGAATAATTGGTCCAACTACTTTGACAATTGGTTCATTAGGGAAAATGACACTACCTTCACGCACTGCATAAACAGAGCAAGTAAAGTCCATATCACGCAAATAATTTAAGAAATCGTCATGGAATAAATTAGTTGACTTTAAATATGACAAATTATCAGGGCTAAACTTGATTTCTTGCAGATATTGCACCAAGTCTTCAATACCGCCCATGATGGCATAGCCACCATTTTCTGGTACTTTACGGAAGAAAACATCAAAGCAAGCTTCCAAGTCACCTAGGCCCTGATCGAACCAAGCTTGAGCCATTGTTAGCTCATATAAGTCCATCAACATAATACGATTCATCTGATAATTCATGTAAACTCCTTAATGTAAATAAGGCAGCCTGCCAATATACTAACAAGCTGCGCTCAGATTTTGTCTAAGACTAGCAACAAAACTATTATAGTTGATCACGATATTTTGGATCAGATAAGAAATGGAAATGAATATGCATCACTGACTGACCTGCATTTTCACCATTATTCTGAACCAAACGGAACCCGCGCTTGGCCAAATTATCTTTCTCAACTAAAACTGGCAAAGCATTCACCAAAGCCTGTAGACCTTGGAGGCCAGCTTGCGTGCTTATAGCTGGATCCATGAAATTAACATAATGTTCCTTAAAGATAATCAGCTGATGGACCTCAGCTTTGGGATGTATATCGTTGATAACAAAAAGCTCATCATTTTCATAAACTTTATCAACGGCTATCTCATTACGTGCCATCTTACAAAAAAGGCAATCATCTACTTGCATCTGTTCACCTCTCTAATAATAAGCAGCCGGCTTAAAGCCGGCAACTGTAATCAACACTAAGCTAAATCAGCTGTAATTTTTTCAGTTACAGCCTGAATTGCAGCCTCAATCTTTGTAGCATCCTTAGCACCAGCTTGCGCCATATCAGCACGGCCACCGCCGCCGCCACCTAAGATGCTTGTTGCTGTCTTAGTTAATGTGACAGCGTTAAGTTTACGTTCAGTCAAGCTCTTGGAGAGCATACAAATAAGTTGTAACTTGCCAGCATTTTTATTGAATAACATCACTACTGCTGGTTCTAACTGTTGACGATAAGCATCGGCTAAATCGCGCAATACATCAACTGAACTTACCTCAACTTCTTGAAGCAAAACATTAACGTCTTTGATCTGCTTAACTTGTTCCTTCAAGTTATTGGAATTGTTATCTTGGAGAAGCTTATGCTCCAACTCATTAATTCGCTTATCACGCTCTTTGATTTGTTCCTGTAAATGATTTACACGGCTACCAATATCCTTAGTTGGGCACTTCAAGTTATTAGCCAAATCAGCTAATTGATCATGCTCTTGGAATGTTAACTGATAAGCAGCTGGTCCTGTCACAGCATCAATCCGGCGAATACCAGCAGCTGCTGAAGATTCACCAATAATTCTGAAGAAACCAACTTGTGAAGTGTGATCCAAGTGAGTACCACCGCAAAGTTCAACACTGTAATCCGTCATTGTTACAACTCGAACTTCATCTTCATACTTTTCGTCAAAGAGATGAATAGCACCACTCTTATTAGCCTCATCCATGCTCATATATTCAACTTGCACCGGCCAATCTTGCATAACTGCCCAATTGACGCGTTCTTCAATCTCACGAATTTCTTCGTTTGTCAAAGCTTGTGGATGGTTAAAATCGAAGCGCAGATAATCAGGACCAACGAATGAACCTGATTGTACTAATTGCTTACCAAACTTCTCACGCAAAGCTGCATGCAACAAGTGGGTAGCTGAATGGTTCTTACGAATCTTCTGCCGGCGCTCATAATCTACATCCAATTGATATGTTTCACCAACTTGAAGCGTACCATTTTGTAATACAGCATCATGGATATAAACTTTACGAATTGTCTTAGTGCAATTGTTGACAACAACTTCAGCATGATCGTTATAAATACGACCAGAGTCACCAATTTGGCCACCATTCTCAGCAAAGAATGGAGTTGTATCAAAGATCAAATATGCTGGAACTGGCTCAGCTTCACAGACTAACTTATCAACTAATTTCTTACTGCCATTTTCATCAACAATAATAGCTAACAGCTTAGCTTGATCACTTGTCTTTTCATAGCAAGTAAAGACAGATGATGGCATTTCTTTAAGCTCTTTAACTAAGTCAGACTTGATCCAAGAACTATCAGCCTTAGCTCGTGTAGCCTCACGCGCCCGTTCTTTCTGAATCTGCATAGCCTGATCAAAGCCAGCACGATCAATCTCCAAATTATTTTCATGTGCAATTTCGCTAGTCAAATCGACTGGGAAACCGTATGTATCATGTAACTTGAAGACAACATCACCTGGCAATATTTGCTTCTTGCTCTTCTTAACCGCTTGCATTGTCTCTTGTAACAAATTTAAGCCTTGACGCACCGTCTGGTCGAAGCGCTTCTCCTCAGCTTCAATTGTAGCCATGATGAAATCATGATGCTCTTCTAACTCAGGGTAAGCTGACTTAGAGCACTCAATAACTACTTCAGCCAACTTGGTTAAGAATAACTCGTCGATGTTAAGCAAACGACCACAACGGCTAGCACGACGTAACAAGCGGCGTAATACGTAGCCACGGCCTTCGTTACTTGGTGTGATACCATCAGCAATCATCATTGTAGTTGAACGAATATGGTCAGTTACAACTCGAATTGAAATATCATCTTGCTCGTTATCACCATATTTCTTATGCGCAATTTCACAAACTTTGTCCAAAACAGCACGCACAGTATCAACTTCGAACAAGTTATCTACGCCTTGCAAAATTGTAGCAACACGCTCAAGGCCAGCACCTGTATCAATGTTTCTCTGCTTCAAAGGATCATATGTGCCATCGGCTTTATGTTCAAATTGTGTGAAGACTAAGTTCCAAATTTCAACGTAGCGATCGCCCTTGTCCTCTTGGATACCTTCTTTTGGTGTTTCATTACCATACTTAGGGCCACGATCGACAAAGATCTCACTATCAGGTCCACATGGGCCTGTACCATGTTCCCAGAAGTTATCAGCCTTACTCATCTTGAAGATGTGGCTAGGATCTAAGCCAACTTTCTCTGTCCAAATTTGGAAAGCTTCATCATCTTTCTCATAAATTGTGACATAAAGAATGTCTGCAGGTATCTCAAGCACCTTTGTCAAAAATTCCCAAGCCCAAGGAATAACTTCTGCTTTGAAATAATCGCCAAAGCTAAAGTTACCGAGCATTTCAAAGAATGTGCCATGCCGAGATGTCAAGCCGACACGTTCAATATCTGGTGTACGAATACATTTTTGGCAGGTAGTGACCCTTGTGCGTGGTGGTTTCTCATCTCCACGGAAATAAGCCTTCATAGGTGTCATACCTGCATTGATCAATAAAATTGATGGATCGTTCTTAGGCACCAAGGAAAAGCTTGGTAAACGTAAGTGGCCTTTACTTTCAAAAAAGCTCAAATAAGCTTCGCGTATCTCATTTACGCCTAATTTTTTCATTATTTTGCGTCCTTATCTTAAAAACATTCAAGCGAAATTAATTAGCCTTTGTTGTATTTGCAGGTTGTGCTGAACCGTTATTATTAACGATACTGTCAATATCAGGAATGACTAATTCATCGCCAGCATAATAGTTATTGCCGTTATTGGTGATCTTTTCTGGATTAGCCTTGATCAATTCTTGCAAAGCTGCAGCTTGTTGATCTGCATCCAAATGATAATCACGGTAAACTTCTGAAATAACTTGAACTAGAGCTTGACCAGCCTTGATTTGGTACTTCTCAGGATGAGTTGGGCCAGGCACGGTTGTAGTCGGTGGAACTGTTGGTTCAGTTGTAGCAGCTGTTGTTGCTTCAGTTGTAACAGCTGTTGTTGCTTCCATCGTAACGTTGACAATTGAATCTGATGGCTTACTTTCTTTCTCATCGTCAGCAGCACTACTACCAAAGAAAGGTATCCAAGCTGGGAAATTGCCATCGTTAAAGAATTGTACCCAGATTAAGAAGCCTGCTAAAACAGCTAACAAAACAGCAAATAAGGAAGCTACGATTACTAAGCCTTTACCGCCGTTACCTTCCTCATAATCATCATAAGCTTCATCGAAATCATCAATTGGCTTCATGCTAACTTGTGAATTTGCATATTGCTTATTATTAACAGCTTCATTATTCTTAGCATTGTTGAGATCTGTCTCAACTTCATCATAAACAGTTGGAGCAGCTTGCTTCTTAACAGGCATCTTCACTTCTTTGTTGCTTAATAAATCTTCGACAAAACCAATCATGAATTGATAAGGTACCCCAGGCGCCTTCTCATCCATAAGCTCACCAACCATGCCAACAGAATCTGCTTGATCCTCTGCTGCATATAATAACTGCAACATGCTCTCTTGCCCGATAGTATCCATAACTTCTCGGCTACAAAGCATAATGCAATCATCAGGTTGCAAACGTGCAATATTTGAATATCTAATTGTTGCTGCCGTACCAGCTGAATAAACATACAAGTTAGGTACCTTACGTCCATGCGTATCAACTGCCTTCAATGGATATTCATCTTCAGTCAAAGGATAAAGAATATCATTACGGTATAGATAAACACAGCCACGGCCTAATGTAACAGCTGCAATCTCGGCATCTTTAACAATTAAGCCAGCAAAATAAGGTTGCTTAGCACCATTATCACCTAAAGTCATCTGACCAGATACATTGACGGCACAATCGGCTAAATCATTAATTTCTTCATCGATCTTCTTATCCGAATACTTCATGTCGTCATGAATCTTATCAAGAATTTCACGTTTCTTTTTATCGTACTTCTCAGTATCACCATTCAAATAAGATGAAGCATAGATGGCAAAAAAAGCACCAACGTCTTCACGATCAAGTGTAATATCTGCACCCTTTTCTTCTCTTTTTCCTGAGAAACGGCCATCAAGATAGAATCCATCAACAGCACCGGCCATGTTTTGGTACTTCGCCCCTACCGTGGTTGCTAACCTAGTTATCATTTCAGTCCTCTTTCTTCTGTTTAGACAGATTTAATTTCTCAAATATCATAAGGGCAACTTGCCTGTTCACTTACAATAAGGAACGCAAATCGCCACATGTTTTAATAAGCGAATACAAAATTCAGACATATCACTTTAATTTTAGCACAAACTAAGTAAAAGCACAGCTTGAGCAAGATCCCTCTTTACAGTAGTTAAGCGCACTCTTAGCCTGAGCTGTTCCACCTTCAGCTGTCTCACGCAAACTGGAAGGTATAGCTTCACCGACTTTTTTCTGCACATCAACCATTTCATCAAAAGGTACAATCATCTTTATGCCACTAGCAGCCATTGTCGCTGCTGTCACAGCATTAGCTAAGCCCATAGCATTTCTAACCTGACATGGCACTTCAACTAAGCCGCCAACTGGATCACAAACTAGCCCCAAGGCATTCATCAAGCTGATAGTTGCTGCTTGCATACCTGCATCTAAGTCATAGCCCATCAACTCGCAAACTGCTGTAGCTGCCATAGCCGAAGCTGAACCCACTTCAGCTTGACAACCACCTGTTGCGCCAGCCAAAGAAGCGTGTAAATTGATCAAGAAGCCAATGGCACCTGCTGTAAACAAAACTGCAATAATCTCGTCATCGCTCTTATGATGGTATTCTTTCATCAGTTGCATACAAGCTGGCAAAACACCGCTTGCTCCTGCTGTCGGTGCAGCCACGATTTTACCCATGCAAGCATTGTGCTCCAAGGTAGCTAGAGCATATGCTAAACCTTCACTAATTTCTAATCCACCTGCTACATGGTCTTCTTTTTTTAAGAAATCATGCAGGCGTTTGGCTTCACCACCAATCAGCTTTCCCATTGAGCGCTCTGGCTTCTCCAAAGCAATCGAAATAGCTGTCTGCATCGTTTCCCAGACATAAGCCATTTTCTCAAGCACCTTTTCACGTGAAAGATGACTTAAAGCAATTTCACGCCTGATCATAAACTCACTAATAAGTAAATTTTTGCGCTTACAAGCTTCTACTAACTCTGAAGCACTCGAAAATAAATAATCTTCAAGTTGATATTTCTCATCATCACTGTTAAGGCTATCAGTATCTTCCTGAGTTTTAGCTTGCTCTTCAATTTCATCATTTCTTAAAACTAAGATCCGTTTAATAGCCGGTAATTTGCGCAATTGAGCCAGAGCGTGTTCAGGAATAAGTGAATCAGTTTCAACAAATGTATAGGCATTTGCTCCCTTTTTTTCTCTAAAAAGATTCAGGAAGGCAATATTAACATTTTCCTCACTCAAGCACTGAGTAATATAGGCTAAGACACCAGCTTTATCGATTTGTTCGACTACAATCGTATTCAAGCGACCTGAAAAATCGACCTTGATTCCATTGATCTCACTGATTTTAGCGCGTCCTCCACCCAAAGATTGTCCGACAACACTTTTACAATTATTGTCAGCGTCATACATCTCAACCCGAACTGTATTAGGGTGCTCAACTAATGTCTCTTTATCGTAAACATATTCATACTTCATGTGAGCCAAAGCAGCTTCCGAAAAAGCTTGTCTGATTCTAGTATCATCGACATTGAAGCCTAACAAACCAGCTAGCAAAGCTCTATCTGTACCATGTCCTGATGTTGTTTTAGAAAAGCTACCATACAAGGTAAAGCGCACAAAAGTAGGTGTGACATTGCCATTGATCAAACGTGCCCAATTAGCAATGCGGCAAGCACCAGCTGTATGTGAACTTGATGGTCCAATCATCACTGGACCAATTATTTCAAAACAAGATAAATCTAAATTTAACATCTTTGACCTCAGCAAATAGCTAGATACTACTTATCACAAACGACCGTGTCTGCCTTCACACAAGTATATAATTTCTTAACTTGCATAGCCTCAGCTATCTTGTCACTTGTCTCTTTGTCGCGCAAAATTGCCAAAGTCTCTAAAGCTAAAGGTAAGCAAGCAGCTGGTCCATTACCAGTTAGATATTTGCCACTTCTCACAACCATAGCATCTTGCACGTAATCACAATCAGGCAATTTATCCTTGTAACTTGGTGCGCATGTCAAAGTCAAATTATCAGTTAAGCCAGCTGCATGCAAAACATATGGGCCGGCACAAACAGCTACAATCAACTTGTCATCAACAGCCAAAGACTGAACAATATGCAAAACCAAAGGATGGGCAGCTAAATTCAAAGCGCCAGGAATACCGCCTGGAATATAAACAGCATCAATATCATAAGGGGAAATATCTTCAATTAAGCTATCACAAGCAATTTTCACACCATGGGCAGATGTAATTGTGGATTGGCCTGTAATTGAGCAAAGCTCAACTGAAACACCAGCTCGGTTCAACACATCATACATAGTCAGAGCTTCTACTTCCTCTGTACCATCAGCTAACAAAATCAGCATCTCAAGTTCATCATTCATTTAAAATACCTCTTTCAACTTGCAGCTAAAATAATTACTTTTATTGTACAGCATTTTCACTTAAAATATGGTGACTCAGGTTAAGAGCGCTCAACACAATTTGATCCATATTGTAGTACTTATATTCAGCCAGACGACCACCATAATAGAAATTAGCTTCCTTATCTGCTAATTCTGCGTACTTAGCATAAATTGCCTGATTTTCGTCATCATTAACAGGGTAATAAGGTTCCATACCTGCTTGCCATTCACAAGGATATTCCCGTGTAATAACAGTTTGGGGCTGGGTTCCAAAATTAAAATGCTTGTGTTCAATAATACGTGTATAAGGAATTTCTCGTTCAGTATAATTGACAACCGCATTGCCTTGATAATTAGCCTTATCTAGTAATTCTGTTTCAAATTTCAAGGAACGGTAGGCTAATTTGCCAAAACAATAAGCAAAATACTCATCTAAGGCACCTGTATAAATTACATACTTAGCTTGGTTTTGTAAGTTTGCTTTGTCAGCTAAATAATCAATATTTAGTCGAACTTCACTTGTTTTTAGCAAATTTTCAACTAATTCCGTATAGCCATTTACAGGTATACCTTGGTAAGGATCATTAAAGTAATTGTTGTCATATGTGAAACGAACTGGCAAACGCCGAATGATAAAAGCTGGCAAATCCTTGCAGCTTCTGCCCCATTGTTTTTCAGTATAGCCTTTGATCAATTTCTCATAAATATCAGATCCAACTAAACTGATAGCTTGTTCTTCTAAATTTTGAGGTTCGCCTTTAATTTGTGCCTTTTGCTTGGTAATGACAGCCTCGGCTTCTTCTGGTGTTCTGACAGACCAGAGGCGATTAAAAGTATTCATATTAAATGGCAAATTATAAATTTCGCCCTTGTAATTGGCAATTGGACTATTTGTAAAGCGATTAAATTTAGCAAATTGATTAACAAATGTCCAAACTTGCTCATTAAAAGTATGGAAAATATGAGCGCCATATTTGTGCACATCAATTCCAGCTACTTTCTCCGTATAGCAATTACCAGCTATATGTTCTCGCCTGTCTACAACTAGACATTTCTTGCCACTTTCACTCAAGACATGAGCAACAACGGCTCCGAATAAACCAGCTCCGACAATTAAGTAATCGTATTTGGCTGTATTATCCTGTGTACGCATAACTTGCCTCCTAACTTTAGCTATAACTAGCCTAAAACAATATCAGCTGTTTCTGCTCCTAAATACTTAATAAGATCCTTAGGATTTAATTTTAATTGTAAACCTCTTTGACCACCTGAGACCAATATAAAATCGAGATCTTCTGCTTCCTTGGCAAAAACTGTTTTAAATTGTTTTTTCATACCAACTGGGGAGCAGCCACCTCTAACATAGCCTGTTAAAGGTAACAAATCAGCTAAATTGAGCATCGAAACGCTCTTGACATCAAAGACACGTGCTACTTTTTTCATATCCAAATTGGCTGCTACAGGCAAAACAGCCACAAAATGCTGGTTACCATCTTTCAAAACCAAAGTTTTAAAAACATGCTCAACTGGCTCGCCTACACTTATTGCAACATGCACGCCGGACAAGTCATTCTCATCAACTTCGTAAGTCAAAACTTCATATGTAAGTTTTGCTTGATCTAATTTACGCATTGCATTAGTTTTTTTCATGTATATACTCCTTAGACAATTATCGCTGATTTTAGACTAAATTTCATTATTGAACAACCCAGTCAATGACTGGGTTGTGTAAAAAAACTTTAACTTTTTGAGTAAGCTTAAGCATTACGTTTAACAAAATAAGCTTCCTGAATTTTAGGTTGAACTTTAATCATCTGATTTTCAGTTTCTAAATTGGCAATTGCGTCAACCACATCCATACCATCTATAACCTTAGCAAAAGCGGCGTATTTACCATTTAATGAAGCTGCCACATTGGAATTTGAGGCTAAAACAATAAAGAATTGACTGCTTGCTGAATCCATTGATGTTGCGTTACGAGCCATTGAAACAACTCCGCGCTCATGATTATCAGCCAAATCATTTTTGACACCGTTATCAGCAAATTCACCTGTAATAGTTTCCTTAGCTCCACCTGTACCATTGCCATTAGGATCACCACCTTGAATAACAAAACCTGGGACTGCGCGGTGGAACGTTAAATTGTTATAGAACTTGTCCTTAACTAATTTTTTGAAATTGTCAGTCGTAATTGGCGCCTTATCCTCAGCTAACTCCATAACAATCTCACTACCATCTGCCATTTTCAGCATAACTAGATTGCTTGCTTCGTCGCATCTAACATATTTTGACTGCTTGGCACTTGTTTGAGCAACTGTCGTAGCTGTTACAGATTTAGACTTACTACAAGCACTTAACGGCAGAAGACATAGAACAGAAATTAAAAGCAGACTAGCTGTATATTTCAATTGGTTAAATTTCATAGCATACCTCTCATTCTAATTGGTAGCTGAAGATTCTACAGACTCACTATTAGCATCAGCATTTTCAGCATCTAAATTGCTTAAGAATTGTTTACGAATTGCCACAATATCCAAATTTTTAATCGTTACATTGCCTAGGACTAAATCAGGTTGATCGCTTGTCTTCGGTAACTGCATGCAGACAAGTTCTTCATTCGAAATTAAGCTTTTGGCTAAAGTCTTAGCAATAGAGAATCTGGAAGCATCTGTTGTCAAGCAACCCAACAAACGTCTAACGAAATGCCAACGATCTAAAAGTTTAAGGTCGTTAAACTCCTTACTAATTTGCTGCAACAAGACAGCAGCCACAAGCTGACCCTTTTCATCTAAGCCACCTAAACTAGCATAGGAAACTGCCAAGACGCCATTGGCAATGGATTTCTCCTTATACTCTTTGATGTTCATTTTCTTATGCTCGGCTTTATCATCGCTATTTAATAAATTCTCTAGCATAAGTTCATTTTTCTCTAAAGAAGCCAATGTGCTATCATCAATCTTCAACGCAATACCTTTGATTGAATCGACCAAATCAACTAATTTACTAGCATTCAAAAGGTAGGTATTTGTGATATGAATACCTAAATTATGAGCTAAAGTTGAGCTAAGGGCCGTAGCTCCACCATAAAGCCAGCTCTGGCCTAATGGATTGTTGCCCATACCAGCAAAATTAACGTAAATATTAGGGCTTACAAATTGTAAAACTTGTCTATGACTGACACTATTTTGACTGAAAATAGCCATCATGACATTGTTGTTCGTTTTCTCTTTATCACCTAAATTCAACACGATCAAATCATGCTGCCAGTTACTTGCTTGATCTTCATTGGTTCCCTTGACGACAACTTTCTCAAGCTGATCATCAAAATCTTGCAAATCTAAAACATACTGACTTAAGTCTATAATTGCCGCTTGGCCTATGCCATCTTGATTATTCTTTTCTCCCTCACTGACAAAGGCATAACTAATTTCGTCCAAAGCACTATTGATCAACGCTAAGGCTAAAGATGTGCTGATAATGATTAACGATAGTAAGACAGCTAACAGCTTCTTTAGGAAACGAAAGTTACGATTTTTGGTACTGATTCGCTTGGACCGCATAAATGCCCTCTTTCTCACAGTCAATGTAATAATTTTAAGCAGACAAACTCAAAAAAGCAAACTTTGATCAGCTTATTTGTGCTTTTCTTTGGTCAAAATCGACTCTGAAATTCTAATCGCCGACCAAATTGCTAGCATCAAATTGTAGCCGCCACAATCACCAACTAAGTCAAGCATTTCGCCACCAACATAGCAATTTTCTAATACTTGCAAAGAAAAATCACGTGGATTAATCGCCTTTAAATCGACACCTCCTAAGCTAACTTGTGCTTCTTTCAAGCTTAATGTCGATTGAATTATTAATGGCCAATTACGCAAATAATAAAGCAAATTTGCCAAAGATGCCTGTGTCAGATCAGGCCAATATTGCTCTAACTGTTCCTCAATAATGGCCATCAACTTAGATGGTAACAATGCAGACAACAAAAAATCTAACAGAGCCTTTGTTAAATGCACTTTTGCTAAATCAGTGGACTTATCAGTTTTGAATTTAGTTTGGCACGCAAAATTACACCTAATAAAATCAAGTATGTCGGCATCTGTAAGTTCGTCTAACAAATTTAATAATAGATAATTGGCTTGCGCTGGTTTAAACTTTGGCCACAAAAATTCAAGTCGTTTAAGATGCTTTTGTAAAGTCTTTTGTTCAGCTTGGCTTAATTTTTGCTTACATTCATTAGGTATATAAACTTGCTTGGCTAAGTCTTGCTGATAATAAGTAGCCAAAATCATGCTCACAATGCCGCTCAACCCATATTTAGCAAATAGAACTTCACCACGTTGACTGATAAATTCTCCATCAGTTAAAAGTAATTTGGCCTCGACTTTCAATCGTAAGCCCGTTAATCTTAAATAATTCGGTTTGGTCTGTAATTGCACCAAAGCTGGCAAACTGGCACGCATTGGCACATGCAAATTCTCTAAGGCTGTATAAGCTAAACTCGTTGCAGCTTGATTACATTGGCTAAGGCCACCTGCCGCCCAAACTAAATAACGAGTATTTACAAATAGCTTAGCTTCATTCAATACAGCCTCTAAGCCATAAGTATTTTTTTGTTTGGAAATACTTTTAACTTTACAGCTCAAATAAAAATGCACATTCTCGGTCTGACAGCTAGCATACAGTTTGTCTCTTAGCTGTTTAGCTGACAAAAAACGTGGATAAAGCCAATCAGCCTGATCTAGTAGAAATACGCCCACATTTTGCCAAAAACCTTTGACGGTACTTAATACGTCTAACTTTTCATCATCTAAGAATTTGCGCCAAAAATCAACGTAATCGGCTTCATTTTGCCAAGATAAGCTGTGATAAAATTCTCTTTTCCAACAATTATTCGCTAAATTGCAACGCCCGTTACCTGTTCTAGCTAATTTCTTGCCAACTTCTTGTTCACTATCTAAAACAGCTATGTCTAAACTAGGTGCTAACTTATGCAAACAAAAAGCTAAGCTTAAGCCACAAGCTCCAGCGCCTATAATTGCAACATCACAATTCAAACTATTCATCACTTTACTCACAGATATAGCTAATTAAACACGAATTACTTTGTTATCCGTCACAATTATCAAACGATTCTGACTATCTAAAGCAATTCTCACAATTTTACTACTGAGTTGGAATTTCTCACTCCGCATGGTTGACATATTGACCCGATAAACTTGCTGCCCATCAATCACAGCTGCATGTGTACGGCTACAAATTAAGCTATCAGGATTTGTCCCTAATTCAATTGAGTTACTTTCAGTCGGTTCGCTATCAGTCAAGTCAACATAATAAAGTTTTAAGTTCGCCTGAAATGTTTTAGCCGCCAAAATAGCAATGCCATGCAAAACTTCCCTAGCTTCTTTCAACTCAGCAATTGAGAACCAGCGTGTAAACTGCTGATCTACTAAGTGATAAACATCTGATTCGCTCAGCAAAATCATGCTGTTTGCGTTACTTTGCAAAATCAAAGGCAAGGCACCGTTATAATCAATCTGATAGTTAACAAGCACTTTCAGTGTCTTTAGACTAAAACGCGTAATTAACGGATACAACTTGACGCTATCTGTATTTAACAAGCTTAAATCTAAGTAACTAGCATCGGAAGAAAAAGCTGCCGACAATAAATAGCCAGCATTCTGCCTATCTTTAATATCATAATCTAACAAATGCTTACCGTCTGGATTCATCAAACGTAACGAACCTTTGCTTTTGTCAGGTTGCATGATTAAAGCTAAATGTCCATCATTAGCTAAGCGCACAGACTGAATGCTGGCTTTAGCTTTGGCCTTATAAACTAAACCATAGCGGTCAAATAAATAATAATTTTGGCCACCTAAATCATAAACAGCTGCAAAATTCTTATTCGAGACCAATTGAGGCTTAGCTAAATTCACTTTAACTGTTTTATTGCTCTGGCCCTGCATATTTAAATATTCAACTGAGTCTGTCGATAATTGCAAAACCGTATCATCAGTAAAAGGATAGAGACTAGCTGCATTACCATTCACCAAAAAGCCATCCAACGGTTTCTTGGCATTATCTAAGAAAATCTGCTCATCTAGAGCATGTTTACCTGGCACTAATAATGGGTAAATAAGTAAAAAAGCTAAGGTTGCTAGCATCACTAGCAAACAAAGTATCGATAATTTGAATAAATTTTTGCTCCTGTCAGCCATAATCACACTTCCTGCTAATCGTCGTTTAATTCTAGCTTAGCAAGCGCTAAAAATAAAGGTCTGTTTACTTACTCTGTATCTATTCAGTCATTAATTTGTACAAGGTTTGCAAAATCGTATCTAAGTAGTTAGTTTTGGCGCTACCTAGCAAAAGATCACGATGAATGACATAATGGCTGAAATTTTCATTAATAAATAAGTAATAGCTATTGTAATTAGCCTCATACAAGGCAAAATTCAATTTCTCACCAGAATTAAATTTAAATTTAAATTCGTAAACAGGCTCGCTTGTTTTATCTAAGAAAATCGTTTGCCAAGCTAAGTCAGAAGCTTGTACAGACTGAATATGTTGGAATAAAGCTTGCCACAAGCTATCTAATTGTCTAGCAACTTCACCCGATACGGCAATTTTGTTCACCTTTTTATTTACTTTATCTGTTTTCAAATCTAGCCACGTTACATTGTAATTATCTGGTAATTTCACGCCAAGTAATGATTTATCAAGTTCTTCAGCATAAATGCGTTTCTGATAATCCTCCAGCACATATTGCTTAGAAGCTGCTGGTAAATTAGGCGCAACGGATAAATCACGCAATTTTGGGTAATCTGGCAAAGTTTGTAAAACTGAACTTTCAGCTTTATCAGCTACGGAGGCATCGATTCCATTAAAGTCAGTCAACTCTAACTTCATACTATAATCTGCTTGCTTACATTCTAAGCTCTGCAAATTGCTTAAAGAAAAAGCAAATGGTTTAGCCCGAAAAAACAGATAATTTGGCAAACGTAAGGTCATGAAAGCCTTTTGTTCAACTAAATAAATATAAGGACTTGTACTCGTTTTAACATAATAGTAGTCCCCAACTTGTTTACCTACAATTATTTGCCATTTTTCTCCATTTAAAGTGCCAACTTTGACTAGGAAACTCGGTTTATAAAAGCCATATTTTTCCATCTGACTGGTACTCATAACAGAATTTGCATCTACCTCATCAATGCAATCATATGCTTCTAAGGTCTGGAAACGGCTCACAATTTCATGGGCAACTGTTTGGTTTAATAAATTGTAAAAGGGTCGATAGCTATACCAACGTTTTAAAGGTCGATCTAGATGCTCTTTTTTCTCACAATCGTGCTCTGGCCATGTAGAATAAGGTGTGGTCAACAAAGCATCAAAGTAAAAGCTATCGCTATGTCTAGCAAATGAAAAATATTCTGGTAAAAAGACATTAACTGTGCTACCTATTTTGCGAGAAACAAAGGATAATTTAGGTAGCAAAAAGTTCTTAATCTCAGGGCCAACTGTAAATACGACTGTCGAATTTTTAAATCTAAAATAATAACGATCGTTATCCTCAAAACTAGCTAATCCAACCTGCATCTCTATCTCTTGGCGGTTGTTAAACACGCACTTGATGATGGCTTTAGGTTGTTTAAGGCCATATTTCTCTAATTCAGCTTCACCATTTGAAACACTGACACTGTAAAAAGGCAGATTATCCAACGTATCAAGTAAGCGTTCAATAACATTCACATCAACTTTGGCTACACTTGGCTCTAACAATCGCCACTTAACATTATGATTAGTCACTGTGACATCATCTAATGCCTGTGTAATTTCACGATTAAGATGAACTTTATATCCCTTCTTCTCCCAATTTTCAATTATTTCCTGCACATTGAGCAGAAATATATTGCCCATTTTACTTTTGACTTGTACAGAAGAAAGCTTATTAACATCAAGCTTCAATAGATTACCTAACTTGCCTGATGGCTGTCTAACTTCAGCTTGTTGCAAGCCTAAATCGGCCCCTAACGCAAACAAGCGAAAGAGCACAAAAACAATCAGCAAAAAACTTAAGCTATACGCAGCTAGATGAATAACTTTACTTTTGTTCATAGACTAAATTTGTAAACTCGGATTAACACGTCTTAAGAAACGCAAAGTTTTAGAGACTAATTTATCATTGAAAGCAACAATTACTGTATGCTTTGCGCTCAATGGATGTAAGCGTCCCTTCAGTTGTAACAAAGAGCCATTTGACTTTTGGGCCTGACTTAAATCTAAGGCAAAATAATGTAAGTTAGCATCTTTAGCATAGTAGTTAGGACTTAAATCACATTTAGCTTTGGACTTAGCCTGCACGAAAGCTGCCTGATTTTCGATAGAATCAGCACTAAGTAAGCTCTTTAAATCAGCCTCATAAATTACAGCCCGCCGTTTTTTATTGTAAATAATAGCTACTGTCAAATTCTCATTCACTAGTGCATACTCATACTCAACATAGAGCGCATCTTTACAATAAAGAATCAGACAAGCACTTAAAAATGCATAAATTAAAAGTATATAAGGCACATACAGTAACACAAATATAGCTCCAATTAAAATCGCTAAGCTCAAAGCCAAAAAACTAAACAAATATGTTTTTGGCGTCTTAACTGGAAACAATTGCTCTAAATATACATCTTCCATCATAAAATTGCCTCTCCATTCTGAACTAATTCTAACATAAAAAAGGCAACGGGTTTAAGCCGCTGCCTTTCACATTTAGCTAAAATCAGCTAGATTTTAGTACATACCGCCTGCGCCTGGCATTGCTGGCATAGCTGGAGCTTCTTGCTTAGGAATATCAGCTACACAAGCTTCAGTTGTTAAGAGCATAGCAGCGACAGAAGCAGCATTTTGCAAAGCTGACCGAGTAACCTTGGCTGGATCAACAATACCATTCTTGATCATATCCATATACTCATCTGTCAAAGCATTGTAACCAACACCAACTTCAGCCTTCTTCACGCCTTCAAGAATAACGCTGCCATCCAAACCAGCATTGACTGCAATTTGACGAACAGGCTCTTCCAAAGCGCGCATGATAATGCCAATACCTGTCTTAACATCTCCGCTAGCAGCCTCATACAATGGTTGTAACTTGCTTAAGATGTCAACATAAGTTGTACCACCACCTGGTACCATACCTTCTTCAACACCAGCACGCGTTGCAGACAAAGCATCCTCAATTCTGTACTTGCGTTCTTTCATCTCTGTCTCAGTAGCAGCACCAACTTTAATAACAGCGACACCACCAGCTAACTTAGCCAAACGCTCTTGCAACTTCTCCTTATCAAAGCTTGAGCTTGTAGCTTCAATTTGAGCCTTGATTTGCTTTACACGTTGATCAATCAAGTCCTTATTACCAGCACCATCAACAATGATTGTATTGTCCTTGTTGACCTTTACTTGACGGCAATGACCTAATTGGCTAATATCAGCATCTTTTAAGTTGTAACCTAATTCTTCGCTAATCACTTGACCACCTGTCAAGATAGCAATATCTTGCAACATCTCTTTACGGCGATCACCAAAACCAGGAGCCTTAACAGCACATACATTCAATGTACCACGTAACTTGTTGAGAACTAAGGTTGAAAGTGCTTCACCTTCCAAATCATCAGCGATGATAAAGAGCTTAGAACCGCTTTGAATTACTTTCTCTAACAATGGCAACAATTCTTGAATATTGCTAATCTTCTTATCTGTAATCAATACGAATGGATCGTCCAAGACTGCTTCCATCTTTTCCATGTCTGTGCACAAATAAGCTGAAACATAGCCACGATCAAATTGCATACCTTCGACAACTTCCAAAGATGTCTCCATAGCCTTAGCTTCTTCAACTGTGATAACACCGTCTTTGGAAACTTTCTCCATTGCATCAGCAATCAATTCACCGATACGTTCGTCGTTAGCTGAAATAGAAGCAACACGAGCAATATCATTCTTGCTTGCAACTGGTACGGAAATTTCTTTGATACCGTCAACAGCAGCTTGTACAGCTTGCTTGATACCTTTTTGCAAAATAATTGGGTTAGCGCCAGCTGCAATGTTCTTCAAACCAGCCTTGATGATAGCTTGAGCCAAAACTGTAGCTGTTGTTGTACCATCACCAGCTACGTCATTTGTCTTAGTCGCAACTTCTTTAACTACTTGAGCACCCATGTTCTCGAAGCGATCTTCTAATTCAATTTCTTTGGCGATTGTTACACCATCGTTTGTGATAATTGGTGTACCAAATGATTTATCCAAAATAACGTTACGGCCCTTAGGTCCTAGTGTAATCTTAACTGTATCTGCTAATTTATTAACGCCAGTTTCTAAGGCTTTACGTGCATCTTCATTATATTTAAGTTCTTTAGCCATACTCTTCACTCTCCTTATCTAATTATTCAACAATTGCTAGCACATCACTTTGTTTCAAAATTGAATAAGTCACGTCATTTAACTTAACTTCAGTACCTGCATATTTGCTACAAATAACTTGATCTCCAACCTTTAATTCCATCTTGACATCTTTCGTACCAGGACCTACAGCTACAACTTCAGCTACTTGTGGTTTCTCTTTAGCTGAATCAGGTAAGAACAAACCAAACTCATTCTTAGTCTCTTTCTCAATCATTTTGATCACGACACGATCTGCTAATGGTTTAATATTCATGGTCTCCAACCTCCTTAATTCAATTAGTCAATCACTAATTCATTTAGCACTCTAACTGTTCAAGTGCTAACAGTTGTTATTCTAGCACACTAAGCAAGAATAATCAAAGTCAGACAAGGTCAAATACGTTTTTTCAAAAAATGTTTATAAAATTGTCGAATTTAAGCTTGCCAAGCTTCGCTGTGCCTATAGTGTCATTAGCCTGTACATTATAACTTCAGCATATAAAAAGTCCCTTCACAAAGTGAAAGGACTCATATTCAAAAAATGCTTTATACTTCAAACTTTGTAGCCATTTGGATTAGCTGATTGCCAACGCCATGTATCGCGGCACATATCTTCTATATTATGTGTAGCTTCCCACCCTAAGACACGCTTAGCTTTGGATGCATCAGCATAAACTGTAGCAGGATCACCTGCACGACGGCCAACAATTTTGTAATTTACTTTAATGTTGTTTACCTTTTCAAAAGTATGTACCAATTCAAGCACGCTGGTACCCTTACCAGTACCAAGATTGAAAGCGTCAATACCCTTATGCTTCAAAGCATACTCCAAAGCTTTGATATGACCACGAGCTAAGTCAACAACGTGAATGTAATCACGAACACCCGTGCCGTCAACTGTTGGATAATCAGAACCAAAGACTGACAATTCAGGCAACTTGCCAACTGCCACTTGGGAAATGTAAGGCATCAAATTATTTGGAATACCATTCGGATCCTCACCAATTCTGCCACTTTCATCAGCGCCAATTGGATTGAAATAACGTAAGAGGCAGACGCTCATCTCAGGATTAGCAAAAGCTACGTCACGCAAAATTTGCTCGATCATCAACTTTGTCCAGCCATAAGGATTTGTACATGGGCCAAGTGGCATATCTTCTGTTAATGGCATAACTTCACTTGCGCCATAAACAGTTGCAGAAGAACTAAAAATAAAGCAATGACAATTGTATTTTTGCATCATCTGCAATAAGCCTAAACTAGATACTAAGTTGTTATCATAATACATAAGCGGCTTATAAACAGACTCTCCGACAGCCTTAAAGCCAGCAAAATGAATAACAGCATCTATCTGGTTCTGTTGGAAAATTGCCTCTAACTTAGGCAAATCCTGAACCTGTGTCTCCACAAATTCAACTTGGTAACCTAACAATTCCGCTAAGTGATCCAAAACAAGCGGTGAAGAATTAGAGAAATCATCCACAACCAGTGTATGATAACCAGCTCTCTCAAGCTCTAACACAGTTTGTGCACCAATATAACCTGTACCACCAGCTACTAAAATTTTGCCCATATTCACCTCCTAAAACATATTCCTCAATAATTTTTACTCGTTGTCAGTATCAGCATCGATATCAAACTTTGGACGTCTTGGCTTAGCCTCAAATTGACCAAAGCTATTATGATTCTCACGTCTTGCAGCGTAAGCATTGTCACGATTGTCACGATCATCACGGTTATAACGTGAACCTCTATTATGGCTTTCGCCATCACGATTACGGTAGTTGTTTCTCTCACCATAGCTGGAACGATTGCCGCTACGACGTTCATTACGTGTTTGTGGCAAACTAGAAGCACCTGGCAAGCAATCACGCATTGACAAATTCACTCTACCTTGTTCATCCACTTCAATGATCTTAACCTTGACTGTATCACCAACATGCAAAACCGATTCGATGTTATCGATACGTTCCAAAGCAACTTTTGAAATATGAACCATACCCTCTTTGCCTGGCAAGTATTCAACAAATGCACCAAAGCTCATCAAGCGTGTGACAGTACCTTCGTAAATCTCACCAACTTCTGGCTCACTCACAATTCCTTCGATCATCTTAATTGCTTTCTTACCTAATTCTTCATCCAAGCAAGAAACATAGACATGACCACTCTCATCAATATCAATCGTTGAATTGGTCAAGCTAATGATTCGATTGATAGTCTTACCAGATTTACCAACAACCTCACCAATCTTGTCAACTGGAACTTCTGCTTGATAAATCTTGGGAGCCCAAGCAGACAAATGCTCACGTGGAGTTGGCAAACAAGGCAAGATAATATCGTTGATAATTTTGAGACGTCCACGTTTGGTCATAGCAAAGGCATCACGAATAATATCTAAAGTTAAGCCTTTGACTTTAATATCAACTTGAATAGCTGTAATACCTTCAGTTGTACCAGCAACTTTGAAGTCCATATCGCCAAAGAAGTCTTCAATACCTTGAATATCCATGAAAACCTTGTAATCATCAATATTGTCTTTAGCAGTAATTAAGCCACAAGAGATACCCGCAACTGGGCGCTTGATTGGCACACCTGCTGCCATCAAAGCCAATGTTGAAGCACAAACTGAACCTTGTGATGTAGAACCATTAGAAGACATAACCTCAGATACGTTACGAATTGCATAAGGGAATTCTTCCTTGCTTGGTAAAACTGCTAACAAGGCGCGCTCTGCTAAAGCACCATGGCCAATTTCACGGCGACCTGGTGAACGTGATGGTTTAGCCTCACCTGTGCTATAACCTGGGAAATTATACTGGTGAATATAACGCTTCTCTGTATCAGTAGACAAGTTATCAATTGCTTGAGAATTAGCCAAAGAAGCAAGTGTACATACAGTCACAACTTGAGTTAAACCACGTTGGAACCAAGCTGAACCGTGTGCGCGTGGCAAAAGATCAACGCCACAGCTAAGTGAACGAATTGTATAGAAATCACGGTCATCAACTCGTTGTTCATTGTAGAGATAGGATCTAACTACTTCTTTCTCAAGGCTGTACATAATCTCAGCTGCTAAAGCTTGCTTAGACTCATCATCGCTAAAGTGTTCTCTTAATTTGCCAGTCAAAGCCTCAACTGCATTGTCGCGTGCAACTTTATCTGTTGTCAAAACAACGGACTTCAACTCATCCATGACAAGCTTACGACTCTCTTCTAATAATTCACTAGGTACAGCACTAGAAGTATAAGTATATTTAGGTAGTCCAATCTCAGCTACAATCGACTTAATAAAGCGGCAAATCTCACTGATAACCTTATGTCCCTCAGAAATAGCTTCCAACATTACATCATCTGGCACCTCATTTGCACCAGCTTCAATCATGCAGACTTTATCCTCAGTACCAGCCAATGTGACATACATATCAGAAACATCGCGTTGATGTGCATCTGGATTTATAACAATTTTGCCATCTACCAAACCCAAGGCAACAGTTGCTGTTGGGCCATCCCAAGGAATATCAGAAATAGCTACGGCAATTGAAGAACCAATCATAGCAGCCAATTCTGGCTCGCAGTCCTGATCAACAGACATAACCAAGTTATTCACATGCACATCGTTACGCAAATCCTTAGGGAATAATGGACGCAAAGGACGGTCAATTGCTCTTGAAGTCAAAATTGAATTTTCAGAAGGGCGACCCTCACGCTTCATAAAGCCACCTGGGAATTTACCAAGGGCATACATCTTTTCTTCGTAATCAACACTCAAAGGGAAAAAGTCAACACCTGGACGAGGTTCCTTAGAGGAAGTTGCGGTTGACAATACAACTGTATCACCATATCTAACTAAGCAAGCTCCGTTTGCTAACGGTGCTAAATGACCTGTTTCAATCACTAATTCTCGGCCTAAGAGGTCAAATGTAAATTCTTTCTTCACTTTATTTCTCTCTTTCTCATTTATCCTTTTTATCATAGCATTTTTTGTTCTTAGCACAAGCATTAAAGACGCCAAAATCGCAATACAAAGCTAAAAATTTCAAATTAAAGTTGGAAAACTTGATGATATAAAAAGAGCCTGAACTTTTATTCAGGCTCCGAAGATAAAAAATTACTTACGCAAATTCAAGCGAACAATCAATGAACGATAACGTTCAATGTCAACCTTCTGCAAGTAACCCAACATGCTGCGACGCTTACCTACCATCATCAATAGGCCACGACGGCTGTGGTGATCTTTCAAATGGCTCTTCAAATGCTCTGTAAGATGATTGATCCGTTCTGTCAACAAAGCAATTTGAACTTCTGGTGAACCTGTATCACCCTCATGTGTAGCATACTCTTGAATAATAACTGCTTTTCTTTCCTTATCCATGTCCTTTTCCTTCCTATTCTAACCTTGAACTGAGCTTAACTTTGGACTTAAGTCATGCTAAGTAAAAGGCGATTTAGCAAATTAATTAGTCGTTTGACTTAACAATGTTGATGTCAGCGCCCTTGCCATCATCATCACGATATGAGCTTGGGAAATCTTGCTCTTCCTTTTTCTTGCTCATGGCCATTGCAGAGCCTTCTGTCTCACCCAAATTCATAACAGACTTAATGCTGATAGAAATACGACGACGCTCCAAGTTGACTTCCAAGACACGAGCTTGTACTTCATCACCTGGCTTCAATACATCTTCTGGTTTCTCAATACGATGATTGCAGACTTGTGAAATATGGCACAAAGCATCTACATCAGGTGCAATGTTGACGAATACACCATAAGGCATGATACGTGCAACTTTACCATTAATAATTGAACCAACAGGATACTTCTCTTCGATTTGGAAGTATGGATCATCCTCGATCTTACGATAGCCTAAAGAAATACGCTTAGATTCGCGATCGAAGTCCTTTATGTAAACCTTAACCTTGTCACCGATCTTAACAACTTCCTTAGGATGACGAATGTGCTTCCAAGAAAGCTCTGTAATATGGATCAAGCCATCCAAGCCACCTAAGTCAACGAATGCACCGAAGTTTGTCAAGTTACGAACTGTACCTTCGTAAACATCGCCAACTTCTAAGTTGTCCCAAATAGCTTCTGCTTGTTTGTCACGAATAGCAGCCAACAAGCTACGACGTGAACCTGTCACACGTAAGCGACGGTTGTTGCTATCATCAAAGGCTGTAATCAAAATCTCAATTGTCTGACCTACATATTGATCTAAATCTTCGACTGTGTGTAATTCTAATTGTGTACGATGGATATAGATGTCAGCTCCACCATAAGAAGCGATAACGCCATCCTTAACCTTGTTAACAATCTTAACTGTAACAGGTGTCTTCTCTTCGAAGGCTTTCTTCAATAACTCTTTGTACTTATTGAAATCTACTCTAGCCTTAGAAAGCAAGATCTCCTTGCCCATCTCTGTGTTACGAATGCTACGAACATAAATTTCAACCTCTTCATGATCAGCAATTGCTTTATCCAAGTCGAAATCAGGTGTCTTCAAGAATTCGCTCATTGGGATTTTGCCTTCAGACTTGTCTTTAACATCTACATAAACGAAATCCTGGTCATAACGAACGATCACACCCTTGATAATTTCACCGCGTTTCAACTGCGGGATATTCTCGATGAAATCAGAAAAATTGACATCGCTGCCCGCTTCTGCTTTGTTATCGACAACTGCTTGGTCGTTAGGAACTTCATTAGCTAAAGTTTCTTGGTTCTTGGTTACTTCTGTGTTCTCATTCATTATGCGAATGACCTCCGTGATAATACTGTCTGGCGCTGAGGCCGATGCTGCTATGCCTACGTGCTTAGCAGATATTAGACCTTGACGTTTAAGTTCAGCCATTTCAGCTGCGCTCTCAATCAAGTAGGTTGCTCTACAAACCTCAGTCGATAGGTCAACTAAACGCTTGGTATTAGAACTACTTCGATCGCCAATGATTACCATGACGTCCTTCATCTGAGCCAATTCCCTTGTGGCTAGTTGTCGATCAACTGTCGCTCTACATATTGTATCAAAAACGAGCATTTCTTCAAGATGTAAAGAAAAATAATTTAAAATTTTTGTAAATTCCTGATGGTTAAATGTCGTCTGCGCCAATAAAACACTAGGGACCCGTGTAATATTAAGTTTTTTCGCCTCATCCAAGCTCTCTACCACCAAACAATTGCCAGGCGCAAAGCTCTCTTCACTGATAATTTCTGGATGGCCGCGATGTCCCGCTAGGATAATTTGGTAATTTTTGGCGTGATACTGTGCTATTTTCTGTTGAATAAAACGCACATACCCACATGTTTCATCAATAATCGTACATTCCTTAGCCTTAAGCAGTGCTAATTCTGTTTGGGTTATGCCATGTGCTCTGATGAGAACACTGGCTTTTGCTGGTACTTCACTGGTTTTTTCGACTAAGACAAAGCCACGTTCAATCAAGGATTGCACAACGTGTTTGTTATGAATGACAGCACCATACATATAACATTTTTGGCCATCTAATATATCGGCAATTTTGTATGCCTTTTGCACAGCTCTTTTGACGCCATAGCAAAAGCCATAACTAGAGGCCAGTGTATAACTTTTAGCTTGTAAATTGTTGCCTTTACTTTGTGTGCTCATTATGCCTTTCTTTGAACTGTTTCATCTCATCGTAGGTCGGATAATCTTTTTTGGCCAAGGTATATACTTTTCTCATTAAATCATAAGCTATCTCATCATCGCTTTGATCAGTATCATAAAAATCAGCCAAATCAAAAGCTGGCAGCATTTGTAATTCAAGCTTAGAGTGGAATTTAAATTCACCAGCGATACCTATCAATAAAACTCTAGCATGAGTTTTTCTAATCAAGTTTACAATTGTCGATTGTGGCTGATAAACAAGAAGTTCTTCTTTAGTCTTACAGCGATGGCCCTGGGGAAAGATGCCTACTATGCGCTTATCTTTCAAACGTTTGATGATAGTTTTGATAGCAGTTAAATCCAATTTGTGCCTATTAAAAGGAATTGCCGCCCATTTTCTCAAAAAATTACCGAACAAAGGTACGTCAAATAGCTCATTTTTGCAAACCCAATCAATCCATGCCGAAACTGCCAATATAATTAAAGGCACATCCCAAAAATTCTGATGGTTAGAAATGATAACATACGGCCGTTTAGTTTGCTCATCTAATGCCAAAATTTCGCTATTTAAGCGATTAAAATCTGGTGAAATTGTAATGCAATAATAACGACGTAAACCAAATTCGACCAGCTTAATCACGCTTCTTCGCCAGCCTTTTGCAAGCTGAAATGTCTCTGGCAAACTTTCAATCTTAGGTTTCTTGGAATCAGCAACATTTAACGGCACTATTTTCACCAACTTTCTTTAATCACGCCTTCTTGGTTGATTGAATCAAATGACTTATTCTAGATAATACCTCTTCAATCTCCATTTGACTGGAATCGATATAAACAGCATCGCTTGCCTGCTTCAAAGGTGCAAGTGGTCGATTGATATCTTGATAATCACGCTGATTAATCTGATTTAAAACTTGTGTATAATCACTCTTCACGCCTTTAGCTGTAAGTTCACGCCAGCGTCTGGCTGCTCTTTCTTCAGCCCTTGCATCCAAATAAACTTTGACATCAGCCTGAGGTAAAACGACAGTTCCAATATCGCGTCCATCCATAATCACATTATTATGCTTGGCAAATTGCCGCTCTAAGTCCAGCACAAAATTGCGCATCTGAGGATTTTGACTCAAAAAAGAAGCCATATTACCTACTTCTTCTCGTCTTAAATCAGAGTCAACCATCTCGCCATTCAGCAAATAATAAACTCTGTTCTGCCCTATCTTAATTTTCACATCGGCATTAGCTAAAATTGCCTCATGTGTAGCTTCTTGGCTTATATCAAGCTCATTTTTCCAAGCATAAAGTGCCAAGCAACGAAACAGCGCACCTGTATCTAAATGATAAAGATTAAATTGTTTTGCTAATAATTCAGCAATCGTGCTCTTTCCAGCGCCACTAGGTCCATCAATTGCTACAGTTATATTATTCATTTCTTGCTCCATCTTCACTTTATGTCAGCTGAGTTATCAAGTTTCAATTCCAGCTGCGCTCGCTTCTTCATTTAATTGCCGTAGACTATCATACATCAGCAGAGGTTGTGCTGGTAAGTCGGCGGTGGAACTCAAGCCAAACAAGCGCAAAAATTTAACAGTTACAACGTATAAAGCTGGATGACCTGGCAATTCTAGAAAACCATTTTTTTCTAATAAACCTAATTCCACTAGGTTATTAATGACAGAATCAGAATTTACTCCTCTAATTAATTCTATCTGCGCTCTCGTGCATGGCTGATTGTAACTTACAGCAGCTAATACTTCATACGCTTGCTTGCTTAAACGTGGATTTAAATTATCAGCAAAAAGCGCGCTTAACAAAGCTTTGGAGCGAGCTTGATTAGTTAATATGTAGCTGTTGTCTAAACGTCTAACTTCCAAATAAGAACCAGATGCCTGATAACGCTTATTCAAAGCATCAACTATATTTGGCAATTCAGTTTCAGTTGCTGGTAAGAGCAAACATAGATTGCTTGCAGGCATAGCCTCGGCCTTAGCAAACAACAAAATCTCCAAAGCGTTAACTTTATCATTTAACGCATTAGCTACTGTATATTCTGTATCTGTCAAATTTTCCATAAATCACCTACTGATAGTCCTCAAAGATAGCTGTTTTCTCCAAAGCATCATTTTCAGCGTCACTTTGCTTGTAGACGGTAATATCGGTTTGAAAATCTGCTTGTTCTGCTCTCACTAATTGTCGTCTGACCAATTCTAGTAAGGCCAAAAAATAAGTTATTTTTTCTTCCTTGGAGCAACCTCTTAAAAGGCTGAAAAATTTCAGTTGCTTCACAGATTGCAATTTATGATAAATACGCTTAATTCTTTCTTTTAAGCTGATTTTTTCTTTGGCCAAAATATAGCGCAATTTCTCGCTCAGATTTTGATACATTTGGCCATTACGTTCAGCCATAGTCGTAATTACGTTCAACAATTTGTCTAAGCTACATTGTTCTTCCTTCAAATAATTAGCCGTTGATACGCTCAAACCTAAATCGTGCTTAGTTAAACTAGGTCTCTCAATAGAGTAACAATAAGCTGCATAACGTTCTTGCAAGCCTTGAGCAATCTGTTTGCAGCGTTTGTATTGTAATAGTTGAAAGACTAAATCTTGACGCGGATCGGACATATCTTCAGTTTTGTCTGTAGGTAATGGCAACAATAAGCGTGATTTAATCTGCATTAAAGTCGCTGCCATCAGAACAAAATCTGTCGCTATATCCAAGTTAAGGGCTCTGGCTGACTCCAAATAAGCAAAATATTGCTCCGTCAGCTCCTTAATTGGAATATCGTAAATATCGATCTTATGTTTACTGATCAAATAGAGTAACAAATCAAGCGGGCCAGAAAAGTCGTTGATTTTCAGGGCTAATTTGCTGCTTGTTTCTGTCTTTTCAACATAAAGGCTTAATTCATCAGTGGCCATATTAAATAATCAACCTAACCAAAGAATCAATGATTTGCGTAATTGGCAATAAGACAACTGTCATCAAGCGGTTCAAAATATTGAAAGGTAAAATTGCTAAAATCAGCAAAGCAAACATAAAGCTGCGACTATTCGCATTAAGAAAATTTTGAACTTTGGCTGGCATAAAAGTACTCCAAATCCAATAACCATCCAAAGGTGGAATTGGCAAAATATTGAAGCAAAGCAAACCCAAATTGATCTGGTACAAATAGTAGCTCAATAGGAGCAAGGTCCGTGTAAAGCGCACATTGGCAATTACCTGATTATGTTTCATTAAGCTAGCAAAAATCAAAGCACCAATCACGGCCAGAATAAAATTCATAATAACGCCAGCTAGCGACACAACAATGTTCGCCAACTTTATGTTATATTTTGGATCAAAATTATTTGGGTTGACTGGCACAGGCTTAGCCCAACCAACTGATGCAAATAAAATCATCAGAAAGCCAATTGGATCAAAGTGGGCTAACGGGTTTAATGTTAAACGGTTAGCCCGATAAGCTGTCCTATCGCCATAATGATACGCCATGCAGCCATGACTTAACTCATGCAAAACAATGGAAAACACCAATACAACAATTCGGCAGATAGAACTCAACATAGAATCTCCTTATACACAACAGCTCCAACTACGATCACTAAGCTATTACTCCAATATCAGCTAACAAAGTATGACCATTTAAATCAAACTTTTCAGCTTTAGAAAGCTCACTCTCCTTAACTTCAGTCAAAACATTTGCTTGAATTTCAAACATTATTGTCTGCCTGTAGTTCTCTAACATGGAATGAATTACAGCAGCGCTAGCATACTTAACACTAATTTTGTCTGTGACGTTGTAATCACGCTGTTTACGCAAATTCTGTACCTTGGACACAAACTCGCGATACAAGCCCTCTTCTTCCAATTCAGGTGTTAATTCTAGGTTGAGTGCAACTGTCAATGCACCCTCACTAACTGTAGCTAAGCCTGCTTTCTGCTTACTTTCAATCAACAATTCTTCTTCAGTTAATTTCTCTTGACGGTCATTAACTTCAACTGTGATATAAGCATTTTGCTTAAGCTCTGCATAAGCAGCTGTTCCATTCAATTTAGCCAAACTAGCTTTTAAGTCATTAAGTTCTTTACCAAAACGGCGACCTAACAGACGTAACTGTGGCTTAAATGTATAGTCAAGTAAATCTGTTGCATCTGTTTGGAAGACAAGCAACTTCACATTCAACTCATCCTTGATTTGCTCTTGGTTCTCAGCACTAATTTCCTCACCAGTCAAACCAACTACTCGCATCTCAGAGAGTGGTTGTCTGTTCTTAACTTGTGAAACGTTACGAGCTGAACGACCCAAATTAACTAATTGTCTGATTAAATCCATCTCTTTCTCTAAGTCAAGATCAATCAAACTCATATCAGCTTGTGGGTAAGTTGCCAAATGAACTGATTCTGGATAAGTACCCTCAGCCTTTGGTGCATAAAGTACATGCCACATTTCATCAGCCAAGAAAGGCGTAAATGGAGCTAACAAGCGGCTCAAAGTTTCCAAGATTGTGAATAAGGTCCGATAAGCTGCCAACTTAGAATCATCATTTGCACTAGCCCAGAAACGTTCACGATTACGTCTAACGTACCAGTTACTAAGCTCATCAACAAAGTCTTGAATCGAACGAGCTGCTGGTGTTAATTGATATTCAGACAAACAAGCATTAACTTTCTTAACTAAGCTATTCAACTTACTCAAAGCCCATTTATCAATTGGTTGCAAGGTCACATCACTCTTAGCTGTGAATGGATCATACTTGTCAATCTCTGCATAAAGTGTGTAGAAAGCCAAAGTATTCCACAAGGTACTCATAAACTTACCTTGCAATTCAGTCACTGTATCCAAACTAAAGCGGCTAGGTAGCCAAGGATTGGAGTTGGCATAGAAATACCAACGTACAGCATCAGCACCAGGTCCATCCAAAATTGCTTGTGGTTGCACAACATTGCCCTTATGCTTACTCATCTTAATGCCGTTTTTATCCAAAACTAAGCCTAAGCAAATGACATTCTTGTATGGGCTTTGCTGCCGCAACAAAGTAGATATTGCCAAAAGTGAATAGAACCAGCCACGCGTCTGATCTTGTGCTTCTGAAATAAAGTCAGCTGGGAAATGTTTAGCAAAGTATTCTTTATTTTCAAATGGATAATGGTACTGGGCAAAGAACATCGCACCAGAATCGAACCATGTATCGATAACTTCAGGCACTCTTGTCATCAATTGTTGACATTCAGGGCAAGTTATATGCACAGAATCGATAAATGGCTTATGTAACTCAATATCATCAGGACAATCGGGTGACATTTTTTTGAGTTCAGCAATGCTACCAATACAATAGCGATGTAGATCAGGACACTGCCAAACTGGCAATGGTGTACCCCAATAACGTTCTCGTGACAAAGCCCAGTCAACTACATTCTCCAAGAAATTGCCAAAACGACCATCTTTAATATTTTCAGGTAGCCAATTAACTGACTGATTATTCTTCAACAATTGATCTCTGACTTTGGTCATAGCGATAAACCAGCCACTACGAGCATAGTAAATCAACGGTGTATCGCAACGCCAGCAATGTGGATAACTGTGTGTAAATGGCAAAACAGCAAACAACAAACTGCGCTCTTGCAAATCATCAATCACCATTGGATCTGCTTTTTTACAGAAAACGCCTGCAAATTTACCACATTCTGGAGTTAATTGACCTCTCAAGTCGACAAATTGAATAGTCGGCAAGTCAAAATTGCGACCGATTTGGGCATCATCTTCACCAAAGGCAGGTGCAATATGAACAATACCTGTACCATCTGTAACTGTTACATAATCGCCAGATACGACATACCAAGCTTTTTGCTTGGACTTAGCTACCATATCTTTAGCAAATGGGAACAAAGGCTCATATTCTAAGCCAACTAAGTCGCTACCTTTGTATTCTTCAACAATTGTATAGTCTTTTTCGCCTAATACCGACTCTAAACGTGCCTTAGCTAAATAAAGGAACTCATCCCCCATATTAACTTTGACATAATCAATATCAGGATTTACGCACAAAGCAGCATTAGATGGCAGGGTCCAAGGAGTTGTCGTCCAAGCCAAAATATAGGTATTCTCAGCATTTTTCAAACTAAAGCGCACAATGACTGAGTTTTCTTTGACATCTTTGTAACCTTGAGCTACCTCATGACTGGACAGAGATGTGCCACAACGTGGACAATATGGCAAAATCTTATGGCCTTTATAAAGAAGCCCTTTCTGCCAAATCTGTTGTAATAAATACCACTCAGACTCAATGTAATAATTTTCATAATTGACATAAGGATGCTGCATATCAGCTGAATAAGCTACACGCTCTGACATCTCTTGCCAAAGATCTTTGTAACGCCAGACACTCTCTTTACACTTCTGAATGAAATTAGCGACACCATAATCCTCAATTTCACCCTTACCATCCAAATTGAGTTCTTTCTCAACCTCTAATTCAACCGGCAGACCATGTGTGTCCCAGCCAGCTTTGAAAGCTACATTGTAGCCTTGCATACGCTTCCAACGTGGAATGCAATCTTTGATTGAACGGGTCAGGATATGGCCTATATGAGGCTTACCATTAGCTGTTGGAGGTCCATCGTAAATTGTAAAATCAGGACCATCTGAATTTAATTTTAATAACTTTTCAGCTAAATTTTGCTGTTTCCATATTTGCAATCTTTTCTCTTCGCGCTCGGAAAATTTCATATCAGCATTTAACTTTGGATACATGGCTTTACCTTCCTAACTCTTACAACACTATAAAAATAGATTATAAAAAAAAGCTAAGCAAATGTCTAATTTGCCTAGCTTATAAGTATCAACAACTACCAAATTAGTGGACAAGTTCACGCCAATCTAAGTCACCACGATCAATTGCTAAAATCAAGACTTCAGCTGTAGCGATATTACTTGCGTATGGAATACTGTTGATATCACAAATATCAAGCAAACTCTGACTATATTTCAAGTATTCAGCGCCACCTTGCTTACTATCACGCAAATGAATCACAGCATCTATCTCGTTGTAACTAACTCTTTGCGTCAATTGACCTAAGCCACCAACAATATCACTTGGCACACCTGTTACACTCAAGCCAACATTCTCTTCTAGCAAACGTGCCAGATTCAAAGTAGACAATAGTTGATGTCGTTTCAACAACTGTTTATAAGCAATGCAAAAATTAATTAACAACTCATTTTTACGACTGTCTGCTAATAAAATAATCCTCATCACGTCTACCTCATATCCGCTAAGATACTATAAGAATAAACTTATTTGTTCTCTAAATCAACCAAGCTTTACTGAAAAAGCATTAATTATTTATACATTTTGCACAAAGCACAAATAGTAGCAAATTATCCTTACATTATTTATCAATAAGCGGAATATCAAGCAAACTCAAGCCTCAAAAAGCTCTCTTCTCTCTTCGTACAAACTGAGATAAGAATGCTCTGTCACAATCACATGATCCTGCAAACTAACAGCGCAATTGGCTAAGAGTTTTGCCAGCCTCTCTGTCGTTAAACAATCAGCCTCACTTGCCAATACTTCGCCGCTTGGATGATTGTGTACGAGTATAACACTTTTAGCATTGTAGCGCAAAGCTAAGCGTAACACTTCCCGGGCGTCAAAATTGGCCTCATCTAATCTGCCAATTGCAATAGTGCTTATATGTAATAGTTGCAAATGACAATCTAGGTCAAGCGCGAAAATCATTTCCTTCCCATGCTGCAATCTCGGTAATATAAATTTGTAGATAGCTTCTGGTGTATCCAAAATCAATCTAGTATTAATCGGTTTACTTTGCCAGATACGTTTGGCTAACTCTACACACGCTAATATGCGAGCGGCTTTTGCTAGGCCTATGCCCTTAATTTCAAGTAAGTCATTCACCTCCAAGTTGGCTAATTGACGAAGGTTGTGGCCAACCATCTCATTGGCCAGTAAATTAGCAGCCAGATCAAGGCTAGATTGGCCCTTTTTCCCAGATTGCAAAATAATAGCTAATAATTCAGCATTAGTTAGATAAGTACTACCTGCTATTTGCAATTTCTCATAAGGGCGCTCGCTTACATTAAGTTCGGCTAATGTAAACACTGTAATTTCCTCCTTAGCAATTTTGTATAACTGATCTTTAGCTATACATCAAGCATAAGGGATAATAATTGGAATTTGCGTTTAATTTTGCGTCAAAAATTCAAATCTGGGCCCAAAATTCAAAAAAGCAGCTCAGGTGAAACTGAACTGCTTGTTGAAATTGTGAAAAACACTCACTTATTAATACATTGCGTTACCAGCTGTACGTGGGAAAAGCTCAACATCACGAATATTGGATACACCTGTTAAGTACATCAATATACGCTCAAAGCCAAGGCCATAACCAGCATGCGGAGTTGAACCGAAACGGCGCAAATCGTTATACCAAGCATAGTCAGCAACATTCAAGTCCTTATTCAGATAAGCTTGCTCTAAACGCTCCAAGCGTTCTTCACGCTGTGAACCGCCTACAATCTCACCTACGCCTGGCACTAGGCAATCGAACGCTGCCACAGTCTTACCATCCTCATTCTGGCGCATATAGAAAGCTTTAATATCAGCTGGATAGTCTGTCACGAATACAGGTGACTTAAATACTTCCTCAGATAAATAGCGCTCATGTTCTGTCTGAATATCGCAGCCCCAATCAACAGCATATTTGAACTTCTTATCTGCTTTTTTCAGAAGATCAATTGCTTCTGTATAAGTAATACGTGCGAAATTACTGTTAGCAACATGCTCTAAGCGTTCAAGTAAGCCCTTATCAACAAATTGATTGAACATTTGCATCTCAGATGGGCAACGCTCTAAAACACGTTTAATGATATGTTTCAACATATCCTCAGCCAAATTCATCGCATCTTCAATATCAGCAAAACTAATTTCAGGCTCGATCATCCAAAATTCAGCTGCATGGCGTGTTGTATTTGAATTTTCGGCTCTAAAAGTTGGACCAAATGTATATACATTTTTGAAGCATTGCGCAAAAGCCTCAGCGTGCAACTGACCTGTAACTGTCAAATAAGTTTTCTTATTGAAAAAGTCTTGTGTGTAATCCACTTTTCCAGCTTCATTCAGCGGCAAATTGTTCAAATCTAAGCTTGTGACTTGGAACATCTCACCAGCACCCTCAGCATCATTAGTCGTAATTAATGGTGTATGAATATACAAGAAATCACGGCTATGGAAAAATTCATGAATCGCAAAGGCAGCCTCGCTACGCACTCTAAAGACAGCCTGTAACAAATTAGTACGCATACGTAAATGCGGTATTGTTCGCAAATACTCAACTGTATGACGCTTTGGTTGCAAAGGGAAATCACTTGGGCAATCACCAACGAGTACAATCTCTTTTACTTGCATCTCAAGTGGCTGCTTAGCGTTCGGTGTCAAAACAATTTTGCCACGAGCTGTATAAGCTGTACCTGTACCTTGATGAACTAACTCATCATAATTAGCTACATTTTCACGATTAACAACTAACTGCAAAGGTTGCTGATAGCTACCGTCTTGTAACGCGATAAAGGCAAAGGCTTTCTGATCACGAATTGTCCTAGCCCAACCGCTAACAACACATTCCTTGTCAGCATACTGTTTGGGATTTAACATCAATTGCTTTACTTCAACATTGTACTTCAGCATATTATTCCTCCAACCAGCTATCAATCTAACTTAAGCCTGTTCTTGTTCCTTGTGCATGCAGCAATTCTTGTATTTCTTGCCAGAGTTGCATGAGCAAGGGTCATTACGACCGACTTTTTCGCTAACAGCAATATGTTCACGGCGATAATTCTTACCAATCTCTGAAATCTCCTCAGCGCTCAACACGCTCTTCCAGGAATCTAACTTGAAAAGCCAAGTTGCTTTAGCACCGTGCATATTGTAAAGCAAGTTTCTGTAATCAATATCCAAAGCAATTTCTGTTTCAGCAGTTACATTCTTAACATCAATTGGCTGCTTCAAACTGGAATTAATACCTTCCAAAAAGCCCGTAAAAATATCAAACTTCTTACCGAAGCCAAGCTTTTCGCTCAACTCAGTTACTGTACCATGAGTTAAGTTTTCATTCTCAGGATAAGCACTCAAAATACTATCATAAGCCTTCTGCTCTAACTCATAGTATTCACGCATATAGTTTTGATATTTAGTCATATCACTAATATCTTCGCTCTTCTTCATCCAATCATCGTAAAAAGACATAGTTCTCCTACCTCGATAAACAATAAGTTCCTAAATATTAAGCTCAAATTGCTAATTCTGCAAATTTTATATCTAAATCTGTTTTGACCAGCTTAGCTAAAAGAAGATCACTCAGTGCTAATTCATCCGTATAAGAGCTCTTGTATACTGTATCACAGTCAGCACAAAACCGAATCATATCGCTTAATTCCTGAGCTGTAAATTGACGAGCTTGCGCTTTTAATTTGTTCACTTTCCAAGGACTAGCGGTCAATAAATCTGGTCTTGTTTTTGCTACTAAAAGTTCACGCATATGGCGCCCTAGAAGTAATAGTGTCACCAAAAAAACTTGTTTGTTAGCTTGCAAAATGCTCATGATTGCTTTGGCTTTAGCTAAATTCTTTGCACTAACTGCATCTAGCAAATCGAAAATATCTGCTTTCATGTCACGTTGTAAAAGCTGGTCAACAACGTTCATGTCTATTGCCGTCAAATTATTAGCCTGGCAATACAGCTTAAGCTTACGCAATTCATTCTGCAAAACAAACAGCTCACAATTGCTTCGCTCCAACAATGAAGTAAGTGCAGAATTAGTGATTTTCAAGCCTAACTTCTTAAGCTCGTTTGCTAACCAAACAGCTAATACTGGCTGCTCAACATAAGAAAAATTATAGATGGCACAATCTTGACTTTTGCTAAGAGCCTGACAGTGTTTAAGCCGTTGATCAATTTTATCTTCTAAAAACACGCAAACACAAGCTTTGCTCTGACATAAAGCTTGCATAAAAGTTTGCCACGCTGCCTGTTTCTCAACACCTAAAGCTTGCTGAAACAACTTACTCTGCTTAATCAACAGCAATCTCTTTTTGGCCATAAATGGGGGCATCTGGCATTCACTTGTGATACTAGGCCAATCAAGATTGCTTGTTTTAGCATCAATGTCTATAACATGGGCATCAATCTCTGACTTTAAATCAGAAGCTAAACCAAGCTGCACCTTTAATTTTTCTAAGGCAGCGGAAACTAAGAAACGCTCCTCACCGGCTAAGACGTAAAGCAGCTTAAACTGTTCAGCTTGTATCGCTTTAACAGCTGTCTGATACAAATTAAAACTGTTTGTAGTTTGTTTTTTCGTGTAAGCCATATCGCCAGTTTAACACAAAGCCATTTAATTGACATCAGCTACTTCTAAATAAAGCATGTGCTTTCCAAGCGTCAAGATAGCCTGTCCAGTGCCAATAATTTAAACTTGGTCTAACTAGTAAACGACCAAAAATGTTTTGCTTGATGGTTATTTTGCCCTGTAAATCAGTTCTTAAAGCAAAAACTTTGTGTCTATTTAAGCGATCGATCACCTCTCTACGTGGATGCCTATAAGTATTGCTAAAAGCGCAGGAAATTACAGCTAATTTGGGCCTAACACAATCCAAAAATTCATCACATGTACTGCCTTTCGAACCATGATGCGCTACTTTAAGTATCGGTGCAGCTTGAACTAGTTTATGAGCTAGCCAATCATTCTCAGCCTCCTTGCTTATATCCCCTGTAAACAAAGCTATATTTTGCTTATTAAATGATAAATAAAGGCCAAGGCTGTAATCATTTTCTTGCTCAGAGTATGATTTCACTTGAATAAAGTGAAGTTTTAGTCGCTTATTCAACACTATATCAGGTAATCTGTCTAACTTTAGCCGTGGCAAAGCCACTAATTCGATTTGTTTAGCTTGACAGATGGTGCTTAATTCTTGATATACAACAAACTTCTCACTGTTAGCTAAAGGTTTACTACAAATAATTGCCTTAACTTGACCTGCTTTCGCTAAGTTAAAAATACCGCCATAATGGTCACTATCAAAATGTGAAATAATTGCAAGATCAAAGGTTCGCACAGCCTGAGCCTGCATAAAATCACGAATTGTTGAAAAATTTTTAGCCTCACCTCCATCAATTAAACAATAATGTTTCTGCAAAGCTTGCCAATATTGAATAACACAAGCATCCCCCTGACCAACTGCTAAAAAGTGCAAACTATAAATTGTTAAGTTAAACAGATAGCATATGCCCAGACAAAAAGCTAAGCTAAGCAGGCTAATAAAGCGCCACTTAAAGACTGAACGCTTAATTGGCAATTTGGCTATGTAATATTGCCTAAAAAGATAGGTTAGCATAAGCATAAGTCCGGCGCTAAAAAGCTGTTTATTACTGACTTTGTATGAAGAAAAGCAATTGACCCAAGCCAAAGCTTGCCTTAAAAAGTCTAAACTAAATTTAAGTAATTCACCTATCACTCTATAAATAGGAAGCGAACAGAGATAAGCCAAAGCATTAACTATATTGAGACTGTTAAATAGCAAGGCTAAATACACAAGAATAGGTAAAATTAAACTGTTTGCTAAAATTTTGGCTAAACTTAGCTCATCATTAAGCAGATTAAATAAGCTATATACCAACTGAATAACAAGCACAATCAAGCTAGCCTGACTTATGCGACTGTTCATTAAATTTTTCAAGAAAGCATACCAATAATTAGTCTGTTTTTGTTGTTTTGCCCGATAGAAGTCTGTCAGCGAGTGTGGATAATAGCGTCTCGCCTTATTTGCCGATTTAGAAGTTAAATTAGCTATGAGTTTAGATTGAGAGCCATTAGCTTTTTGCTTACGCTGCCTAAACATTATTACTTGTAAACAATATAAAGTTAAGCAGGCTAACAAACTTAAATGGAAACTGATATTACTAATCAAATACGGTTGCCAGGCTAAGAGAAAAAAATTAGCCAAACTAGCTAATTTGAACTTGTTCAAATTACGGCCTGATAGATGGCTTATTTGCAATAAAACATATTGCAAAATTGCTCGCCAAAAAGCTATCTCTGTGAGATAAAAGCAAGCTAAGAACGCTAGCAAACAGAGAGCTAGAATTTGCCGTTTGTACCATGTAAAAGGGCTGGCCTCGACCAATAAAAAAATAAGCGCAAGCAAATAATTAACGTGCTGGCCAGATGCTACAAGCGCATGAATAATACCAGCTGTTTGAAATGCTGATTTATCTCTTTTCGCTAAATAATTGCCGTTGGCTAAGCTCACAGCTTGTGCTAAGCCCGCATCTTCTTCATTTAGGCTATGTCTTAAAAGTTGTTGCCAGTAATAATGCATATTTTGTAAGCTTACTAACGACTTAAGCAAACGATTAGGCCAACTTAATTGACTAGGGTCAATTGTCTTCCAACTTTTAACTTGCAAAATTAAGTAAATACCTTTGCTTGCTAAATAGCGCCTAGCATCAAAGCCGTCAGCTGTCAGAGCATTTGGGGGCGCTTCTAAGCTTCCTTGTACCTCCAAATAATCACCAGCTTTCAAATAAGCTGTTGTCAACTTGCTAAAACTAGAATTAGGAAAGACCAATTGTAGCCTTAATCTGTTTGGAGTTTGCGCGATACATTGCTTAGTTCCGTATTGCCTAGTCTGTAACAAGCTGGTAGTTAAGACCTTGGTCTTAATTGTTAAATGCCATTTCTCAGTTTGTAAAAAGGGAAATTGTTTAGCTAAATCTAGACTTTGATGATAGAAATGTCCCGTTAAGCGTTTGGCTGATTTTAGCTCACCTAAGATGGCTGATTGAAACTCACTTGAAACCGTACGATTATAGTTACTAATATATGGTTCAATTAATTGGCGCTGCTCTGTCAGATCATTAAAATAACGCCAAGTTAAAAAGCTAAAGCACAAAATCTGTAAGCAGGCTAAATAAAGGCCAAATTGCCAATTAAAGCCTGCCTTACATCTAGTAACGTACATAGCAACAAATTGCAAACTCAAAGCTAGTAAGAGCATCAAGCTGCCTAAGCTAAGGCTTTGCTTGATTGAAAAACTTCCTGCAAAATTAATGATCGTCAATGCATAAGCTATTACGGCTAAAGCAAATGGCGCATAGCTGAATTTAAGATACAAAGCTAAAATATAAACTAAGCTCTGTTTCGCATACTTATATGGTTCCATAGCTCTAGCTTAATTGAATTTAGCCGAGCTGTTGGGAGAAAATAAATTCAAAAATTCGTAAATTCCAAACTTAATATCTAACTACTTAAAACATTGCACGGATATATGCTAATAAGTCCTCTAATCCGCTTGATTTGCTAGCTGAAATAGCAAAACAAGGTGCCTGTATAAGTTTTTGGCAATTAAGTAAAGCTTGTTTCTGTTGCATTTTGCTCAATTTATCTGCTTTATTGAGAACAACGATGTAAGGCAGATTTTTATAATTTAACCACTCAATCATGGCTAAATCAGAAGCTTGTGGCGTATGGCGAATATCAAGTAGCAAGATGATCAAAGCAAATGAGCGGCCTGATTCAAGGTAATTATCTGTTAATTCAGAAAATTCAGCCTGTTTATTTTGACCCGCTACGCTATAACCATAGCCTGGCAAGTCAGTTAGATAAAATTCCAACTTTTTAGAGCTTGCTTTATCTGTGTCTTTGATTAAAAAATAATTGACAGCTTGGGTTTTACCAGGCTTCTGACTAACTTTGGCCAAGGCCCTTCTGCCCGTTAAAGCATTGATTAAAGTTGATTTGCCAGCATTAGAGCGACCTGCCAAGACAATCTCTGGTAAAGGTGCCAAATTAAGCTCTTTTAGGCTATAAACTGATTTAATAAATTCACTTTGCTTAAATGTTTGCGACATGCTGACTCTCTTTTCTCCATTTTGTCAAGATTATAGGCCAAATCTTAACTTATCTGCAAGCTCATAAATCTAGGTTATAATAAAGGTGTATTGTCTTTAATTAGCAAGAAGTGTATATGAACATAACTTGCATAAGTCGATTAACTACGACTATTAATAAAGAATAAGGAGTTAGGCATGCCTGAAGAGAGAATTAAAGCAAAACAGTATTTTACTTATGACCAATATGGCGAAAATCTGATGGAACCAGTTGGTCCGCTTGTAGTTATTCCAATCGGTGCAACAAAATTTTGTGAGCAAGTAAACGCTTGGTTGTACGATCGTAGAAAAGCATATTTCGCAAATGGTGCAAACCAGCAAGTCCTCGAACATCCAGGATTTTTGAGAGAGAACTATCTATTGCCGACACAGAATTTGCGTTTGGAAACAGGTGAAGGTCGTATTCATCTCACCAATACAGTCCGTGGACATGATGTCTTTTTGATCTGCGATGTCATGAATTATTCTGAAACATATAGTTTCTATGGTCAGCCTAAAGCTATGACACCAGATGAGCATTATCAAGACTTGAAACGAATTATTTTGGCTTGTTCAGGCAAAGCAAGGCGTATCAATGTGATCATGCCTTTTCTCTATGAAAGTCGTCAGCATCGTAAAAACGGCCGTGAGTCATTAGACGCTGCTTATACGTTAGAGGAATTGGAAAATTTGGGCGTACATAACGTCATTACTTTTGATGCCCACGATCCGCGTGTGGCAAACTCTGTCCCTTCCCTAAGCTTTGAAAGCATCCCTACCACCTATCAGACATTGAAATGGATGTGCAAAAAATACCCTGATTTGGAATTCAGTCGGGATAAATTAATGATCATCAGCCCAGATGAAGGTGGTGTTGATCGTGCAATGTACTACGCATCCATGTTGGGCTTAGACTTTGCAGCTTTCTACAAACGTCGTGATTACAGTAAAGTTGTGAATGGCCGTAACCCTATCATTGCCCATGAATTTTTGGGTGATAATGTGGAAGGCATGGATATTCTCATCGTCGATGACATGATTTCAAGTGGCGACTCAATGCTTGATATTGGTCGTGAACTAAAGAAACGTAAAGCTCGCCGTATTTTCTGCGCTGCTACCTTTGGTTTGTTCACTTCTGGCCTCGAACGTTTCGATCAAGCTCACGCAGAAGGCATTTGCGATGCAGTTTTAACAAGTAACCTCATTTATCTACCACCTGAATTATTAGCTAAGCCTTGGTTCTGCCAGGTCGATTGCAGTAAATTTGTTGCCCTTTTGATTGATGCACTTAATCATGATTCATCTTTGGGTGCTTTGGTTGATCAAACGCAAAAAATTGACAAGCTTTTAGCAAAATACAATAAAAGATCTAACTAAGCGTGGAGGCTAGAATGTCACTTTTATTCAATGATGAAGATTATTACAACTATAATCAGAAAAAATCAGTCCGCATGGGCTTAGTTGGGCCGCTCGCATTAATTTCCACTCAAGGAAACGAGGAATTTGTGGGCAAAATCAATGCTGAACTTTTGAGAATTAGACGCCAACAAGTTGAAGAGCATCCTGAAATTTTGTTATCTGCACCTGGCTTTTTGCGTAGCGATTACCAAGCTGCTGCCAAATTTGTGCGTTTTTCATCAGGTGAAGCCAAATGCACAATTGGTCAAACCTTACGTGGTCACGATGTATTTATCATCGCTGATGTCCTAAATCACGGTGCTACTTACAAAATGCGGAATTTTGAAGTGCCAATGTCGCCAGATGAGCATTTGCAGGATATTAAACGCGCTATCTTAGCTATCGGTAATAAGGCTGCTCGTATCAATATTGTGATGCCTTATTTGTACCAATCTAAGCAAGTTCTGCGTCGTAGCCGTGCGGCTTTGGATTGTGCCCAAATGCTCAAAGAATTAATCAAGCTTAATGTACACTCAATTGTGACTTTTGAGCCACATGAGCCTCGAATTGAAAATGCAATTCCAGAAATTGGTTTGGAACGCATCCCAAGTTCTTACCTCTTACTACGCACTTTACTTGAAAAAGAAAGTGATTTGTCTGTAGCAAAGGAAGATTTGGCTATCATCAGTCCTGATGAATCAGCTATGAAACGTGGTATTTTCTACTCATCAATTTTGGGTATCCAAATGTCCACTTTCTACCGTCAACGTGACTACACAAACGGCAAAAATGGTGTTTATCCTGTTGCTAAATATCGCTTCCTTGGTGAAAATTTAGAGGGCAAGAGCGTCTTAATTGTCGATGATATGATTCTAAGCGGCGATACAATGCTGAAAACAGCTTATCGTTTACGCAAAGAACAGAGGGTCAAAGATATTTACTGTCTTGCTACCTTCCCTATTTTCACAAACGGTCTCAAAACATATCAAGAAGCTTATGAACAAGGTGTAATTAAGGGTGTTTACAGCACAAACTTAATCTATCGCACACCAGAATTATTGAAGCAAGAGTGGTATCACGAAGCTGATACAACTAAGTTTATCGCTTCTTTGATTGATTGCATCAACCATAACGCTTCAATTTCTAATTTGGTAGACCAGACAGCTTCTATCAACGAGCTCTTGCGCCTACGTCAAAATAAGTAAGCCAAAAATACGTAAGCAACAGACAAGTTAAAACTAAAGCACTAACTCTGAGCTAAACTCACTGTTAGTGCTTTTTATTAGCTTAAACTGGGAATAAGTTTCCTTAGTCAACTAAGCCATTGACCAAACACTGTCACAATATCCTGCCACAAGCGCTTAAAATCGAAAGCATAGAACCAATACAGGCTAGCTACGAATAAAATCGTTGTAAATACTAATAGACTGATTAAAATGGAAGTTAATAATTGTAAGGCAATTTGTTGCTTATCTTTAGTTTTTTCAGTCTGACTATTTGCTTCTACCTTAGGCTCACTAACTAAATTGTTTGCAACTTGCTTCCCTTTATCTTTGGCTTGTCGTTTCAACGCTTCTTGTCTGGCTAATTCAAAGCGCTCTAAGTCATCTGTCGTAATTGGTTCTGTTGGTGTCCTATTTTCAGCAAAGAAGCTTAGGCTGCTTGCGTTGGTATTTGAGCCTATAACACGCGAAATTAACACATTTTCAGATTTACTAGCTTCCTTAGCACTATCATTAGCTTTGTCCTTGCTATCAGTTGTTAAATCCACACGACGAGTTTTGCCTAAATCAGCTGGTAAATCAACCTGTGTATCAGATTTACTGATAGATAAGCTACGTTTAGTCTCAGTATTTTTTAGGCGATTAACTTTTTTCTCATGGACCTCAGCTTCGGCTAAAGCTTGCTTCTCCTCTAATTTTTGATAGTTCAAATAAGGATACTGCAACATATCGATATTGCTGATGCCTTTGGCTAGGTGCTTAATCTCAGCATCAACGGTGAAAATTGGCTTCTCATCGCCCTCTGTCTGTTCTAATGCCTCACCTATCTGCCTGGTTTTTGCAACATTGCTAGCTAAATTACTAGTTTGCATATTTTCTAAAAGTGCTTCATTTAGCTTCATTCTAAGCTGTGGATCTTGTCTGGTGTCCTGACTTGTTTTGCTATTAGAAGTTTGGGCTAAGAAATCTGCACTACTTAAAATTCGATGCTGTCCAGTTTTCATCAGCCGTTCATCACTTAAAGCATCAATTGCAACCAAAATAACCGTGATATTATCTTTACCACCGGCAATAATTGCTTTCTGCACCAAATCTTCTGCTGCCAACTTTATATCAGTCGTACTTGCTAAAATCTTTCTAATGCTTTCATCAAGCAGCATATCGGTTAGGCCATCACTACAAAGCAAAAAGTAGTCGCCTTCTTGCAAAGTAATTTCTGGTGAAAGAGCTGGTTCCAATTTGTACTCGTTAGGAAAAATACCTAAATGCTGGACTAGGCGGTTATGCTCAGGATGAGTTTTGACTTCGCTCTGCGGAATTAAGCCTAAATCAGCTAATTTCTGGGCCTGTGTCTGGTCAACTGTCAGCTGTTTCAACTTACCTTGGCGAAATAAATAAATCCGGCTATCACCTAAATTGATACAGCGTGCAACTTTTTGGCGAATTAAAAGTGAGGAAAAAGTTGTACCCATGCGTAAACCATTATGCGAGCGCACACGGTCACATATCTCCTGATTCACCATGAGTAAATAACTTTCCATTAAATCAGCAAAATCTTGCTTGGTGGAATGTCTCAAACGATCTTCAATAGCAGATAAGCCTGAAACGGCAATTAAAGATGCCTCCTCACCATAGCTCTCACCACCCATACCATCGCAAACAACAAACAAAGAAGCATCCGTCGTCTTATCCAAATAATGCCAATAAGGCACGTTCACTTCACTACCGTGCCGCCATTCACCATTCAAATATAAATTATCTTCATTGTTATCTCTAACTGCTCCCGTTTCCGAAATGGCAATGACACGATACTTGATCACTAGATAATCCTCATTTCTGCTATCTAATCAGATTATATTATATCTTGCTCGGGCAAAAATAGCTGCTTATGTGCTATCATAATACGGAATTATGGAAAAGAGGCGGTACTTATGGCAACAATCCATCCTCAAGCACTGAGCGACTTAGCACTTAATGCTCGCATTTTCTTCGTCGGTATCGGTGGCGTAAGCATGAGCGGTCTAGCTTTGATGGCCAAGAATCTCGGTTATACAGTGGCAGGCTCTGATCCACATGCAAACAGCCGAACAGAACATTTACAATCTGAACAAATCAAAGTTCACTATTCACATCATAAAATGTGGATCGATGACTTTCAGCCTGATATAGCCGTCTACACGGCAGCGATTAAACGACCTAATCCAGAACTTGATCGCTGTCAGGAATTAAATATCCCGACAATTGATCGAGCTGAATTTTTAGGTTGGATAACAAGATATTATAGTCGTGTTATTAACGTTGCAGGTACACATGGTAAAACAACAAGCACCTCCATGTTGGCCTCAATGCTAATTGCCGATAATTTCGATCCTTCTGTCCATTTAGGTGCAGAATTTAGCGGCTTTGGTGGTTCAACAGTCAGAAACGGCCGTCCTGGTGATATATTAGTTTCAGAAGCTTGTGAATATAATTCTAGCTTACTGAATTTCCGTTCGACAACAGCTATTTTGCTGAACATTGATAACGATCATCTTGATTACTTTAAGACAATGGATCGTCTCATTAACTGCTTTGCCCAATTTATAGCTAATATTCCAGCTGATGGCCAGTTAATCGTAATTGATAAAGGACCACATATTGCAAAATGCCTAGCTGAAGCTAAGCAAATGAGAGCTCAAAAAAATAACGGCCAAATTAAGTTATATAGCTTTAATATAGTTGATACTGAAAATTATGCTGCTTGTTGTGAGCAACCTGAAGACAAGCGCGTGCAACTTTGGGCTGAGCATCTAATTCCAGATTACGCTGCTTTCAACTTAACATATGAAGGTGGTTATCCTTGCTTTGATTTCTACAAACAAGGCAGATTTTTAGCCCATATCAACTTACAAATCCCAGGTCGACACAACGTCTTGAATGCCTTGGCTTCCCTTGCCTGCGCTGATTTGTACGGAGCTAATATCGAAACAATCTGTAATGCGCTACAAAATTTCCATGGTGCTGATGGCCGTTTCGAAGTAAAAGGCACATTTCAAGGTGCAACAATTGTTGGTGACTATGCCCACCATCCAACTGCAACTAAGGCCACTATCCTAGCTGCTTCCAAAATGCCCTTTAAGCATCGTTATGTAGTTTATCAGCCACTTACCTATGGCCGTGTTAAAAACCTCTTTAACGACTACGTCGAGGCTTTGAAGCAGGCAGAACATGTTCTCTTTATGAATATCTTTAGTGACCGTGAAAAGAGCGATTTTGGCGTCAGCTCCGAGCAACTAGTCGAAGCTATCAACAAAGCAGGCGGCCATGCTGAGATGCAGCCTACCTATGAAGATATAAAGCAGCGTTTAAGCGAACTTTGTAAGCCTGGCGACTTAGTCCTCTTCTTAGGCCCTGAAGAAGTAAGAATTTGTGGTCAAAGATTGGCTGATGAAAAGCTCTAAGTTCTAAATTAAATAATTCTTAGTGCAAACTAATTCAAGTTATTAGAGTTATTAGAGTTATTACAAAACAAAATCCGCAAGTCAAAAACTTGCGGATTTCTTTTATCTAAGCTAATTAAGCTGTTAATTACAACTTGCTCAAGTCTGGTACATCTTTGGACTCAACTTCAGATAATTCACGTTTATGCTTAGCTTCCTCTTGCTTAACTAAATAGTTTTGCTTAAATTCGGCCAAATTCTCCAAACTTGGTAATTTGCCAGCAGCAATCATCTTCTCACGGCCCTTATTGTGAGCATCCTTAGCTAAAACATCCTCAGGTGTATTTTCCAAATAGAGTATCTCAAACTCTACCTCGTCAATACGCTCAACTTCTAATAAGCGCTCTGCAATCTTACGTAAAGCAGCTTCATGCTCCCTTAAGCAAGTCAAGACATCAACATAAGCTTGGTCGATAATCTTTTTGACAGCCAAATCAATCTGTTCAGCTGTCTTATCGCTAAAGCTACGGCTATGGCCAATACCATGGCCCATGAACATATCATCAGTCTCAACGTAGACCAAATTCTCCATGTTCTCAGCCATACCATAAGCTGTAACCATCTTACGTGCCAACTTATTGCAACCTTCCAAGTCGTTAGAAGCACCAGTTGTGATCTGGTTGAAAATCACTTGCTCTCCGCCTCTACCACCTAAGGCAATCATAATATTCTGCAACAATTGTTCCTTCGTTGCATAATACAAATCCTCATATGGCTTATGGGCTGTATAACCACCAGCTTGACCGGCTGAAATGATAGATACACGTTCGACGCGCTCTGTTTCACTAACTGAACGAACCATAATTGCATGGCCAGCTTCATGATGAGCTGTTATGCTCCGCTCTTCCTCGCTCATAATACGATTCTTCTTTTCAGGTCCAAGCATGACTTTAAAGATAGCATCTTGAATGTCAAAATATGTAATCTCTTTGGCATTACGTCTAGCTGCTAACAAAGCTGCCTCATTAAGTAAGTTAGCTAAATCAGCACCTGTAAAGCCTGGTGTAATACGCGCAATTTCTCTTAAATTGATACCAGCTTGCAACTTTTTGTTGCGAGCATGTACCTTCAAAATCTCTTCACGGCCTTGAATGTCAGGCGGTGAAACGGTGATTCTACGGTCAAAACGACCTGGTCTAGTCAAAGCTGGATCCAAAATATCAGCTCTATTCGTAGCAGCCATTACAATGATGCCCTGTGTAGAACTAAAGCCGTCCATTTCGACCAGAATCTGATTCAATGTTTGCTCACGCTCATCATGGCTACCGCCTAAGCCGGAACCACGCTGACGACCAATTGCGTCAATTTCATCGATAAAAATAATTGCCGGTGTATGCTTCTTAACTTCGTTGAACATATCACGGACACGGGAAGCACCAACACCAACATACATCTCCATGAAATCGGAACCAGAAATTGTATAGAATGGCACACCAGCTTCAGTAGCTACAGCCTTAGCTAACAAAGTTTTACCAGTACCTGGAGGGCCGACTAAAAGCACGCCACGTGGAATCTTCGCACCCAAAGCATAATAACGATTAGGATTGCGCAAGAAATCAACAATCTCTTGCATCTCTTGCTTCTCTTCATCTGCACCAGCTACATCATCGAAGCGAACAGGATTCTCCTTAAGGTCCACTCGTCTAGCCTTGCTACTACCAAAGTTAAGCGGATTTTTGCCATCCCCCATTTGGCGGAACATGAAATTCCAGACAGCAAAGGCTAAAACGCCCATCATGGCTAAAGTCAAAACTACATTTGTCACTGCGCCGTAATTGATCGGCTCTGTGTAGTTGTATGTCATGCCATATTTTTGCTTAGCTTGCTCTAATTTATCTAGAATTTTAGGTAACCAGAAACTAGAAACTCGTTTGCTGATGATTCGACCATCTAAAACAAGCGAATTTTTAGGATCGTTAGCCTTATCTAAAATTTCTAACAAATTAGGCGCTGTGGCTTGGCTATTTGCCTCAGTCAAATTACTTGTTGTATGCTCAGGCAATTCACCTAGCTTAACTTGACTCTTATCAATCAAGTGCACCCTAATTTCGTTGCTTGTCACATCAACGTGACTTACTTTACCCTCATCGATTAAGCGAACAATGGACGATAAATCAGCTTGTTTATCGCCACTGCCCATGAAATAGTAAATGCTCGCAAAAGCCGCTAATATCATTAACAAAAATAGTCCGATATTTGGGCGAAAGCCACGGGCATATTGCTTTTCTTTCTCAAACATATTAACTCCAATTTTTAATTATTAGCTTGAACTGGCCTTGCGGCATAAACGCCAGACAAGTTACGATAGTAATCTTGATAATCAGTTCCATAGCCAACAATAAACTCATCTGGAACTTCTATACCAACATACTTAGGTTCTAATACAACCTTGCGGCGTGATGGCTTATCAAAAGCCGTGCAAATTTCCAAACTTGCTGGTTCACGCTCCTTAAGTAATTGATAAATTTTCTTCAAGGTAAAGCCAGTATCAACAATGTCCTCTACTAAAAGCACATGGCGGCCTTTAATATCACAATTAACATCTTGAACAATTTTGACATCACCGGAACTTACAGTGCCATTACCATACGAACTACAACGTATAAATTCGACGATCACTGGCAAATCAATTGTACGTACCAAGTCACTCAAAAATACAAAAGAACCTTTTAGAATTGAAATCAATAATAACTTTTCCCCTGCATAATCTTGTGACACTCTCTGGCCTAGGCGAACCACCATAGCCTTTATGTCTTCTTCACTGTACATCAGTTTAGCTGGGTACATACCACCAATTGGCGTAAATTTCCCGTTTAACTGCTTCTGATCCATCTTCACGCTCCTTTTTGAGAAGTACTCTTAATTTTAACATAAAAGCCTATCTATTTAGTAAAGCAAACATTAATTATTTCGCTTTAAATTCGACTTTTTTCCGTAAATTGCGGAAAAAGAGATGTTGAACATGCTGAGTATTTTTCTTTACAAGTACTAATAGCTCTGAATACAAAAAAGAAGGTAAAGGCAAGCGCTTAAAATAAGCCTCCAATGCAAGCTGTTTTTGCTCAACTAACAAATAATCCCCCTTTTGGGCTGCTCTTAATTCCAAACTAGCTGATAAATCACCAATTAGCTCAAAATATTGTGGCCAATTAGAAGCTAAAGGCAATAGTTTACCATAATAAGCTAAGAAAAAAGGTTTGCACTTTGCAATAACTAAATCAGTAGCTAACTTTTTATCAGCCAAATGTAAATCAGGGCTAACATATACGACTAGGCAGCGATCCAAAAGAACGACAATTGTCTGTTTATTCAAACTAAAGAACTGAATTTGTTTACTAGGCTTAGTCCAAGCCTTCAAAATAAAGCTCTCTACTACTTTTAATTGTCTCTGCGTAATTAATAGGTCTGGTAACAGCTCAGCTAACAAGCGTTGCCAATAAAATTGCACCAGCTTAATGGGTAAAATTGAAGTTGAATCTGGCTGAAAAGTTATAGCCAAGGCTTGGTCTTTTCCTGGCAAATTTATAGACTTACTTAAATTAACAACTTGCTTATTTAACTCTAAATTAGTCTGTAACAGATAATCTGTAACTTCTAGCTCAGTCTGAGCTAAGCTTGCTAAATTAGCCAACTTACTAGCTGCTTTTGGAAATTTAGTCAAGACAGCAGGCAAAATTGTCTGTCTCAAGAAATTACGCTCATAATGTGTGTCTTTATTGCTTTGATCATCAGCGTAATTCAAGCCTCTTGCCTTAACATAAGCTAACAAATCCGCCTTTGTAAACTTCAACAACGGCCGCCAAGCTGTATATGTTAAATCATCAGTCTGCGTATCTAAAAAATGCTCAAGTTCAGCCTTAGCTATGTCAGCTTCGGGAATTATCTGAATATAGTCTGCCTGAGCAGCCAATTTAATAGTTTCTAAATCAACACAATGCTCCTTAAGCGGCCAAATGCCAGCTAAGCCACGCATACCTGTGCCTTTCAAGCAATGGTTAAAGACAGTTTCAGCCTGATCATCTAAATGTTGAGCTAAACACAGATAACAACTATTATGTTCAACTTTGGTGTAATACGTACTTGCCCACGAAAATGCCATGCGTCTAAGCTCACGCGCGGCTACTTCCTCACTAAAGTGCATAACCTTAGCATAAGCATTGACATCAACGCTGAAAGCTAGAAGTTGGCCCTGCAAAGCGTCTACCTGCGTTTTTAGATTGTAATACTCAAATTCAGCTTCTTTGCGTAAATTATGCCAAATATGAACAAGCGTCACATGCTTTGCCAAAGCTAAGTTACTAGCTAAAAGTTGCCATAAAGCTAGAGAGTCAGCTCCCCCAGAACAAGCCACAAGATAGTGTTTAGTGCCTAATTTTGCTTGCTCATGCTCAAATTCAGCTAGAATTTCCCGAAACTCACTCTCTAATTTTTGTACTTGCATCAATCTACACCCTAAAAATTAAAAAGGTAAATCCAAATCATGTGGAACATCTGAACTGGTTGGATCTTTAGCTATCGGCTCTTTGGCTAATTTAGCATCAGCATCATTCAAATGTGCGTCTAACCAAGCTTTATCTATTTTGTCTGGTTGAAATTCATCAAAATCTTGCGTATGTTGCTCTGCTGGCGGCTCTGCTTGTTCAAAGCTCTCAGCAAATAAAGTATAGTCAGGCATCCAATTCATTTTAACTGTCGTTGTTTTGCCATGCCTATTCTTCGCAATGATAATTTCAGCCTCACTTACAGCTGAACTACTTTCAATCCCCTGTTCTTTCTCTTTATAGTAAGAATCACGATAGATAAAAGTAACAGTATCAGCATCCTGCTCAATAGAACCTGACTCACGCAAATCAGACAAAATTGGACGCCGATTCTGCCTAGCTTCACAAGCACGCGACAACTGCGACAAAGCGATAACTGGCACATTAAGTTCCTTAGCTAACAGCTTCAAGTTACGGGACATTTCCGAAACATCCTGCTGTCTCGAATCAGACTTGCTGTCAGAGCGCATCAACTGCAAATAATCTACAACAATCAAACCTAAATCATGCTCTAGTTTTAGCTGTCTAGCCTTACTTAAAATCTCCAAAGGCGAAATGCCAGGCCGATCATCAATATAAATTGGCACATCGTAAAACTTAAAGGCTGCCTCAGACACCTTGGTCCAAAATTCAGGTGGAAAAGGTGGCTTGTTAAAATCAGCTGAATTTATGAAACGAAAGGCAGACAACAAACGAATCGCAATCTCCTGTTTGCTCATCTCTAAGCTGAAAATTGCAACTGTTTTTTTGGAATAGTAGGCCACATTATGCGCAATATTAATGGCCAAAGCTGATTTACCCATGGCTGGACGTGCTGCCAAAATATTGAGTGAGCCAGCCTTTAGACCGCCTAAAGCATTATCCAAACTTGGATAGGAAGTTTTTAGGCCACGGAACTGGTTACCTGATTTATCAAGCTCTTGTAAATAAGCCAATGTTTCGTCCATAATTGGCCAAATTGCTTCCAAGCCCCCACTGTTACTCTGCTTGCGAATCTGCAATAATTTGCTAACCAACGTATCCATCACAGAGTCAGCATCTTCACTCTTATGACTTAAAAGCGTGATCTGCTGCAATATAGCCTGCAATTCCCGCAGCTTAGCCTTGGAGCGCACTAACTTAGCGTAATCCTCAGCATTCTCCAAGATTCTCGGAGCGTAAGATAGCTCATCGATATAAGCCATCGTGCCAACTTCGTCTAATTGCCCTAAAGCATCTAACTTATCAGCCAAAGTTAAAGCATCTACCGCTTTATGTTCGGCTAACAATTCACGAATTGCCCGATAAATGACCTGATGCTTCGGCAAATAAAAATCTTTCTCGCTTAATAAAGGTAAAAGCGCAGCTAAATAGCTCTTACCTGCCAGCATACAGCCCAAAGTGGCTTTTTCAGCTTCGACATTGTACGGAACAACTTCTGTTTCTGGATTTAAATTCAAATCAGCCAGCATCTCATCTTTCGCCATGCTCAGCGAATCTCCTTATAAAGCTTCGATATTAATTGTAATATCGGCGCTAACTTCATGATAAAGTTTCAATTTACAAGTCATTTGGCCAACACTCTTAATATTACCTGATAAAACGATATTGCGTTTATCAACTTTGTAATCAGCCTTATCTAGGCAAGCCGCCACATCAGCAGCTGTCAACGCACCATAAAGTTTACCGCCCTCACCAGCTTTCATCTTGAGTGTGAAAGTCTTTCCTTTGATCTCTTTGGCTAAATCTTGAGCAGCTTGCTTGTCACGTGCTTCCTTAGCAGCTTCTGCGCCCTTCTTTTGCTTGAGTAAGTTAAGATTTTTGTCATTAGCCAGCAAAGCGAGCCCCTTCTTCAACAAGAAATTATTAGCATAACCCTCGCTAACATCAAGTAATTGATCCTTTTTACCAACATTCTTTATATCTGCTAACAAAATAACCTTCATATGTTGTAAATCTCCCTTACGCTTTTCGCTTAATTATAGCAAAAGATGCAGAGTCTGTGAAAATGACGCTGCATCTTATTAAGCTTAAAGTAGCTTATAATGCTGATAATTAGCTTTCCATCAATTTAATGGCGGCCTTCAGAACTTTTTCACCGTTCATCATGCCATAGTCCATCATGTTTATTACAGCTAACTTGATTGGCCGATTGCCGATAACCTCAGCGAACTTCGGTTCAACGTAACGAATCTGCGGACCTACTAGAACAACTGAAATATCATTATCTTTCTTCAGGCGATCCACGCCTTCCGGCTCAGAAACGGCAAATATCTCAAACTCCTTGCCCATCTCCTTAGCGGCCTTATCCATCTTAGTTACTAACAAGCTTGAACTCATGCCACCTGAGCAAACTAACATGATTTTCTTCATTCTTTCTCACCAGCTTCTTCTAATTTCTTGTAATCTTTCTCAAGTTCCATAACAAATGGCGCATAAATCAAGATGTCAATTACAATCAACACAATCTGCAAGATTGAACCCATGATGCTGCCTGTAGCAAAGAAGCCACTTAAAATCGGCGGCATTGTCCAAGTTGGCATTGCGCAAGTTCTAGGCACAATCCCAATTGCCATCGTTGTATAAGTGATTATAGCATTAACAATTGGTGTGAAAACGAATGGGATGAGTAACTTGAAATTGAGCACAACTGGAACGCCAAAGATTGTCGGTTCATTGATATTGAATATACCAGGTGTAAAAGTAATTGGTGCTAATGCCTTAGCTTGCTTACTTGCATTCTTGCGTCTTGCTAAAATAGCCAAAACAATAACCAAACCTAATGTAGCACCGCCACCACCGATGTAAACAAAGTTCATCATGAATGGGTTTGTAACAATGTGTGGTAATGGCAAACCAGCTTTAACAGCTTCCATATTAGCATTGATATTCTCTAACCAAGTTGGGCCAAAGAATGTATGAACAGTATCAGCACCATGTACACCTACGAACCAGAACAAACCGTTCAAACCAGCAACTACGCAAGTGCCTAACAAGTTATTCGTGAACAGACGTACAGGTTTTGAGAGAATTTGTTGAATCAAAATATGCATATTTGGCAAGCCGAAAGCGTCCAAAGTAGCAAAAATTGCGAGCCAACCACTGATAATCACAATACCAGGAATGATACCTGAGAAGCTACGTGCAACTGCCGGTGGTACAGTTTCTGGTAAAGTAATCTGAATATTACGTTTGATAAACCAAATGTAAACTCTAGAGCTGACCAAAGCTACGACCAATGCAACGAACAAACCACTTGCGCCTAAGAATTGAGTAGGTACACCAGCACCAGCCTCACCTTTGACAAACGGTGTTAATGTGATAAAGGAACCAACTGAAATAATACCAGCTGACAAACCATCAATATCATGCATTTTAGCATATTCCATAGCCACGCCAAAGGCAGCAATCAAGCTGACTAGGCCAAAGCTACTGTCAACACCTTTCCACAAGTAGCCTACGATACCTGCGTCCTTCAACAAGTCTTTCCATGCTTGAATTGGGAAACTTGCAATAATCATTAGAAGAGAACCTGCCATGATAAGCGGCATACTCATAGCTAAACCGTTACGTACAGCTAACAAAATCTTATTCGTAGCCAACTTATAAGCAACCGGCGCCAGCTTTTCTTCCATGAAATTTTTGAGATTCATACGTAAAAATCCCCCGTCTACACAATAGATACCCTGCTCTAACCCGAAAGCAGCGTTCAAGTAATATATTAATACAATATCACAATTTGTGCAATAATTTGTGATTTTTTCCGCCTGTATTTGTACTCATTTTACAAGTGAAAGCTCATGAATCTAAGCAAAATAGCAATTTTGCAAGCATTAAAAAAGGACAGTATATTGTACTGTCCTAAATAAGAACTTGTCCTACACATATCAATCAAAACTAGCAATAACTACTTTTAGTTCCTTAGCTAACTGATAGTCAGTGCAAATATAACTCGTCGGTGCATTTGGATAAACGGCATAAGACACATGCAAGTTACTTGTTGGGTCTGATTTGGTCGACTTACAAGAAGCGTGTAAATACTGTACATGCGTTTTCTCTAACAAGCTCTTCGCGTTGCTTGCCTTAACTCCAGCTCCTGCCACAATTTCAATTTGCTTGCCATACTTAGCTTGCAAACTTGCTAATAAGTCAGCTCCTTGTAGAGCTGTTTCAGATTGCCCACTTGTAAGTAAGCGGTCGACCTTGAGTGCAATCAATGTTTTAATCGCAGCTGCAGCATCTTTGGTATTATCAAAAGCACGATGAAAAATAGCTTTCTTGCCAGCTTGATGAATTAACTCTACAAATTCTTTAGTCCGTTTTTCATCGACCTCGAAATCTTCAGTCAAAAATCCAAAGACTATACCGTCTATATTCTCCTTGCAAAAGATATGTAAGTCCGCTAGCATGCTAGCATATTCAGATTCAGAATAGAAAAAGCCACCAGCTCTAGGTCTAAGCATGCAATTTTTTTCAATCTGCAAATTGTCAGCAATCAATCTAACCAAACCAAAAGATGGCGTCAATCCGCCTAGATCTAAGGCGGCATTAATCTCTACACTTGTGTAAGCAAGCTCGCTAGCTATCTTAGCACCTGCATACGACTCAACACAGATTTCACTCTTAATCATCACTAAAGCTCCAAATTCTAAGGTACAATCGTCTCTACTTCATTCAGCTTATACAAAGCATAAGCATAAATTTCGATGCACTTTTTAAGATCAGCTAGATCAAACCATTCGTTTGGCAAATGCGCAATTCCGTTTTGACCTGGGAAGGATGGACCAAATGGAATGACAGTTTCGCACTTATGTGCATAAGTCATACCAGTTGTTGTCGTCATCTTTGTCTTTGTCTGCATCACTTCATCATAAGCTGCTTGTAAAACAATGGCATTTGTTGAAAGTGGATTCTTTAAGGCCCATTTATCGAAGTGGACAAGTTTGACATTAAGTTTTTTAGCCGTCTGCTTTAACTGCTCAATTAAAGCGTCAATATCACAAACTGGAGTTGATAGACTGAATCTTGCGCCAATGCCCTCAGCTGTATTAACTAAGCGTACCCCACGCACGACCATCTGACCAAAGTGTTCATCTTTGCAACTTACGCCCAAGCTCTTACCTGTACCATCAAGATTTAAGAGATACTTGTTGTAAAATTCTGTAAACACATCAGCTGGACCTGTAATTTCAACAATTGCACGCCCACGTTCACCATAGATAGCTGGGAACTTATTGTCTGGCACAAAGCCCATAACAGGTGCTTTGACATGCTCTAGGTAATACTCAATATCCGACATACCACTTTCTTCATCTGCACCAAAGATGATTCTAATTGGTCGCTTAGGCACAACGCCTAAATTCTTAAGAATCAGCAAAGCATAAAAAGCTGCCATAGATGGACCTTTGCTGTCCAACGCACCACGGCCGTACATACGATTATCAACAATCTGAGCCGCGTATGGTGGATACTGCCAGCCTACGCCCTCTTCAACTACATCAAGATGGCAGAACATTCCCACATAATCTTCGCCAACGCCATACTGACCATACACCATATGATAATCAGCATTACCGGTACTTAATCCCTCGCGTTCACATAATTCAAGGGCCTTATCCAAAACCTGCTTACAAGCTGGACCATAAGGTGCATTAGGCTCAGCTTTCGCTTTTTTACTTGGAATTTGAATCAAGCTCTTATAGTCAGCAATTAATTGGGGATATAAGCGCTCTAATTCAGCTCTAATCTCATCAATCATCATAACTTCAAAATCTCCTCTAATGTATTTGCTTTAAATTCTTTAATAATCCACGAGCATAACTCAATACAAGCTGCTAAATCATCGGTATTGACAACACTATGATTGCAATGCATATAGCGAGCTGGAATACCTAAAGACATATTGACGATACCACCCAAACTCTTATGAATATTACCTGAATCTGTACCGCCTCGATTGAAAACTGAATATTGATATTTGATATTATGCTTTTTACATAAGCCCTCTACCCATTTCAATAAGCTACGATTGGGCAAAGTATTAGAATCAATGCAACAGAGAATAACACCGCCACCCAAAGTGACGCCATTATCATCAAACAGCGTATCACCAGCTAAAGTTGCGTCTAAAGCAAAGGCTAGGTCTGGTCTAACCATATCAGTAACTGTTCTCGCGCCTCTTAGACCTGGCTCTTCTTGCGAAGAAAAAGCCCAATACAAATTGTTTTCATGTGGCAATTTTTGCCCTAAAACTTCTAAGCCAACATAGCAACCGCTTCGATCATCAAAGGCCTTATTCAAAACATATTTCGGATTAGCAAGCGGCATATAATCAGCCTTTGGGCAGCACATATCACCTATTTTGATACCTAATTTCGTGACATCATCAGCATCTATACCTAAATCAAGATAAATACAGTCAGGTTTAACTGTGTACTTTTTGTCAGCTTCGGGCATAGCATGTGATGATGGACTTGAAATTACACCTGTTAAAACACGCCCATCACTTGTCTCCAAGGTACATAAATCACCAACAACTAGATGTGGCCAAATACTCCCAAATGGATGCAAGCGTAAGAAACGGCCACAAATTTCTTCCACAATGAAGCCTACTTCGTCTTGATGCGTGCAAAACATCAACTTAGGTAAGTTAGCATCTTCTTGTTCTGGCCATGCAATCACGCAATGTAAACCATCTATTTTATAATTCGTTAATTTTTGTTTAAGGTACTCAACCATATGCCTTTCCCTGCTAGAAATGGCACGCACACTTGATACTTCCTCTAACATTTTGAGATTCATACGTTAAATGGCCTCCCTACTTTGTGAAGCTCAAGCTCCAATAAGAAATGCTTGAGGAAATTCACCAAGGCTTTAATATCGCGTTTATCTGCCACGACATTCGCTGTGCCCAAATTGCGCATAACGATACCCAAAGCTAAAGTTGGTGTACCACTCAAAGTCTTGTGAATAAATGAACCATCGTTAGCTAGCAAGCCTAAATAAGGTTGGACAGCATATTTAGAGGTAACATAATCCAACAACTGATGATCTGGCAACATCTGGCGATCATAACAAGACACAACTACACCTGAACCTAAGTCAAGACCTGATTTGGAGCCATGGGCCTCAAAGGCTGTTAAAGCAATAGCTAAGTTAGGTCTTGTCACATAAGTAGCTGTCTGAGTACCTCTGAAGCCAACTGTCGATTGAGCTACAGCACCGATAGATAACTGATAGTCCAAAGTTGTAGCTTGTAATTCCCTTAGTAATTCAAGTTCGACAGCTTGTAAGACTTTTTGATTTAACGAACGACCAACAAATGTATGATCTGTTTCAACTAATTCACTTGCGAAGCTAACTAAATCACCTGGCAAAATCTTTTTCGAATCACTTGGATCGCATAACTCGATAAACAGATCGCTCTCTTTAACTGAAGCTGGCACATGCTCTAAAAGCTTACAATCAGTTGAAATAACAGCTGGATACAAGCTACCATCTCTAGCTAAAATTTGAACTCGCTGGCCTAATAAAACAGCCGGCGACTGCGCTTCTAAACAGACAAAGCTGAGTCTGCCGTTTGGAAAGACACGCTCAACCATCAACCCAATTTCATCCATTGGGCAAGCAACAAGTACTTTCTCCAGTTCTTTGTCAGCCTTGTTAGTTTCTGCAAAAACAGAATACAAGCCGTCCTTGTTAATTTGATAGCCAAGCTCTGAATATTTTTCAGAAAGATATTGCTGCAATTGTTTTTCTGCACTTGAGACAGAATTAATCGCATAAATCGTTGCTAATTCATCAAGCATTTCACTTACCTCTTATTCTCTTTATAAAACAAAAACTGCCTATAAGCAGTTTTCGTTTTGCTAATAGCAGATGTCTTGTTCAAGCTGAGCTAGCTTGTCGGGGTGATTAAGTTTGTAATCAAGCCAGGTAGTTAGATTATCAAAGCTATCACTCAAACCAACGCCGCCCTTCTTTGGCATCTTAATAATCGCTATCTTGTCTTTGAACTCAGTGATCAAATCATCATTCTCAGCTGCCATCATCGTCACAACTGGAATTTCACTATTAGTCTGCACAGATTCAGTAACTAAAGCTGACATCTTAGCATAATCGGCAAAATTGAAGCAGGGACCACAGACAACCACATCAGGGTTGATTTTCTTAACCATAGCTGTCAACTTTTGCACAACTTCTGTTTCGTGCTCGACAAAATATTGGTTACCACAATACAAAGTAGCTAGAACTTGAGCACCAACTTTTTGAAGATGAGGTTCTAGCATCAGGGCGGAGCCAACTCCGCCCTTAGCTAAGGTCAAGCCGACATTAGGGTTACCTTTACCCCCTGCACCAGCCAAACCTTGATCAAAAATTAATACAACACGCATAATCAACCTTTCACTTAATCCAACTTAAGTCATACAGCTAGATCATCGAATGATAGATCATCTAACTCATCAGTCTTATTTGCATTAAGTTGTTCTTCCTCCAAATACTTCTTGTCAAGTAATTTCAAGAATGGGAAGTAAATAGCCATATCAACTACAAGGAGCACAGCTTGCAAAATAACAGCTGTAAATGTACCTGTTACGAGATAGCCTGAGAAGAAAATTGGTGTAGTCCATGGTAATTGCACACCAGAAGTGATTGGAATGAAGCCAACCAAAGTAGCAACCATTGAAATAACAGTATTAATAACTGGTGTAAAAATGAATGGTACTAACATCAATGGGTTCAACACAATTGGCAAGCCGAAGATGATTGGTTCGTTGATACCAAAAATAGCTGATGGTAAGGACAAACGACCGAGCATCTTAATGCGGTTAGATTTACCAATAAAGGCCATCATGATGACTAGACCTAAGGTTGAACCGCCACCACCAAAGTTACAGAAGAAGTCTGAGAAACCAGCGGTGAAGATATTCTTCATAGCTAAGCCAGCTTGAGCAGCTTCATAGTTTTCCAAAGTTAAAGCCTTATGAATAGGTCCAAAGATAGTATTTGTAACAGCTGGGCCGTTAATACCGAAGAACCAGAACAAGGTTGACAAGAACTGATAGATAACTTCAAACAAATTATTCTTGCCTAAACCAACCAATGGAGCTTGCAATACTTGATAAATAAAGGTATGAGCATAGGCATAAGATGTGAAATTGAAAATGATGCTGATAGCTAAGAAAATCACCATAACAATTGCAGCTGGAATCAAAGCGGCGAATGAATCCATAACTGCCGGTGGCACACCATCAGGTAACTTAATGACTAACTTACGCTTGTAAGCCCAGGCAAAAATTCTAACAGACAGAATTGCGACCAACATTGACAAGAAAATGCCAGCTGTACCGAAATTGCTGAATGAGAAGCCACGGAAAGCCTTGCTAGTCTCATTCACAAAATTAGGATGAGCCTGTGGTGTAATGATCAAGAATGAAACCAAAGCAACCAAGGCAGCTGCAATCTTATTTGTCAGTTTTAATTCGCTAGCATAGCAATAAGCGATAGACAAAACAGCCATCAAAGAAACACAGTCAAAGGCAACTGTTGTTACACGGCCAAGGAAGGATGACCAATCAGCACCAAAGATGCCAGCCATGAATTCTTCATAGCCATTGATTGGGAAATTGGAAATCAACAAGAAAATTGAGCCGACGATCACAACTGGCACAGAAACCATGAAACCATCACGAATGGCGCTCAAGACCTTGTTTTTGGACAATGAGTTAGCTATAGGACCTAATATACGGTCAAGTTCTTTTAACATTTTGCTGTTCCTTTCTTAATTGCCAATAAAGCACGCTTCAAGACGCGCTCACCGTTCATCTGACCATAATCGTCAGGATCGATAACGAAAATTGGCATACCATAACAACCATATTTCTCTTGCACTTTTTCATAAATGTGCTTAACTTGAGGTCCTAATAACACAGCATCTGGTTTGTACTGTGTGATAATCTCCTCAAGCTGAGTTTGTGAAAATGCTTTGACCTCCAAAGGCAATTTGTTAGCATCAGCTACCTTCTGCATTCTAGAAGCTAACAAGCTTGTCGACATGGCATTGTCACAAAACAAATAAATCCTTTTCATTTTTCTCCCCCTTCCTTGTTCAAAGCTGACAAACTTTAGTTTTGGCTAAATAGTCTTGCAATGAGCCACTGAATTCTTTACTTTTTAGAGCTAAATAAGCTGAAACGATCAAAGAAACGCCGCTTACTACAACTAAAAAATTAGCAACATATTGTGTATCATAATTGGCTAATAGCATCCGCCAATCAAAGATGAATAACGAAAATTGGCTACTTAAATAACCCAATAAAAAAAAAGTCACGAGATAGCGCTGAGCCAACGTAACTAAACTTGGCTTACATTCGTTATTTAATGTAACTATCTCTAACCTAAGCAACATCATCATCGGTGTTTGCGCTCTTTTGGATAGATGTGGAACTAAAACGAAATAAGCAAAGGCAACAAGCAGGCATAATAACATCTCTAAAAGTAGATATGTAGTTGTATATCTAACAACTTGGCCATTACTATCCCCCACACCTAAGCTAAAAGCTAAACCGCGCGAACCTAAGTTCAAAAAAATCGCCGATAAATACCAATCTAATCCGAAAGCTAAAAGACGCTTAAGCAATATTCCACCTTGCATAAGTTGATCCTACTAACTACTTCTTAGCTAGCAATGTGCACATCGTAGCTAATGTTTCTTCACTGATTGTTTTGAAAATTTCAGCTGAATTCAACTGATCTTCTGCGTGCATCAACAGCAAAGAAAAAGGAATCTTCTCGCCATCAGCTTCCTTTACAAGAAGCTCACGATGTGCTTCATGCGCTTTCATAAAAGCAGGATTTGCTTCATTAATCAAGCTCTCAGCTTTGGCAAAATCAGCTTCACGCGCACAACGCATCGCCTCAATATAATTAGATTTAGCTGTTCCAGCTTGAGCTATAATCTGGCAAAAAATCAATTCTAAATCGTCCATAAATTAACTCTCCCAAAAATATTTTATTATTTTTTATTATATTTTATAACATCTCCAAAGGTGCCGTACGCGTCCGAATATAATCTTCCAGCCACTCTTCACTGGCAACTTTATAAGTTGTATGACCCTCTTCCACCTTGCAGACATAAACAGTCGCTGCCTGTTTAGATGAAGCATAAACAAAGGAGAAATTGTTGATATTGGTTGCTACGCCATATTCTCCATGCTTATTCAATGCTACAACTGAAATATCGCCAGCTGTGCCATGATTAATTTCACGTAGACGCTTATCTAAGCGATTAACTACTAGCTCACAAGCTGCCTGTGGTGTTAAACCAGCTTCCATCTGTCGAACAATTTCATAAGACACAAGACCTTTCATAATGTCTTCGCCTAGACCTGTCGCCGTAGCAGCGCCAACTCTTGAATCAGCATAGAAGCCAGATCCAACTAAAGGGCTATCGCCAACACGCCCTGCTCGTTTCATGAACAAACCAGAGGTAGAAGTACCGACACAAATTTTGGCTTGTTTGTCCAAGCAAGCCATACCGACAGTATCATGCCCAATATATGGTTTTAAGACTGATGCCTGTTGCGCCAAATTCTCTTTCTTCAAACGGTTATAATAGTGAATCTTTGCACGCTGTGTCAGCATATTTTTGCGCTCAAACCCAAATTTATGAGCATAGGCTTCAGCTCCTGCGCCTACTAACACATTATTATATTTTTCAAAAGATAAACGTCGAGCAATGGCAATTGGATTTGCATAATCACGTAATGCTCCAACAGCTCCAACGGTTAAATCATTACCGTCCATGAAGCCTGAATCAAGCTCAACTTCCATATTCTCATTAGGTAAACCGCCATACCCGACAGACTTAAAATAAGGATAATCCTCAGTCTCTTTGATTGCAGTTTCGATAGCTTCGCCAGCATCTTCACCTTCAGCAAGTTCGGCACATGCTTTAGTAATACCTTCTAAAGCCATTCTCCAAGTTCCAATTATCGCCCACATCTAACTTTCTCCTTTTCTCGCTCTAAATTATACCGATTGGCTAATTATTTTGCAAGTATTTGCACATATTTTGTGCAAATTTGAACGGGGATTTTGAGTATTTTTGGTTTTCTCAAATTAAATCAAAATTCTTAGAATTTAGAAAGCTGACATGCGTGCTTAATGTCTAATGTACCTTATTATAAAGCATAATAAGGGTATAAAAAAGAGCAGCTAATAAATTGCTGCTCCTTATCATCTACTAAAGTAAATAACCTTACTCGCCAACGAATGGTAACAAGGCCATAAAACGTGCACGCTTAATAGCGACTGCCAATGGGCGCTGATGTTTAGCGCAATTACCACTGTTACGACGTGGCAAAATCTTGCCAGATTCAGTAATGAACTTCTTCAATGTAGTGACATCTTTGTAATCAATGACTTCTACATGATCAGCACAGAACTGACAAACTTTCCTACGTACACGATGTGGACGACGAAAACTACGATTTTCTGCCATATTAAACTCCTTAACTAATTATAATGAGAAGGGCAGTGTATTATCGCTACCCGAGACGTTAAAGAACTCATCACTATCATCCAAATCAAAAGCATCGTTAGCCTGTGGCTTGTTGCTAGCTTGACTAACAGCTGGCTGAGGCTTGTTGGCTGTATCGCCACCATAGTTATTATTAGAAGAAGCAACTTTACTCTCTGCAAAGTAAACTTCATCTACAACTATCTCTGTGATATAACGGCGTTCACCATTCTTATCATAGCTACGGACCTGAATCGAACCGACAGCTACCATCTTCGAGCCTTGCTTAAAATACTTAGCGATAAATTCTGCCTGTTGGCGCCAAGCAATCATCGGAATGAAATCCGTCTCTCTTTCGCCATTCTGTGACTTAAAACGACGATCAACCGCCAATGTAAAAGAAACTACAGACACACCATTCGGAGTTTGTCTCAGTTCTGGATTTTTAGTTAACCTACCCATCAAAATAGCTTTATTCATGCCGGCTACGCCTCCATTTGTCTTGCTTACTTATCTTCACGTACGATGATGAAACGCAAGACTGCTTCATTAATCTTCAACAAACGATCAATCTCTTTCGGATGCTCAAGATTAGCTGTTTGGAATTTAACAACATAGTAGAAAGCTTCCTTGTGATCATTGATTTCGTATGCTAAGCGTTGCTTACCGATTGCATCTTTAGAAGTGATTGTTGCATTAGAACTAACCAAAGTTTCAATATCTTCAACAGTCTTCTGCAATGTCTCTTCATCCAAAGTTGGAATCAAAGCAAACATCAACTCATAATTACGATCCATGACTTCACCTCCTCTCGGACTTTGACCTAATAAAAATTAGGTGAGGGCGCCTATGTGGCGCATATAACTTGTTTAGTATATCAGTTTTAAATAAAATTACAAGCAAAATCGGGCTCTGCTAATAATTAGTTCAAACTAATTTCAATCTCTCGCCTGTAATTACCTACTAAATATAGGCTATTATAAATTAGCCATTTACATGCACAATACTGATCATGAGTTCTGGCTCACGACCTGTCTTTTGTCTGAGATACGATAGTAACTTTTGTCTGAAGCTAACTGAAGCTAAGAAAGTTGGTAGTGGCTTGCCTGCCTTCTTAGTCTGCTGAATTTGACGAGCAATCATTTTTCTAAAGTTACTTTCAATCTCTTTATCAGTTTCAAAAATAAAGCCAAGTGTTTTCAGTTGTACATCGCTAGCTAACTCACCATTTTTCATATTAACAGCGAAAGTTAAAGTAATTAAGCCCTTATCAGCTAGGCTATGCCGCTCTTGAATGACTTTGGTATTAGCTAAAGTACGCGTACTACCATCAATCAAGACATCATTGCCAAGTACATAACCGGTAATAGCGGCAAAGTCATCTTTGAGTGCTAATACGTCACCGTTATGCATGATAAAAATATTAGCCCAGTTCTGCCCTAATTCATGTGCCAACTTTGCATGCTCATATAACATATGATATTCACCATGTCCTGGTACAAAGTACTTAGGTTGAATGATGGTATGCATCAGTTTAAGTTCTTCTCTGGAAGCATGACCTGAAACGTGTACATCATTTAATTGATTATATATAACATTAGCGCCATGCTTATATAATTCATCAATCACCCGTACAACTGAACGTTCGTTACCAGGAATTGGTGATGAACTCAAAATTACCGTATCTCCCTCTTTGAGGCTGATGGCTGGATGTTCAGAATAAGCAACACGGCTTAAAGCAGCTAACGGCTCACCTTGACTGCCTGTCATGATGAAACAAAGCTCTTCCGGCTTGTATTTATTAATTGCTCTTAAATCAATTACTGTATCCTGCTTGACCTTGATATAGCCTAAATCGTAAGCTGCTTGAAAGACACTCTGCATCGATCTGCCTAACAAACAGACTTTGCGCTTGTAATTTTCAGCAGCCGCCACAACCTGTGCCACACGATCAACGTTACTAGAGAAAGTAGCTACAAAGATGCGGCCCTTTGCCTCTCTAAAATAATCATCAAAACAGGCCCCAATTGTCTTCTCTGACATGGTATATCCGCTCTTTGTGGCATTGGTACTTTCACACATATACAATAAAACACCCGCCTTACCAAGCTCGGCAAAGCGTTGTAAGTCAATAGCTTGTCCATTTATAGGTGTGAAGTCGACTTTAAAGTCACCTGAATGAATAACAGTACCAGCTGGCGTAAAGATAGCTAACGAAAAAGCATCCGCAATTGAATGATTAACATGAATATACTCAACTGAAAACTTACCAGCTTTAACTACATCACCACTTTGGCAAGCATGCAAATCTTGACAAGCTGTCACTAAATTGCGTTCGCGTAATTTCTTCTCAATCAACTTGATAGCAAGTGCTCCAGCATAAATTGGGGCTTGAATTTTCTCCATCAACCAGGCAATTGAACCAATATGATCTTCATGGCCATGGGTGATGAATATCGCCTTGACCTTATCTTTGTGTTCATATAGATATTGCATATTAGGCAAGACAGAATCGATGCCTGGATGATCTTCAGTTGGGAACTTCACGCCCACATCAACGACAATGATCTCATCACCATACTCATAGCAAGTCAAATTCTTACCAATTTCACAAAGTCCGCCCAAAGGAATTACTTTAAGCGCATCTTTCGGTGCCTTAGGTAATTTTTTGCTAATTGATCTTGGTGTCTGTACAGACATCATGCGCTGAAAACGATTTTCGTAGGTATTGAAATTAGGTTCGCTATCAGCAATTTTCAGGAATTCTAGCTGGGGTGACAAGTTAGGTCGGCGTAATTTTAATTTAGCACGCTTACTAGCTCTAAGCTTTTCTTTGGAAGGCAGATATTGCTTAGTAATTCTGACGCTATTCATGCGTCCCTGCCTATTTCTACTAATACCGCGTTTAGGCATGATAACGCTCTGCAATTTAGTTTTAGCAGCCCGCAAAGCCTTACCCAAACTTGATGTTTTATCACTCGAATCAGACTTAGCCTGCTTTTTACTCATTTGTTTGTTTAACGTTTTTGGACTTTCTTTTTTCGCTTGGGAACTATGTTTTTTGTTGCTTTTTTGCTTCGGAATAGCTCTCTCTTTATTTTTTTCTGTTGTTTGTGTCATTAAATTCTCCATTTTCTAGCAGTTTGACAAGGTTACAAAATTAAATATAATGTTTACTAGTGTTATTTTGCTGGAATAGCTCAGTCGGTAGAGCAACTGATTCGTAATCAGTAGGTCGTCAGTTCGATTCTGATTTCCAGCTCTTTTTATACCCAAAAATTTCAATATAAAGTAATGACTAAGTCTACACTGATATTTCATCTAGCTGACTTAGCCATCACACTTCTTCTACTCTTTTCAAAAGCTACTGAATCTAATCAGTTTTAGCTTCGCCTTTGTATTTCAAAATTAAGACTGACAACGGTGGCAAAGTCAACTCAGTACTAGCATATGGGGCTGTCAATTCTTGTAGTTCAGACATTGCTAAGTCAGGTAAATTGTAATACTTTAGCTCTGGATAATGCAAATTCTTCACTTCATCCAAGCTCATAGGTAGCAACCTGCCGTAGTTAGCTTGCTCGTGCAAAAGCTCAAGATATTCTTCCTTTAACGTAGCTAACGACTTTTGCATCTTAGCATGCTCTTTGGAGAATTTAGCCAATTTCTTGTCAAATTCTTTCTTAGTCTGGGCATAATCCTTAGCAGCAATATCTTCAGTCAAAGTTGATGTTTGTAAACTCTTAAAATCATCTAAGTTCTGAGAACCGAACCATTCAGAATCGTCTGAATTTAGGATAACGTCATATTGACCATAATATGGCAATTCAAGCTTGTAATGCTCCAATACAGCAGGTGTGTTATTGAAAATAAACACAAGCGTATCTTCTTTCTTATTAGCAAAACGAGCATATGCATAGACAGAATTCTTCGCATCGTTGACCTGTAACCACTTGAAGCCTGACCAGTCATGCTCCTTGGTCCATAAAGCAGGTTCATTGAGATAAATATGGTTCAAGCAACGAATGTAATTATGTAATTTAGCATGATGCTCATATTGCAACAAATGCCAATCCAATTGCTCATTAAAGTTCCATTCGGCAAATTGACCTAGCTCATACCCCATGAAGTTCAATTTAGCGCCTGGATGACCAATCTGCCATGCATACAAGGAACGTACACTTGCCATCTGTCGCCACAAGTCACCTTGCTGACGACCCAAAATAGATTTCTTGCCATGGACAACTTCATCATGTGAAAATGGCAAGACAAAATTCTCACTAAATGCGTAGGTAAGCGAGAATGTCAACATATGGTAGTGATAGACACGATAGAGATAATCAAGACTGTAATAGTCTAAAGTATCGTGCATCCAACCCATATTCCACTTATGTGTAAAGCCTAATCCGCCTTCTTGAGCACTCTTAGTAATACCAGGATAAGCTGTTGATTCCTCAGCGATCAACAAACAATATGGATAACGATCACGCAAAATGGAATTAACGCGCCTTAAGAATTCAATAGCTTCAAGGTTCTCGTTGCCGCCATAAATATTACGGACACTACCATTTGGCTTATCAAAGTCTAGGTATAACATAGCTGAAACAGCATCAACTCTGATACCATCGCCATGGAACTCTTTGATCCAGAAATTAGCTGAAGAAATCAGGAAGCTATGGACTTCACGTTTAGCGAAATCAAAGATGTATGTACCCCAACTTGGCTGTTCACCTTTAAGCGCATCAGCATATTCAAATTGCGGTGTACCATCAAAGCGCGCTAAGCCTACTTCATTCTTAGGGAAATGTGCTGGCACCCAGTCAAAGATAACTTTAATGCCCTTTTGGTGCAGGCAATCAACCAAATACTTCAAGTCATTCGGTGTACCGTAACGAGATGTAGCAGCAAAATAGCCAGTTACTTGATAGCCCCAAGAAGCATCCAATGGATATTCCGTAACAGGCATGAACTCAACTGCATTGTAGCCCATCTCTTGCACATACTCAGGTAAACGCTGTGCTAAATCACGATAGCTATAAAAATTGCCATCCCAGTGCTTCATCCAACTACCGATATTAAGTTCATAAATGTTCAAAGGTTGAGCGGCCAAAGCGTCCTTACGATTCTTACAAAAATCAGCGTCATTCCACTGATAATCATCTTCACCAGATAAAATCGTAGCCGTGCCAGGTCTCTCTTCAAAATGGAATCCAAATGGGTCACTCTTGTCAACCCAATTGCCATTCTGTTGTTGCACACAATATTTATATCGTGTCCAAGGAGCTAGATTAGGAATAAACAAAGAGAAAATCCCAGTTGCCCAATCTTTGTGCATGAAATATTCAAATTTGTTCCAACCATTAAACGAGCCAAAAACTGTAACTTGTTGTGCATTAGGTGCCCACACGCGAAAATTATAACCATCCTGGTCATTCTCACGGCTCTTATGTGCACCTAGGAAATTGTAACTTTCAAAGTTTTCCCCAATATTAAACAAATAAGCTTGATCCATAAGCTTCTCACCACCCAAGCAGGAATTTAATACAATTATAGCAGATTGACTATAAAAACAAACAGCCTACGCAAGCGCAGGCTGTTAAATTGAGTAATAAAAAATTAATATTTTTAATGGATATTTTCCTTAAAGCCTTTACCCAAAATCTCATTGGTTGATGTCAACAAAATGAATGCATGCTCATCGAGTTTACGAATCTGCCGCATCATCGACCCAGCTTGATAAGGACTTACAGCACAAATAAATACTGACTGCTCCTGGCCAGTAAAGTAGCCTTCAGCTTTCATACGCGTAGCACCACGATGCATAACTAACGTAATATAGTCGCCGATAATACCTGGTTTAGTAGTCACGATGATGAAGTATTTGGACAAGGTCAACTGATTCATAACTGTATCGATAACTGAGCCCCGTGCCAACATACCCAAAATTGACAAGAGAACTGTCTGAATATCAAAGACTAAGAATGAGCTAAAAGTGATGAAGAAGTCAGAATAAACTAAGGCACTACCAATATTAATGCTGCTGTAGCGTTTCAAAAGCATAGCTAAAACGTCAGTGCCACCAGACGAGCCATTAGCATAAAACAACAGTGAGCCACCAATTGAAGGTAAAAGCACTGCAAAGCTTAATTCCAATAACGGTTGGTTAGTCAGTGGATGTTGCAAATAAAAATACTTCTTGTAGATAACAATAAGTATATTCATAAGCAAAGTTGAATAAGTTGTGCGGAAGCCAAAGCTGCGGCCAAGGAAAATATAACCGATAGCTAAGAAGAGCAAATTCAACACAATTGTCGTCGCCTCAGCTGAAATACTAGGCACTAATTTGGCAAACACAACTGAAAAACCAGTCACACCGCCCATAGCAAAATTGTTCGGGAACTTAAAGAAACAAACGCCAATGGTCATAATCAAAGTGCCGAGATTGATTAAGGCATAATCTTTGATTAACTCTTTACGCTTTTTAGCTTTATCAGGTTCGTTAATTTTCACGCCCTGACCACGTAAGTAATTTAAGAAACTATTGAACGATAATTTATGCCCAGCTTTTTCGCCATCTTTAGCGTACTTCGAGCGTAAACTGCTGTAAGCTGGTTTTTTCTCGTTTAGGTTCTCTTTGATCTTAGCAACGACTTGATCAGCATCGCTCGCACATAAGCGACAATCACGATTGAAATTATCCACTTTGTTCTCCTTCGACAAGTAAAAAATCTGTTGCCAAAATTGTCAACAGATTTTAAACACAGCAAAACAAATATTAGTTATTTTTGCCGTTCCTTCTCCATGGCTTGTAATTTCACTTCATACTCAGCCATCTCACGATCATTAGCAAACACTAAATGATTCTCTCTAATATGCCGTAACTTAGGTTTCTCACCAGAAAAGTCACGTCCCTCTTCATCATACACAACAAGCTCTTTGGACTTCTCAATTCTTGGATCAGGCATTGGCACAGATTGCAAAAGTGAACGTGTGTATGGATGTAAAGGATATGCAAACAATTCTTCAGTTGGTGCAATCTCAACAATTCTGCCCTTGAAAATAACCGCAATCCGATCACTGAAGTAACGCACAACTGATAAGTCATGGGCGATAAAGAGATAGGTCAAGCCTTTCTCGCGCTTGAACTTGTTCATAAAGTTCAAAATCTGAGCACGAATTGAAACGTCCAAGGCTGAAATTGGCTCATCGGCAATGATGAAATCAGGTTCCATAACCATCGCACGGGCAATACCAACACGCTGTCTTTGACCACCTGAAAATTCATGTGGATAACGTGACTTATGTTCAGGTAACAAGCCAACAGTTTTAAGTGCTTCATCAACCTTACGGCTACGCTCCTCCTTGTCTTTGTAAAGCTTGAAGTTATCCAAGCCCTCAGCAACACAGTAGTCGATTGTCGCACGCTCATTCAATGAAGCTGCTGGATCTTGATAAATCATCTGAATTTCACGCACAAGTCTATGTCTATCTTGCTTTGACAACTTACCATTGATTTTTTGACCCTTGTAGATAATATCGCCATCTGAAGTTTCATTTAGACCAATGATTGCTCGGCCAATTGTCGTCTTACCAGAGCCTGACTCACCAACCAAGGAAAACGTCTCGCCACGGTAAATTTGGAAATTACAGTCTTTAACAGCTCTAAATCTTTTTTTATTGTTAGTGAAAGTAACTTCAAGATGTTTAACATCTAATAATACTTCTCTCTCGCCATTAGTCTCGCTCACTGTAAACGCCTCCTTTTGATGTCAGATTCACCATTTTCTCATGTAAATTACGAATTAATTCTGGCTTTTCCACCTTTGGTGCTCGCTCATCTAGGAGCCAAGTCTTAGCAAAGTGCGTTTCTGAGACTTGGAACATAGGTGGTTCCTCTTCAAAGTCAATCTCCATCGCATAATTACTACGTGGGGCAAATGCATCACCTTTAATCTTGTTGAACAATGAAGGAGGTGTACCTTTGATAGCAAAGAGTTCATCTTCCTTTTCGCCTAACTGTGGCAATGAAGATAAGAGGCCCCATGTATATGGATGACGTGAATCATAGAAGACTTCCTCAACCGTACCATATTCAACCAACTGACCAGCATACATAACAGCAACTGTATCAGCAACGTTAGCAACAACACCCAAGTCATGTGTAATGTAAATAGTTGTGAACTTGTATTCCTCTGCCAAATCCTTAATCAAAGCGATAATCTGAGCTTGAATTGTAACATCCAAAGCAGTTGTTGGTTCATCACAAATCAAAATACGTGGACGGCAAGCTAGTGCAATTGCAATAACAATTCTCTGACGCATACCACCAGAATACATGAACGGATATTCATCATAACGCTTCTCAGCATTCTTGATACCAACACGCTGCATCAACTCAATTGCCAACTTTTTAGCTTCAGCTGGAGTCTTGTTCTGATGCTTAATGATAACTTCTGAAATTTGGTAGCCAATAGTTCTAACTGGGTTCAATGATGTCATTGGATCTTGGAAAATCGTGGCAATTTTCTTACCTCTAATTTTCTCCCATTCAGCATCCTTCTTTAGCTTAGCAATGTCCTCACCCTCAAAGATGATTGAACCTTTGGAAATCATACCGTTGATGTCAAGCATACCGGTGAATGTTTTGGTGAAAACGGACTTACCGGAACCAGATTCACCAACGATAGCTACGACTTTACCTTCTTCAAAATCAAAGGAGATATTACGGATAGCTGTCAATACGCGGTCACGAACTCTGAATTTAACTTCCAAATCTTTAACTGACAAAATAATATTTTTTTCGCTCATAGCCTACTCCTTACACCATGTGGTTACGTGGATCACTGGCGTCAGCCAATGTCTGACCAACTATGTACAGAGAAACTGAAATCAAAGCTGTCAAACAAACTGGGATCAAGAACAAATATGGTGCAGATTGCATGTACAGTGAATGTTCTTGCACAATACGGCCTAATGAAGCCTCAGCTTGGGTAAGACCAACACCGATAAAGCTCAAGAAAACTTCATATGAGATGAAGGAAGGTATATCACGGGAAAGAGATGTTACCAATACAGAGACCAGATAAGGCAAGATGTTATGCATAACAATCTTTGTCGTGGAAGAACCTAATGTTCTTGATGCTAAGTTGTACTCACGGTCACGAATTATCATAACCTGCACACGAATGAAGTAAGCAACACCAATCCAAGATGTAACAGACAAGGCAAATATTAACTGTGGAATACCAGCACCAGCTACGAATGCGATAACCATGACGATCAAGGTAAATGGCACGTTTGAAATAACGTTGTAAACCTGAATCATCACTTTATCAACTCGCTTGGAGAAGCCCCAGAACATACCAACGATAACACCGATAACGTTCGTAATAATCGTTGCACTAAAAGCGATGAACAAGCTCGTTCTAGCACCGGCCCAAAGCATAGCGAAACAATCACGGCCGACATCATCTGTACCAAACAAATATTTGGAATTAGGTGTAATGAAGTGCATGCTACGGTCATTAATGTAACGTTGATCCAAATGATCATAGTGTGAAATCATTGGATGAATGATTGACGTCAAGATAATCGCAATAACAATAAGCGACATGAAAATAGCTAACTTGGAAGAAAAGAACTTACGGAAAACACTCTTCCAATAAGAATATTCCGGAGCAGCAATCTTTTCAGAAATCGAATCATCGACTTTGACAAATTTAAATTTATTCTCTAAATTCTTTTGCTCAGTCATGGCTTATTCTCCTTTCTTCGTATCAAGCGAAATTCTTGGGTCAACAATGGTCATCAAAACATCACCAAGCATAACAGAGAAAATTGACAACGAAGTAAATATAAATGTCAAGGTAATGATCATATTGTTATTAGCGGCTGTAATAGCATCTGGTAACATCTTACCCATGCCAGGAATTGAGAAAACGCTCTCAGTGATAACAGCACCAGAAATAGCTAAGATAACTGAACTTGGCAAGCCATTGACGAATGGAATAATCGCATTCTTCAAAATATGGTTACGGAAAATCTCCTTCTTTGACAAGCCCTTAGATTTAGCAAATTTGACATAATCAGAATTAGACTGATCGATCATATAACGTCTCAACCACATCATGATACCTGGCGTCATCATCAAAGCCAAAATGACAATAGGCATGATATAAGATTTTATGTTACCAAAACCAAGTTGTGGGAACAAATCAGGTAATCCTAACTTGTGGCCAAAAAATTTCATCAAGAAAATAAAGGCCAAGGACGGAATTGCAATCAGTAGGTTGATATAAACAATACCAATCTTATCCTGTAACTTGCCTTTGTTGCGCGCCATGGAAATACCAGCAGGAATAGCAATCAAGTAAGCCAAAATCAGTGCCAAAACACCAAAAATGTATGATGTTTCAATCATAGATGGTGAATCGTAGGCCAATCTGCAATCTGCATAGTTATCACTAAACTTAGCCTTGTCAAGCTCATCTAGAGTGTATTTGTAACGGCATGTATCTTGCAAAATTGGGCTGCTCATCTCCTTGCCTGAAGGCAAAACTTGCTTGAATGGCTTGTTCTTGCCTTGACGTGTACTGATAACTTCTAATGTATCAATACCAGAGAAGCTTGGATATGACTTACCAAAATTTAAACGAATAATATTTTGATGAATAAATGGGAATTGCTTGTTGAAGTATAACTGATACTTGTATTCACAACCAGAACAAATTAAACCCCAGTTGCCAGCATTACCACCCAAACTATAAGAACGTTTCAAGTCCTTGTTATTTGGATCATTAACTTTATATATGTTGTCAACTACGATTAATTTACTTAAGTAACGCAAAATAAGTTCATAGGCGCGATATTCGCGGTATGCTACGACTTGTCCTTGCATAGAATCAGCATAGTCAAGTTCATGAATTGTATAACCTTCCTTTGCAAATTCTGCAATTACACGTTTAGACTCTTCACTACCAGCTTTTTTACATTCTTCGAAGTTCTTCGATTTAATCGAACACATCTCAGCTTGTGTATACATAGTCTGATAACCTAGTTCTTTTAAGACATTCATCTTATAAAGATACAATTGGTTACCTGTCAACTTAGTAATAACCGTATCTTTAGCAAAGATGTTAGATCTAGGTATCAAGGTATAAACCATGGTAACAACAATTGCTACAACCACAAAAACTGCAACAATGGATTTGAGCAATCTTGTTAAAATATACTTCTTCATAAATGCTCCCTTTGATATAAAAGCAAGGGGCGAGTCATATGACACAACCCCTAGCTTCGTGCTGAATACTAATGATACTACTTATTTGGCAGCTTCGCTACGCTCTTTAGACCATTCTTCAAATGCTTTCATATGTTCTTCAGCTGTAACTGGAGATTGTTGGAGCTTAGCACCCTTCCAGCTAACGTTAGAAATACCATATGGAGAGAATACTCGTTGATAAGGTACATATTTAGATACAACCAAACCACGAGTCTGTTGTGAGTTAGGTAAGTAGAATACCTTATCGATCAAGAATGCATCAGCCTTAGCATACGCCTCATAACGAGCATCTTTATCAGCTACGATCTTATCAGCCTCTTCAATCAACTTAGTATACTCAAGCATACCAACTTGCTTCTTGATTTCCATGTCCTTATCTCCCTCACCAAGGCCCATGTTCTTCAAGTAATTGCCTGTCTTAGCACTGTATGTATCGCAGAATGACTTAGGATCAGCATAGTCAGGACCCCAACCGGAGAATGTAGAAATATCATAATCTGCTTCCTCTGGTGTACCCAATTGGAATGCAACGTTGGACAAGGTATCTCTATCCATTAACACAGGTTCAACAATGATCTGACCATCAGTGTTTTCCTTAACAGATTGAGCAATTGAGTTAGCCTTATTGACTAAGTCCTTACGTGTATCAGCTACTGGAATATCCAAGTGGATTGGGAAGACAATACCGTCTTTCTTAGCAGCTTCAATATACTTCAAAGCCTCTTCCTTGCTCAACCATGGATACTGACCATCAGCCAAATTAACGTGCTTACCAGTTAATTTTTCGTATGCTTGTTCAACCAACTCGAAGTATGTACCGTTCTTACTTGTACCTGCTTCTGGGAAGTTGTTGATGTTACGGATCTGAGCCTTAGCAACAACCTCAGGTGCGTTACTACCTAACCATGCGACTGCATCAAATGCTGCACGGTAAGCTTTACGGAAGTTCTCATTCAAAACAGCCTTACGTGTGTTCTCACGCAATGTCTTGTCTTGAGCATAGTTAGTATGTTCGAACTTCTTACGGTTCATGTTAAAGATTGTACCAAAGCAACTAGCGTTAGGATCTGACAAGTAAGCGTACTTCTTATACTTCTCTAGATAAACATCATAGTCTTTCCAAGAAGCTATCAAATTAGCTTGCGGATAGATACCAGACTCAAAACCTCTGACACCTTCATATTGGTCAGAACCATCAGTATAAACATATTTAATAGTCTTTAATGAAACGTTGTCCTTATCCCAATAGTTTTCATTCTTTACAAGTTCAATTTCTGACTTAGCCTGATGTTTAGATAAAAGATATGGTCCACAGTACAAAATTGAATCAACAGCGGATGTACCGAAGTCGCACTTCTTAGGATCTGGGCTACCCAACTTACAACCTTCACCCTTTGACTCCAAGAATTCTTTTTGAATAGGAGCAAAAATTAAATATGATGTCATTGTGTCGAAGTATGGAGTTGGCTTCTCTAATTCATAAACAACTGTATGCTCATCTGCTGTCTTAATACCAACCTTTGCCCAATCTTCGTCTGTTAATTTGCTGTTGCAATACTCTTCATAGCCCTTAATTAAGCCTTTGAGTAACCAGCTCATGTTAGACTTGAAATCAGCACTGTGACGTAAGCTTGTGACAAAGTCAGCTGATGTTAATTCCTTAGGATACTCTTCACCTGTATTTGTGTACCACTTAACACCTTCACGAAGTTTAAATGTCCAAACGGTCTTATCATCATTGGATGACCATTCCTTAGCTAAAGATGGAACCAATTTACCAATTCGATCGTTCTCCAATAAGGTATTGATACAGTTACCTGCAAATGTTGCATCTGAGTTCTTGTCACTTACCACATAGTCAAGCTTCTGCAATTCAAAGTCTTGAGAAACGACCAATGAATCTGTCTTGAAGTTGCTGTTTGTAGCTCCCTTATCGCCACTGCCTGTTGAGCAAGCTGTCAAAGTCAATGTGACGACCATGAGTGATGCTAATAGTTTCTTCATAGTTACCTCCTTATTTCGTTTCAAAATAATTGTAGAAATTTTAATAAATTCAAAACTTTCTTGCAAGCATTAAACGAATTTTCAAAGATAAATTAGACAAAAGTTACTAAACGGTGTAACAAAATAGCTAATAGCTTAGGCAAATTGTTGAGATCAGCATATATTGATGTGCGCTTGCCTTAACAAATAAAGCCTGTTGGCACTACTTTGTTTCGGCTGTTTTTGAGCTAGCTGGCTCATTTTTAGTAGCTTCCGTCTTGGTGGATTCAGTTTTAGCAGTTTTAGTTTCAGAAGTTTTTTCGACTAAAGTAATTGTTTTTAATTGCTCCGTCAATTCTTCTGTATTGTAACTACCATGCTTTTTGACATAGTCATAGTCCAAAGGAATGTTGTTGACCTCACCTTTACCACAATAAAGCAAACTTGGAACATACTCTAACTTGTTATCGTCAAAGAATTTATCCATCTCATCATTTGTCTTAATAACATTTAAATAGTAAAATTTTAGATTTAGTTTATCTTTCATGTTCAAAAGTTCGGGCACCAATTTGACACAATAAGGGCAATTTTCACGGCCAACATAGACTAAAATCTGCTCTTCACCCTTAATTTTTGTTTTTAGGCTGTTTAAATCAAGTGCTTCAAATTGCTTCACTTGTTCCCGATAATTCGCCACCTCTGGCTCCACTTTTTGACATGCGACCAATAAGCTAGCTGTTAAAATAACTGAACTAATCAAACTTAATACTCTGCGCATACTTTTTCCTCCAAAAAAACATTTAAGTTTATATTTTAGCCACACAAAGCATTTTTGACTAGTAGTTATAAATTATGTAGTTATAAATTAATTTCAGCATCTGAACAAATCATCTCACAAGCAGCTGGCTTTTTTGGTAAGCCTGGCATAGTTAGAACCTTGCCACAATGTGCCACGATGAAATTAGCGCCCCGATAGGCAGAAAAGCTCGTCACATGTAAAGTAAAATCAGTCGGTGCATTTAGCAAATTCGCCTGATCAGTAAATGAACTTGGCGTCTTGGCAATACATAGAGACATGGACTCCCAGCCTTGTTGCCTGATAAGTGCCAAATCAGCTTCAGCTTCTTCACTCAAGCTAACATCTTTTGCACCATAAATCTGTTTAGCAATGCAAGTTAGTTTGGTCATAAGATCAGCATTTTCAGAAAATAATTGTTTCGCATTAGCTACGTTAGCTTCGCTTACAATTTTCTGAATAACCTTATGCGCTAGGTCATCTGCTCCTTCACTATCTTGACTAAAAACATCAGCGACTGCCAATGTCAGTCCCTGCTCATTTAACTTAGCTTTTAAAAAGTTAATCTCTGTCTCTGTATCATTCGCAAACTTATTTAAGCAAACAACAAATGGAACTTGAAAATTCTGAATAATTTGCATATGTCTTTTTAAATTAGCTAAACCAGTTTCAAGCGCGTATAAATTTTCTTTAGTTGTATCTTTTAATGCTAAGCCTGCTTGATATTTCAAAGCACGTAAACTAGTTACTAAAACAACACAATCAACTTTCAGCTGTCTAGGACCAGCTAACAAGTCAAAATACTTCTCCAAGCCCAAATCGGCGCCAAAACCAGCTTCTGTTACGACATAATCAGCCAAAGAACAGGCTAATTTAGTAGAAACAAAAGAATTGGTGCCATTAGCAATATTGGCAAAGGCCCCACCATGGACAATGGCAGGATTATGCTTTGCTGTCTGCACAAGATTAGGATTAAAAGCATCTTTCAAAATCAAAAGCAAGGCATCTGTAATCTTTAGGCTACGTAAATATACAGGTTCAGAATTAAAATTAAAGGCCAATAAAATGTTATCCAAGCGCTGCCGTAAATCCTTAAAATCACTAGCTAAGCCAAAAATCGCCATCAATTCACTAGCTGCAGTGATATTAAACTGGCCACTGACATTATATGTCTGCTGATTTTCAACTGATTTAGGTTGCTTAATTAGATAATTGAAATTTCTTAAAGAGCGTTCGTTCAGATCAAGGGCGCGTTTAAACACGATCTTAGCTGGATCAATCTGTAATTCATTACCCCAATAAATGTGATTGTCCAAACAAGCTGCAATCAAATTGTTCGCCTGAGTAATTGCGGCAAAATCGCCAGTGAAATGCAAATTAATTTCATCCTCTGGCACAATTTTGGCTTGACCGCCACCGCAAGCTCCACCTTTCAGACCAAAAGTTGGCCCCATTGATGGTTCCCGTAAAGCGGCACAAACAGACTTACCTAACTTAGCCATGGCATCGGCTAAGCCAATAGCCATTGTAGTTTTGCCCTCACCTAACGGGGTTGGGGAAGTAGCTGTGACTAAAATCAACTTGCCTTTAGGATTTTTACGCATAAGAGAAAGTGGCAATTTAGCTTTGTATGGTCCATAAGCATATACGTTTTCACTCGTTAAACCCAATTTAGCTGCAACCTTTGTAATTGGTTCTAATTTGCAATCTGACATCTGACACCTCCTATAAGTTCAAGTGATTAATTATTGTAAATGTAAATTTTCGCTATCAAGATAAATGGTAAAAGGTCCGTCATTCTGTAAGCTAACCAACATATCTGCGCCGAACTCACCATGGCCGACATTCTTAACATCAGCTTGGGCTAACTCAAGCATTTTAAGATAAATCTGTTTTGCATGATCTGGTTTACCTGCTTCAACAAAGCTGGGGCGATTGCCTTTTTGGCAATTAGCATACATGGTAAATTGTGAAACGATTAAAACGCTGCCACCAATATCACTCAAGCTTAAATTCGTCTTATGATTTTCATCCTCGAAAATACGCAAATTTTTAATCTTTTGCCAAAATTTAGCCGTCAGCTCTTCAGTATCCTGATCACAGACGCCGAGAAAAATAAGTAAACCTTGCTGAATTTCAGAAATTTTTTCGCCGCCAATTTCTACTTTGGCTTGTTTAACTCTTTGAATTAATGCACGCATCTAAATTAACCTCTTATATTTCTAAGCAATAAGATTTTTTAACCAACTTGTATAATGGCCAATACCACCACTTAACATCAAAATTCCAACTATAATCATCAAACAAGCAGCAATTTTCTGGAAAGTCCGCCCATGGACTTTGAAAAAGTTGATACTACCTTGAAGATAATTGGCAGCTAAGCCAACTATTACAAACGGAATTGCTAAGCCTAAACTATACATAAGTAATAGTGCAGCACCCTGCCAAACTGTCTCGCTATTTGCTGCCAAAAGCAATGCATAGCTCAGATTAGGCGATATACAAGGTGAGCTTGTCAAGCTAAAAGCAATACCGATCAAACAAGCAGACCAAAAATGGACTTTTTCAGGCTCTTTTACGGCCTTTTCATATAACTTGTCGGCTAAGGCAGCATCTTTTTTCCAGCCAATAGCTACTAGCAAATGATCAAAACGTAATTTTAATTTACTTTGGGCAATTTTTTCGTAAGCAAAGTAATAAATGCCAAGCATAATCACCAAAATACCTGTAATCTGCGTAAACAAGCGCCGATTCAACATAATGATTCTAGCCAAGCTGCTAGCTGTCATACCTAAAGCAACAAAGACTAAGCTAAGGCCACAGACAAAGCCGAGCAAGTTAAATACTCTTGTCTTAAATTTTTGCTTTTCATTCGCCGCTAAATAAATCAAGTACACAGGCACCATCGGCAATACGCACGGTGAAACAAAGCTGATCAAGCCTTGGACAAAGAGCAAAAAATAAATACTCACTTAAGCCTCCGCTACTTGCTTTATGAAATTACGTAGTTGCTCTTCAGTTGCACCAAAGAAATATTGTGTACTTTTATCACCAACTACTAATTTGGTCAGATTGCCTTCTTGGTTCAAGACTAAATTGAATGGGAAACCAGGAATACCTAATTCACTAGCATCATCTTGGCTTATAAAAGCGATAGGCAAATCAATTGCATTTTCTTTGAGGTAATTTGTCGCCATCTCAACTGTTGAATTTGAGTTTGTAACATTAACCAGCAAAATTTGGAATTTATCATTTTGCTTGTAGTCAGCAGCAATCTTATTTAGGCTAGCTAACTCATCTTTACAATATTGACACCAAGTTGTCCAGAACGTAACAAGTACAGATTTGCCGCTCAATGTACCTTTGTCAAATTCAGCTCCCTTAGCATCTTTAAGCTTTAAGGCATCGATTAATTTAATTCTAGCCTTACTTGCCTCAGTTCCTGTTTCACTAGCTACGGACTCATTGGTTTCTGTTTGCGCCTTGTCTGTGCTAGAGGCCAAAGTTTGAATATCTTTAGATTTTGCACTGCAAGCGCTTGTCAATAGCAACGCTGCCGTAAGAATATATGTTAAACTTCTTTTGCTAAATTTATGCATATTAAACTTCCTTTTCTGAGTTCTATATAATTTCCTCTACATTATGCTTCAGCTTTTGCTAGTCTTTTTAATAAAGTTCTGGCAAATAAGCGAGCATAGGCTTTTTGGCCTTTTTCGTTAGGATGGATACCATCCCATAATAAGGCCTGATTATTCTTAGCATAAGTGTGCCAATCAACAATTTCCAAATTAGTAAAATCTTTCGCTAAATCATACCAGATAGCATTATTAGCCGTTTCCCACTCTTTACCAACAAAAATTGTGTAAGCAAAGACAGGACGGTCACCTGCTATTTTCAGTAAGCTCTCAGCTTGTTGCTTATTGAAATAGCCATTTTGGCCAACTGCTAACAAGATGACATCTCCTAGACGCTGCTGATTTTTTAGTTGCTCTAAATCATTGATTGCTTTATCAATCTGCGCTGATTCCTTGGCTCGATAGTGGAAATTAGGCAATAGATAACTTAAGGCTCTAGAACAACCTAACAAAACTGAATCGCCGACAGCTGTCACTTTAATTTTGCCAAGCTTATCTAATTCAGCTTTGCTTAAATCGTCTTTGGTCATCTCAAGCATTGTCTGTAAATCATAAGGACCTTTGACCTGCTCCAATGCTAACTCCGTTTGCTCAGGCTGCGTAGAACTTACTTTTTCGCTAGCATTAACTGACTCTTTAGTTTCGGCATTAGCTTGCTTATCATTAGCAGCCTGCTCAGTTTCAGCTTGTAAAGCCGCTTGCTGAATCTGGGCTTTGTATTTGGCATTAGCTTGTTTAGAAACAGGTTTCGAATTAACTAAAGCTGGCACAATTGAAAGCGTAAAAACTAAAACAACAAATAAGTTAGCCAAGCTAGCTAAACTAATTTGCCCTAATTTAACTTCTTGCAATAAGTGCTTGAAATTCAGCTGTTTGACGAAGCGATAAGCTAATTCAGCCAAAATCAAGGTCAAAACAATATTGAGTAATAAGCTAGTTGTGCGATCCAAGCCCAAACTTGTGCTCTTCTCTCTAAGCATGATCATAACGGCATATTGCCAAAGATAATAAGCATAGGCACGTTTAGCAATGACTGAAAAAACTTTCAAGTCAAATAATTGATTGCAGAAAGTCTTAGGTACAACCACACAATGCACCAATAATGTACAGAGGACTGCGTGCAAAAGTAGGCCACCTCTATAGGTGAAATTGCTGTTAGCAGGTAAAAGCATCCAAATTGCTATAATCAAACAAAGTAAAGGCAAAGCAACTAAATCATAGAAATAGATGCGTTTAGAGTCTAACTCCTGATTAGAATTATGCATCGACTTGTCTAAAGATTTAGCCCGTGCGCTTGGTACAATAACTGCCAAAAGCGCACCCAAGCAATAAGCGTAAGCACGCGTCAAAGTTCCATAATAAACATTGGTCGGGTCAGTATTGGCCTTATATAAAAGCGCCATACTTAAGCTAGATACAATAATTAAAATGAGTAAAAGTAAGCTAAGCTCTTGTCTAAGCTTAGAACGTAACTTATTTTGCTTAGCTAAGAACTTAAATAAAGCTGGCCAAATAAGTGTAAATTGCCCCAAAATAGCGATATACCACAAGTGTTTGAAGGCAGAAGGACTAACAGCTTCTGCAAAATAAGAATCGCCTAAATATATTTGCCAAAAATTATTGCCAAATGCTAAGCTGCTCAGATAATTGGGCAACATATTCTGCATCAATTTGGGAATAAACAAAAAAGCTAGCAACAAAACAAACGTGCAGAGTGCAAACAATGGCGACCAAAGTTTCAAAAAGCGCCGCTTATACAAGTTAGCTAAATCGATCTGCTGCCAATTTGAAAGTAATTTGTTAGTAGTTAAGTAAGCAGAAATAATGAAAAACAGATCAACTGCTAGATAGCCGCCGACAAACACATCAGGCCGCAAATGGTAAGCGCACACAGCTAACAAGGCTAAAACTCGTAAAGCAGCTAAGCCCCCTATATACTGTTGGCTTAAATTCAGCTGCGTAACTGGTTTTTGGGGTGCAAGTTGCTGATCAGATAGCAACTTATGGTTCTGAACACGCTGTATATCTACCATGCTTTATCCTTACACAAATAAGACTATGTATAAAAGCAGCCTGAGCGAATAAGGCAATCACCTATAGCTCAAGCTGCCGTTAATCCTTACTATTATAGTCAACAAAAATTACTAATTTATTACCAACCCAAATAGCAAGCTTCTCCCCACACTGAAGTTAAATCTTTTCACCATGCGGATAACTTAACTTCTTAGGATCCAATAAGGCATCGAATTCAGCCCTACTTAATAGTTTATGCTTATCGACAACTTCCCATAACGTCAAGCCTTCGTCGTTCGCTTCATTAGCCAACTTAGCAGCTTGTTTGTACCCTAACTTAGGACTTAAAGCTGTCACATTCATCAAAGAATTCTGGAAATTAGCTAACATCTTAGCTTTATTTGCCTTGATGCCTTCCAAAAGATGTTCTTTAAAGCTATCAACAGCTTCTAACAACAAGCTTGCTGACTTTTCAAAATTATGAACGATAAGTGGCATAAAGACATTCAACTGGAACTGGCCCTGACTATTAGCAAAAGTGATTGCTTGGTTATTAGCCATAACTTGAATTGCCACCATAGTCAAAGCTTCAGCCTGTGTAGGATTGACTTTGCCAGGCATAATTGAACTACCTGGTTCATTAGCTGGAATTGTAATCTCACCATAACCCAAGCGTGGACCTGAGGCAAGGTAACGAATATCATTCGCCATTTTGAACAAGTTACCAGCTAAAACAGCTAACGCGCCATGGCAAGCAGCTACGGCTGATTTACCGCTTAAAGCTGCAAACAAATTGACGTTTTTACGGAAAGCAAAGCTAGCAATTTTGGTCAAATCAGCATGCGCTACACTCAATGTCTGATTAACTTCATCTAAAACAGCCTCACTGAAATTATCTGGTGTATTTAAGCCTGTACCACAAGCTGTACCACCCAAAGCCACATTGAGTAATTGTTCGGCATTTTGAGCTAAAATTGTCCTACCCTCGATAACTAAATGCTGCCAGCCACTTAATTCTTGCGCAAATGACATTGGAACAGCGTCTTGTAAGTGCGTACGAGCTGACTTGAATGTCTCCATATTTTCTAAAATAAGTGGATCGAACGCCTTAATTAAACGATCTAAGCCCTGCTCTAGCTCAAGCACTTTAATGTAAGCAAGAATATGCATTGCCGTTGGGAATGTATCGTTAGATGACTGTGAGCAATTCACATGGTCATTTGGATGGACACGCAAGCTAGCTCTATTAAGAGTTTCTGTCACTTGATCAGTGCCAACTATAGATAAGACAGCAGCTTCAAGCTGTTCAGTATTAAGATTTTCGCCCTTAGCTTTAGCGTCATTTTGGGCAGTCAAAATAACTGTAGCCAAATTAGCTAAAACTTCATTGGCATTCATATTGCTCTGTGTACCACTACCTGTCTGCCAAACATGCAAAGGAAACTCAGCTTTAAATTCAGCAAAATTATGGAGGATCAATTTGCCAGCAATTTGAATAGCCTTACCAATTTCAGCTGGGATAAAATGCCGTTCTTCATTCACCTTGGCAGCTGATAATTTCAACAAAACTAAAGCTTTCATCACACCTAAAGGCATGATTTCCGTGCCAATTTGGAAATTGTGTAAACTTCTTGCTGTCTGTGCAGCATACAAGCGATTGGCTGGTACTTTCACCTCGCCCAAACTATCTTGTTCAATGCGATACTGCATATATCTCCCTCATTTCAAGCAAAAAAGCGCCGCATAAAGCGACGCTTAAAATGTTAAATTTTACTTAATGCGATTAACGCCAGTCTTAATAGCAGCAGCCTTACAAGCATTAGCAACTGCATCTTTCACACGCTTATCAAAAGCTTCTGGCAAGATGTACTCTGGTCTTAATTCTTCGTCGCTAACTAAGTTAGCCAAAGCTAAAGCAGCTGCAATTTTCATCTCGACGTTAATCTCTATAGCTCGAACATCCAATGTACCACGGAAGATGCCTGGGAAAGCCAAAACGTTGTTGATTTGGTTTGGGAAATCGCTACGTCCAGTAGCAACTACCTTAGCACCAGCATGTAAAGCCTTGTCTGGCATAATCTCAGGAATTGGGTTAGCGCAAGCAAAGACGATAGCATCTTTGTTCATGCTCTTGACCATTTCTTCTGTTAAGCAATTAGGAGCTGAGACACCAACAAAGACATCAGCACCCTTGATAACATCCTCTAGCTTGCCTTCTTCATGCTGTAAGTTAGTAATCTTAGCCATTTCAGTCTTGATTGGATTGAGTTTCTCACGGCCCTCATAGATAGCACCTGTCCTATCGACCAAGATAACATTCTTGCAGCCATAGGAAAGCATAAGTTTCGTGATAGCAATGGCAGCTGCACCAGCGCCGTTCATAACAATCTTCAAGTCTCCTAAATTCTTGTGTACTAATTTGGCAGCATTGATCAAAGCAGCCAATGTAACAACAGCTGTACCGTGTTGGTCATCATGGAAAATAGGAATATCACAAACTTCTTTTAATTTCTGCTCGATATAGAAGCATTCTGGTGCCTTAATATCTTCTAGGTTGACACCACCGAAGCTACCTTGCAAGGATGCAATGATCTTGACAATCTCATCAATGTCTTTGCTATTTACGCAAAGTGGAATTGCATCAACATCACCAAATGCCTTAAATAAAGCGGCCTTACCTTCCATAACTGGCATACCTGCAACTGGGCCAATATCGCCCAAACCTAAAATAGCTGTACCGTTCGTAATAACAGCTACTGTGTTCCAACGGCGAGTATAGACGAAAGACAAATCAGGATCCTTCTCAATTTCAAGGCAAGGTGCAGCAACACCTGGAGTGTAAGCTAGAGCTAACGCTTCTGCAGAATCAAGTGGAGCACGTGTGGTAACCTCAATTTTACCAGCCCATTTTCTGTGCATCTCAAGTGCTTTTTGTTGATTATCCATAAAAAACTCTTCTCCTTTACAGGTTCTTTTCATCAATACGCTGATTATAACACTAACTAAGCGAAAACGAGATGCGTAAATGACCCATCTCGTTAGTGTTTGTAATTTCTTAACCAATGTTTAATGGCTTGCTTAAGAAGCTAATAAAAGACTGATTAAGTTATGATATTTAAAACCCAATCAAATTAGCTTGTTAGTTTATGCTATTAAGTTGTATTAAATCAGGGCTTTTAAGTTGCTTTGAATGAGCAAATTGCAAAAGCGTAAGCGCTCAGCTTTAACTTCTCTCATTTTGCCAAATACGGACATTTACTTTATAATTAGTGTTAGTTGCAGGTGTAGTTCAATGGTAGAACTTCAGCTTCCCAAGCTGACCACGGGGGTTCGATTCCCCTCACTTGCTTATAAGCTCCGTTAAGCGGAGCTCTTTTTAGTTAAAGAAAAGAAGAAAGACACCATGATTTATTTAGATAATGCCGCTTCGACCAAAATGTGCCAACCAGCTTTGGAAGCACTTGTGTATTGGGGCGAAAATTGCCTCAATCCTTCTGCTGCCTATAATGCCGCTAATCCTAGCCGTGATATTGTATTTCAGACACGGGAACTCATTGCCAAAGAGCTAAATTGTACCGATTCTGAAATTTACTTCACCTCAGGCGGTAGCGAAAGTGATAACTGGGCTTTTCATACAGCTACAGATGCTTTGAGCCAGTTTGGCAAACATATCATTGTCAGTGCTATCGAACATCCAGCTGTCATGGAATGTGCTAAATACTACGGCCGTAAGGGATTTGACATTGATTTTTTGCCTGTCGATAAAGATGGCATTGTCAAACTAGATGAGCTAAAGAAATTGCTGCGTGATGACACAATCTTAGTTTCAGTTATGACGGCTAATAACGAAGTGGGCAGTCTGCAACCAATTCAAGCCATTGGTGAATTATTGAAAGATAGGCTAACACTGTTCCATACAGATGCCGTCCAAGCTTTCATGCACGAAAAAATCAATGTCAAAGCTTGTCATGTCGACCTTCTCAGCCTCTCTGGCCACAAATTTAACGGTCCTAAGGGCATCGGCGCCATGTATATAAATGAAGATAAACGCGATAAATACAACTTACCTGCCTTAATTTTGGGAGGTAGCCAAGAACGTGAAAGACGCGCTGGCACAGTTGCTGTACCTCTAATTGCTGCTATGGGCGAAGCAATTAAATTCCATCAAGCTCATTACACTGAATTTAGGACTAAAATCACAGACTTGCAACAGTATTTCATGCAAGAATTAAAACGTAATTTCCCAAATTGCCAAATTAATGGTAGCTTGACACATCGCTTATGCAACAATGTCAATGTTTGCTTGCCTCATTTGGCTGGAGAGGAAGCTTTGATCATGTTAGACTTTGCCGAAATTTTGGCCTCACATGGTTCAGCCTGCGCCTCTGGCTCCTTAGACCCAAGCCCTGTTTTACTAGCTATGGGCAAAAGCGTAGAAGAAGCAAGTAGTTCTCTTCGCTTCACCCTCGGCTATGAAAACACCAAGACAGAAATTGCTGAAACAATCAAAGTATTACTGAATTTAGCCTGAATAAACTAATAAGGAATTAAATGAACGAACTTAACATGCTTAACTCACAATCTGAAGCAGCAGCTAACTTGCTCTGGCAAGCAGCTGAGTTTAACCCTTCCATCCAGAAAGTAGTTGTCGGCATGTCAGGTGGTATTGACTCTACAGCCGTTGCTTATATCTTGAAGCAAAATCATTATGATGTAATTGGCATCAGCATGAAGCTCTGGCAAGAAAAAGGCAAAGATGAACTCTCTAGTCATGGCGGTTGTTGCGATTTGGACGCACTTTCAGATGCTAGACGTGCTTGTATCCAAATGCAAGTGCCTTTTTACGTCATGAACTTCAAGCAAACTTTTGAAAAAGAAGTTGTCGATTATTTCGTAAGAGAATATCAAGCTGGTCGCACCCCTAACCCTTGCATCATCTGCAACCAAAAACTGAAATGGGAAGGGCTTTTACAGCGTAGCAAGATGATAGGCGCCCAAGCTATTGCAACTGGCCACTATGCCAGAATCAAGCAGCTGCCTAATGGTCGCTTAACTATTCAAAAAGCCCTCTATTTAGAGAAAGATCAGTCCTATGTCTTGTATAGCTTAAGCCAAGAGAATTTAGCTCGGACTTTGTTTCCTTTAGGCAATTACAAGAAAAAAGACGTCCGTGCCATGATGGCTGATGCTGGTTTCACTCGTATTTCACGCAAAAAAGATAGTGAAGATATTTGTTTCGTCACAGAAGGCACCCATGCCGACTTCATCGCCGGACGTAGTCACAAAAAGCCTAAAACTGGTAATTTTGTCGATAAGCAAGGCCATATCCTAGGCACGCACAAAGGCATCACCAACTATACAGTCGGCCAGCGCCGTGGCCTCAGCATCGCTTTGGGCTACCGTGCCTATGTCCTTGAATTACGGCCTTTCACTAATGAGGTTGTTTTGGGCACCTATGAAGAAAGTCTGAAATCTGTTTTTCGCACAGATTTGTGCAAATTCATGGCGGTTGAAAAATTGACCGATCCTATCACCTGTAATGTCAAAATTCGCTATAATCAAAAGCCTGTCGAAGCAAAAGTCATCCCTATGAACGATATTCAATGCGAAATTCGTTTAAGTCAAGCTGTATCAGGTATAGCCCCAGGCCAGTCAGCTGTCTTTTACATAGATGACTATATTTTAGGTGGCGGCATTATCACAGAAATTTTAGAATAAATCAATAGACTTTAAGATAAGTTAAAGCACTAAAAGCAGCTCAGTAAGGAGCTTACACCATAAGTTAGCATATAGATGAACAGTGTACCCAACGCATTACCTAAAACTATCAAAAGTAAAGATGGTAAATATTTGAGATGTAAAAGGCTTGCTACCAAAGATCCACTCCAAACGCCAGTGCCGGGAATTGGCAATGCGACAAAGGCAAACAAACCCAGATAACCGTAGCGGTCAATTAAATCACGTTTAGCATAAATCTTCTCTTCAAGTTTGTTAGCAAAATCAACTGTCTTAGGCCAAGTGCGTAATAATTTAAGGAAATAAGTAAAGCCGATTAAAATAAACGGCACTGGCAGCATCGAACCCCAATAAGCCCAAAAGGTACTCTCCCACACTCTAAGTCCAGCAATTGCACCCAAAGGAATAGAGCCTTTCACCTCGATAAATGGGCAACAGGCAATCACAAACACTGCTATATTTAACGGTACATAAGTCTTAATAAAGCTAAAAAATTGATTAAACATGTGTTCTATTATAGCCTATGCCAAACTATAACGGTATGTAATAAATTAATATTTACTAAATTTTCGTACACAACTTCGAATGAAACTTTGCATAAAAGCTAAAAAGCACTGTGAGCTAAATCCCACAGTGCTTCAAAATAATTGCGGAGGCAGGACTCGAACCTACGACCTCCGGGTTATGAGCCCGACAAGCTACCAACTGCTCTACTCCGCGATGTATGCTCATGACCGGACTCGAACCGGTATGGCTGTTAACCCACGGATTTTAAGTCCGTTACGTCTACCTATTTCGTCACATGAGCAAGTCATATACTATTGTCAATTGCAACCTGTATGGAGATAAGCGGGATCGAACCGCTGACCTCTTGAATGCCATTCAAGCGCTCTCCCATCTGAGCTATACCCCCGAATTGCATCACAAATTATAGCAAGTAGCTCAGGAATTGTCAAATTGCACCAAGCCATGTGACTTGTAAACTTAATTGATAAGTAAATTCTAACACGTTTACAGGGAAATTCAACTTTTAATTACAATATTGCTTAAAACATATACTTCGCTCAAACTTCTGAACTCATTAAAAATCTGCTTAAAATGAGCTAGCTAAATAAATATAAGCAACTTCCTAGCTTCCAGACATTCAATTACAAGTAAGACGCGCTCTTATCTGTTTTAATTTTTTGTCTTTAATCCCTTTGACACGCAAAAGATCCTCTAACTTTAAGAAATTACCCTGTTCCATTCGATAGTTTATGATGGTTTTGGCTAATTTAGGCCCAATTTTGGGCACTTTGGCAAGTTCTTCCTCACTACAACTATTAATATTCACTAAATATTCTGCCTGCTCATCATTCGCCAAAGAGGTTGTATTAAGATCTAACCTGGCTTTAGCGGTCAATGACTTAGTGTAGTTTGCTGGCAAAACATTAATTATGCCTGGTTTCACCAAACTAAAATCGTGGCTCTGTTCCAAACTTGCTAATTCTTTGAAACTTGGTATGCGATAAAGTTCCTTGTCCTTAAGTGGCATGGCCAAATTAAGATATTCAACGGCTGCTTCTTCCGTACACCCGCCAGCTTTGGCAATAAGTTCAGCCAAATTAGCATTAGCTGTTAGTTTATAAATTCCAGCTTGCTTAACTTCGCCTTTCAAATCCACCTGAATCATGGCTTGTTCATGTCTAGCTCTCATCGTCTGCTTATCTCTAAGATTAAGCGAACTATCTGGAACTAGTTTACTTTCACTTGGTGCAATTGCAAGTTCATTAATTTCACTTGGCAAAACAAGTTTAGGAACAATTTCCGCTTGCCTAGTACTTAAACGATATATCGCTAGTAGCAAAATGAGCAAAATAACTGTAATACCAATAAAAAAGTAACTTCGATGCTGTAAATAAAAGCGTTTCATATTTGCCTCCAACTTCCTATCTGCTATTTAGTCTAAAGCTAGATCACACGAATTTTTTCAGAATTTTCCAGCAAAAATTCGTAAATTCAAACTTAGAGCCAGATACCCAAAAGCCAATCCAATGAGGCATAAAAAGAGCCAATTAAGCGAGGCATAAAAAACAGCCAATTCTAAGAACTGACTGTCTCATCTAATACAAACAATGCAAATTAATTACTCAGCATGAACTTGACTAGGTCTTGTCTGCCAAAGCTTATCCAAATTGTAGAAGCTACGTTCTTCTTTATGGAAAATATGGACAATAACTGTATCGAAATCAAGTAAAATCCATCTTCTACTATCTAAGCCCTCTTTGGTTCTAGCAAAGATGCCTTGCTTAGCTAATTCTTCTTCAAGTAAGTTAGATAAGCCCTGAGCTTGTTGTTCTGAATTTGCCGAAGCTATTACAAAGTAATCGCAAAGACTGCTCTTATTCTGTAAGTCTAACAGATCAACATCCATTGCCTTGTAATCGCTCAAAGTTTGCTGAATCAATTTTGCTAAATCAGCTGCTGTCATTATTAATTCCTCTCCTCTTCTAAATCAGCCAAAGCCTCTAGTGATAATGAATGAGCATGTTGCTGCTTTGACTCTAAAAGTTTGGTTGTCGCACGCAAAACTCGCTTGACCGTCTCATCATAACCCAAAGCTAAACTAGCACGCAAGCTCACAACGTCATTGTAAGTACGACCAAATTCTAACTTATCGGCCAAATAAACAAGTTTATCGACTAAAGTAGCCTGGGCACGCAAAGTTGTATGATAATACACCGCCTCGATAATTGTTCGATTCGTACAACCAAACTCTTTAGCTAAAACATGAGCTGCAATTGGACCATGCTCAATTTTGCTATTAATATCTTCTTCAGTCAGTTTCGCTTCCACCTCTTTATAATTAGATAATTGGCTATACTTACAAGCATCATGAAAAAGACCAGAAATGACTACTTCTTCACAAGTCTGTTTTTGCTCATCTGTCAAATTTATATTTGCAAAATTCAGCCAGGGAGCTTCTAAAATGCGCTTAATCTCGCTTAAATTAATAGCCTTTTTCGCTTCTATCTGATATTTAGCAATCAACAAGGTAAAAGCAAAATACATGACATTCAAGCAATGTGATTGACGTTTCCAAGGCAAATTTTGTAAATTGTAGTTAATCAAGCGATTAACGAACCTAATTGTTTCTTCAGACAAAATGCTACTTAGATTAGGCTGCTGATACAGGCGATTTTGGGCAATGAAAGCTAGCTCATTTTTGCTCAAAAAATTAGCTTGCAAATTGGGCATAATTTCTTTTAAATCAGGCAAATTGTAATAATTATTAATCTCACTTGCAATCAGACTATAAGCTTGTGCATACGGTACAGATTTTAATTCTGTTCTTAGTTCAGCTGAACTTATGTCTGGCATATCTACGTTCATAAGCTCGATCCTGGCCTTGTACTTAGAAACTAACTTATCGCGTAAACTAGAAGCTGCTTGCATATAATGTGGGCGACTTACAACAAATAATGTTGCTACTTTTAGAATTTTTTCCACCTGATACCAGCGTTCGAAATCTTTCAACAGATCAGAACCACCTAGCAAAACAAGCTCACACTCAGAATACAAAGTTTGCAACTTTTCTAATGTATGCCAAGTATAAGATGGCTCATTTGCCTTAATCTCCCAGTCTAAGATTTCCAAGCGCTTAGCCTGATAAAATTCCTTAATCTGCTCCTGTTCAGTCTTAGAGATATAGCTAAAATCTTGCTCCAAATCTAATAAATCTTCGAAAGCCAAGTCAATCAGCTGCCATCTATAGCAAGCTGCTACCTGCTCAGATTGTTGCTTAAAAGGCGAGCAATAAGCTGGCATCAAAATGACTTTGGAAACGTCTTTCAGTTGACAAGCTAAACTGATTAATTTCAAATGACCCAAGTGAATTGGATTAAAGCTACCACCAATCAAAACTATTTTTTGCATGTCGTTAAGCCTGCTTTTTGCTGCAGATAAGCATAAACAAAGGGTTTCAAATTGCCATCCATCACACCTTCAACATCAATATCTTCATATTCTGTGCGATGGTCCTTGACCAAAGTATATGGGCAGAAAACGTAAGAACGAATCTGTGAACCCCAGGCAATGTCTAACTGTTCGCCTTTCAAATCATCGATGGAAGCTTTTTGCTGTTCCAAAGCCAATTTGTATAACTTAGCTTGCAACATCTTCATAGCCGTTTCTCTGTTCTGGATCTGGCTACGCTCAGCTTGGCAGGCAGCCACAATACCAGTTGGTAAGTGTGTTAAGCGGACAGCTGAATCGGTTTTGTTGACGTGCTGACCACCTTTACCAGTTGAACGATAAGTATCAACTCTCAAATCTTCGGGGCGAATTGTAATTTCAATTGTTTTATCAAGTTCTGGTAAAACTTCGCAAGAGGCAAAGCTTGTATGACGTCTACCAGAAGCGTCGAATGGTGAAATACGGACCAAGCGATGCACGCCATGTTCAGATTTAAGCCAGCCATAGGCATGTGGACCTGAAACGCTAAAACTGACAGACTTAATTCCAGCTTCTTCACCTTCAACCAAGTTAAGTTCTTTGCATGTAAAGTTCATTTTTTCAGCAAAACGAGTGTACATACGATACAGCATCAATACCCAGTCTTGCGCCTCAGTTCCGCCAGCACCAGCATGCAAAGTCAAAATTGTATTCTTATCATCTAGCTTATCAGTGAACAAAGTTTCTAGCTGTAATTCTGTATAAGCATCCTGCCAGTCTTTCAAACCTGACTGAACTTCCTCTAACAACTCTGTCTGCTCATTTGCCTCGCTTACTTCAGCCAAATCTAGGCCAACTTGTAAGTCATCCAATTGCTGACCTAAATTGAGAAAGGCTGACTGTTGCTTTTTCAAATCAGTCAACTCTTTTTGCAAGGCTGTTGCCTTAGCTATATCTGTCCAAAAGCCCTCTTCCTGACTTCTAGCTTCCAGTTCTTCAATATAATTACTTAATGTGTCAATTTTTAACGCAGCCTGCAAAGGTGCCAATTTGGCCCGATCAGCTGTCAAAGTTAATTGTAATTCGTGTGAATCAAGCACTAATTTAATCCTTCCTTCTCTTCAACTAAGCTTGTCGTCTTACCAGAGCGCTTTAGGTAATCTACAGCTTGACTTATAAGCCTGTTTAAGTCAGCCAATTGCTGTTTTGAGCGATAGAAATTGCTAGCAACTTCTTCAGCTTCTTTAGTTAAATAAGCTTCCTTACTAATACATAAGCCGTCTTTAGCTAAGGCAGCCTGCAACTTTCCAGAAATAATCTGCAAATTCTTACTTAACAAAGCAGCTTTTTCTTCCACGTTTTGGGTGGATACAACTGGCTCTGCTTGAATAGGTTCAGCTTCAGCTGGCTTAGTTTTAAGTTCTTTAGCTAGTAAGTTATCAATTGGTTTTTCAAGCGGTAACTTCTTGTCTAATATATCTGACTTAAATGACTTAAATTCCTGGCTGAACAAGGCTTTTTCCAAATCTGACTCACCAGCATATTCACGCTTAATCTCAGCCATGAATCTGGCTTTCTCAGCTTCTGTGTATAACGGGTAAACCAGATTATTCAACTTCTTTAAGAAATTACCCAAATCCATAATGCCCAAACTTCTAATTTGTGGATAGAAATATTCAGACAAGTAAAGATAGTAAATGAATAAGCAGCGCAGGCAAACAGCCATATAAACGGTTCTAACAATCGCCAAAGCCAAATTAAGCAAAATGCCACTTGGCAAAATAGTGATAATAACAAGTTCTGGCACGACTTTGAACATGAAATGCAAGCAAGTAAAAGTCAAAAGGAAGTTCAGCTTAAAGCCTTGCATCAATTGTCTAGAAACGACAAAAGCTTGCCCTAAGTTGTAGTCGTAATCAATTAAAACTGTTGGCACAAACAGCGCCTGAGTGATTATGAACAAGCTAAAAGCAATGGCTATTGTTGGCAACATGCTAAATATGTGCACAAAGGCAATCACTGTCAAACTCACAAGTAATAAAAAAGCTAAAATGGTCAATAACTTCTTAAAGAAGCGTTTGCAAACAAGCTGCCACTTCATCTTTTTGTAGCAAGCTATCTGCCAAGCCAAAAAGAAAATACCAGTTAAAAGCATTAAGACATCTAGGCCAAAATCACTCAAATAATAAATCATATTAGCCCGGCTAAACAAAGACAGCAATTGTTTGGAATCTAATAATTTCTGCAATGCCAGCATCATATTCTGCCAATCAAGTTCAGCCAACTGATCTAAGACTTTAATTCTCGGATCTCCTGGTGGGAACTGATAAAACATGAATAAAGCTAAGCCGAGCAAAACGATATAAAGCCTACTTCCCTTTTTGCTTGGTAATTTATCAAACTTTAAACTTTCAAAAACGATACTAAACATGACTCTCCTTTGCTTGTGGATCTAACGCTAACACCCGTGGTAAATCAGCTAACAAAGCTTGTAAAGCTTTAGCGCGATGACTTATTTTATTTTTAAGCTCAGCTGGCATCTCAGCCGCTGTCATGCCATACTCAGGCACATAAAAAATCGGATCATAGCCAAAGCCATTATCACCTTTAGCTTCAGCGCTAATTTCGCCATGAAATTCACCCGTATAGCCAAACATATCACCCCAAGGGCAAAGCAAACAAAGGCTGCAAACGAAGTGAGCCTGCCAATGCGTAGGAGGAACTTGTCTAGCGGCTAATTCTTGCCAGATCAAAGTGAATTTCTCAGCATAAGTTGCATCAGCTCCGCCATAGCGAGCTGTATAAATACCTGGTTTGTCGTCCAAAGCTGTCACACATAAACCTGAATCATCTGCCAAAACAAAAGCATCAGGATAATATTGAAAGATATTTGCAGCTTTGATCTTGGCATTCTCATAAAAAGTCGTGCCAGTTTCATTGACATTCTCCAAATAATTCAAATCAGCTAATGAATATATCTGCCACGCAAAATCTTTTAGGAGTGTCCTAAACTCCCCAATCTTGCCCTGATTGGTGCTAGCAATAATTAATTTGCGCATACATCTTTCCTTTCATATCAGCCTAAAACAGACATTATTAATATAATACCAGTTTTCTCAGCTTCTAAATACTATTCAGCCACTGTTTAGGATAGAGAGTTTTGACAAAATCCTGACCTAATTGGAGCCAGCAAGCTGCATAGTTATCAACTGTTAGAAGCACATAATGCGTCTTAGTTGGCCAAGAGCTTGCTAAATAAGGTGAAACGTCTTCTTTGAGCAAACTTTTACCTTCTAAAATCTTTGTATAAAGCTCATCTGTCGCACTTGTTTTAACTTCATATTGGCATTGGCCTGTCGTAAATAGCAAAGCCCAGTTATGCGATGGGGTAAATTTGCAACCGTTTTTGAATAGCTTAATTTGCCCTAACCAGATACCCTCGCTCAAAACATGAATTTTGGAAGCTCGCTTGCTCTTATTATTCAATTCTGCTAAACCATAGCTATCCAAATCTATTAGCCACTCAACAGACTCGCCCACTAATTTAAAGTATGGGAATTTAGTAAACAATTCAACATATTGCTCAGCTACTTCTTTTTCGAAAGTTGTCTCTACAAACTCAACTAATAATTTCTGCAAATTCTTAGAAGTTAGAGTGAGTGTTGGAAGTTGCTTAGATATAGAAGCTTTGCCTTTTTTAGGCTCATCTTTATGTTTAGGTTGAAGAATTGTCAATTTAGGCTTACTTGCATAGGCATGCAAATCTTGCCAGCTTTGGTTAGCTAATTCTAAATCACCTTGTTTCTGCAACAAGATGGCAAAATGGCCCTCACCATAACCAGCTTGTGGGAAAATTCTTAAGCCTTTTGTAAGTTCCTGACAGCCACGATATGGAAAAGCTGACTGTAAGCCAGCTGCTTTTTGCATAAATTCTGGCGCTTCTAAAACACTTGCGTCAGCATACTTATGTAGAAAGTCATAAATTACCGCTTCATTCTCAGCACAATTAAAAGTACATGTTGAATAAACCAGTCTGCCACCTCTCTTTAAAGTCTGCCAAGCAGCTTCTAACAAACTAAGTTGTAAATTATGAAAGGCAGCTGGATCTTTGCTCATGCGCGCCTGCAAAGCCTTATGCTCACGGCGAATCATGCCTTCACCTGAGCAAGGCACATCTAGGACAACGGCTGAAAAATAGGCTTTTAGCTCTTTGGCTAAATCATTCAAATCGGCATTGACTAAGACATTGTGCCACACAGCAAGCTCATTCAAATTCCTAAGCATTATCTTTGATCTACTTAAGGCTAAATCATTCGACAAGAGACAGCCACTGCCTAACAAATCGCTAGCTAACTTGCCAGACTTGCCACCTGGCGCTGCACAAAAATCAGCTACTGTCTCATTAGGTTCTACATGTAATAAATTAGCTGGCAGCATGGCTGAGCTTTCTTGTAGATAATACAAACCAAGCTTGTAGGCTTGACACTTGGCAATTAAATCATTGGCAATAGTTGGCACATAAAAGCCATCATCAGCCCATGGCACAGCTTGCCAAAGACCCTTAAACGGAGCAAACTCTGGCCAATTATTGAGAAAGTCTAAGCCTGCTTGCATTTTTTCTTTTCGCGTAAATGACTTAGTCATTTGCACTAAAGGCCCCTGTTTTTGAAGCTTGAGAAAATTAAGGCGAATTGCTCTTTTAACTTCTCCTGTACGAGCCAAAGCTGAGGCTAAATCAGCCATAAATCCTGCTTCTACATATTCAGCTAATGATTGCTCTAATTGCGCCAAAAACTCTGTCAATAAGTTATTCATAATTTAATCTTCTTTGTTGTTCACTTCCAAATGATAAGCCAACTTATAGGCTAAACGTTTAATAGCATCTTCATCAAAAGCACTTGGCCAATCTAAGTGCTCAATTGCTTCCACTGGTGTGTATTTAGAACCTAATTTTAGTAAGTTATAGAAAGCTTCCAACCGCTCATCGCTAGTTTTGAATTTGTCAGCTTCATCCCAGAGCATCAAGCCCGATAATTCCAACAAAACTTTTAGTTGTTGATCAAACGATTCAGCCAAAAGCTCATTAAAATTGCACGGCAAAATAAATTCTGAATAACGTTTTAGGCCTGGAAAATAAATCTCATGCAAGCTACTATACAAGTTACGACTTAAAGTAAGTAAATCGTTACTAGCTTGTGGATTAACCAAATATAATTGTTCCTGTAATTCTGTCAGCAAGCAAATATGCAACAATTTTTCCAAAATTTGCATAACACGCTTGTAGAAATAACTGCGACCGAACAATTTTTCGCTAGTTGGAAAGCAAAGGCTCTCTAAGACTTGACTTGCATACGACTTAAAAACAGTATCAGGCAATTCATTTTCAATTAAGGAACTATCTGTTTTGTTCACCAACGTAAAGCTCGTGCTTACAAGACCTTGATATAGCTCGACCCAATCGGTAATATGCGCAAAGCTATGCAAACAAACTAAAGTTTGACGCCAATTTGCTAAATATAAGCCATTCAAGCTTAATTTCGTTGCCCGTGTTTTGTAGGGTGTACCCTCGCTATCAATGCTATTAACAGCTAGTTTAACGCAACCTTGTTCCTTAAGCTCACCAAATGACGCCAAATCAGGCTCAGAGAAAGTAGCTGTAATTAATTGCTGAAAAGCTTTAAACATACTAGCTTGGTTTTGGAAACTTAACCAACCGTTTTGATAAAGCCCAGCTTTTACTAACAGACCTTTGTATAACGGCACTAGATATTTTTGCACAGCTTGGCGAATTTCCCTCAGCCTCTCAGCACCTAACTCGGATCTGGCTGCAAGTGAAATAGCTAGCTCTCCGTAGTTGTTATAACCTAATAATTTGGCTTTCCTAGTTCCTAAAGCTAAAAGTTCATTAAACGATCGATTCAAATCAGCTAGTTCTTTGGCACTTAGCTTGCCAAACTGCATAGGTAAGCATAAAAGTTCATGTCTTATTCTTTTAACTATCTCAGACTGTTTGGCATTAATCTTAAGCGTTGCATCTTGTTTTAAGAAGTATTGCATCTGCAAATCTAGTAAATAACGTTTGCCAGTTAATTTTGCTAACTCGCCTAAATCGCCACGTAAGATGCTAACCTTAGCGCCTAAGTAGGCGTGCTGCAACAAACTCATGCTAGCTTCATAGTACGCAAGTTCCGTCTGATAATAGCTATTATTATCTGCCTTAACTTCAGCTTGAAAAATCAAGTAGCTGACATTTTCATAATATGCCCGATATAATTCATCGCATTTTCGAAGCAATAAGTACTTGTCCGAAGCAGAATTAGCCTTAGCCAATTCTTGAGCTAAATTGCTGAAATGCGCGGCCAATTTAGTCATATCAACCCTTTGATACTTAAAATCGCTCAAAGCTTGCCAATTATTGCCCTCTTGCCTAGTTAAAGCAGACACAGCCGTCATATATTCTTCCTTACATCCGTTCAATCTTAGCTAAGCCTAAAATCTTGAAGCCATTTTCAAGGACTTGGCAAGTTGCTTGACAGATAGCTAAGAGAATCTGCTTCTGCTCAGCTTCAGCAGTCAAAATATGGTTATTCGTATAGAAGCGATTGAAAGCACGACAGATATTGTTCAAGCTACGGGTCAAAACAAATGGCTCATTCTGTTGAATTGCACTCTGCAAAACTTCCTTGTACTTAGACAATTCCTTAACTAAGGCATAAGCACTTTCATCTACGGCAAAATTGCTGAAATCTTCTAGTGTTAATGTCAAAAGTTTTGATCCCTGATCAGACTTTAGCACCTTATCAGTCAAATTCAAATCAAAGGCTTTGCGTAAAATTGATTTAGCACGTGCATAGGTGTATTGCAGGTATGGACCTGATTCACCTTCAAAGCTCAAAATCTCTTTCCAATCGAAAACAATATCACGCTCACGGCCACTCTTTTGGAAGATATACATAATGGCAGAAACACCGATTTTCTCAGCCGTATCTGCTATCTCCTCATCTGACATTTTGTCAGCGCGATTGGCGTTATTAGCCTCGATAATCTCTTTTGTCTTGTTGACAGCCTCATTCAACAAATCTTCTAGTAAGACGACTTTGCCCTCACGAGTTGAGAATTTGGCATCTGGGAATTTAACTAAGCCAAAGCCAACATGCACACAATTATCAGCAAAGTCATAGCCTGCTTTCTTCAAGACAGCGAATACTTGTTTGAAATGCAAAGCTTGTGGCGTACCAACGACATAGATGTTTTTGGCAAAGTGCCAACGCTTGTAACGATACATGATAGCAGCCAAGTCACGGCTAGCATAAATGGTTGTACCATCAGATTTCAAAACTAGGCACGGTGGCAAATTCTCTTCGTCCAAGCGCACAACCTGTGCCCCTTCTGATTCTTCCAACAAATGCTTATCTCTCAAATCTTGTACGACAGCTGGAATTAAATCACTGTAGAAGCTCTCGCCATTCCAACAATCAAAATCAACATGTAAACGTTTGTAAATGCGGTTGAACTCAACTAATGACAAGTCCTTAAAACGCTGCCAGAGCTTCGTTTCGTACTCTTTACCAAGCTCCAAATTTTTAAAGCGTAAACGTGCCTCTGTGTCCAAGGTGCTGTCTAACTTAGCTTCTTGATGGAATTTGACGTAAATGCGCAAAAGCTCATTGATCGGATTTTGCTCCAAAGCTGCCTCATCACCCCATTTTTCATAGGCCACAATCAGCTTACCAAACTGCGTGCCATAGTCACCCAAGTGATTCAAACGCACTACATTGTAGGACTGTGTTTCGTATAATCTAGCCAAACTTGCACCAAGAATGGTTGTAAAGGCGTGGCCAACATGGAAAGGCTTAGCAATATTAGGTGAAGAATATTCAAGTAAAACTGTTTTGTCTTTGCCTAAATCTGTACAGCCGTATTTCGTTTGTTCTTGATTGATAGTATGTAAGTTACTGTACAAAAAATGCTTACGATCAAAGAAGAAATTCAAGTATGGGCCTTGCACCTTGATCTCACTGATAAATTCCGGCAAATTCGCCTGCAATTTACTAGCCAAATCAGCAGCAATCATTTGCGGAGCCTTGTGCCAGGTCTTAGCTAAATTGAAGCAAGGAAAAGCTGCATCGCCTAATTCCATCTTAGGTGGAGCTTCCAAGCAATTTAAAATAGTCTCTTCATCCATTTCAGCATACGGTTTAATAGCTTTAGCCAATAATAACTTGTAGTTCATACTTTCTCCTCGGCAATGTGGTAGCCGTCAATATTTTCTTAGACAATTTGCCTGATTAATTTTATAATCATAAAGAATATGATTTATTATAACAAACTTATCAGCAATACCGCATAGGCGCTCTCATGAAACTGAATAAGCTTTGGTTAACATAGAGGTTATAATGACTGATTTTACTGATACAAATAAAGATGACTTAATCAACAATCGCCCACGCATTGCTAAAACTAGCTGGTACAAGGGCAAAATGCCTCGGACAAAGGCACAACTTTTGGCTGAAAGAAAAGCCGAAGCGGCCATCATGGACAAAAATGCTGTGGAGCAACAAATTAATAACCGTGAATCAGCTCCAGCACAAGTGCCCTCTCAAGCTGCTTCTATGAATCGCCATAGTTCAATCAAATATGTGCTTGCTGTAACAAGCGGTAAAGGCGGCGTTGGCAAATCAATGCTCGTCTCTACTTTGGCTGTTTCATTACAAAATTTAGGCTTAAAAGTCGGCATTTTGGACGCTGACGTTACAGGTCCATCTATCCCGCAAGCTTTCGGCTTACAAGAGCAAGCCTACGCTTCTTCCTTAGGCTTAATGCCAGAAGAAAGTGATAATGGCATTAAAGTTATGTCAGTAAATTTGATTCTAGATAATAAGAGCGATCCAATTGCTTGGCGGGCGCCGATAATCAATACCGCTATCAAGCAATTCTGGTCAGATGTGGTCTGGGGAGATTTGGACATTCTGTTAATTGATATGCCACCTGGAACAGGTGATGTTCCTTTGACTGTCTTTCAGGCCATTCCGATTACAGCAGCCATTGTCGTATCATCGCCACAATTGTTAGTACAGACGATTGTCGAAAAGTCAATCAAGCTCTTAGACAAACTCAAAGTGCCACTGATGGCAATTGTTGAAAATTTCGCTTACTTTGAGTGTCCTAATTGCAATTTGCATACTGAATTATATGGGCCATCACAATTAAAGACGTTAAATGCTGATAATAAGGCTAATTTGACATGGCAAATTCCAATTTTGCCAGACTTAGCTAAGCAAATTGACGCTGGCACTATAAGCAGCTATCGTAATGACCATTTCTATAATTTGGCTCGGCAAATCTACGCTTGTTTGCAAGATAATTACGGTCAACTTAATCAAGTGTGAGTTAATTAGCAAAATTCAAATCAATATAAATGTTGATGACTGCTTTCACGCGACTTAGAGCCTCACGTACGAAATTGTATACTTGGGTTGGCCAACTGAAGTTATAACTATCAGCTGGGAAGCCATAAGCTCTGAGCTCTAATTTGCGTGCCAAAAAGCAGGCACGTGGTAAATGATATTCGCTTGTAACGATTAACAGAGTCTCATTGGCGTAATTAGTTTGGTAGTTTTGACAAGATTTCAAAGTATTGATCCCTTCTTTGTCGAGGATGATTTTTTGCTCATTGACACCCAATTTATGTAAATAATTAGCCATAGCTTTAGCTTCATCATAATTCTTAGCATGGCTACCTGAAACAATTATCTTTAATTCTGGCTTATCCTCTACTTGGCTATTTGAGCTATTTGTTTCAACACAAGCTATACATTTCAAACTATTTGTCTGTTGCTTGGCTTGAGTAAGGTAAATATAGGCCTGATAAGCTGCATCTAGACGTTGTTTTAATAAGGGTGATACAGTCCCATCTGGATATACTCTCGCACCTAAAACCATAATCTTGTCCACATTCAGGCCAGAAAGTGATTGTAAATCAGGTTCAATGTAGGGTTTGCTTAGTTTATGGACAAGTGAAAATGCTGCTAGGCAAAGCAGGCTAACTAAAAAAGTTAGGCATACAAATAAAGCAAGCAACCTAGAGATTACTCGCTTTAGATGACAATTGTATTTTCTAATACGCCCTAACATTATTTCTTACTTTTGGAACAGGAAGAAGTCTTCTTAGTAGTTTTGCTCTTGCAAGTTGTTTTCTCACTTGCTTTAGCTTCAGCCTTAGCTGCCTTGGCTACCTTAGCTGCTACCTTGACGCTTATCTCTTCTTCATCAGCTTGCAAAATCTCGCCAGCTCTCTCTGCTCCCAATATACGTTGCATCCACTCTGTTGCATCTGCCAGAGACAAGCTCAACAACGTTTCCTTAGGATATGGTGACAATGAACCACCCAAACCATATATAAAGTAGTCATGAGCCGCCTTACGATACAGACGCTCTTCAAAGCCGTCAGCTGAACAGTATTGACCGACAATCTGCTCACCTATCATTTGGCTCTTTTCAGTATCATAAACTTTGGTTCCGATCTTAGTACGCATAAGCGCTCCCTCTATTAATCACAAATATTATCCGCAAATATCAATAACTTGCGATAAGTTAATACTAAAAATATTCTTGTGTACTGACAAGCTTTTGCGTAAAATTTCATCATTTTATACAAATTATTCACTTACTTTTCGCTCAATAAATAACAAAAGCCACAGTCAAAGCTGTGGCTTTAATATTCTCTAAATCGAAACTCAATTACTGAGCTTGACGGTTAAGGGCTTTTTGCAAACGAGAAACACGACGTGCAGCTGTGTTCTTGTTCATCTTACCTTGACCAGCTAACTTATCAATCTGCTTCTGTGCTTCACGAACTAAGTCTAAAGCGCCTTCACTAGCTGTAGAAACGGCAACATGGGCTTTCTTGATGGCCGTGCGAACTTCGCTCTTCTTATTCTTATTGACTTCAGTCTTCTTTTCATTGATACTGACGCGCTTGATAGCTTGTTTAAGATTAGGCATGTTTTACACCTCCTTTGTTGACGTTACTAACATAAATGCTGACATATTATAGCACCTTGCTACAAATTTGGCAAATTAAAGTCGGTAGTTTGACAGTTGAGAAACGAAGTGAAAATGTAAACATTCGGAAAATTAGGGCTAAAAGCCCTCTTTTTTTGTCAAATTTCTATTCGTATTGGCAACAAGACCACTACAATATCTGTTGAAAGACTTGGTAGTATCGATGAAATTAAAGCTAGATGTGGTGACCAAGATCCTATTGAATGGGCTAAAGAGTATACGCGCAAACTAACTATCGCTGAAAAAGATGCTAATAAAGGCATTTTGCTTAAATATTCTGCTTCCTTTCTTATCGACAAGAACATTCGTCGTTCTTGTAATGTTGGCTACCTCTTCCTTAAAGATATTTACTACAGCCTTGCTTTAGACAAAATCTGTAACGCTATTTCTGAAAAATACAAATTCTCTTATGACCTTAACGACATCTTTTCCATGCTTGTTTATTCAAGAATTATCTCGCCTGGCTCTAAGGTTTCTTCGCTTGAAAGTTCTAAATTATTTTTAGAACAGCCTAAATGTGAATTACACCAAATTTACGGGGCGCTTGAATTTATTTCTAAAGAAAATGATTTCTTCCAATCCACTCTTTATAACAACTCTCTAAAACTCATTCCTCGCAATAGTGACGTTCTCTATTACGATTGCACTAATTATTATTTTGAAATTGAAAATGAAGATGACTTTAGAAAATACGGTATTTACAAGGAACACCTCCCTAATCCTATTGTGCAAATGGGAATGTTTATGGATGCTAATGGTATTCCTCTGACATTCTCTATGTTTAACGGCAACCAAAATGAGCAGCCTTCTATGACTGCTCTTGAAAGAAAGGTTGTTAGAGATTTCAATACTTCTAATTTTATTGTCTGTACTGATGCTGGTCTTTCGTCAACAGACAACAGAAAATTCAACAATATTCAAGGCAGAAAATTTGTTTGCACTCAGTCTATTAATAAGCTCAAAGGTTTTATTAAAGATTTCTGTTTAGACAATGATGGCTGGCATTTACCTAATAGCGACAGGAATTACAAATTAAACGAAATTAATGAGATTGCTGATTTTGACAAAATTTTCTACAAAGACAGATGGATTAACGAAAATGGCCTTGAACAGCATTTAATTGTCACTTATTCTGTGAAATACCGTGATTACCAACGCAATATTAGGCAAAAGCAACTCGATAGAGCTTTTAACTTGGTGAATTCTAAAGCTAATTTAGAAAAAGCTAAGCCTAACGATCCTAAAATAGCTGGCCAAAGTCAAACGAGCAACTTAAAAATGCCCATAAACCCACTAAATAAGCCAACTTTTCTAACATGTAAAGCATAATTTACATAGAATCACATTAAATCCAGTTCAGAGATATCTGCTTCACAGCAATTTGTAATAATTTTCAAAGCTGTCTTTAGGCCATCGACAGCAGCCGAACTTATACCGCCAGCATAGCCAGCGCCTTCCCCGCAAGGATACAAGCCCATAGCTGAAACTGCCATCAAGGAATCTTTGTCACGTTCAATTCTAAGTGGCGCTGAAGTCCTTGTCTCTGGGGCAATCAAATTACTCTTGCTAGAAGCAAAACAGTGCATTTGCTTATTCAACTTTAAGATGCCTTTCGCTAGCGCCCTGGTTATTATAGCTGGATATAATTGACTTAAATCCTTTGCCACTACCCCTGGTAGATAACTTGGCTTAACATCTAATTGGCAAAGTTCGTGTAAGACTTTATCAGCCTTAACAACTTGTAAATTCTCAGCAAAGTCAGTTTCTTTGAATAAGGCCGCTTTATCTACTTGGTTCAAACTCTTTTCGACAAAGTCACACACTTTCATATATGGAGCATTGTATGAGCCTATCATCTGATATGCAGCCTGTTCAACTTGAGCTTGGAAATTCATCCCGGCAAACAAATCTTCGCCAAAATCTTTGCTATTAACAGCACAGATAACAGCTGCATTGGCATTTTCGGCTGCTCGCTCCTGATAACTCATGCCATTTACACAAAGTGCGCCTGACTCAGATGCACTTGCAATTACCTCGCCACCTGGACACATGCAGAAAGTATAAACACGCCTTTCTTCGCCATCGACATCAACTTTACATGCCAAATGATATTCAGCTGGGCCTAATAATTCTGTGAGCAAATTCTCATAATCAGGGCCATACTGCACCAAATTAACAGCTTTTTGCTTCTGTTCAATACGGAAGCCTACGGCAAACGCTTTAGCGCTTAACTTCTGACCTTTAGCGTACAAAAGATGATAAAGGTCTCTAGCACTATGCCCTGGGGCCAAAATAAGTTGTGTACAAACAATTTTCTCACGAGTTGAATCAGCCTTTTCAACTGTAATTGAGCGTAAATTGGGCTCTAACTCAATATCGACTAACTTCGTGCTAAATCTAACTTCGCCACCTAAAGCAATGATATGTTGCCGAATTTGCTTAATTATTGGCCTTAGCTTGTCTGTGCCAACATGCGGATTTTGCCGCCAAAGAATACTCTTATCAGCTCCAAAACTAACTAATACATCCAAAACCAAGCTTAAAAGGTCATCCTTGATTCTCGTACCTAATTTGCCATCTGAGAAGCAGCCTGCGCCACCTTCACCGAACTGAGCGTTGGAATTTGGGTTGAACTTGCCTTCAGTTTGTAAAAGTTGAAAATCTTTAACGCGCTTGTCAATTGCCTCGCCTCGCTCTATGACTATTGGTTTTAAGCCTGCCTCTGCCAACAATAAAGCAGCAAAGATGCCAGCTGGGCCAAAGCCAACAACAATCGGTCGCTTAGAATCTGAATTTGCAAGATAGGCTGCACTTCTCTCTCCAAAAGCGCTTAATTTGGCCTGCACTTTTGACCAAACATAATTCGCCGCTTCACAAGTGACAATATTCTTTTCTAGTAATTGCCGTAAAAGTGTATGACCAGCTATCTCTTCCAAATTAGGCAAAGCCAACTTGTAAATAAAGCTAGCTTGCATTTTTTTGCGCAAATCAAGCGAACGCTTAAGCACCGTATACTCAAGCTTGACTAGCTCTTTTTTGGCCAACATCGTTAAAAGCTTTTTGTGCAATTCCAACTCAATTGCTTTGCTTTCACCTAGTTGCTTAATTTTATCAAGACTAACTTTTAATGATCCGATTGTGTAATTCTGTTTTTTTTCACTCATGTTAATTATGATATGTTATTTAAGGCAAAAAGCAAAGCCGACACAGTATTATCACTATGCCGGCTTAAATATTCTGCCTAATTCAGTCAAGCTAATAGGGCTATTTAACCTATATAGCTTATTTAGCTGTATAAGCAGCCATTGTGATGTAGTTGTAGGGCTTGTTGAAATGTGGCAAGAAGAAAATATCTGTCAAAGCTAAACGATCAATCGTGATTTTCTCTTGAATAGCCAATGAGAACAGATGGATACCCATGCTCATATCGTACTTAGAAGCCATCTGGCAACCAATTACTTGGCGATTGTCTTTGCGATAGACGATACGAATCTTAACTTTCTGATTCTCAACTTCCATGAACTCAGGGCGTTGCAAATCTTCGAAATCTGTATACAAAGCTTCGATACCTAACTTCTCAGCTCGTTCAGCTGTTAAACCAGTTGAAACCATCTTCAAGTCATAGATGTTGATACCGTTAGAACCCTGAACACCGATGGACTCAATCTTGGTGCCACCAACATTATGAGCTGCTACTAAGCCACTTCTAACAGCATTAGTTGCTAGAGCAATATAAGTCCAAGCCTCTTGAGCGTTATCATAAATTGTAGCGCAGTCGCCAACGGCATAAATGTCTTTATCACTTGTCTGTTGATGACGATCAACAATATAAGCACCGTTTCTGAATGTTTCAAGTTGGTCACGCATCAAGACTGTATTAGGTTTGAAACCGATAGCCAAAACAGCCATATCGCAAGCATGTTCAGCTTTATCTGTGACAACTTTGGTCAAGATGCCATTTTCGCCAGCAAATTTGACAATTTTTTCATTGAAGCAAAGCTCAATCCCATGCTCTTCTAAGTTTTTATCCATCAAATCAGTAAATGGACGGTCATAATATGTAGATAAGGAACGATCGGCCATATCGATTAACTTAACTTTTTTGCCATGACGTCTGAAAGCTTCTGCTAGCTCAACACCAACATAGCCAGCGCCAACTACAGCGACTGTTTCGATCTTTTTGGTAGCTAGAGTGTCAATTGCTAACTTAGCATCTTGATAAATTTTAACGTGTTGAACGTTTTCTAAATCCAAGCCTTCAATACCTGGAGGATCAATTGGCAGAGAACCTGTGGCTAAAATTAATTTGTCATAGGAGTCAACAATCTCCTTACCACCCTTTAAGCGAACCTTTACAGTTTTGGCCTTAGGATCAACGTGCAAAACTTCAGCTTCCATATACACCTTGGCACCATTCGCTGTCATTTTCTCAGGGCTGTTATAGAACAAGCCATCGCCGCGACTGATTTGGCCACCTATCCAAAGGGCCATACCGCAACCTAAGAAACTGATATTGTTGTTACGGTCATAAACTGTAACTTCACAATCTGGATATGAAGAAGTCAAAGTGTTAATTGCAGCTGTACCAGCATGATTAGCACCAATTACAATAACTTTTGTTTTTGCCATACTTTCTCTCCTCTAATCTAATCAGGCTATTAAATAGCTCTAATCCCATATCTATGGTTTATAAATGATTATATTATTATCAGTATAATATTTCTGTGATTTCAGTCGCTTTTTCACAAACAAAAATTTACTATTATGTATTAAATTAGATTTACATTATCCAATGCAAAAAATTTGCAAACTAAGGCTCATTTTGCAAACTAAAGGTAACCTAGACATTTGTAATTTCATGCTAAAATTGCACTTAACAATTGGAAAGGATATGTCATGGCCATTTTCAAAAATTCTCGTCCCTTAGCTAGTGTTTTAGCAAGCAGTCTGTTATTACTTTCAGCTTGTCAAATTCAAGCAAGTACCTCGATTAAAATTGACCCCTCTTCAGCACAAGAAGCTAAAGAGCCTAGCATGACTTACGGTGTAAAAGATAACTCGATCTACGAACAGCCTAAAGTCGTTCGTTACAATCCTTATACAGGTGACAAAAAAGTTATTTTCGAAGCACCTCCTACTCCTAGCAATTTGAATCAACCAGCAAGTGATGATATAAGTGACGAGGATATTCCAGTTCCCACCTTGCCCAAAGTTGAAATCAAGCAGCGTCTCTCAGCCAAACTAGCTGATGTGTATGGTGAACAGCGTAGTGCCATGTTCGATGCCCAAGTAGCAAGCTTAAATTTGCAAGAAAGAAAGGCTGTCGATGCGCTTAGGCACATTATCACGGCGCCATTTGCTAAGAATAATACAATCGTTACGCCTTTCTATCTGCCATCTTCCCTATCTTCAACTTGGATAGCTGAACGTTGCTATTATGAACTTAGTCATGAATTAAAAGATAGGCAAGTTAAATGTAGTGCCTTGGCTGACTTAGCGCAAAAACATTGGCAATACACCCCAAATTGGGCTAGCGTCAACAGTCAATTCATCAGCTACGATGCCTCTAAACAAGTGTTTAATCTAAAAGATGCAAACGCCTGGTCACAAGCACGCTTCTTAGGAACTGACTTGATTGACCTTTCTATAAAGTCCAATGCGGACAATTTTTATATAACAGCACATGAAATTAGATATGAAAGCCTTAACAACTTATTGAACAACAATGAGCAAAAATCCATCTTGCGTGACGCTGGCATCATCACTTGTGGTGATTGGTTGATTGGTTATTATGACAATCGTTTTCCAGAGACGCACGTCAGAAATGGCGGTATAATTTTTGCTAATTATTATTGGCTAGATGCTACATGTTATGAATTAGCAGCTGATAGCAACAAAAAAGACTATTATTTGCTCGGTAAAAGCATGGCCATTGGTAATAGCGATAACAAAAGCTATAAGCCACGTCCTTGCCAACCAGTAGCAAGCAAAAGTATAAACTTCCTACCAGCACAATTGAATTTGAAAGCTAAGGAACATTATCTAGCCGCTGCCTTACCTAAGCGCCCGCAATTCAATGAACAAGTTGTGGCAAGCTACACTAGCAACGACAAATTGCTTTACTTGAATATCCCATTCAATAACTATGTACTAGCTTTCAGTTTAGATAGAGAAAATGCTAAGAAGCCAGCTTTCATTCTGCAAGCGAAGTTAAAGGCAATGAATTAAATTAAAGCTTGAGCTATATACTCTAAGGTGCATGTGGATTTGGGCTCTAGCTTTATGCGATCTTGCCACTTCTCCAAATCACAAACTTGGCCATCTAAGCCAACGGAACTGGACCATGGCTCTAGGCAGATAAAGTCGCTACCTGTAAGTGGCTGATAAGGTTGCCAAACGCCCAAAACTGGCAAATTAGAACTTAGGTGTAAGATAGCTTTTTTAGTCTTATTATGAACGAGCTCAATTTCTGTGCCATTTGTTTGGAAAAACCAACACTGATCTTCGAAATCTTTAACCTGCCATGCCCATAAGTTATCTTTTAATGCCATATTTAAGTTAGCTAAAAGCAATTGTAAACCACTTAAATAACTAAGCTGCAAGCGTTGAACTTGCTCTTTGTGTGGAAAAGCAAGCGCAAAATCATTAAGTTGACCTAAATTTTCAGGCAATTTAAAAGCCGGATGGAAACCAGCGGCACAATAAAGCGGCGTCTCTTCCAAATTATAAATTTTTAGAGCTTGTTTAAGTTTGCTACCAGCTAGGTAAAAATAAGCTTCTAGTTTGAACCTAAACGGATAAAGCTCAAAATCTGCTTTAGTTGATGTATATGTTAAACATAGGCAAGCTTCATTGGCGTGCTTATAACTTTTGGCTGCCTCATAAGTAAATTCACGCTCTCTGACAAAGCCATGTTTGGGCATCTTATATTGCTCATGCTTGTAAATATAGCTCTGTTCGTGTAAGCCACCTACAAACGGAAAAAGCAAGGGAGCTTGCCCTTGCCATACATGATCAGATTGATGTAGCCATTCTTGTTTCTTAGCTGGCTGCCAGCTTGTAAGTTCAGCACCCAAAGCCTTGACAGCTAATTTGGCATTATCAGTTTCCAGCGTATAAACTTTAGCATTCACTTGCATCAATTAAGCTCCCTTGTTTGCATTTACAGCTCAAGCTGATTTCTTAGAAAGTTCAGTAGCTAAGTTGTTGACCGTTACCATCACTTCTTGCCAAACATCGTTGATGAATTTGACAATTCTGTCCCAGAATCCAGCTGCGACAGCATCTTTGTAGAATTGATCGAATACAACTTGTAACTTGTTACCCAAAATCTCTAATTGCTCACGCACAACTTGTGAACTCAAAGCATTAGTGTTTTGGAAGCCCTCAAATACTTGTGTTAATTGTTCAATTTGTTCTGGCTTAACGATGTTGCCAATTTTGTACTTGTTTAAGTTTTCGTTGATCAACTTAGCAATTTCTGAGCTTGCCAATTTGCCACCAACTTTAGCTGCCTTACTCTGGATAGCTAACTTCGTATCCAAAACAGCTCTATCCAAGCTAGTTGGATTGTAATTTGGATTTGCAATATGGCTTTGGTTGATTGCATTGACAGTCTTTAATTCAGCTTGTGAAGCTTGCATTTGCTTAGGATCGAAATTTTCGCCTTTCAACTTAAATGCCTTGTAAACACCTGTCAAAGCTGACTCACCAGTAACTGGACGCATAGAAGCAACCATAATCTGACAATCATGCACACCAGCTGAAATTGCAGCATTGGTGTAAATTGCATCTGTGATTTGGGTAATGTTTTGTGGTGTCACGATTTTGACACGGACGCCATAACCTTTTTCCCGCTTCTGCACAGCTACAGATGAAATCATATCGCTGTCGGCTGCTGTTGAACCTAAGTATTGGTACAAATCGCTACTGTCGACGCTTGTTTCACCAAGAGCTTGGACATTGCCAAGGCCAAACATCTCTCTTGTTCTGCTAATTTCATCAATTGACAAAGCAGCTCCATAAACTACAACTGGTGTCTTCCAGACTTTCTCATATTTGTTAGCATCTTTTTCTTGCTCTTTAGCTAAAGCAGAATTATCAGCTTGGCTCTCTGTAGCCTTAGCTGTAGTTTCAGAAACAGTCTCACTACTAGCTGTTTTTGCTTCTTTAGTCTGCTCTTTTTTATCAGAGTTGTCTGAAGCTGTTCGCTTTTGACCTAAGACAGGTTGTGGGTCTTTTTTATCGCCAACATTTGCTTGGTCAAGAGTTTTTGCTTGTTCGCCTGCTTTTTGTTCGCCTGCTTTTTGTTCGTCTGCTTTTGGGGCTTCTACAGTCTTTTCTTCATTATTTGATGTCTTGTCTTCATTTCCTACTACTTTGGCTGGTTCGTTGGACTCAGCTGCATACAAATTAGCAACTGGTGTTAAGCAAAGTAAAGCTGCTAATGTTGTAGCTGACAAATTTCGCCATAATTTTTGTTTATGCATATAAACCTCGTTTCCGCACGTTCAAACGATTTAATATATTCACTAACGTGCTTTTCCTCAAAGGCATATTATAGCCGTTTGCAAGCTGAGTACTAAACTTTAGCTACGAGCTTTATAAAAATTCTACAATTTTTTCATATTTGCTGTTTAAGCTTCTGGCAAACTATAAATATTTTTCCACTTATGATAAAGCTCTTTAAACATATCGGGATTTTCTTCTTTTAACTCCAAAGCAAAGGCATGTACACCAAATTCATTCAAATTAGCTTCCAATGTCGACATGGCAATGGCTGAGCAATGGTCGGATGTTCGCTCCAAATCGCTCGTAATATCATTCATGATAAAGCCTAATTCAATCGTGCATAAGCCAGATTGCAGGCGTTTAACATGGCGAATTTTGATTTTGCGGTCAAGATAGTCAACGACTTCCTCTAACGGTTCAACTAATTTAGCCCGCTCAGGATCTTGTGTACTAAAAACGGTGAACGTGGAATCCATAATTTTCAAAACAGCCCGTTCCAAGACGTGTAATTCTGCATCGGCTTCTTTGGAAAATTTTAACTTTTTGCTATTCATCTCAGATGCAGCCTTGGCAATATGCAAGGCTCGGTCACCAATTTGCTCAAAATACGACAAGCACTGCATGACCATCGTCAAATGATTGTTGTCGGCATCTGACATTCTGTGAGTAGACAACTTGAGTGTATATTTAACTAAGGCATCTTCAATTTTGTCGGTCAAAGCCTCTAGCTTAATAACTGTTTCATATTCAGATTCGCTATAGTTATCGATCAAATAAATTGCTTTTTCAATGGCAAATTTGGCATATTGGCCCATAGCCAGGGTCGTTGTCAATGTCTGTTGTACCGCAAAAGCTGGTGTATTCAAGAAGCGATCGTCCAAGGCCTTAAGAATCTCTTTTTCATTCATAATGTCAGAATCGTTCGCCCTTTTATCTGGCAAAATCCGCTCAACAACCTTAAGTACCAAAGGCATAAAGGCATAATGTAGACAAGCATTCAAAATATTGAAACTTGTATGGAAAATCGCAATTCCAACTGGTGTAGCTAAGTCATTTAAGGTAGATGGTGTATAGAAATATGTAAGTATATAAAAGGCGCTGCCTAAAATAGCAACGCCATCTATCTTAAAAAATAAATTTGTCAACGCTACACGTTTACCATCAGTAGAAGCACTCAAAGAAGAAATCAAAGCCGTTACGCAAGTACCGATGTTACAACCTAGAATAACTGGGATTGCCAAATTGTAATCAAGTAAGCCTGTCACGGCAAAAGCTTGCAACATACCGACGGAAGCTGAGGAGCTTTGGATAATAACCGTAATTACAATACCAAAAATGATGGCTAATAATGGGTTATTCAATCCCAACATAAATTCAGCAAAAGCTGGCGAATCTTGCAATGGTTTTACAGCTGCTTTCATCACGTCCATACCGTACATGATTAAAACAAAGCCTAACATGATAGAGCCAATATTATAACGTTTGGTATTTTTAATAAAGACGACAAAGATGACGCCAACCACTGCCAATAACGGCAAATAGCTTAAAGGGTTCAAATACGTCAATAATGAAGTACCAGCTTCTTGCCCTTTGTTCAAAGAACTCAAAGATAAAAGCCAAGCGGTAATGGTTGTTCCGATATCAGCGCCCATACTGACGTATAATGCTTGAAGTAAACCCATCAACTGAGAGTTGACCAAACCAATTATCATAACGATAGTCGCCGCACTAGATTGAATGATCATAGTGACTGCTAAGCCCAATGTCAAAGCTTTCCAACGACTTGAAGTTAATTTTTCGAGTAAAACCTGTAGTTGATTACCAGCTAAACGAGTTAGGCCGCGGCCCATAACGTGCATACCATAGAGGAAGAAAGCAACGCCCCCAAGCAAATCCAACACTCTAAAAAAATCCATCTACTCACCTTATACAATTGTTCAGCATTTGTGTATCTAAAATCATGAGCAAATCATCTGCCATATTAATCTAAAGCATAACCAGCCCTTAAACTACATTCTAACACTGTTTAAAGCTAAATTGGCAAAAATAATTTCGCTTAAAATAAAAAGTCGATCTTGCCAAAATGCCAAGACCGACTAGTTAAGCTGACTAACAAATCAGTTATGTTAAGTTTTTAGGTAAGTTAATGTTGGCGCTTCTTAGTTACATATAGGCTTGCTAAAGCTAAGATAGTTAAGCCTAATTCACTAACTGAACTTACAAGTTCACCTGTCTTTGCCACTACACCAACCTTGAGCTAAACTTTAGTCGTAGGTACATATGGAATTGGCGATATTTCTGGTGTCGGCAGTGTCGAAGCTTCGGTGGGTGTTTTTGGCATCTTCAGCCAAACAAAGTCAAGATAAACTACCAAACGAAGCCATGGCACTGACAAGCAATGCCATACATCTACGTACTAACATAGCACACCCCTTCTTAAACGTATGCTTCGAACGTAGAGCTTATTCACTACTTGATTATGTTAACGCCATTAAAAAAGAAATACAGTCCGTACAATTTCTAAATTAATTAGCTTTCTTCTTCCTGCGTGACTTAGCTGGGCAAGTATACGACTCATCACCCGTCAAATCAAAAATCTCATATATGGAGCAAGCAAAAGTCTGTGCCAATGTATTAGCAGCTAAAAGAGTTGGCGCAATCTTGCCTGTTTCCAGTTTATTAATCGTAACGCGCGACAAGCCAACTAGTTCGCCTAACTTTTGCTGGGATAAATTTAAGGGCTTCCGCATTTCTGCAATTCGGTTACGCATACCACAATTCCTCTCAAAACAATCTCATTGAAATTTTAGGAAAAAGTTAAATCAAACGTCAATCATAATCAGGAAGCGGACACTTTTATTTTATGGTGATAATTCATCAGCAAATTAAAGCTATTATTAAGTTTACACAAGCAAAATTTATTTTAATTTTCATGAAATAAGCTGGTACTTTTTAGGTTTTTACCAACTGATTTTATGTAATTAGTGACGAGAACATCATTAATCGTAGCTAAAGCTAATTGCCCAGACCTAGCGAACCTAGTGTATAATTCATAGACATAACATTGCTGTCACCTAATATTTGATAGCAAAATTTATTTTTGTGAGGTAACTATGAATAAAGCTGAGAAATTACTTGCGTTACGCAAATTGATGCAAGAGCACAATTTAACTGCTTTCATCGAATTTGCTGGCGATGATCACCAAAGCGAATATTTCGCTGACTATTATCACAGCCTCGAATGGATTTCAGGTTTCAGTGGTGAAAATTCTATTGTCGTTGTCACAGCGAACGAAGCTCTTGTCTGGGCTGATGGTCGTTATTGGATCAGTTGCGCCAAAGAAATTAGTGGTAGCGAATTTAAGATGATGAAAATGGGTTGGCCAAACGTCCCTACAGCCAAAGAATATTTACTCAGCTTACCTGTCGGAAGCCGTATAGGTTTTAACGGTGCTATTTTACCAGCTCAAACTATCTTAGCTTATCAACCAGATTTTGCTGAACACAAATTTGAATTGGTTGATGTCGATCTAATCGGTCAATTGTGGCAAGATCGTCCAGCTCTTCCAAGTGATCAAGCTTGGTTCCATGAACTTAAATATACTGGCCTTTCAGCTAGTGAAAAATTAGCTGACTTTAGAAAACGTCTTTCAGCTAAATATGCTGACCATTCTGTCATTTCTTCCCTAGACGATATTTGCTGGCTCTTTAACATCCGTGCTAACGATATTCCATCCTGCCCTGTCTTGATCAGCTTCGCTTTGATCACACCAGATGCTGCTTATCTCTACTGCGATAGTAAGAAAATTAGCGCTGAACTTGAGAAAATCTTGAACGAACAAGGTATTACCCTCAAGCCTTATGAGCAAATTTACACAGATATTAAGCACTTACCAAAGACTGCTCGTGTTTACTTCGAAAGCAAGATGGTCAACTATCGCATTTATCAAATATTGAGCAAGAACTACAAAATAATCGATGGTATCAATATCTCAACTTACCAAAAAGCGGTTAAGAATGAAACAGAAATTGCTAACTTAAAGGGTATCTTCCTCCAAGATTCAGCTGCCATCTGTAAGTTCATGCATTGGTTGGATACACATATTGGCAAAGAAGAAATCAAAGAACTTGATTGTGCTGATAAGCTCCTTGAATTTAGACAGGAACAGCCAGGTTTCATCGAACCAAGTTTCGACACTATCCCTGCCTACCAATCAAATGCTGCTATGTTACACTATCATGCTACACCTGAAAATCAGGCAACTTTAGAGAATCATGGTTTCTTCCTGCACGATTCAGGCGGTCAATATTACGGCGGTACAACTGATATTACACGTACCCAGGCTGTTGGTCCTTTGACAGAGGAAGAAATTTTCGACTATACACAGGTTGTTAAAGGCTGCGTGGACACAATGAGTGCTCACTTCTTACGTGGCACAACTGGTATTAGCTTGGACGGTATCACCCGTTATCCAATGTGGCAGACAGGCACTGACTACAAGTCAGGTACAGGCCATGGTGTTGGCTATTGCTTGAACGTGCATGAAGGCCCACAATCTATCTCCACTAGGGGTTCAGGTGTTGCTATGCAGCTTGGTATGTTGACAACTGTTGAGCCGGGCGTATACAAGGCAGACAAGCACGGTATTCGTATTGAAAATGATGTCTTAACCGTTAAAGACAAGCAGAATGAGCATGGTGAATTCTATAAGTTTGAAATTGTTTCATTCGTGCCTTTTGAGTTAAGAGCTATTGACAAGCAATATTTGACCGAAGCTGAGATTAACTGGTTGAATAATTACCATCAAGCTTGCTACGAGAAAATCTCCCCATTCTTAAATGAAGAAGAGAAAAAATGGTTGCGTAACGCTACACGTGCAATCTAGTTATTGTCCAACTTATAACTTAACACAAGACAGCCACCTTTTTAGGTGGCTGTTTTTTTACAAATTCATACAAATGGTTGAGTGAAGTTGGCTCCTAATGCTAATGGCCTATCTTAAAAGTATAAAAGCTTAAACTTGCAGCTTTTTTTGTTTTATCTGCTCTCTCACAGTTATTTGTATAACGCACGCAGAAAGTATCATCACTTCTTTGTAATTCATGCAAAGATACGCCCTCTAAATCTGCATCTAAGATAAGTTGACATGTTTGCGTTGTTAAATCATAAAGATAAATACTATTAGTCTGTATTGCTAACAGCTTATTGCCAACAAGCTCATAGTCGCTAAAATAATTACGCTTTTTGCTTTCATTAGCATCTATACTTGCAGCTTTAATATTAAGCAATTTGCCATTCACATAATCTAGAGCGTATAGATGATCTTTGAAATCTCGACTCTCTGCATATACAAGATACTGCTCATTAAAAACTGGATTTATTATCGGACTTGGTAGAAGCACTTTAAGCTGCTTCGTTTTTTTAGTTTGCACATTTAGCTCACTTGCTTCAACAATTAAACCACTATTATTTGCAACTTTTAGCTTCGTTTGCGGCTTTGTTTGCCAAGTGAATTTTAATCCATCACTTGAAATTTGCTGAATATCTTTAGCTTCTTTTACTTCCTTAAATTTTGTATTGACAACATCATAGACAAAGGAGTGCTTATCTTTGCCAGAAAAATCCTCCACGCTAAGAATCAACTTCGCATTTCTCGCTTCTACTGAAAAACTATATTGGCTAAATTTCTGAAGTTCTTTTTCTAAAATTCGTTTTACTTCGTGCGTGCGTAAATCAAGCAAATTAAACTGCCAATTAGCTAATCTCCCATCATGGTTGAGATAATTATCTTTGTAGTCGACAAAGAACAAATAATCGCCCACTACCTGTAAATCGCTAATTTCTTTATAATCTGCATTACTAAAGCGAAAAATCTCTTTTTCTTCTTCGGTGCTTAAATTATAAGCTCGGATACTTGTCTGATATTCTTTGATAAATTTAGGCACTTTGCCACTATTTGTCTGGTCAATAAACAAATGCGCATAATCCAAAACGTAAAAAACACTATCTTTAGATAAAGCAAATCCAGCTACATTCGCCTTTTTAGGCATTTTTAGCTGCTTATTTTGCATTACAATATCTTGTTTAAGTTGCTTTGAGCTTGCAAACTCAGCACTTGTTAGATAATCAGCTTTGAGAAAGTCCAGTTTTGAACTAGCATTACAAGCTGTTAATAAACTCAAAATACAGATGATAGATAAGAGGCGCTTCATGCTTAATACCCCGTCTTTTATAAAGGACACTATAGCCCTTTAGATTGTTATATAGTGTCCCAGTATACTTCTACTTATATATTTTAATGTTATCTAGCCATAAATAAGGTATCGACCAAATCTTGCGCTTATTAGATCTGTATGCTTCATCAATACTAACAGTTCATAAATTCCTACAATAAATTTATTCAGAGTTTCCTCTATTGATTACGATAATACTACATTTTTCTATTTTGTCAACAAATATTAAGCTATTAGTGCTATTTTTTATAGCAGTTTAACGATAGCAAATACAATTATCCTAAAAAATGCTTAAATTACAAAACTCCTTACGAATTCTATTTCAATACTTCGTTGCACTTGACTTGACAATTCAAGGCTGAAAGGGTCATCTTATCTTTCCTTTTTTACACCAACTTTAGATTACACTATCCTTGTGTATGCCCCGTCAAAATTAAAAAAAGTGGCTCTAACTTAATAGAACCACCTTAAACTAAATTGCTATTTACTAATATAGCTATTAAAGCTTAGTTATTATCATCTTGCTTCAATTGTTTCTTCTTACAAAGCGCCGCTAAACCTGCAATCACTAAAACTAACAAGGCCGCAGTGTTAGTATTTGCTTTTGACTCACCTGTTTTAACGACCTGTCCACGCTTAGGCTGCAATGGAGCTGGCTCTGTACTAGGTTCATATGTTGGCTTAGGCTCTGGCTTTTGTTTTGGCTCTGGGATAACTACAGATGAACCAACAGCAACTGTGTATTGAATGGTCTTGTCATCACCCTTAGCCTGCGCAAAGTCTTTGCCAGCTTCTATTTGCTCGGCAACCCAACGATAATTAAATGTTTGCGTCTTGTTTCCAGCTGTAGCTGTACCAGTAAAAGTACCTACAACTTCGCCTTTTACCGTAAGATTACCTGTAGCTGTCAGACCCACTTTGATATTAGGTACTTTTAAGTCCAAGGTAAATGGAACTGATTGAACATCAGTATACAAAGCAGAGAATGTAGTGTAGCTTTTCTTCAACGTCATTTTGACGCTGATTTTTTTGCCTTCAACCTTAACATCACCATTTTTGATTTCAAATAAATTATTGTCAGTTAATGTGGCTGTAGCTGTTTCTGGCAATGTTAAACCTTCTGGCAGCGTTAAGGTTGCTGTAAATTCGCTCTTAATACCCTTAGTTGTGATGGTATCTGACTCGTTATTGTTATTATTATCAAACTCATCTTTCAAGGCTTTGATTTGATTCTTAATACTACTTACATCAAGTCGGCCAGTATATTCAAGCAATTCGCCATTTTTCACCTTATGTAACGCATCATGGCCTGTGTCTTCACCTATCAGAATATCGCCACCCAAAGTAAAGCAATTTGGCACTTGCAACGTTAACTGAATCGTCTTGTTATCATTTGCAGCTTGTTTGCAGTCTTTACCACTCTCAGTCTGCTCTGCTGTCCATTGATAATTAAAGACTTTTTCTTTAGTTCCAGCTGTAGCTGTACCAACAAAGGTACCAATAACTTCGCCTTTTACCGTGAGATTACCGGCAGCTGTATCTGCCACTTTAATATTTGGCACTTCTAAGTCTAAAGTATCGCTAACACTAGTTACATCCTTAAATAAATCAGAGAATGTAGTGTAGCTTTTCTTCAACGTCATTTTGACGCTGATTTTTTTGCCTTCAACCTTAACATCACCATTTTTGATTTCAAATAAATTATTGTCAGTTAACGTGGCTCTAGCTGTTTCTGGCAATGTTAAACCTTCTGGCAGCGTTAAGGTTGCTGTAAATTCGCTCTTAATATCCTTAGTTGTGATGGTATCTGAGCTGTTATTGTTATTCTTGTCAAACTCTTCTTTCAAGAGTTTAATTTTATCCTTAATTGAAGAAACATTTAATTTGCCTTCAAAGGTTAAATTATCACCTGCACTTACAGAATAAGGAGCAGAATGTACAGTGTCATATGCCTCGTTACCCTTCTTCACTAATAAGTCGCCACCCAAAGTAAGTTCTGTTGGCTTCGAAACAATAAAGGTGTATTGGATAGAATTATCTGTTGCAGCATCATCTTTACCATCTTTTGTTTGCTTACCTTTCCAAGTAAAGCTAAACCTCTTACGAGTATCTCCGAATTTAGCTACGGCTGAGAAATTACCAGTCACATCACCTGTTGCTGTTAATTTCTGCCCATCTTTCAACTTGTCAAAGTCTTTCAATTTCAAGCCATTAACAGTTAACGTAATGAGGCTAGGTGCAACTGTTGCTGCGCCTGTTGAGTTGACAGCAGCTTTTAGTTTTTGATAGTTTGTCATGCCAGCTTTTAATTTGAAAGTAACAATGACTTTTTGGCCCTTTACTTCTGTTTTACCAAGTTCAAAGCAATCGCCAAGGCCGTTTGCAACAACCTGCGGATTTTTAGGGATTTCAATTTCATTAGGTAAAGTCAATTTAGCTGTAAAAGTCGACTTTGCGCCAGTTAAAGTGATTTTAGCAAAGTCGTTCTCTTGTTTATTAAATATAAGTTCGATGCCAGACATTTGTTGTTTAATAGAAGCTACATTAACAGCACCTGTTAAGCTAAATTCTTTGTCTTTATAAACAGGCTGTGCCTTAGTTGTCTTAGCAGCATCAGCACCATACATGTCTGAATCGAGCGATATGTTTTCCACTGACTTGGTTTCAGTATTTGAATCAACTTTCCATGCCAAGTAATAAGTGGTGTCAGCTATAATTTTAGGATTTTTTCCTTTAAGTGTAAGACCAAAGAATGAACTTGTGTAGTCATCAAATCTTATACTGCCATGGCCTGCTTCTTCATTTTTATAGAAGTAATCTGTATTCGCTAAAACAAAGCCTGTCTTAGTTGCATTTGTATCTGGTTTTAGTTGATTGTGGTCTAATGTTCCGAGCAAATCAAACAAGTTGTCATTATACTTTGCCTTTTTATTTAATACAGCAACATCGCCATCATTAGCATCCTTCTCAAGGGTAAAAACATCTTTATTTTGTTTAAAGACAGAATCAGCACTGAATGTTCCGCCATTAGCTGAGAACTTAACTGTATATTCGCTATCTGTATATTTCGCATAAAGATCAATTTGTGTTTTGCCTTCTGCAAAGGTGACTTTGTCGCCTGCTTTATATTCAGCACCTGTTCCGTCTGGGTTGCTTGTCCAGCCTGTAAACTGTTTGCCTTCCACTTTGAAATCAGCTTGTGCTTTTACTATCTCATCAAAGGCCAAAACTTCTGCCTCTGTATCCTCTTTCTTTTTGGAAGCAATATAATTCTTACCTTGCCCGTTGTGGTAAATTACAGTTTTAGCTTCCCACTTAGCATAAGCTTCAGTATCTGTCGTCAATTTCTCGTCCCAGCTGAATTCCTTTTCTTCACCAGAAGCTGTTTTATAGAACCAGCCTAAAAAATTTACGCCATTTTTGTCGGTTGGATCTCCTACTTCTGTATTTCCAGCAACATCATCTAACTTATAGCCACGAATAGTTTTAAGTATTTTATCTGCAGTTGTTTTATCTGAGAAGCTTGCATCATTGTTATTTAATTTAAAGGTGACTTTGGCTGCTGGAGTCCAAACATATTTATTGCCATCATCAGAAGCATTTTTGACTGAATATTCATAAGCTTGTCCATTTTTATTGATTGGGTTAAGCTTTTCAACACTGTTATCATTTAATTTGAACCAAGTAAGTTTTTCGTTGCCGTTCTCTTCGCCATTCACTGGTATAGCTTTACCACTATGATAATTTGGAGAATAGAAAACTTTGTGCGAACCACCAGTAACGATATAATTCGTTCCAGTTTGACCAAGACCATTATCAGAGTCTGCTTTCATTGGCGTATTAACAACAGAGTCAGCACCAAAGACTATTTTGGTATTATCATTATCTTGTGCACCAAATAGTGAACCGCTATGTCCATCGCCTTCAATATAACCACCATTAAAAGTAGCTATTCCTTCATTAGCATTTAAGCCGCCATTACCGTTATTTTTGACAATAATCTTCGCACCATTTTCAACTAGAACTTTGTTGCCATAACCAAAGGTAATACCTTTAGCACGCCAATGAGTATTAAAATTTTTCACTTCAAAAATCGAATTGTTCGTAAAATGGAATGTACCATTAGTCCATGAATTTTCAAAATAAGCACCTGTCTGGTAATTCACACCTTTACCATCAATTGTGAACTTAGAATTGTCCATGTATAATGGGCCCTTAAAATATACAGGCAATCTACACAAATTAATTTCAGAATTAATTACTTTAAAGCCATTCCACTCATATAATTGCCATTTTTTGCCCTCATACTTTTGATTCATTGTCGCATTTTTAAATTCACTATCAGCACTGTTAAATTCAAAGTAGCCATTCTTGATATTCATCTTCAGTTTATCTTTACTTGTGCCAACAATATTGCCACTTGTTACAAAAGCAAAACCGTTTTCAGCAAATTCGAAAACATAATCACCATCATTGATTTCAGCGCCTTTTTTAACATTAATGGCTGTATTATAGCCTGACATAGTCAACTTTTTACCATCAGCTACAGTTAAGTGACTTCCTTCAGCAAGATCAATACCTGTGCCCGTACCTGTCATGGTCACATCATTCAAGAATTTCAATGTAACCTTTTTATTAACGCTAATATTGCTTTCACTCAAATTAACAACATTTAGTGTGCCAGCTTCGGCTAGTATTTCCAAAGCTTTATTAAAAGTTTTAACCGGCTTATCTGGTGAACCTGCGTTAATATCATCGCCATTTACACTATCCAAATAAATTTCATTAGCATTAACAGTTGCACGATCCTCGAAATTGCTAGGAGCTTCGGCAGGAACAGCATTATCAGCTGGTGTGTCTACCTTAACAGGCTCTCCTGCAGCATCAGGTGTGGGAGCTGCGTTGGAATTAGGTTCTGCAGCTGATGTAGATGATTCATTAGAAGTAGCTTCATCAACAGTATTAGCATCTGTGGCCTGAATAAACTTAGCAGGCAACAAGCCAAGCATCATCACCATTGCTAATAATAGGCATAAAAATTTACTTTTGAATACTTTTGTTTTCATTTTTTCTCTCCATTAAATTTTGCTAAAAAAACACAAAAAAAAGACAGCACCATACACCTAACCATAAAGTATATCGTGCCGCCAATTGTAAAATTCTAAGTAAAAACAGGCAGTATTAGTCTGTCTGTCTGTCTGTCTGTCTGTCTGTCTGTCTGTCTGTCTGTCTCAAGAATTGTCTATGTAATTTCATAGCTTGTCAACTTTCTTACTTTTCTTAAATGATTATATCTGATAAATTTGCCGTTACGGTAATTTTAAAGCTTGATTTTTTCAATTAATTTACAATAACGGTCCAAGTGGCCTTAAAGCAACGCCCAAAAGCTTATCTTTGAGTGGCAGATTCTGACAAAATGCCAAATTTATCTTACGACATTTCGGCCGTGTTGCCTGAAAATCCAGGAGAATATCTTTGGCCAGCTTACGGTCATAAACAAGCACCGCATTTTCAAAATTCAAATACATACTACGATAATCCAAATTAACCGTACCAACGATTGAGAGACAATCATCAATCAGCATCACTTTGGAATGAATGAAACCAGGCAAGTATTCATAGAGCATGATGCCAGCTTGTAGAAGTTGCGGATAAATCGATCTAGCCAAAATCTGCATAATGCGTTTATCGGCAATAGATGGTAAATAAATCTCAATCTTTACGCCTCTTGTAGTAGCTACTGTCAACGCCCTCAACAACTCATCACTCAAGATCAAATAAGGCGTCATAATCTTTATTTGTGCTTTTGCCACATATATAGACTGCAAAAACACGTTTTCAGAAATAGAGTTCATAACACTGGGCGCATCAGCATAAGGAATAAGCAAATTACGTAGATTATTCGGTGAAAAATCCTCAGGCATAGACTGCACTGTAACCAAATCATGCCCTACGCCGCCTTGTTCAATAGCCAATTCATGCTGCGACCAGGGCAAGTCGTTCTGCCGATCCAAATTTTTGGTCGAAAGCTTACTTAACGGCTTTTGACTATTAAGCTTATCATCAGTTAAATTCTCTGTCTCAGCTTTAGCTTTCCGTTTGACTTTGGCTTTGGCTAATTGCCAAGTCTGACGTAACTTATTCCGCGCCTGACTAGCCTTATTGGGCTTTTTCTTAAGCAACGTTACATCATAAGCTTGCACATTAAGTGGTAATTCTAAATCACGCTGACTCAAGTTAAAGGCCGCTGCTTCTGGATTCAACAAACTTGCTAAGTCCAAATCATCTTCTTTGTCAGGGTTATAACTAGCTGTGAAATTAGCTAAGAAGAAAGCCTGCATACGCATCGCAGCTTCACCCTCCACCCGAATTGCCGCATCTTTCCAATGGCCATAAGGTGCGGCTTGGTTGATGTATTCATCAGCAATATTTAAGCCGCCAGTAAAAGCTATCTCACCATCGACAATTAACAGCTTGCGATGATCACGATGGTTATGATCCATCGTAAGCTGGCCATTAATCGGCATGAAAACAGCTGTTTTAGCCCCAGCATTTCTTAATGTTTGCGCTAAATCGAAATTCAACAACAAATCACAAGCACCATCGTATAAGAAATAGACCTCAACACCAGCTTGCAATTTAGCCGACAAAATCTCCAAAAGCTCGTCAAGCATCTGACCATTTTTAATAATATAGAACTCAATACAGATATGCTTCTTAGCTTGTAAAAGCGCTGCTTTCATATCAGGCCAAGCATAATCGCCTAAACTATAATATTTGACCTTCTGATTCGGATAAATGCGGCTTCCACTGTGGCGAAAGATAAGCGCAGCAATATTATAAAAATTGGCTAAGCCCTGTGCTTGTAACAAAGATTTCCACTCTGCCATCAAGCGCCGGCCCCGCATAGTGAAATACTTAACGAAAATTTGCTCCTTACTAAAAGTGCGTGCTAACAAAGTGCGTTTTTGCATAAAGCTGCCATTAATAAACAGATAGAAAAGCCATGTGAATAAAGGCGCAAGCGCAGCTCCTAACAGCCAACAAAATTTGGAAGCTGTCGTAATGTGTTGCACCATAATAAACCAGGCAAAAGCAACAAAGGACACAAAACTAGCTATACTGACGAAATTAAAAATATTCGTCTGCACGGTGTAAAAGAGCAACACAAACAAAACAAATTGCATGCAAAGCAAGCTCAGGAACCAATAGATTCGCCTCGACTGCACCCTAGCTATAAAACTCTTACTTACTTTCTTGTTCTCTTTTCTAGTTTGTTCATAAAGCTTTTCACTCATGCCTAACTCCTAATGCCAAAGCTGTTTAATGTTCCTAAGCTCATTGACCCCAACCAAAAATGCAAACAAATAATAAGTTGCATAAGCCACAAGGCCACGCGCGCCTAGATAGGCTAAATTAACTAATTTATGCCTAAACATTAATGGAGCTAAATAATAATGATCTAAAACTAAATATACAGTTAATGCCATCAAAGCTACCCAGTTCTGCCACAAGAAGAAAGCAAATTTACGCAATTTTTCCTGCTTGAACTTGTGATGGTAAATGCCCTGTAAAATGCAAGCAATCAAAGCGCTTGCCAACAAGAAAGCCAACGACAAGCCAGCTACTTGCCCTGTTTGAGCGGCAAAGTAGCCTAGACCTAAAGTCAATAGCAACGAAATCAAAGCATTCAGAAGCGGCACCACTGTAATACTGTGGGCATAGAAAGCATAGTTATAAATATAGATAATTGATTGGCAAACAATTACTGGCGCATAGAAAGTCAAGATGCCAGCCGCCGACTTCAAAATCTCATAGTAATTGGCTAAATCGCCTGTTGCAAATTTAGGTAACTGATTCTTCCACCAGAAAATACCAACCACAATCTCTTGGCGTAAGCTGAAAAAGATCAATGCCGAAGGCAAGGCAAATAACAACACTAAGCGCAAGGCTTTATTCAACATTTCCCCTGCTTTTACTTGATTATTTTGGCCAATATAAGTGGCTAAAGATGGAAGCATAACTTGGCCGATAGCTACCGTGAACACGCCATAAGGCAACATCCAGACAGTTGTCGCATACCTAAGCGCTGTCGCACTACCAGCTGGCATAGCTTTGGTATAAGCTTGCAAAAAGATATTACTGAATTGCGCAATTGAAGCTGAAAGCATCGTTGGCAAAGCTAACAACAGTAAATGTCTGAAGCCAGGTCTATTAAATTGGCAATTAAATTTAATATTCGGTAACAGCTGTCTTGCTAATAAAAGCTGCCAAATAAAGTAAACAAAGGCACTCAAGCTTATGCCCACCGCTACATGTAACAAAGCCTGCTCATTGGCCCGTCCTAACACAATCAAGCTCACGCAAACCAACGAGTTATAAAGAGCTGGTCCTAAAGCCGTGCGCGTGAATAATTTGTGGGCGTTGAGAATGCCAATTGTCAGCGCTGCACCCATCATGAAGAAAGTTTGCGGGAACAAACGCCTTGCAACTTGCACGGTCAAGCTCAAATTAGTTGTCTTACTGATCAAAGCTAAAATTGGATAAGCGGCCACTTCTAAGATGAGCACAGCCAATAACATCAATAAGCTGAAAAAGCTAATAAAGGTGCTGACATCACGCCAAGTCTTACGCTCATCTTGCGTGCCTAAGGCTTTGGCCAAGGTTGGAATCAACGCTGCTTGAATAGAGCCACCAATCAGTAAATCATATATTAAATCCGGAATGAGGAAACCTTGGACATAGGCATCCGTTAATTCAGGTTTTTGTAATACCACGCCATAGAGCACCTCGCGCACCTGGCCCGTAACCTTGCTCAAAAGCAAACCGACAATAACGACTAAAGCCGCTTTTTTGAATGAATTTTTCTTTAATTGCTCACTACTTTGCATCACATTTACCTGAACTAAATATCTGTCTCAATCATAGCACTAAATAAGTCTGAACTTTAAGCGCATTTAGCTAAGATTGCCAAGAGCTCCTCCATTGCCCAAACACAAACGGCTAAACGCACTTTGTTACGCTCTGGCACGAACAATTCTTTATAAGTTCTGACATTAATCTCACCTGTATCTTTGTCACGTCTTGTAATAGCCATATAGACGGTGCCACATGGTTCTTTCTCAGACCAGTTTGCATTCTCAGGGCCGGCAAAGCCGCTCACTGCAATCGCTATATCAGCCGCTTGGACTTGCCTTAAACTGTTTGTCGCCATTTCGCGCACACAATTAGCAGACACAGCTCCGTCTTTAGCCAAAACTTCACTATCTACGTTTAGTAACTGTTGCTTCATCTCATCTAAATAACAAACATATGCGCCTAATAAATAGGCACTGGCCCCTGCAACATCGGCTAAATGGGAAGCTAGCATACCAGCTGTTAAAGATTCAGCCGTTACAATTTTTAATTCACGTTCCGTCAAAATAGAAGCTAACTTTTGACTATATTCTGCCAATTTAATAATCAGCATATCGACGTTAAGTTCACTTACCATAATTAACAATCACCTACTTCTCTGCTCGGTACAATGCTACGTTCATAGATAAAGTTACCATTTTCATAGCGATAAACTTGTATAGCACAGTTCAGAAACTCTGCATTTGTTCCTTCTTTGAATTGACAGGCTTGATAAAAAGCTAAATTGACGCAGCCATGGGCGACAATTAAGATGTTCTCAGCTTCAGTTTTAGCAATTTCTGCAATAGTTGTCAGTACCCGTTTTTCAAATTCAGCATAACTTTCGCCCCCAAACAAGGCATATGTGTCTTTTGGCAAGCGATAGAAAATTTTCGGATCTTGCAAACACTCTCCCTCACCCTCGAACACACCAAAATCCCATTCTTTTAGGCCAGTTAGATAAGTGTAAGGTTGGTCGATCATCGTCTCCAAAGTTTGCCGAGCTCTTAAAGCCCGTGAACAATAAATTTTATCGAACTTAATGCCTTGCTGCTTGAGATAAATTCCAGCTTGTTTAGCCTGTTTAAGCCCAAGTTCTGTTAATTTTGCATCACAAGAGCCTTGAATAATCTTTAACTTATTGAATTGAGTTTGGCCATGCCTAACTAAATATAGATGTTTTACCATTGTACATACTCACTTTCGTTAGGAACAGCATTTAGCTGTTCAGGTGCTAATGTGCAAAAATAAGATTGGTTATACGTTATCTTATCATCGGTAACTGTAAAAGCATGCAAAGAACAAGGCTCAAAATCAGCCTTTCGCAAATTACGCTTAGCTTCGTCTGTATGCTGCAAATAAAAGTTATATATTGCGTGTTGACCGCTAATTAGAAGCAATTTGTCGGCTTGAGCTTCTTTTTTTACGGCAAAGATAGCTTTCTCTAAGCGCTGATTAACTTCACTGGCTGTTTCACCGCCATAGCCATAACGCTTAAAAAAGTCCCCATAATCATCAGCTGGTAATTTGGGTAATAGAAAATTGCGTTGTGCTTCAAAGACGCCAAAATCCCAATCCATTAAATTGTTAATTTCGGCTTTGATTGTTAAGTTAGCTAACTCAGAAGTATAAATTGCCCGCTCCTGTGGTGAAATATAGGCTGTTTTCAAGTCTAAAGTCTGTAAAATATGTTTCAAGCTAGGAATAGGTGCTTCCGCCGTCTTAGCCAATTTAGCATCAGAACGGCCCTGAATTTTGCCCCGTTCGTCAAACTCTGTTTCAACTGGCACCAATAAATAAACTAAAGTCATGTTCTATCTCCACTCAATCAGTCTTCTGTCAATGATAGCAGAAAAAATGGACTTGCTGGGCATCTCTGCTAGCAAGTCCACTATCAACAGCCTAAATAGCTTTACTTCTTCAAGAGGTCACGAATTTCTGTGAGCAACTTAATGTCAGCTGGTGTTTCAGGTACAGCTGGTGCTTCTTCTTTTTGCTTATGTTTTGCCAAACTGATAATTTTAACAAAACTAAAGATGACAACTGCAATGATTAAGAAATTGAAGACGGCTTGGAAAAATGTTCCGATCAAGATCGGTGTGTTACCGATGTTGAATGAAAGGTTAGAAAAGTCGATACCGCCTAAAATAATACCGATGATTGGCATCATAACGCAATCAACTAAAGCCTTAACAATATTAGAGAAAGCAGAACCAATGATAACACCTACTGCCAAATCTATCACATTTCCGCGTGCGATAAACGCCTTAAATTCTTCTAGTAAACTCTTAAATTTTCCCATAGTTCCCCCTAAAAATTAAAACCTACTGTTAAATATTTTTTATACATTAATCATAGCATATTTTTAATATTTTTCTTGTTTTCGGTAACTAATTAGGGCGATAAAAGCTAAAAAAGGCAACCTTACGGCTGCCTTTTTTCAAATTTAACATGCTTAAATCTTATTTAACCATGAGCTTTCTAAACATAGCAATTACTTGCTCCTTAGTAGCTGAACGCGGGTTACCTGGATAGCAAGCATCGTTCAAGGCATCTGTTGCCAATTGCTCCAAGTCTTCCTCTTTGATCTTGTCCAAAGTTGTAGGTACGCCCAAATCAGCTTCCAATTTCTTAACAGCATTGATAGCAGCTTGACGATACTCAGCTTGAGTCATCTCATCAACACCCTCAACACCCAAAGCACGAGCAACTTCTCTCAAACGCTCGCCTGTATATTCGCTATTGAACTCCATAGCAATTGGCAAGAAGAGAGCGCAAGCAATACCGTGTGGTGTGTCATAGTGAGCTGACAATGTGTGTGCCATTGAGTGAGCAATACCCAAACCGACGTTGGAGAAGCCCATACCAGCGATATATTGGCCTAAAGCCATACCAGCCTTAGCTTCCATGTCGCCATCAGCAGCCTTGCGGAAATTGTTGGACAACAAACGAATAGCTTCGAGATGGAACATATCTGTCATTTCCCAAGCAGCCTTGGTTGTATAGCCTTCGATAGCATGTGTCATAGCATCCATACCTGTTGCAACAGCCAAGTTACGAGGCATTGAAGCCATCATCTCAGGATCAACTACAGCCACGATTGGCATATCATGTGGGTCAACGCAAACGAACTTACGTGCCTTTTGGACATCAGTAATAACATAGTTAATTGTAACTTCAGCAGCAGTACCAGCTGTAGTTGGAACAGCAATGATAGGTGCGCAAGGATTCTTAGTTGGTGACAAACCTTCCAAAGAGCGAACATCAGCAAACTCTGGGTTTGTGATAATGATAGCAATAGCCTTAGCTGTATCCATGGATGAACCACCACCGATAGCCAAGATGAAATCAGCTTGACTTGCTTTGAAAGCAGCTACACCGCTCTGTACGTTCTCAACTGTTGGGTTAGCTTTAATATCTGTGTAAACTTCATATGGGAATTTAGCAGCATCAAGTAAATCTGTTACTTTAGTAGCAACTTTGAATTTCACCAAATCATGATCAGTGCAAACGAAAGCCTTCTTAAAGCCATGTTGCTTAATCTCTGTCATAATTTCTTGAATGGCACCCGCGCCATGATAAGAAGTAGCATTAAGTGTAATTTTGTGAACCATAAAAACCCTCCTACAATGAGCTATCCCGTTAATTTAATAAGCTCATCTGATATGCCTGTATCATAACAAGCGTTACCGCAAAATATAAGTTACACTTTTGCCAATTCGTCACAAAATTGCAATTATCCTGAAATTTTCTCTAAAGCGCACATAATTCAATTGATAAATTGAGCAAGCTGTGCAGTTTATCAATTTAAATTTATAACAAACTAGACACCTAACAAATTACCAGTTTGGAAAAGCTTAACTAAAGTTTCTGGTAAAGCAGCTATCATTAAATCGGCTAAATCACTATCGCTCATCTTCATTCCAGCTAACAGCCACTTAACGGTCATATATACAGATGCATAACAATACATCTCCAACAAAAGCAAATCGTTATTACTTAAAACTTGCTCCCTAGTTAGAATCGAAGTGTAAAAGTCCAGAATCATTTGAAAATCGTGCTCTTTCAAACAATTTTGCTCATCGACGCGAAAGGCAGCTGCAAAGAAAATAGCTTCCTGACGGATAAAGGCAAATTTCCTAACTAAGCCCTCCTTAACAGTCTTCCCCTCACGCATAACTTGGAAGGAGGCTGTCAACAAACGATCAAAATACCAATTAACCAATTCATACTTATCAGCGAAATTACGATAAAAGGTTTGGCGGGAAACAGCACAAGTAGCCGCTATTTGCTTAACAGTAATATCATCAAAACTTGTACTGGCCATACATTCTTTCAACGCTGCAGCCAAACGATACTTAATATCTGTTGCCTTGTTCATGACAAACTCCCATCTTTAATATTCCGAATCTCAATACCTTAGGCTCGATAAACAACCAAATCTAGTATGATCATAACACAAGCAAAAGAGAAATACACCCAACATACATTAGGTATAAAAAAGCACCTGCGAGAAAATTATGTTTCCTGCAGGTGCTGTTTATTTGTTAAGGTAGTTTATTTGCTCTTAACTTTTTTACGTGTATCGTGATGATACAACAATTTGAAAATCTCGCCAGCTACAAATGGTATTGCACTTAAGACAATTACCACAACCCAGTCAACCAGAGTTAAAGCAACTGTATCAAATACTGGATCTAGGAATGGCACGTAAAGGACAACTAATAACAAGAACATAGATAAAAGAACCGAACGGTTCATGACCTTGTTACTAAAGAAGCCGATACTAAAGACAGAGAAGTGTTCTGAACGGCAGCTATAAGCTCTCAATAGCTCAGCACAAATCAAAGTCGTAAAGGCCATCGTGCGGGCACCAGCTGAAGGCATATGGCCTGGCAAGCCTAAAGGACTAAAGAAGTCAGCGACATCCTTAATACCATTACTGATAATGAAATCAGGATAAATGTATCTGCCGTATGTAAAGCCCAAGAAGACACAGATAAAGATAGCTGTAGCTTGTACCACAATTGACCAAGTCATCTCTTTATCAAGGATCTTAGCATTACGGGAACGCGGCGGAGCTAACATAATGTCGCGTTCGCCAAACTCTTGACCTAAAGCCAAAGCTGGGAATGAGTCAGTTACCAAGTTCAACCACAACAACTGAATTGGCTCCAATGGAATCATCTCTGGGCCCAAAATCATGATGCTCAAGAAAATGACCAAAATCTCACCGATGTTGCAGGAAAGGAGGAAGCCAACGAACTTACGAATATTTGCGTAAATGATACGGCCCTCTTCTACTGCATTAACAATCGTAGCAAAATTGTCGTCTGTCAAAATCATGCTAGCGGCACCCTTAGCAACCTCAGTACCAGTGATACCCATAGCCACACCAATATCAGCTTGTTTCAAAGCCGGTGCATCGTTAACACCATCACCAGTCATAGCACAGATAGCATCTTGCTTACGCAAAGCTTCGACAATTTTCACCTTATGTTCAGGTGAAACACGGGCATAAACAGCTGTCTGATTAACTCTTTGACTTAACTCATCATCGCTCATCTGACTAAGCTCTTGACCAGTCAAAACAGCATCATCAGCTTGCATCAAGCCCAAATCATGGGCAATAGCTACGGCTGTATCTTTGTAATCGCCAGTGATCATCTTGACCTTGATACCAGCCTGCTTACAAACAGCAATTGCTGCCTTAGCTTCAGGACGAGCAGGGTCAATCATACCTGTTAAGCCAACGAAAATCATGCCATTTTCAGCTGAAAAATCAGTTTCAGAACTTTCTTTGTAAGCATAAGCCAAGACACGCAAAGCTTGCTTAGCCAAGTTAGAGTTATTAGTTAAAATTTCAGCGCGTCTAGCTTCTGTCAACTCAACAAGACCTGATTTTGTCAATTCAAATTGGCAATGAGA